>NZ_JBIVGD010000001.1:129125-673965 GCF_044748465.1 Paenarthrobacter sp. NPDC089988
CGAGTCGCCTCTTTTGAGGAACGGTCTCTCACTGAGTCGCCTCTTTTGAGGAACGGTCTCTCACTGAGTCGCCTCTTTTGAGGAACGGTCTCTCACTGAGTCGCCTCCTTTTGAGGAACGGTCTCTCACTGAGTCGCCTCTTTTGAGGAACGGTCTCTCACCGAGTCGCCTCTTTTGAGGAACGGTCTCTCACCGAGTCGCCTCCTTTTGAGGAACGGTCTCTCACCGAGTCGCCTCTTTTGAGGAACGCTCTCTCACTAAGGCGACCGCGGTGGGGAGGCGACTGGCAGAGCGGGGTATTCGGTGAGAGAGCGTGGGGCGAAAGGGGGTATTCGGTGAGAGAGCGTGGGGCGAAAGGGGGTATTCGGTGAGAGAGCGTCGCAGGGGTGCGATGATGGGCAGGTGACTTCCGACGATGCAGCGCACTCCCAACTTGAGCAAGGCAACCCATTCGAGCAAGGCAACCCGTTCGAGCAGGGCAACCCGTTCGAGCAGGGCAACGCGTTCGAGCAGGGCAACCAGTACCAGCAAAGCAACCTGTTTCAGCAAAGCAGCGAACTGACCCGCTTCCGGCTGGCTCCCAATCCCGGACCCATGAGCCTGGACGGCACCAACTCATACGTCATCGGCGCGCCCGGTTCAGAACGAGTGGCCATCGTGGATCCGGGGCCGGAAGATGGGCCGCACCTGGCGGCGCTGGCTTCGGCGGGCCATGTGGACGTCGTCCTGATCACGCACCGCCACGCAGACCACACTGAGGCGTCGGCGCGCTTCCATGAGCTGACGGGTGCCCCCGTGCGAGCAGCCATGGCCGAGCACTGCCACGGCGGGGAGCCGCTCACGGATGGCGAGGTGCTCCATGCAGGCGGGGTGGAGATCCGCGTCCTGGCCACGCCCGGCCACACGTCCGATTCGGTGTGCTTCCATCTCCCTGGCGATGGCCCCACAGGATCGGTCCTCACCGGCGACACCATCCTGGGTCGCGGAACCACCGTTCTGGATTATCCGGATGGGCGGCTGGGGGATTACCTGGCAAGCCTGGACCGGCTCGAGGCGCTCGGCCCGGCCACGCTCCTTCCGGCGCATGGACCGGTGTTGCCAGCGCTCGATGAAAAGTGCCGCGAATACCGTAGCCACCGCGAGCAGCGCCTCGAGCAGATCAGGGCCGCACTCGCCCAGGTAGGCCAACAAGCAACCATCGCCCAAGTCACCGACGTGGTTTACGCCGACGTCGATCCTTCCGTCCGCTGGGCGGCCGAAACGTCGGTGGCCGCGCAGTTGGATTACCTGCGCGGCTGAAAGCGCCTCGCCGGACTGTAGGCTTGAACCCATGCGTATCGCCCGGTTTGTAGTTGATTCTGATCCCCTTTACGGCGTTGTGGACGGCGAGTCCGGCAGTGAGGAAATCACTGTCATTAATGGCGACCCGTTCTTCAACGGTGTTGAACGGACCCACACCAAGCACAAGCTGGAGGATGTCAGGCTCCTGGCCCCGATCATCCCGCGCAGCAAGGTCATCGGAGTTGGCAGGAACTTCGCGGAGCACGCCGCGGAACTGGGCAACGAGGTCCCGCAGCACCCGCTGTTGTTCCTGAAGCCCAACACCGCCGTGATCGGCCCGAACGATCCGATCGTCCTCCCGGAGTTCTCCGAGGAGATCAGCTTCGAGGCCGAGCTGTGCGTCGTGATCGGCCGCATCTGCAAGGACGTCCCGGAGGAGCGGGCCGACGACGTCATCTTTGGCTACACCTGCGGCAACGATCTCACGGCCCGCGACGTCCAGAAGACGGACCTCCAGTGGGCACGCGCCAAGGGCTTCGACACGTCGGCTCCCCTTGGCCCCTGGATCGAAACCGAACTCGATCCCGACGACGTGGACATTCAGGCACGCCTCAACGGCGAACTGCGCCAGGATGGCAACACCACGCAGATGATCCGGGGCGTCCGCGAACTCGTCTCGATCGTTTCCCATGCCTTCACGCTGCTTCCCGGCGATGTCATCATGACCGGCACGCCGGCGGGCGTTGGCCTGGTTTCCGAGGGGGACCGCATCGAGGTGGAGATCGAGGGCCTGGGCCGCCTTTCCAACCCCGTTGTCCGCCGCTGACCAAGCCGGCCATCCGGAAAGCCCGACGACGGCACTCGCCTGAGTGCCGTCGTCGGCCGCTTTCGGAGGGAAAACCGGCGGACGCCAAGCGGTAAAGTTGGAAGCACTATGACTACTGCTTCTGCGTCGAACGCTGCCTTCAGCGCCATCCCTGCCGTCAACGCCGAGACTCCGGTCCGCGTCCGTTTCTGCCCGTCGCCTACGGGTACGCCGCACGTCGGCCTGATCCGCACCGCCCTTTTCAACTGGGCCTACGCCCGCCACACCGGCGGCAAGCTGATCTTCCGCATCGAGGACACGGACGCCGCCCGCGACAGCGAGGAGAGCTACCACCAGCTGCTGGACGCCTTGAAGTGGCTCGGCATCAACTGGGACGAAGGCGTTGAGGTAGGCGGACCGCATGAGCCCTACCGCCAGTCGCAGCGCGGTGACATCTACCAGGACGTCATCGCCAAACTGAAGGCGGGTGGGCACGTCTACGAGTCCTACTCCACGCCCGATGAGATCGAAGCAAGGCACAAGGCCGCCGGCCGCGACCCGAAGCTCGGCTACGACGGCTTCGACCGCCACCTGACCGAGGAGCAGCTCGCGCAGTTCAAGGCGGAGGGCCGTGAGGCAGTCCTGCGCCTGCGCATGCCGGATGAGGACATTACCTTCACGGACCTGGTCCGCGGCGACATCACGTTCAAGGCCGGCTCGGTTCCCGACTTTGCCGTGGTGCGTGCCAACGGTGCGCCGCTGTACACCCTGGTGAACCCGGTGGATGACGCCCTCATGGGCATCACGCATGTGCTCCGCGGCGAGGACCTGCTGAGCTCGACGCCCCGCCAGATCGCCCTGTACCGGGCCCTGTACGCCATCGGAGTGGCCGAGTACATGCCCGAGTTCGGCCACCTGCCCTACGTCATGGGCCAGGGCAACAAGAAGCTGTCCAAGCGCGATCCCGAGTCCAGCCTGTTCCTGCACCGCGAACGCGGCTTCATCCCCGAGGGGCTCCTGAACTACCTGTCGCTGCTGGGCTGGTCGCTCAGCGCTGACGAGGACATTTTCACGGTGGAGCAGCTCGTGGCCAACTTCGACATCCATGATGTCCTGGGCAACCCGGCGCGCTTCGACCTCAAGAAGGCAGAAGCCATCAACGGCACCCACGTCCGCATGCTTTCGCCCGAGGTGTTCGAAGAGCGACTGGTTCCCTACCTTCGTGCAGCCGGTTTTGTGGGGGAGATCCTGACGCCGCGCCAGGAAGAGATCCTCAGGGAGGCCGCTCCGCTGGTCCAGGAACGGATCGCCTTGCTCGGCGAAGCGCCGGAGATGCTGGCGTTCCTCTTCAAAGCCGATGACGCGATCGACGTCGCCGATGACGCGCGCAAGGGATTGCCGGCAAACCTTGAGGAAGTCCTGGACGCTGCCCTTGCCGCCTTGGAGCCAATCGGGGAGTGGACCGCCGAGAACATCCAAGCCGCGCTCAAGCAGGCACTGGTGGAAGACCTTGGCATCAAGCCCCGTGCGGCCTTCGGCCCAGTCCGTACCGCGATATCCGGTCGGCGCATTTCGCCTCCGCTCTTCGAATCAATGGTCATCCTGGGCAAGGACTCCTCCTTGGCCCGGGTCCGCGCTTTCCGCGGCTAGGGACGGAACCGGCATGGCGATTGCAAGCTCCTTTGGCACCATTCGCGGCGTGCTGTTCGATATCGACGACACCCTGGTGGACCTTGAGTACGCCATGACCACGGCGTTGCGTGACGTCAGCGAACATCTCCTGCCCGGCCTGGACCAGGCCGGGTGGGTGAAGTTCGGACGGATCTTCACCCATGAAACAACGCACTTCTACGACCGCTACCTGGCGGGGGAACTGACCTTCAACGAGCAGAGGCTGCTCCGGGGACGCGCTGCTTTGGGCCACTTCGGGGTGGAGCTTGCCGAAGGCGAGGAATCCCAGGCGTGGGTTGCCGAATACCACCAGCGGCAGACAGCGTACGTGCGGGCCTTCGAGGATGTTTCCGGTGTACTGGATGCCCTGGATGCCGCTGGTGTTCCCTACGGCGCAGTGAGCAACAACGTGCACGATTACCAGCGGGCCAAGCTGGACGGTGCCGGCCTGGAGAGGATCAAGGTCCTCGTGGGGACGGACACTGTGGGCGTCGCCAAGCCTGATCCCGCCATTTACCTGGAGGGCGTGCGGCTCCTGGGGACAACGCCAGGGGAGACCCTGTACGTGGGCGATAACCGCTTGCTGGACGCGGACGGCTCGACGGCGGCGGGCCTGGTGGGTGTGTGGCTCAACCGCACCGGGGAAGTGGTCGAGGACTTTGCCGGACGCCAGGTTGCTTCCCTGTCCGGCCTGCTGCTCCAGACGTCCGCACGGACGTGAGACCCTGTGACGCAGGTAACGCTCCTCCGATTTGTGCAGGTCAAAAGTCTCGGGTAGAGTAATTACTCGTGCTGAGGGGCACGGAGGGAAAAACCAAGGGAAAACCGCGGTGATGATCTCCGGTCCAAAAGTCACTTTGGGATATGGTGTAATTGGCAACACTACGGTTTCTGGTACCGTCATTCTAGGTTCGAGTCCTGGTATCCCAGCTCTGGAATTGCAGTAAGAATTTACTGGAATTCGCGGAGAATCCGAATTGATTCGTCGATTTGGAAACAAGTTGAAAGTATGAAATACTCATTCAGCTTGATCGCCGGAAACGGTGATAAAAAAGTGCAAGGCCCCATCGTATAGCGGCCTAGTACGCCGCCCTCTCACGGCGGTAACGCGGGTTCGAATCCCGCTGGGGTCACATCTGAATCCCCCGGAGCAACGCTCCGGGGGATTTCTTTTTCCACAAAGCCCCCGGGTTCCAACGTTTCTCCGGTACCGGGCTGGCATGATGAAGCAGTGACCGCAGACCAGGAATTCCCACAGCCGCGGACCGGCGCCCATTCCGGAAATACCCTTGACGGTGCGGTGCATGCCCTCGAAACCGCACGGGACGATCTTTCCGGCACCGCCCTGCCCCTGGCTCTACCCGAGGCCGAGGAGGGACGCAGATGGATTGCCGAGGTCCTGGCCCAGTTGGACGACTACATCATTCCCCGCTACCGCAGCCTGGACGCTCCGTTGCTGGCCGTCGTCGGCGGGTCAACCGGCGCGGGCAAGTCCACTCTGGTCAACGCCTTGGTGGGTTATCCCGTGACGCGGGCAGGGGCGATCCGGCCTACCACGCGCCAACCGATCCTCCTGCACAACCCCCGGGACGCTGAGTGGTTCGAAGGCACCCGGATTCTGCCCACGCTGGCCCGGATCCGTGGGACTGTTGCCGTGGTTCCGCTCCCCGCCAACCAGGCTGGGCCCACGCCGGACGCCGACGCCCTGACGTCGCTGGTTCTCGTGGCGCACCAGGACGTACCGCAGGGGATAGCCATCCTGGACGCCCCGGATGTGGATTCGATTTCAGATGACAACCGCCGGCTGGCTGGCCAATTGCTGGCCGCAGCAGACCTTTGGATTTTTGTCACCACCGCCAACCGCTATGCCGACGCCGTTCCGTGGCGGCTGCTTCTGGATGCAGCTTCGCGGGACATCACCGTAGCTGTGGTTCTGGACCGCGTGCCGCCGGCGGCGGAGGAGGAAGTCAGAACCGATCTGCAGGCAATGCTGGAACGTCAAGGACTCGGCGAAGCAAAGCTGTTTGTTGTGCAGGAGAGTGCCTTGGACAGGCTGGGCATGCTGCCCGACGAATCGGTGGAACCCTTGCAGCGGTGGCTGGTGGCCCTGGCTGCCGACGCGGCCGGCCGTGCCGAAGTCGCCCGCCGGACACTCAACGGTGCCGTCAAAGCGGTGAGCGCCCGGCTGGAAGGGATTGCCGCCGCGGCGACCGCCCAGGAGGCCGCTGCGCAAGACCTCCGTGCCACGGCCAACGACGAGTATGCAGCAGCGCTCAGGAGAATCCTGGATGCCACCAAGGACGGTGCGCTGCTGCGGGGCGAGGTGTTGGCGCGCTGGCAGGATTTTGTGGGAACAGGCGAATTCTTCAGGACGCTGGAGCAGAACATCGGCCGGTTGCGGGACCGAGTGGGCGCCTATTTCCGTGGTGAACCTGCCCCGGCCATCAAGGTGGAGACTGCGATCGAGTCAGGACTGCAAGCGGTGATCCTGGACGAGGCAGCCAATGCCGCGGAGAACGTGGACAGGCGGTGGCGTTCGGAGCCGGCCGGCCGGCAGCTGCTTGGCGGCGACGATCTTTCGGGGACGTCGCCCGGGTTTGATGCCGTGGCCGCCGCGGCAATACGCCAATGGCAGGAAGGCCTCATGGAGCTGATCCGCACCCAGGGCCAAGGCAAACGCACGCAGGCGCGGTGGTTGTCCTTTGGCGTGAATGGACTGGGCGCGGCACTCATGGTGGTGGTCTTCTCCATGACGGCGGGGTTGAGTGGTCTGGAGATAGGCATCGCGGGCGGCACGGCGGTGGTGGGCCAGCGGGTGCTCGAGGCCGTGTTCGGCGAAGATGCCGTACGCCGGTTGGCCCGGCAAGCCCGGGAGGACCTGCAGGCGCAGTGCCAACGGTTGCTCGATGGCGAAGAGAAGCGGTTCCTGGACCGGCTCCCGGCGGCAGGCCAGGGGGATGGCAGCAAGCTCCTCGGCCATGCCGGGGAGCTGCGCCGGCTGGCGGGCGCGGCATGAGCCGTCACAGCCAGGCTCGCTCGGCCTCCAGGCTCCAGGAGCGCTTGGATTCGCTCAATACTGCCCGGGAGCTCGCGGCTGGGGTCCTGGCCGACGCCCAGCTGGAGGCGGTCTACGAAGTCCTGGACCGTGCTGCCTCACGGCGCTCCCTGTCGGCCGGGCACACCGTGGTTGGCTTCTTCGGGGCCACGGGCAGCGGGAAGTCCTCGCTCTTCAACGCTGTCTCGGGCAGCAATCTCGCCACGGCGGCAGCACGCAGGCCCACTACCTCAGCGCCGCTGGCCGCGGTGTGGGGTGAGGAAGGCAGCGGGCCGCTCCTGGACTGGTTGGACGTGCGTGAGCGGCACGCGCTGCCGGAGGTCGCGGACTTCGCTGGAGGGGAGGCCGGCCTGATCCTGCTCGACTTGCCGGACATCGACTCCACCACCGTGGAGAACCGCCAGCTGGTCGAGCGCCTCGCGGGTATGGTGGACGTCTTGGTGTGGGTCCTGGATCCCCAAAAGTATGCCGATGCCGCCGTTCACCACGGCTTCCTGCGTCCCATGGCCACCCATGGCGCAGTGACCCTGGTTGTCCTTAACCAGATGGACAGACTCAACGCTGCGGATGCGGATGCCGTGGTGGCGTCCCTGCGGGGAATCCTGGATCAGGATGGCCTGGGCGGCGTCCCGGTTTTCGGCACCTCTGCTGTGACGGGCGACGGCGTAGCGGCCGTCCGCGGAGCCATCAGGAACGTCGTGGTCCAGCGGGAGGCTGCCACCCAGCGGCTCTCGGCTGACGTGGCCAGGGCGGCCTCCGGCCTCGCGGAGGCTTCCGGAGATGGGGAAGCCCGCGGTGTCTCATCGCAGGCGAAAGCACACTTGATTGCAGAGCTGGCCACAGCGGCGAATGTTCCCCTGGTGGTGGACGCCGTCGAGCGGTCCTTCATGCGGCAATCGGCACGCAGGACCGGTTGGCCGGTGACCCGGTGGCTGCTCCGGTTCCGCCCCGATCCGCTGCGGCGCCTGAACCTTGGCAGGACCGACGCCAATCCTGAACTGAACAGGACCTCGCTTCCGCCGGCGGGGGCGCCCGAACGTGCCAGAACCGACGCTGCTGTCCGGTCCTTCGTGGATGACGCGTCGGCCGGCGCACCGGGACCGTGGCGGGCTGCCATTCGCGGCGTCGCCCGGGACGGGCGGGAGCAACTGCCGGACGCTTTGGACCAGGCCATCGCCGTTACGGACCTCAAGGCGTCCAAGCGCCCCTTCTGGTGGGGGCTCTTCAATGGATTTCAGTGGCTTGCCCTGCTGCTGGCCATTGGCGGCCTCGCTTGGCTGGGTGTTGTGGCGGCCCTTGGCTATTTCCAGTTGCCAGTTCCCGAGGTTCCCCGGACGGAAGGCTGGCCCTGGCCCACGCTCCTGGTTGCCGGGGGAGCGGTGCTCGGAGTGATCCTGGCCCTTGGTGGGCGTCTGTTGGGCGCCGGGGCTGCCCGGGTCCGCGCCAGGGGAGCCGCCCGGCGGCTGAAGGCCGCGGTGGGGCTCGTGGCGACGGAACGCATCGTTGAACCCGTGGAGGTGGAGGTCACCCGGCTCAGCGCCTTCAATGCCGCCCTCAAAGCCGCCAGGGGCGGCTGAGCATGAATGCGGCGCCCGGGGCGTCAGAGTGACTTTGCTGCGTCCCTGACTTTGATCAACGTGCGAAGGTTGCGGGTGGTGGTGCCTGCCTTGTAGCGGGCCTTGGCCGTAAGTTTGCTGAACGGACTGTCCAGCGTTCCACCGGCAGGTGCCAGCCACGCCAGGGCTTCAGGGCCCAGCCTGGTCAGCTCCACACTGTCCAAGGCTTGGCCCGCCTCCATGAGTTCATCCAGCATTGCCGCGTCCGAAGCCAAAGTGACATAGCTGTGGGTCGACTTGTCGTCGGCGGGATACGGGCAGGCGGCCACCAGTTCGCCCACGCGGCCTGCCGTGAGCACCACCACCCACGCGTCGTAGTCGAACGAGTCCCGCAGGCACTTTTCGAAGCCGGACTTCACTTTCGCCGGCGTCAGTTCGCTCTGCAGCACCACGTTTCCGCTGGCCAGGAGTGTCTTCACTTGGGAAAAGGGTTGGTCCTCCAGTGCTGACTTGAGGTCCGCCATCTTGATATTGATGCCACCCACGTTGATGCCACGCAGGAACACGGCGTAATTCTCCATGGGACCACCCTTCCGTGGGTCAGTCGTTGCTCTTGCGCAGGGCTTCGGTGAGTACCCGGGCCGCATTGCACACCACTTCGGCGTGGAGCCGGCCCGGCTGGCGGGTGAGACGCTCGATCGGTCCCGAGATGGAGACGGCGGCGATCACGCGGCCGGACGGCCCGCGGACCGGAGCCGAAACCGAGGCGACCCCGGGCTCGCGTTCGCCGAGGCTCTGGCCCCAGCCCCGGCGTCGTACTCCCGCCAGGACGGTGGGCGTAAACCGTGCGTTCTGCAGTCCTTCAAGGAGGCGGTCGTGGTCTTCCCAGGCGAGCAGCACCTGGGCGGCGGAGCCGGCCTTCATGGACAATTGGGTTCCCACCGGGATGGTGTCGCGAAGGCCGATTGGGCGTTCGGCGGATGCCACGCAAACGCGCCAGTCGCCTTGCCTGCGGAAGATCTGGGCGCTCTCCCCGGTGGCGTCGCGCAGCTGGATAAGGACAGGACCTGCGGAGGCGATGAGCCGGTCTTCTCCGGCGGCGGAGGCGAGCTCCACGAGACGGCTGCCCAGCACGAACCGTCCTTGGATGTCCCGGCTCACCAGGCGATGGTGCACGAGTGCCAGCGCGAGCCGATGGACCGTGGGCCTGGCCAGGCCCGTGGCGGCCACGAGTTGTGCGAGCGTGGTGGGCCCTGCCTCGAGCGCGTCCAGTACCTGGGCCGCTTTATCAATGACACCGACTCCACTAGAATTGTCCATGTAATGATATTGCCGTCTCAATATCTGAGATGCAAGTTGTTTCACTGGTCTATTCGGCAGCCGTGCTGATTCAGTGGATGCAGAACAACCAACAGTGAAGGGAGCAGGCCGTGGGAAAGACACTGGCCGAGAAAGTCTGGGACGCGCATGTTGTGCGCAAGGGTGAAGGCGAAGGAGCCAATGCCCAGCCCGATCTTCTTTTCATCGACCTGCACCTGGTCCACGAGGTAACGTCCCCCCAGGCCTTCGAGGGCCTGCGCCTGGCAGGCCGCCAGCTGCGCCGCGTGGACCTCACCATCGCCACCGAGGACCACAACACCCCCACGCTGGATATCGACAAGCCGATCGCGGACCTCACCAGCCGGACGCAGATCGAGACGCTGCGCGCCAACTGCAAGGAGTTCGGTGTCCGCCTGCACTCCCTGGGCGACAAGGAACAGGGCATTGTGCACGTCGTCGGCCCACAGCTTGGCCTGACGCAGCCCGGCATGACAGTGGTCTGTGGCGACTCGCACACGTCCACGCACGGTGCTTTCGGTGCGCTGGCCATGGGCATCGGCACCTCGGAAGTCGAGCACGTCATGGCCACCCAGACGCTGTCCCTGAAGCCGTTCAAGACCATGGCCATCAACGTCGAAGGCACACTGCGCCCCGGTGTCACGGCCAAGGACATCATCCTGGCCGTCATCGCCAAGATCGGTACCGGCGGTGGCCAGGGCTACGTGCTGGAGTACCGTGGTTCCGCCATCCGTGCGCTGTCCATGGATGCCCGCATGACCATCTGCAACATGTCCATCGAAGCCGGCGCACGTGCCGGCATGGTGGCTCCGGACCAGACCACCTACGACTACATGCAAGGCCGTCCCCACGCGCCGGAGGGCGCCGACTGGGATGCCGCCGTCGATTACTGGAACACGCTCCACACCGATGAGGACGCAACGTTCGACGTCGAGGTGGACCTGGATGCCAACACCTTGGAACCGTTCGTGACCTGGGGAACCAACCCCGGGCAGGGTGTGTCCCTCTCCGCCAAGGTGCCGTCGCCGGAGGACTTCGGCGACGAGAACGCCAAACTCGCCGCAGAGCGGGCGCTGACGTACATGGGCCTGGAAGCGGGAACCCCCATGAAGGACATCCGCGTGGACACGGTATTCCTGGGTTCCTGCACCAACTCGCGCATCGAGGACCTGCGCGCAGCTGCGGACATCATCCGTGGCCGCGAGAAGGATCCCAAGGTCCGCATGCTGGTGGTCCCTGGTTCGGCGCGGGTCCGGCTCGAAGCCGAAGCCGAAGGCCTGGACAAGGTCTTCAAGGAGTTCGGAGCGGAATGGCGCTTTGCCGGTTGCTCCATGTGCCTGGGCATGAACCCGGACCAGTTGGAGCCGGGGGAGCGTTGCGCCTCCACCTCGAACCGCAACTTCGAAGGCCGCCAGGGCAAGGGTGGCCGCACCCACCTGGTTTCACCCGTGGTTGCTGCCGCTACCGCAGTGCGCGGCACGCTGAGCTCCCCGTCGGACCTCGAGTCCGCTTCCGCCGGCACGCTGACCGGAACCGCAGTCTAGGAGGATCCCATGGAAAAATTCACCACCCACACCGGCATCGGCGTCCCGCTGCGCCAGAGCAACGTGGACACGGACCAGATCATCCCTGCTGTCTACCTCAAGCGCATCACCCGTACCGGGTTCGAGGACGCCTTGTTCGCGGCATGGCGCAAGGATGAATCCTTCATCCTGAACCAGGCCCCCTTCTCGTCCGGCTCCGTGCTGGTGGCCGGGCCGGACTTCGGTACGGGATCCTCGCGCGAACACGCTGTGTGGGCGCTCAAGGACTACGGCTTCAAGGCCGTCCTGTCCTCCCGCTTCGCCGATATTTTCCGCGGCAACTCCGGGAAGCAGGGCCTCCTCGCCGCCCAGGTGGCCCAGGATGACATCGAACTCATCTGGAAGGTCCTGGAGAACAACCCGGGCGCCGAAGTGAAGGTGGACCTGGTGTCCAAGACGGTGGAATGCGGCAATGTCGTGGCACCGTTCGAGATCGATGACTACACCCGCTGGCGACTCCTGGAGGGCCTCGACGACATCGGCCTGACCCTGCAGCACGAAGAAGACATCACGGCTTACGAGGCCACCCGGCCATCCTTCAAGCCGACGACGCTTCCGGCGAAAAGCTGAAGCCTGCGCGGCAAGCGCCAGGTGTGGCTTACACCCTGAAAGAAGACCGGACAGCCCTTTCCGAAGGGCCTGCCGGTCTTTTTTCATGGGCCCACGCAAGGCCGGGGATATCCCCGCCGCACGGCCTTTGCATTTCGGTTCGGTAACGCGAGCTTCTATGCTTAGCTGGAGCCTTTGAAAGTATGGGGGGCGAGTAGTCGTGAGGAAACCGGTATAGATGAGTAGTGTTCTGACAATCCGCGGTGGGGTCCCTTTGACTGGACGAGTGACCGTGCGCGGGGCCAAGAACCTTGTACCCAAGGCCATGGTTGCGGCGCTGCTGGGCAGCGAACCGTCGGTGCTGCGGAACGTGCCGGAGATCAAGGACGTGGAGGTTGTCACCAGCCTCCTGCAGCTCCACGGCGTCACCGTGGCCAAGGACGCCGCAACGGGCGACCTGACGCTGGACCCCAAGGACGCCAAGACGGCGTCCAGCACGGCCATCGATGCGCACGCCGGGGATTCCCGGATCCCGATCCTGCTGTGCGGGCCGCTGATCCACGCGATAGGTGAGGCGTTCATTCCGGACCTTGGCGGTTGCAAGATCGGCGACCGTCCCATCGATTACCACCTGAACGTGTTGCGCCAGTTCGGCGCAGTGGTGGAGAAGCGCCCCGGTGGCATCCACATCTCCGCCCCGCATGGCCTCCATGGGGCAAAGATCTCCCTGCCCTATCCCTCGGTTGGTGCCACGGAACAGGTGCTGCTCAGCGCCACGCGCGCCGAGGGCATCACCGAACTCTCCGGTGCGGCCACCGAACCTGAGGTCATCGACCTCATTGCCGTGCTGCAGAAGATGGGCGCCATTATCAGTGTCCAGACGGACCGCACCATCCGCATTGAGGGCGTCAAGGACCTCCGCGGCTACAACCACCGCGCCCTCGCGGACCGCAACGAATCGGCGTCGTGGGCTTCAGCCGCGCTGGTCACCCGTGGCGACATCTTCGTCGAAGGCGCGTCGCAGCGGGACATGATGACTTTCCTGAACACCTACCGCAAGGTGGGCGGTGGAATGGACATCGGCGACGACGGCATCCGCTTCTACCACCCCGGCGGTAAGCTCACGCCCTTGGTGCTGGAAACGGACGTCCACCCCGGCTTCATGACCGACTGGCAGCAGCCGCTCGTGGTGGCGCTGACGCAGGCCGAAGGCGTGTCCATCGTGCACGAGACCGTCTACGAGAACCGCTTTGGCTTCACCGACGCCCTGGCGCGCATGGGTGCGAACATCCAGGTGCACCGCGAGTGCCTGGGCAGCGTTCCGTGCCGTTTCGGCCAGCGCAATTTCCTCCATTCAGCAGTCATCTCCGGGCCCACGCCGCTGCGTGGAACCGAGATCGACATCCCTGACCTCCGCGGCGGCTTCAGCCACCTCATTGCCGCGTTGGCAGCCACGGGAACTTCCCGGGTCACGGGCATAGACATCATCAACCGCGGCTACGAGCGCTTCACCGAAAAGCTCGCCGGCCTGGGCGCCGATTTCGACATCACCACCACCAAGTAGCAGGGGACCCCTTTGAAGGAATCGGCCAAGAGCCGTGCCACGTTCGTGTTGCTGGCAAGCATCGCGCGTCCATTGATGAATATCCTGATGGCCAAGAAGTGGGAGGGCACGGAGAAGCTTCCCGCGGGTGGCTTCATCGCAGCCCCAAACCACTGCACCGAGATCGACCCCATCGTGATCGGCCACATGCTCTACAACCAGAAACGTCCTCCGCACTTCCTGGCGAAGTCCGGGCTGTTCAAGGCGCCCGTGGTGGGTGCCCTGCTGAAGGCCACCCAACAGATCCCAGTGGAACGCTCGACGGCGGGTGCCAACCGCTCGCTGCAAGTCGCCAAAGAGGTGGTGGACGCCGGTGGCGCCATCATCATCTACCCGGAGGGCACCCTGACAAGGGACCCGGATTTGTGGCCCATGAAAGGCCACACCGGGGCGGCCCGCCTGGCCTTGCAAACAGGCGCTCCGGTTGTGCCCATGGCCCACTGGGGTGCCCACGAAGTCTTTCCCCGGTACGCCAAGCGCTTCCACATCTTCCCGCGTAAGACCGTGCGGGTCCTGATCGGCGAACCCGTTGACTTGAGCGCCTTCGCGGACCGGCCCATGGACCGGACCACCCTGACCGAGGCAACCGACGTCATCATGGATGCGGTGACGGAACTCCTGGCGACGCTCCGCGGTGAAGAGCCGCCAGCCCAGCGCTGGGATCCGGCTGTCCACCAACAAAGCAAGCACGGACGGTTCGTTGAACGCGGGGCCGAGTCCGGCAAGGATAAGCCCGCTGAATCCGAGGGCGGAAAATGACCCTTCCTGAACCTGCCATCCCCGCCCCGGACAAGGTAGCTGTCCTGGGCGCAGGCTCGTGGGGCACCACTTTTGCGAAGGTCCTCGCGGACGCGGCGGCCGCCACAGGCGCCACCCGCACGGTCCAGGTGTGGGGCCGCCGTCCGGAAGTCGTCGCGGGCATCAATGTATTGCATCGCAACGGACAGTACCTGAAGGACATTGGGCTGCCCCACGCCGTTACCGCGTCCACCGATGTGGCAGAGGTTCTGCAGGGTGCGGGCCTGGTGGTCCTGGCCGTCCCGGCGCAGTCGCTCCGGCCCCAGTTGGGGGAGTGGAAGCGGCTGCTGGAACCCAACGCCATTGTGGTGTCCCTCATGAAGGGCCTGGAGCTTGGCAGCGATGCCCGCATGAGCGAGGTGATCGCCCAGGAACTGGGGATCCCCGCTTCCCGCGTGGCCGTCGTGTCCGGACCCAACCTGGCCATGGAGATTGCCAGGGAACAGCCAACCGCGTCCGTGGTTGCCTGCAGCGACGCCGAAACGGCCGCAGCCATCGCGCTGTGCTGCACGGCTCCGTACTTCCGCCCCTATACCAGCACCGACGTTGTTGGCGTGGAGATCGGCGGAATCGTCAAGAACGTGATCGCCTTGGCCGTGGGCATTTGTGAGGGCAAGCAGATGGGGGACAACACCAAGGCCTCCGTCATCACGCGTGGCCTGGCGGAGACCTCCCGGCTGGCCTTGGCGCTCGGCGGCGAGGCCCACACCATGGCCGGCCTGGCCGGGCTCGGCGATCTCGTGGCCACGTGCTCGTCAGCCTTGTCCAGGAACCACACCGCAGGGCGGCTCCTGGGCGAAGGATTGTCCCTTGAACAGGTTTCGGAGCACATGACCCAAACAGCCGAGGGCATCAAGTCTGGTCCGGCCGTGCATGAATTGGCCGGCAAATTGAATGTAGAGATGCCCATCACCGCGGCTGTTGTTGCGGTCCTTGAAGGCAAGATGTCCGTTGATGACCTGGGCCCGCGACTGCTGGCCCGGGCACTGAAGTCCGAAGGTGACTACTGATGGCCACTGAAGAAACCACCCCCGCAGCAGGCCGCCGACCCCGCGTTGCCATCCTTTTTGGCGGACGGTCCAGCGAGCACGCGGTCAGCTGTGTCACCGCCGCCGGCGTCATGGGGGCCATCGACACCACCAAGTACGAGATTGTGCCCATCGGCATTGCCAAATCCGGGCAATGGGTCCTCGCTTCAGGGGACACCAGCCAGTGGTCCCTGAGTTCCGCGGCACTGCCGGAGGTGGCAGCCTCGGACAAGACCGTCACCCTGGCCGAAATCGGCGGCGCGCACCAGCTCATTGTGACCGAGCCCAACGCGGTACCCCAGGAGCTTGGTTCCGTGGACGTTGTCTTCCCGCTACTCCATGGACCGTGGGGCGAGGACGGGACCGTCCAAGGGCTCCTGGAACTTTCGGACACCCGTTACGTCGGCGCCGGAGTCCTGGCATCGGCCGTGGGCATGGACAAGCATTTCATGAAGGTGGTTTTCGAGGCAGCCGGACTGACGGTGGGGCCCTACGTTGCCGTGACGGACCGTGAGTGGCTCACCGATGCCGAGGCCGTGCGGAAGCGCGTGGACAAGCTCGGATTCCCGGTTTTCGTCAAGCCCGCCCGCGCGGGATCGTCCATGGGCATTTCCAAGGTCGATTCCCTGGAAGGGCTGGACGCAGCCATCGAAGAGGCCCGCCGCCATGACCTGAAGTTGGTCATCGAAGCGGGCATCGTGGGCCGCGAAATCGAATGTGCCGTGCTGCAGGGCCGCGGCACGGATGCTCCCCGGACTTCCATGCCCGGCGAGATCGCCGTGGCCGCGGGTGAACACCAGTTCTATGACTTCGCCGCGAAGTACGTCGAAGATGGCGCGGCAGCCCTGAGCTGCCCGGCCGATATGCCGGAGGAAGCCATCGCGCGGGTCCGGGAGCTGGCCGCCGTCGCGTTCGACGCCGTAGGAGCCGAAGGACTCAGCCGGGTGGACTTCTTCTACACGCCCTCGGGTGGGTTGATCATCAACGAAATCAACACCATGCCCGGGTTTACGCCCAAGAGCATGTACCCGCAGATGTGGGCCGCCTCAGGCCTCGCCTACGGTGACCTGATCGACGAACTGATCCAGCTGGCGCTGACCCGCAAGACCGGACTCCGCTGATCCAAGGGAACTCTGCCGGCCGCCCTACTTGGTGGACGGCAGGTCCTGCAGGTCTTCCTGGCCCACGCACTGGCGGGTGGCCTTGATTTTGCCTGCGGCGTTGGCAAGATCTGCCAGCACCGTTGCGGAACTGATCTTGTCGGGATCCATGAGGATTTCCGTGGCAGGCTCCCGGCCGTAGGTGGTCAGGGTGTAGTAGGGATCGCCTTCCTTGATGACCCAATCAATGTCGTTGACGCTGACGCAACGGTCGGTAGTGGGTCCCGGGACGTTCACCCCGCACCTCAGGATGACCTGCGAAGGATCCCCCCACGCCGCCGTTGCCTGGCTGTTGGTCTTGCGCAACGCCGCATCGCCGATCTTGTCCGGAAGCGCCACCATCATGGGCGCGCACGCGGGATTCGCGGCGTCCGCTGCCGGAGAGACATCCACGGCGGGGGAGCAGGCAGACAAGGCAAGGACAGCGATTCCGGACACGGCAATGGCCGCCGCTGTACGGCGAAGGGTCTTTCGGTGCATCAGTCCAGCCTATCCCGCATTAATCTGTCGGTGGCCCGCGATAGCGTAGGAGCGTGCCCGCAGAACAGTTGCCAGCTGAACCATTGACAGTCGCCCACGTGAGCGAGTCCCAGCTCCTTTCCCGGATTTTTCCGCGCTTGAACACCAGCGCCAGCATCCTCCTGGGGCCGGGGGACGACGCCGCCATGGTGGCTGCTCCGGATGGCCGCACCCTCATCTCCATCGATACTCAGACCCAGGACCAGGATTTCCGCCTTTCCTGGAACAGCGGCTACCGGACCACTGGTTTCGATGTCGGCTGGAAGGCCGCCGCGCAGAACTTGAGCGACATCAACGCGATGGGCGGCCAAGCCACGTCCTTGGTGGTCAGCCTCACCATGCCGCCTGCCACGCCGGTGGCCTGGGTGGAAGATTTCGCCGATGGTCTCACCGCTGCCATCATTGCCCTCGGAGCACCTGACTGTTCGGTTTCCGGTGGCGACCTCGGCCGCGGCCGGGAGATCGCGGTGACTGTCGCCGTCGTGGGTTCGCTGGGTGGCCTGGCGCCGGTCCTGCGTTCGGGCGCCCGCGCCGGGGACGTCGTGGCGGTGGCCGGCACGTTGGGGCGCGCGGCGGCCGGCCTGGCACTGTTGGAGAGCCACGTTCCCGTGACCGGGTGGACCGCGGAGCAGCGGTCCCTGGCGGACAGCCAGTGCCGGCCCACCCCGCCCCTGGCTGCCGGACCCCTGGCCGCCAGTGCCGGTGCCACGGCCATGATGGACATTTCGGATGGGTTACTGCGCGACGCCGGTCGGCTCGCCGCTGCGAGCAACGCCGTCCTCGACTTCGATCCCGTGGCGTTGAAGGGCTATGCCGCTGCCTTGGAACCCGTCGCTGCGTTGCTGGGCCAGGATCCCATGCCGTGGGTGGTGGGCGGTGGCGAAGACCATGGTTTGCTGGCCACCTTCCCAGCAGATATCCAGTTACCTGACGGCTTCACTGCGATAGGCTCAGTTCAGGCGGTTGCCGGGTCACAAGGCGACGGCGTCCGGATTGCCGGGCAGGCTGCTGACACCGTGGGATGGGATCACTTTGCAGACTAAGATCGCAGCGAATGCGCACGCCATGAAGCGTTGGCTCGGCAAGGCGGAGGTGGTCCTCGGCAACCACAGCGACCGCCTTAATGCGATCAACATCTTCCCTGTTGCCGACGGCGATACCGGAACCAACTTGTATCTCACGGTCCGCGCCGCCGCAGCCGCCCTGGGCGGCAACGGCTCCGAGGCCCAGGACGCCGGAAACGACGTTGGCGCCGTGCTGGCCCGGGCCGGCCAGGCTGCCATGGAACAGGCAAGGGGCAACTCGGGAACACTTTTCGCCGTCTTCCTGTGCGCGGCGGCCGAGCCGCTGGCGGGCAAGCCCAGGCTGAGTGCCCCGCTTCTTGCCACTGCCTTGAACCGGGCGCAGATCCGGGCCTGGTCCGCGTTGAGCGAACCGGTATCCGGCACCATGCTCTCCGTCCTGGAGGCGGCTGCGCATGCGGCGCAGGCCGCGGACGCCACCCAGAACGGCGATGACAGCAACCACGCACTCGGCCTGGCACTGGATGCCACCGTTGAGGCCGCATTCCAGGCTGTGGTGCGTACCGAGGACGAGCTTGCTCCGTTGCATGAAGCCCGTGTTGTGGATGCCGGTGGCGTTGGAATGCTCCTGGTGCTGGACTGCCTGCGCTCAGCCGTGCTCGGTGAAGAGTTGCAGGACGAACTACTGGACGGCTTGCACGGCTACAAACTCCAGGATCCACATATCCACGAGCACATGCCTGCCGACGACGGGGTGGAGGTCATGTGCACCATTGAGCTTTCCCCCTTGAACGCTGCCATCCTGCGCCAGCGCCTGGACGAAATGGGCGACTCCGTGATCATGAGCCAGGTGGGCGGCGGCTCACGCGGTGATGATGACGACGACGACTCCCCGGTTGATGCCAGCTACCGGTGGCGGGTCCACGTCCACGTTCCCGATCCTGAACCCGCAGTGGCCCTGATCCGTTCGTTGGGCGAGCCCACGGACATCGCGGTCAGCCAGTTGGCCCTGCCACGGGACGCGATGGGCGGGCATGACGACTGAAGTGGAGTTGCCGCTTGAACGCAGGATCGGAAAGCGCTCCGCGGCCGTCATTGAAAAGCACCTTGGACTGCGGACTACCGGCGCCCTGCTCAACTACTTTCCGCGAAGGTACCTGAACCGTGGGGAACTGACGCCCATCAGCAACCTTCCCCTCGACGAGGAAGTGACCCTGATTGCCCGGGTAGTTTCCAACAGCACCCGGCAGATGCGCGCCCGCCGTGGTTCCATCACGGACATCGTGGTGACGGACGAGGCCGGTGGAAGCCAGGTTCCCGGCACGTTGAAGGTCAGTTTCTTTAACGGTTTCCGCGCCAAGGCCGAGCTCCTGCAGGGCCGTCGTGCCATGTTCTCTGGAAAGGTCACCCGGTACGCCGGCGCCCTGGGCCTGACCAATCCGGATTTCATCCTGCTGGATGAAGACCCTGACGCTGAGGGCTCGATCGATCCCGGGAAGCTTGCGGCCATGCCCATCCCGGTCTACCCGGCCACTGCCAAGCTCACCAGCTGGTCCATCCATAAGGTCATCACAGCATTGCTGGAAACCCTGGACCTCGATGCTTTGGCCGATCCGCTCCCGGAATCCGTCGTTGCCAGGGACGGCCTGTTGAGCGTGGCCGATGCCTACCGCTTGATCCATTCACCGGAGACAGCCAAGGACTGGCAGCGGGCCCAGGGCCGATTCCGGTACCAGGAAGCGCTGGTCCTGCAAACGGCCCTGGCCCGGCGGCGGGCGCAGTTGGCTGCCGAGGAAGCGACAGCCAGACGTCCGGCTGCCGGGGGACTGTTGGCGGAGTTTGACCGGAACCTGCCCTTCACCCTGACTGCCGGCCAGGCGACGGTGGGCAAGACGCTGTCCGACGAGCTCGCCCGCGACACCCCCATGAACCGGCTCCTGCAAGGCGAGGTGGGTTCCGGAAAGACGATCGTTGCCCTCCGGGCGATGCTCCAGGTGGTGGACGCCGGGGGCCAGGCAGCGCTGCTGGCTCCCACCGAGGTGCTCGCTGCCCAGCATTTCGATTCCATTCGACGGACCCTGGGACCGCTGGCACGGGACCAACTGTTCGGCGGTGCCGGAATGCTCGGAGGGGATTCCGGGCAGCAAGGGGTCCGGGTCACGCTCCTGACGGGTTCCATGCCCACCGCAGCACGCAAACAGGCCATGCTTGACGCCGCCTCCGGCAACGCCGGGATCGTCATCGGTACGCACGCACTCTTGAGCGACAAGACGAGCTTCCAGGACCTCGGCCTGATCGTGGTGGATGAACAGCACCGTTTTGGCGTGGAGCAGCGCGATGCCCTGCGGGCCAAGGCGCTGCGGCCACCCCATTTGTTGGTTATGACCGCCACGCCCATTCCCCGGACGGTCGCCATGACGGTCTTTGGCGATCTTGAGACGTCCATCCTGGATGAGTTGCCCGCGGGCCGCGCTCCCATTTCCACGCATGTGGTGGGCCTGGCGGAAAACCCCGGATGGGTGGACCGGATATGGAAGCGCTCCCGGGAAGAAGTGGAAGCCGGCCACCAGGTCTATGTGGTCTGCCCCAAAATCGGTTCGGACGACGACGGTGACTTCAGCCCCGGAGAAAAGGAACCTACCGACGCCGAACTGTCAGAGGAAGGGCCGGCGCGCGAACTCGCCTCGGTGACGGCCGTCGTCGAGAGCCTCCTGGAGGAGCCGTCGCTGGCCGGTGTGCCCCTGGCGCCGCTGCATGGGCGGCAGGATCCGCAGCTGAAGTCGGAGACCATGGCTTCCTTCGCGGCCAATGAAACCAAGGTCCTGGTCTCCACTACCGTGATCGAGGTGGGTGTCGACGTCCACAACGCCACCCTGATGGTGATCCTCGACGCCGACCGCTTCGGCATCTCGCAGCTGCACCAGTTGCGTGGCCGGGTTGGCCGTGGCGGGCTGCCCGGGACGTGCCTCCTGGTCACCACCTTGGAACCCGGGCACCCCAGCCGTCGCCGGCTGGATGCCGTGGCGTCCACCACCGATGGCTTCGAGTTGTCCCAGGAGGACCTGAAGCTGCGGCGCGAGGGGGACATCCTGGGGGCTTCGCAGTCGGGCGGCCGCTCCACCCTCAAACTGCTGCGCGTCCTGGAACACGAGGACCTGATTGCCCGCGCCCGTGCGGACGCACAGGCCTTGGTTTCCGGGGACCCATCCCTGGCTCGCCAGCCGGCACTGGCCGCTGCCATTGACGAGTATTTGAATCCCGAGAAGGAGGCGTTCCTTGAGCGCGGTTAGCAACAACGGCACCCAGCTGGTGCCCGGAGGCCCGGCATGAGCCGGGTCATCGCCGGCGTCGCCGGAGGGAACCCGCTTGCCAGCGTGCCGGGTACCGCCACCAGGCCTACGACGGACCGGGTCAAGGAAGCGCTCTTTTCGCGGCTGGAGTCGCTGGCCGTGATTGACGACGCCCGGGTGCTGGACCTCTATGCGGGCTCGGGCTCCTTGGGCATCGAAAGTTCCAGCCGCGGAGCGCGGAGCGTTGAACTGGTTGAATTCGATGGCCGTGCCAGTGACGTCTGCCAGCGCAATGCGGATATGGTCAACCAGGTCCTGGGCGGCAAGAAGGTTTCCGTCCACCGTTCCAAGGTGGAGTCCTTCCTGGAACGCGCCGACGGGACGGTTTTGTGGGACCTGGTGTTCCTCGACCCGCCCTATCCCTTGGAGGAACCGGCGCTCAATGCGGTCCTGGCCAAGCTGGCACCGCACCTGGACGAAGGCGCAGTGGTGGTGGTGGAACGCTCATCGAGGAGTCCCGAACCGACGTGGCCTGAAATGCTGGAGTGTTTTGCTGATAAGAAGTACGGCGAAACCATGCTCTGGTTCGCCGAGCCTGCCTGAGGATCCGGCAATGCCCCATCCGGAAGAACCCGCCTAGCCGGAGATCTTGTCCAGGTCCACGCCGGTCAGCACGGTGGCAGGGTGGGGGCCACGGGCCAGGAGCTCGGACGTCCAGGCCGGGGACCACCTTGTTTGCGTCCCCACCAGGATGATGTTGCCCGGATACCGGCCCTCGAACATTCCGGTTTCGGCGAAGGCCGCAACGTCAGCCATCGCTTCCTGCATGGCTTTCACCTGGCTGCGCACCAGGGTGAGGGCTGGTTCGTCGCCCACGTTCACTATCAGCACTCCGTCCGGTTGGAGCCGCTGCGCGGCCTCTTCATAGAATCCGGTGCAGGCAATGTGGGCCGGAGCGTCCGGGCCGGAGAAGATGTCAAGGATGACGACGTCGAAACGCAGTTCGGCAGGAAGCTCCGCCAGGGCGGCCCGGGCGTCAGCGATATGCGTCGTGAGACGTGTCCCGTCCGGCATGGGCAACTGGTGGAGGACGAAGTCCAGCAGTTCCCGTTCAAGTTCGACGGCGTGCTGCCGGGAGCCCGGACGCGTTGCCTGGATGTAGCGGGCCAGCGTCAACGCTCCCGCGCCGAGGTGGAGGGCAGAGATGGCCGCTCCAGGGGTGGCGGCAAGATCCACCACGTGACCGATCCGCCGCAGGTACTCGTAGAAGATCTCCGATGGGTTGGCCAGGTTGACGTGGGATTGTTCGGCTCCGCCCATGCTGAGGATGTAGCTGCCGGGCACCAGGGTGTCGGCCTCGATGCTGGCGTGGACGCCGCTTGCACGGAGGAAGCGGGAGGCCCCGTGGCCGCCGTCGGGGCGGTTCAGAGCCGGTCCTTCAACGTTGCGAGCCGTGACGCCGCTTCCTGGAGAACCTCGGTTTTCTTGCAGAAGGCGAAGCGCAGGAGGCTCCGGGTGCGTTCCGCTCCTTCCTGGTGGCAGAAAACCGGAACCGGAATGGCGGCAACGCCCACCAGCTCCGGGAGTCGTCGTGCCAGATCCACCGCATCGCTGATTCCCAACGGGGCCGTGTCCACGTTGACGAAGTAGGTTCCGCTGGGGGTGTAGACCCCAAAGCCTGCCGCCCGGAGGCCGTCGGCAAGGATGTCGCGTTTGTGCTGCAGTGTGCCTGCGATTTCCGCGTAGAAGCTGTCCGGCAGTGCAAGCCCCACGGCCACTGCGCTTTGGAACGGTGTGCCGGAGCTGTAACTGAGGAACTGCTTGACCGTGCGTGCAGCCGCTACCAGCTCCGCAGGACCACTCAGCCAGCCGATTTTCCACCCCGTGAAGGAGAAGGTCTTTCCGGCGGAAGAGATGGTGATGGTCCGTTCGGCGGCGCCGGGCAGCGTGGCAACCGGAAGGTGGGCCACCCCGAAGGTCAGGTGTTCGTAGACTTCGTCGCTGACAATGATGGCGTCGTACTTCGTGGCGAGTTCCACCACCTTGGCCAACGCCTCGCGGGTCAGCACCGAACCCATGGGATTGTGGGGGTTGTTCAGGAGCACCACCCTGGTGCGGTGGCTGAAGGCCCGCTCCAAGGCATCAAGGTCCGGCTGGAAGTCGGGGGCCAGCAGGGGAGCGGTCACATGCGTGGCACCTGCCAGGCCGATGATCGCGCCGTACGAGTCATAGAACGGCTCGAAAGTCAGGACTTCATCGCCGGGCTGGACGAACGCCAGCAGGGACGCGGCGATGGCCTCGGTGGCGCCGGTGGTAATGACCACCTCGGTGAGCGGATCAGGGGCCAGGCCGTAGAACCGCTCCTGGTGCCGGGCGACGGCTTCGCGCAATTGCGGGATGCCCTTCCCCGGCGCATATTGATTGGCGCCCGCGGCGATCGCGGCCTGCGCGGCAGCCTTCATTTCGGCGGGTCCGTCCTCGTCGGGGAAGCCTTGGCCCAGGTTAATGGCACCTGTGGACATGGCCAAGGTGGTCATCTCCTCGAAGATCGTCACACCGAGCTTCCCATCGGGCGCCAGCAGGTTGGCGCCCGTCGCGGCCCGCTGCCATGGAGTGCTTGTGTGGACTGGTGCGCTGCTTCCTGCCGGTGACATGTCAGCCATGGTATCCCGGTGAAGCTTTGGGGTAGGTTCGACTCATGAGACGCGCGGTATGCCCAGGATCCTTTGACCCGATACACAACGGCCATCTCGAAGTGATCGCCCGCGCCGCCGGGTTGTTCGATGAAGTCATCGTGGCCGTGTCCACCAACTACGCCAAGAAATACCGGTTCAGCCTTGAGGACCGGATGGAGATGGCCCGCGAAACCCTTGCGTCGTTGCGGGGAATCATCGTGGAGCCCATGGGCGAAGGCCTCCTGGCGGAATATTGCCGCCGCCGTGGCGTCTCGGCCATCGTCAAGGGCCTGCGGTCGTCCTCGGACTTCGACTATGAATTGCCCATGGCCACCATGAACCGCCAACTTTCCGGCGTCGAAACCGTGTTCCTTCCGGCCGAAGCCCACTACGTGCACCTGTCTTCCACCTTGATCAAGGAAATCAACGCCCTGGGCGGCGATATTTCCGATTTCGTTCCCAAATCGGTCCTGAGGCGGCTCCTTGCGGGCGAGCCTCCGGCAGAAGTGCCCCGCAACGGGTAGTCTGTAATCCGTGCCTTCGCAGCCCCTGCTGGAGGATTCCCTACCGTAGTCCCGAGCCCTTTGGCGTGCGCGGCGCCGGTTTGAGTCCTCAAGCGTGATCAGGCTAAGATGGTACGTCGGTCATATGTTCTACAGGAGTTCTCATTAAGCGAGATGCAAGTTCGCCCTTGGCATTGTTGGTCAAGGACCTTGGACGCAGTCCCGGGACCATGCGGACGCTCACGGAGCATGTACCTGCACCGAGTGATCTTGGTGTGGCACTCATTGGCGTGGAGGAAGGCTCGGATGTCGAGCTGGATCTCAGGCTTGAGGCCGTACACGAAGGAATCTTGGTATCTGGAACCGCAATCGTCGGCGTAACCGGTGAATGCGGTCGATGCCTGGATCCCCTTGCGTATGACCTTGAGGTCAATGTGCAAGAACTTTTCTTCTACGAAGGTGAAGAGCTTTCTGCCGAAGAAGACGATGAAGAGCAACGTCGAGTCGAGCACGATCTGATCGATCTTGAGCCGGTGTTGCGGGACGCAGTAGTCACCATGCTGCCGTTCCAGCCGGTGTGCCGGGAAGACTGCCAGGGCCTTTGCTCCGAATGTGGAGTGCGCCTGGAAGACGAGCCGGGGCACCACCACGAGGTCCTGGACCCTCGCTGGGCTGCCCTAGCTGATCTGGCTAAGACTGACCGGCAAACTGATTAGTAACTGTTGGACTAAGAGAGAAATGAGATAGCCGTGGCTGTTCCCAAGCGGAAAATGTCTCGCGCAAACACACGCGCACGTCGTGCCCAGTGGAAGGCAACTGCCCCCGCACTGGTCAAGACCATCGAAAACGGTCAGGTCGTTTACAGCCTGCCGCACCAGGCAAAGGTCGTCACCGACTCCGCCGGCACCGCGCTGTTCCTTGAATACAAGGGCCGCAAGGTCGCAGACGCCTGATCTGCCGCACAGGCTGACAAAGGATGTCTTCAACTGAAGAGCTTCTGAAGCGTCTCGGTGTCTTCATTGACACCGAGACGCTTCGTCTTGCTCTGACACACCGCTCTTACGCGTACGAGAATGGGGGCATCCCCACCAATGAGCGCCTTGAGTTCCTCGGCGACTCCATCCTGGGATTCTCCGTTACCGATTCCTTGTACCGCGAGCACCCCGAACTCCCCGAAGGCGAACTCGCCAAGAGACGTTCCGCCGTCGTCAGTACGCGGGCTCTGGCCGGCATCGGCCGGACACTTGGCGTTGGCGAGTTCATTTACCTCGGCCAAGGCGAAAAGCTGACCGACGGCAAGAACAAGGCGTCCATCCTCGCTGACACCATGGAAGCCCTGATCGGCGCCACCTATCTTTCCAATGACATGGAGACCGCCCGCCAGCTGGTCATGCGCCTCGTGGGTCCACTGCTCAAGGACGCGGGCGCCCTTGGCGCCGGTACCGACTGGAAGACCAGCATCCAGGAACTGACGGCCAGCAGGCAGCTCGGCGCCATCCACTACGCCGTGGAAGGTTCCGGCCCGGACCACGCCCGCACCTTCGAAGCCGTCCTGATCATCGGCGGTACGCCTTATGGCCGCGGATCCGGCCACTCCAAGAAGGAAGCCGAGCAGGAGGCCGCGGCGGATGCGTGGCGTGCCCTGAACACGCCCGAACAAACTCCAACAGGCCAAGAAGCTGCGGCCGGGCCGGCATCCGCCTGATCCATGCCTGAACTTCCCGAGGTAGAAGTGGTGCGCCGTGGGCTGGCCCGTTGGGTACGCGGCCGCCGCATCACCGGTGTGGATGTCATCGACCCCCGCTCCATCCGCCGGCATGCGCTGGGTGTGGAGGACTTCATTGGAAATCTGGAACACGCCACGGTGTTGGACGTGGTGCGCCGCGGCAAATTCCTGTGGATGCCGCTGGCCATGGACAGGGCAGACCTGACGCTTCCCAGGGTGGCGCTCATGGCGCACTTGGGCATGAGCGGGCAATTGCTCATGCAGGATCCCCACGTTCCGGACGAAAAACACCTCAAGGTCCGCATAAGGCTGAGCGCCGCCGACGATATGCCGGAACAGTTGCGGTTCGTTGACCAACGGATTTTCGGAGGCCTGTTCGTCACCGCGCTTGTTCCCACCTCCGACGGCGGACCGGGCGGACTGGGGGAGACGCCCTTGCCGGAGATCGCCGAGGAAGCCGCCCACATTGCCCGTGACCCGCTTGATCCGCATTTTTCGTTCGATACCTTCTACCGCAAGGTGAAGTCGAAGAAAACCGGACTCAAGCGGGCGCTCCTGGACCAGTCCCTGATCTCCGGTATTGGCAACATCTACGCCGATGAAGCCCTCTGGCTGGCGCAAATGCACTACGCCCGGCCAACGGACAAGTTGCGGCGCGGCGATGCGGAGCGGCTGGTGGACGCCGTCAGGGATGTCATGAGTGCCGCACTCGATGCCGGTGGGACCAGCTTCGATTCGCTGTACGTCAACGTCAACGGTGACTCCGGCTACTTTGCGCGCTCCCTTAATGCGTACGGCCGGGCAGGCGAAAACTGCCGCCGCTGCGAGTCAGTGAGCCTGCACACCATGATCAAGCGCGAACAGTTCATGAACCGCTCTTCCTACACGTGTCCGGTGTGCCAGCCGCGCCCCCGGAACGGCCGCTGGTAACCGGAGTTTCACAGGGGCAAAACTGTTCCGGATTCCGGGTGGCAATGGTTTACTGTCCCCATGAAAAGCTTGGCGGTCAAAATCGCCATCGCACTGGTTTTCAACGCCATCACCTTGTGGGTGGCGTCAGTTTTACCCGGGGTCCGATTGGGCGCCGGGTTCCTCTGGGCCGTCATCGTGTTCACTGCGGCCACCCTCCTGGTCAAGCCCCTGGTCCTTGCGCTGTTCCGTCGGCGTACGCAAAGCTCCAGCCGCCCCAGGACCTGGCTGGTGACAAAAGGTGCCACCGTCCTTGCCGGACTGGTGGCCACGGTGCTCATCCTCCTCTTGACCGGCATTTTTTCCCATGGATTCCTCATCAACGGCCCTGTTGGCTGGATATCTGCAACGGTGGTGATCTGGTTGGCATCGTTCATCTACGACTTCGTCGACGACGGCCTCGAAGCGAGGGCGCACCAGTTGCTGGGTGGCGCGGCGAGTCCGGGTAAGCCATGAACGCCCGGCGGTGGGTGATAGCCGGACTGGGCCTCGCCCTGGTGATTGCGGTGATCGCTGTGGTCCTTGACCAGATGGCGGTGCGGCCTTCGGCCACCACAGCCCAGGGATCCTCATCCGCCAGCCCGGCTCCGGGGAGCACCGCCGGCTCCGGTGCCGGGGAGCAGCCGTCCGGAAGTCCGACGTCGGGCAGTTCTGCGGGAGCGGAAGGTTCCGGAGCCCAGCCCAGCGCCAAACCGCTGGAGGTCCTTCCGCCCGTGACTTCCACTCCCACAGGGCTCCCTGCGCCGTCGGCGCCGGCTCCTCTCCTCAAGGGAAGCCTGCCTCCTGCGGGCTCGGCGAGCGGCAAGGTAGTGGACGGCTGGCCCAGCGCCATCCTGGCACTCCCCGCAGGCACCACTGTGGGCTCAACCAGCATTTCGACGTCGGGTGACGTCATGCAGCTTTCTGCGGACGGGATCGTCGGCACCACCCAGCAGGCAGTCCTGGACTCCTTCCGTGCCTCCTTGGTTCCGCACGGATTTTGGTCGGAGGACGCTCCTGCCGGCGAAGCCGCCGTCGCAGCGAGGTTCGTGCGGGGCACCGATACTGTGACCGTGTCTGTGTCCACGACGGGCACCGGCAACTCGAGGTTCCAACTTTTGGGCAGCCTGCACTCGACGGCGGACTAGGGGCACCATGTACATTTCTCTCTCCGATCGCAGCGGCGGCAAGAAGGAAAAGCCGGAAGGCACGCAAACGGCACTTCCCCACGAGGTGCCGTTTCGTTTGTCGCCCATCATCATTTGGCTTGGCATTGTCAGCATGGTCACGGACGTCTCCTCGGAATCGGTCACGGCCATCCTGCCGCTGTATGTGACCGGGTTCCTGGGACTGTCCACCATTGCCTTTGGCTTCATTGACGGCATCAACCAAGGCGCCAGCGCAATCGTCCGGATTGCCGCGGGGTGGGCCGCAGACCGGAGCGGCCACCCGAAACGGATCGCGTTGGCCGGCTACGGCTTGTCCATGCTGGCCAGGATCGGGTTCCTGTTCGCAGGCGGGTTCTGGGCCATCGCCGCCATTGTGACGGGCGACCGCATTGGCAAGGGAATCCGCACGGCTCCACGCGATGCGCTCATCTCGGTGTCCGCGCAACCCGAACATTTGGCACGCTCCTTCGGCATCCACCGGATGCTGGACAACATCGGTGCGGCGGCCGGCCCGCTGATCGCCTTCCTGGTGTTGCTGGTCATTCCCAACGGCTTCAGCACCGTCTTTGTGGTGTCGCTGGCGTTTGCCGTCATTGGCGTGACCGTCCTGGGGCTTGTGGTGCCGGACCTGCAAGCGGGCGGGTTGAAACAGGGACTTTCCAAGGAGCAACGCCGGATCTTCGCCTTCTCCTGGAAGCACTTGAAGGAACCGGGCCTCGGGCGGCTCCTGATCGCCGCCGGCCTGCTGGGTTTGGTGACCATCGGTGACGGGTTCATCTACCTGGTCCTCCAGGACCGGGATTCGTTCGCGGTCCAATGGTTCCCGCTCCTGTTCGTGGGCACCAACGTGGCTTTCCTGGCGTTGGCCGTTCCCTTGGGCCGGCTTGCTGACAGGTTTGGCAAAGTCCCGGTGTTCATCGCCGGACACCTCGCCCTGTTGGCGTGCTATCTGTTGGCGGCCGCACCCCTCGGCGGGCTCTGGGCCACCGTCCTCTGCCTGGTCCTCCTCGGCGCCTTCTATGCCGCCACGGACGGTGTGCTGGCTGCGCTGGCTGCCCAGTTGACGCCACAGGGAAAGCTGGCCACCGGCATCGCGTCGGCCCAGACAGTGGTGGCCCTGACCCGGATGACGGCGTCCGCAGGTTTCGGTGTGTTGTGGTTCGCCGTGGGTGCCTCGACTGCAGTCCTGTTGGCCGGGATCCTGCTCGCCTGTGCCGTGGTGGCCGTCGTGTTCATTCTGCCGGGAGCCCGTCCCCGCGTGGGCCGCGCATGAGTGCGCTGCTGACCGGAGGGAGGCTGCGCTGGGGCATCCTCCTGGCGGTGACGGCCCTCGTTCTGGCAGGGGCGGGCATCTACGCGGTGAACGCCTACCAGCGCTTCGAAGAAAGCCGGACGGCAGCTCCATCAGTTGGCGTTACTGCCGGGCAGGCGCTTCCACTCGTTCCCTTCGTGCTGTTCAGGAATACGGCCGCCGGGCAAGGCTACGGCAACGCCGCAACAGTTCCGTTGTCGGCGCCAGGCGGTACCCGGGCCGTGAGCGAACAGGCGTGCGACCGCGTGTACGGCACGTCCTCCGAAGTTGTGTGCCTCAAGGCCAACCGCGGTCTGGTGACGGCCTTTGAAGCCGACGTCCTGAACCGGGACTGGCAGCAACAGCGATCCTGGCCACTGGCGGGCATACCAAGCCGTACCCGGATCAGTCCGGATGGCTCACTGATTGCCACCACGGTCTTCGTCACCGGGCACTCCTATGCGACAACGGGATTCTCCACCGCCACCGAAATCACGCAGAACTCCGCCAGCCTGGGCAACCTTGAGGACTTTGCCCTCATGGTCAACGGGGAGCGGCTGATGGCGACTGACAGGAACCTGTGGGGAGTGACGTTCGCCCCGGGGCAGAGCGATACTTTCTACGCCACGGCGGCCTCGTCCGGGCGGATCTGGCTGGTCAAGGGAAGCCTTTCCGCGAGGACACTCACCGCCGTCCACGACAATGTGGAGTGCCCGTCCATCTCGCCGGACGGTACGCGCATCGCCTACAAGAAGAACGACGGCGGGCCGCTCAACGCGCACTGGCGGGTGGCCATACTGGATCTTGCCTCGGGCAAGGAAACCGTCCTGTCGGAGAAGCGCAGCGTGGACGACCAGATCGAGTGGCTGGACAACCACACAGTCCTCTATGGGTTGGCTGACGAGGCCACCGAGGGGGACAGCAACATCTGGCAGTCGGGTACCGACCCCGCCGCGCAGCCGGGCCTGTTCATCGCCCATGCGTGGTCGCCCAGCGTGGTCAGGTAAACAGGGCTGGCCGGCTGTCAGCAAATCCCCACCAGGCCGCAGAGCAGGCCACCCGACTGGGTGGGAGACGGGCTGGGGGAAGGAGTACCCGTCGCCGTGGGAGTGGGAGTGGGAGTGGGAGTAGGAGTCGGCGTTGGGGTTGGTGTTGCCGTCTGAGTCTGGGCCGGAGCCTGCAACTGCGTCTGGCCGCCGGTGGAGTACACCACGTCAACAAAGTAGTTGGTGGCATTCCACGAGCTGTTCGGCATCACGCCGCCGTTTCCGTAACGGTACAGGCCGTTGTTGGGCCCCGAAGCGGTGAACGGACCGCTGGTCCACGTGGTGTTGAAGAAGCCCTGCGTGTACGAGTAGCGGCCGTTGGGCGCCCGGTAGGACACCACGTACGTCTGGCCCGTGGACAGGGCGACCGGAGTGGACAAGGTAGCTGTCTGCCAACCGGTGGCGGATTCATTCGTGAACGTCACCTGTGCCAGGCGCGTTCCCGCCGAGTTCCACAGCGATCCAACGTGGGTCCCGGTGTTGCCGGTGCCCTTGTAGAAACGGATACCTGTCACGTTGCCGGCCGTGGAGACGGTGAAGGCGGTGCCCAGCTCCACCGACTTGGTGTCGGTGGACGCCGCCACCTGCGGGGCCAGTGTCCCGAAGATGGTGCTTTGCTGGACTGCCGCGCTCGCCGTCGTGAACTGCCAGGTGCTCGGTGGCAGGGTCTGTCCCTGCGGGCTGGCGATGTTGGACACGTTGGCAGTGATGACGGTGCTGGCCGGCAGGGCGGCTGCGGGAGTAAACGTCACTGTCCGTGAATCAGCGGACAACGCCGCTGTGCCGGCCACCGAAGAACCGTTCGCCGTCACGGTGAACGTGACGCCCGGGTTGACCGCCGTGGAGAACGTGATGGAAGGCTTCACGTCCGTCGGGATGGCCGTTGCCCCCGGTGCCGGAACCTGGGACGTGACGCTCAGGTTCTGGGCTGGCTGGTTGAACACTACGTCAACCAAGTAGCTGGCCGTGGAGTTGGTGTTCGGGAAGTCGGCGCTGTACGAATACTCGCCGGAGTCCGTGACCACCCGCAGCGGGCCGCTGGCGAAGCCATCTCCAAAGCCGCCGGCGGAGTAGGAATATTTGCCGGTGGTCGTCTTGTAGGCGGCGATGTACTCGGTGTCGGCCGTGATATTCACGGGTTGGCTGAACGTCGCAGTCTGCCAGCCGGTGCTGGACTCGTTGGTGAAGGTCACGGTGGCCAACTGCTGCCCGGCCAGCGTGTACAGCGAACCGGTGTGCGTTCCGGTGTTGCCGCTGGACTTGTAGAAGCGGATCCCTGTGATTTGGCCGGCGATATCGCTGCTGAACCTGACGCCCAAGGAGAGAGGCACGCCGTCGTTCACTTCGGCGGTGGTGGGCGTTTCGGTGTCCTGGTACAGCGTGCAGGGGCACGCATCGGGTGTCCGTGGAACGGGCACTGTGGTGAACGTCCAGGTGTTACCTGAGATAGGCGTGCCGGACGTCGCAGTCGCCGTGACGGTGGCCGTGTAGCTTGTTCCTGCCGCCAGCGGGTTGGTAGGCGTGAACGTCACCTTGCGGGTTGCCTGGTCATAGGCCGAGGTACCGGCAACGGCGGTGCCACTGGCTGTCTTCAGGCCCAAGGCCACATTCGAGGCCGCCTCCGAGAGGACACCGCTGACCGGTGTGTTCAACGGAACGCTCGAGGCACCTGCAAGGGGCGTTTGGCTGCCCACTGTGAAGGCCGGGGCGGACACCATGACCACCACGTCAACCAGGTAACTCGCAGTGGACCTGGAACTCGGGAAATCCTGGCTGTACGAGTAGGCGCCGGCATCGGAGACCGTCCGCAGCGGACCCACGCTCATTCCTGAGCCGAAGCCGTTGCTCGTAGCCGAGTAGGTTCCCGTCAGCGACTTGTAGGCGGCGATGTACTCGGTGTTGGCCGCCATCTGGACGGGCTGGCTGAACATGGCCGTCTGCCATCCCGCGCTGCTTTCATTGGCGAACGTGACCGTGGCAAGCTGCGTTCCCGTGGCCGAGTACAGGGCGCCGGTGTGCGTGCCGGTGTTGCCGGCCGACTTGTAGAACCGGATGCCCGTCACCTGGCCGGCCGAGACACTGGTGAACCGTACTCCGAGCGTCAACGGCACACCGTCCTGGATCTGCGCAATGCCGGGAGTCACGCTGTCGTTGTAGAGGCTGCACGGGCACGAACCCGGTGGCGGAACGGTCGCCGCAGTAGTGAACTGCCACGTCCCTCCGGAAGTAACCGTGCCGCCGGTAGTGGCCGTCGCGGCCAGGGTCACGTTGTACTGCGTACTGAAGGCCAAAGCGGCCGACGGCGTGAACGTCGCCTTCCGGGCCACGGCGTCATAGGCAGTGGTGCCCGCAACGGACGTGCCTGCGGAAGTGCGTACCGTCAACTGGACCGTGCTGGCCGTGACGGGCTTCGAGAAGACACCGCTCACCGTGGTGGAGACAGAGACGCTCGAAGACGACGGGATGGGCGTTTGGCTCGAAACGGTCAACGGCGAGGTGTCCGTTGTGCTGAATACTGCGTCAACAAAATAGTTGCCGCCGTTGAAGCTGGCCGTTGGATACCCCTGGGAGGTGCTGTACACGCCCGCGGGTTCGGCGCCGAAGCCACCGGCAACCTTCATCGGGGCATCGTTGAACCCGGAGTACGCCCATTGGAAGTCCTTGGTGGCATAGTGGCCCCTCGGAGCCCAATATGAAGCCGTGTACTTCTGGCCCGCGGTGACGGGCACGGGCTGGCTGAACAACACCGTCTGCCAACCCGAGGCGGTCTCGTTGGCGAACGTCGCAGTGGCCACGCGTTCACCGGCGGCATTCCACAGCGAACCGATGTGCGTGCCGGTGTTGGCTGTGCTCTTGTAGAACCGGACACCGGTCACGAAACCGTCCACGGACGGCGTGAACCGCATGCCCATTTCGTAAGCGCCGCCGTCACCGGAATCCACGGTGGCCGGAACAGTCTGGCCGAACACCGTGTACGGGCCGCTCAAGGTCAGGTTGCGAGTGGCGATCGCGCCAATGTTCGCGCTGTCGTCAACTGCACGCACCTGTACCGTCGCCGTTGCGAGGCCCTTTTGGATGTAGGTGTAGCTCCACGAAGCCTTCCCTGTGGCAGGATGCCAGGAGGTGCCCCCGTCGGTAGAGACCTCGACGCCGGCCACTACTCCGCCGCCAGCATCTGTGGCCGTTCCCGTGACAGTTACGCTGGCGCCTTGGGCGATGGTGGCCCCGTTCGCCGGAGCGCTGATGGTTACCGTGGGACCGGTCTTGTCGGCGCTCGCCGTCGCGGCGACGAGCCCGGATGCAAGGGTTGCCGGTTGGGCCCCCATGTCGGCGAACAAGTTGACCTGGGCCTGCCGCATCCGGACATCGGCAGGGGCGCCGTTGCCGTCGTGTTCCTGGTCCAGGCCCCAGGTCCACTGGACGCTGCCGGCCGAGAACACCAGTGCACCGCTCGCTGCCTTGTACAGGGTCACGTTGTGGGTTGTAGTGCCGGCTTTGACCGTGTTGCCGAAGTCCTGCAGGTATTCGGTCACGGGGCCGGTGGTGGTGGACAGCCTGACGAGGCCGGCCGGCCGGAAGCCGTTGTCCAGGTCCTCGTCCGACTCATAGCCCACGGTGTGCGCGGCCAGGGCCGTCTTGGTCCCGGCGGCCATGGAGGTCAGGGAGGTATTCCGCCAAAGCCGCGTCTTGCCTTCCTCGGCCGAGACAGTCACGGGGAGGTCGGAGAAATTGGACATGTACAGGGTGCCGGTCAGGCCGTTTTCAGGAAGGCCGCCGCCGTTGGCCTGGGATGCGAAACGGGGATCGCGCCACGTTCCTGTCCATTGGGTGCTGGGATCGATCTTGTCGTTGGACCAGGTTTCCTTGTAGCTCGTCAAGGTACGCCCGGCGGTGCCGTCAACGCTGGAAGGCTCGAACCGCGTACGCCAGTACATTTCGTTGCCGGAAAGGAACTGGAGGTTCACTCCGGCATCGCGGGCAGCGGTGATGTTGGCCCGCTGGTTGCCGGACACATACTCATCGTGGCCCACCGAAAGGAATACCTTGTGGTTCAGGAGTTCGGCGCCCCGGGTGTCGGTATCGAGTCCACTGATGTAGCTGACGTCGTAGCCGTTTTGCTCCAGGAAGCGCACCATGGGGTATTCGTTGGCGAAGTAGAAGTCGCGGCCGTCGGGACCTTCCCGGGTAGCGATTGGCCGGTTGTAACTGATCTTGTAGGCGCGTCCGTTGACCGCGCCCTGGTAGAAGTCGGCGCCCCCATAGGTGTTGTAGGCCTGCCAGGTGGTGTCCGATGTCTGGAACACCACGGCCGAGCGGTTGCCGTCATTGCGCACAATGAAAATGATGTGGCTTTGCCCGCCGGTATCCGGGCGGGTCAGCAAGGCGATGTAGACGCCGGAGACTGCGGTGGCGGGCACCTGCCAGGTCGCTGAAACGGCCCACGTTCCGCAGTCGTAGAGCTCGGTGGTTAGGTCGCTTCGGCAGGCCGGCTGGTTCTGCCTGAAGGCCGACGGCGTCACGTCTGCTACCTTGCGGGCACCGTTGCCGCCATACCAGCCCGTGCGGTAGATGGCGATGGTGTAGTTGGAGGCGGAGGTGTCCACCTTGAACTGGATGGGCTGGCCCGCGTTGACGCTCATCGCCGTGGCGAAGCCCTGGAGGGTGTCGTCGCCCGCTCCTGTGATGTCCCACTCCGACGGCGGACTGCCGGGTTTCGAATTCTCGCACGCTATGGCATTCACCATGGGGTTGCATGGATCTGCCGCCACCGCGGCAGGAGCGGTGAACGGCAGCAATGACGCGAACATGGCGATCAACAAGGGCACGAAGAAGCCCTTGAAGAACCGCAGTGGCCGGGAAGCTGAAGGACCGGGCATCTGAACTCCTGGGTACGCCTATTGCAATGACGGGACCGCGCGTACAGCGCGTTCCCCGCTTGCCGCTCCCCAGCCAGGGTCAAACCATGATCTTCAGTTGGAAATACCATTGGGGTGGTACCTGTGCCCGTGTTCCGAACCACAGACCGGAACCCGGTTGGACCGATTGGACCCTCAGACCAAACCGGATTACCGGAACGCGAACGCCAAGTAACCCTTGGCAGGAGTGTAGGGTTGCGGAGGTCCGGCCGCAAGGCTTTCCGGCCTCGAATCCGCGGATTTCGAGTAATCCGCAGTAGATTTGGGAGATACCGTCACCGGGGCAATTCCAGGAGAACCGAAACACCTTGCATCTGAAAAGTCTGACTGTCCGCGGATTCAAGTCGTTTGCGTCGGCTACGACGTTCGACTTTGAGCCAGGCGTCACTGCGGTGGTGGGACCCAACGGATCCGGGAAGTCCAATGTGGTGGATGCGCTGGCCTGGGTCATGGGGGAGCAGGGAGCCAAGACACTCCGCGGCGGAAAGATGGAGGACGTCATTTTCGCCGGCACCTCCGGCAGGCCGCCGCTGGGTCGTGCCCACGTGTCGCTGACCATCGACAACGCAGACAACGCACTGCCCATCGAATACAGCGAAGTCACCATCTCCCGAACGCTGTTCCGCGCCGGTGGCTCCGAGTATGCGATCAACGGCGCCCCCTGCCGGCTCCTGGACATCCAGGAACTTCTCTCCGATTCCGGCCTGGGCCGTGAAATGCACGTCATCGTCGGGCAAGGCCAGCTGGACCGCGTCCTGCACGCTACTCCCGAAGACCGCCGCGGCTTCATCGAGGAAGCGGCCGGCATCCTCAAGCACCGCCGGCGTAAGGAAAAAACCGTCCGGAAGCTCGAAGCCATGCAGGCCAACCTGGCCCGGTTGGGCGACCTGACCGCCGAAATCCGGCGCCAATTGACCCCCTTGGGCAAGCAGGCGGAGATTGCCCGGCGCGCACAGACAGTCCAGTTCGACGTCCGCGACGCCCGCGCCCGCCTGCTTGCCGATGACCTCGTGCAGTTGACCTCAACCCTGGAGCAGGACGTCGCCGACGAGGCGGCGCTCAAGGAACGCCGCCTCATTGTCGAAACGGAACTGGAGCACGGCCGCCGGAGCCAGGCCGCGCTGGAACAACAAGCAGCCCAGGCGACCCCACGCCTCAATGCCGCGCGCGACCATTGGTACCAGTTGTCCGCAGCCCGTGAACGCCTGCGCTCGCTGGGTTCCCTTGCCGCAGAACGCCGCCGGCTCCTCGGTTCCTCCGAGGCCGCCCCGGAGACCGGACGCGATCCCGGGCAACTCGACCGCCAGGCCGCCAGAGTCCGCGAAGAGCAAGCCGCGTTGGAACATGACATCCTGGCCAAGCAGGCCGCGTTGATGGAAGCCACGGTGGCCAAGGATGCCGCCGAGGCGCTCGCGGCCGCCGAGGACAAGCGGCTCACCGCCATGCTCAGGGCCGCGGCGGACCGTCGTGAGGGCCTGGCCCGGCTTGCCGGCCAGGTGGCGGCCGCTCGTTCGCGGGCCGAGGCTGCGGAGGCTGAGCGGGGAAGGATCCGGGAGTCGCTCGGGGCCGGCGACGAGCGGCGCCGGCTGGCCCAGAGCGAGTTCACGGCCCTCGAATCCCAGGTTGCGGGCGTGGAAGACGGCGAAGAAAGCCTCGACGCCGAATATGAGGACGCCAGCGAGGCCCTTGAATCAGTCCTTGCTGAAATAGAGGAACTCAAAACGGCGGAGCGCCAGGCACTCCGGGAACGGGACGCCTTGACGGCCCGACGCGATGCCCTGCAACTGGGACTCAACCGCAAGGATGGCTCGGAACGGCTCCTTGCCGGGGATGTCCCCGGAATTGTCGGCCCCCTCGCGGTCATGCTTGCCATCGAAAGCGGCTATGAGGCCGCGGTCTCGGCGGCCCTGGGGCATGCGGCGGACGCTGTAGTGGCCGGCGATGCCGCGAGTGCCCTCGCCGCACTTGAGCTCCTCAAGGAAGACGATGCCGGGAAGGCCGTCCTTCTCCTGGCGGACTCCCCGTCCCCTGACGAAGATGCCCACGCCGGGAGTGAACCTCCTCCCGGCACCCGCTGGGCGGTGGACGTCGTCAAGGTCTCGGACCCCGCGGCGCAGGGGGCGCTGACACTCCTTGCGGGCACGGTGGTCGTCGAGGACCTCACGGCAGCGGCCGCGGTTATTGCGGAACGTCCCCGGCTCAAGGCCGTGACCAGGAGCGGTGATGTCCTCACGGCCGCTGCCGCCCAGGGCGGGTCCGCCGCGGCGCCCTCACTGCTCGAGATCCAGGCGGCAGTGGACGACGCTGACACCCGGCTCCGGGAGGTCGTCTCGGCTTTGGAACGGGGGCGGTTTGCCCTGGCCGGCGCCGAGTCGAGGCGCGCCGAAATCCAGGACCGGGCGGATGCCGCGATGGAACGGCTGCATGAATCGGACGCCCGGCTCGCCGCAGTCGCGGAACGGCTGGGACACCTTAATTCGGTGCTGCGGAGTGCTGTGGGCGAGAGTGACAGGCTGGCTGCTTCCCTGGCAAAGGCCGAAGCGAACATTGCCGAGGCCCAGCTCGATCTGGAGGTGGCGGCCGAGCGCCTCGCAGCAGCACAGGAAGCTCCGGACGATGAGCCGTCCACGGACCAGCGCGATGAACTTGCCTTGCGGGCCAGGAATGCGCGCGCCCTCGAAATGGAGGCGCGGTTGGCCCTGCGCACGGCCGAAGAACAGTTGGGGGCCGTCAGCAACCGGGCGGCTTCGCTGGAGCGCGCGGCGGCAACGGAACGCCGCGCCCGTGAAGAGGCGGCCCGCCGGGCGCAGCGTCGGCGCGCGCAGGCGCAAAGGGCCGCAGCGGTGGTGTTGGCTGTTGAGCATACCCAGCGGTTCATCGATGTGTCCGTAGAGCTCGCGGGGAGGGAACGGGACCTTGCGGAGCAGGTCCGGGAGCAGTTGGAGTCCGAGCTCGTCCAGGTCCGGTCAGGAAACGAGGCCCTCGCCAAGGAACTGGCCGAGCTGACCGATTCCGTGCACAAGGACGAGCTTGCCCGGGCACAGCAGCGCCTGCGGATCGAAGCGTTGGAGGCCCGGTCCATCGAAGAACTCGGCATGTCCGCCGGGCAACTCGTTGCAGACTATGGACCTGACCAGCCAGTTCCGGTTCCGGCAGCGGCCAGCACCGACAAATGGGCTGCTCTCAGGGCACCGGTGGACGAGGACGGCGAACCGATCGTTGAAGGGATTCCGTTTGTCCGGGAGGAGCAGGAGAAACGGCTCAGGAAGTCCGAACGGGAGCTTGCCGCCTTGGGCAAGGTCAACCCCCTGGCGCTTGAGGAATTCGCGGCCCTGGAAGAGCGGCACCAATTCCTGAACACCCAACTGGAGGACCTCAAGTCCAGCCGGAAGGACCTCCTGGACATCATCAAGGAAGTCGACGCACGCGTCCAGCAGGTGTTCACTGAAGCGTTCGCTGACACTTCGGCGCAGTTCGACCACGTTTTCGCCCGCCTCTTTCCCGGCGGCGAGGGCAGGTTGGTGCTGACTGATCCGGACGACATGCTGACGACGGGCATCGAGGTGGAAGCCCGGCCTGCCGGCAAGAAGATCAAACGCCTGTCCCTCCTCTCCGGTGGCGAGCGCTCCCTGACCGCCGTTGCGCTGCTGGTGGCGATCTTCAAGGCCCGGCCTTCGCCGTTCTATGTCATGGACGAGGTGGAGGCTGCCCTGGACGACACCAACCTGGGCAGGCTGATCACCATCTTCGAGGAACTCCGGGAGTCCAGCCAGCTGATCGTCATCACGCACCAGAAACGCACCATGGAAGTCGCCGATGCCCTCTACGGCGTCACAATGCGGGGAGATGGGGTGTCAACCGTCATCAGCCAGCGGCTCGGTGCCGGGGCTTAGCTTTATGAGAAGGTAGGGGAGTGAACGATTTCCTACCCATTATTCTGTCCATTGTCGCTGCCCTCGTGGTGGTCGGCGGACTGGTGCCGGTGCTGCTGAAGGCCCGGAAGTCCGGGGCGAAATATCCCGGAACGCGGGACGCCAACGACCCCCTCCAGTCGCCGGCAGCAGGCGGCGGAACCCTGGTGGAGGACCGCCCCGACGCCGTCAAGGCGCCGGCCCCCGAATTTGACGGCTCCATCGATGAGACCGTGGCCCCGGATGACGCCGCCGGGCTGGAAACCATTGCCGTGGAAACCCCGGCTCCCGTCGAAGGCCGCCTGGCCCGCCTCCGCGCCCGCCTGGTGAAGTCCAACAACGTCCTTGGCAAGGGCCTCCTGGCCCTGCTCTCCGGCGACAAGATCGACGAGAACGTGTGGGACGAGGTGGAGGAGACCCTGCTCCTGGCAGACCTCGGTACCGAACCCACCATGGAACTGGTGGAGGCACTCCGCGAACGCGTGAAGGTACTGGGCACCCGCGACCCCGAGCACGTCAAGGCGATGCTGCGCGAGGAACTCGTCAAGCTCGTCGATCCCGGCATGGACCGTTCGCTGAACGTCTCCCGCCAAGGCGACCGGCCCGCCGTCGTGCTTGTTGTTGGCGTGAACGGCGTCGGCAAGACCACCACGGTAGGCAAGCTGGCCCGTGTCCTGGTGGCCGAAGACAAGGACGTCCTGCTGGGCGCTGCCGATACGTTCAGGGCCGCGGCGGCCGAGCAGCTGGCAACGTGGGGCCAGCGCGTTGGCGTTCCCACGGTGAAGTCGGACATCGACGGCGCCGATCCCGCCTCCGTTGCGTACGAGGCCGTGAAGGCAGGCATCGACCAGGAAGTGGACGTGGTCATGGTGGACACCGCCGGCCGCCTGCAGAACAAGACCGGCCTCATGGACGAGCTCGGCAAGGTCAAGCGCGTCATCGAGAAGCTCGCCGAAGTGGACGAGGTCCTGCTGGTCCTCGACGCCACCACCGGACAGAACGGCCTGAACCAGGCACGTGTCTTTGCCGAAGTGGTGAACATCTCCGGCATCGTCCTCACCAAACTGGACGGTACCGCCAAGGGTGGAATCGTGGTCGCGATCCAGAAGACCCTTGGCGTGCCGGTCAAGCTCATCGGCCTCGGCGAAGGCCCGGACGATCTGGCACCGTTCGAAGCGGAGGGCTTCGTCGACGCCCTGCTGAACTAGTCTTCGGCAACCACGGAGGAGTGCTTCGAGGGTTCACGTGCAGGCAGCCAGGCTGCAGCGGTGACCAGGAGCACTCCTCCTGTTATTCCAAAGGCCCAGCCGTAGCCGAGCTGGTCGGCCAGGAGGCCCGCAACCACGGGGCCAATGATCGCGCCGGTGTCCGCGGCCATCTGGAACACGGCAAGCACCTTGCCGCCGGAGCGTCCCCTGCCAATGACGTCGGCGACGGCGGCTTGCTGGGCGGGGCCCAGCAAGCCCGAACCGAAGCCGGCCACTGCCGAGGCTGCGAAGAACGCCGGGAGATCAGCCGTCAGGCCGATGACCCCGGATGCCACGGCAGTGATGGCCAGCCCGGGTATGAGCAGGGGCTTGCGGCCCCAAGCGTCCGAAAGGCGCCCGGAAAAGGTCAGGGCCAGAGCGTTGCCCACGGCAAAAACAGCCAAGGCCCAGGCCGCGGTTTCCGGCCGTGACTGCAGCACGGCGGTGGCGAAGAGGGGAATGGTGGCCATGCGGACACCGAACGTCACCCAGCCATTGCCGAAACTCGAAAAGACCGCCGCACGGTAGGCCGAGTCGCGGAGGGCTTCCCGCAGGGGCATGGCCGGAGCGTGACCTGTCTCCAGGCCATTCGTCCTCGCGCCACTGAGCATGGTCCTGACCACGACGGCGGCCACCAGCAACGCCCCCGCGTAAGCCAGGAACGGCACCCGCAGCCCGAACCCGGCCAGGAGTCCACCCACCACGGGGCCCAGCACACTGCCGATCAGGAACGCCGAAGCGTAGGCTCCCGAAACCCGGCCCCTGCGTTCGGGAGGCGCCAGCCTGATGAGCAGCCCCATGGCGGCAACGGTGAACATGACCGAACCGGCGCCGCCCAGTCCGCGGAAGACCAGCAGCTGCCAGTAGTTCTGGGCGAAGGCGCAAGCCGCGGTTGACGCGGCTACGATCAGCAAGCCCGTGACGTAGACATTGCGCTCCCCGAAGCGGCCGATCAGCGCGCCTCCTGCCGGCGCGAACACCAGCCGCATGAATGCAAAGATGCTGACGATCACCGCCGCAGCTGTCGCGCCGACGTCGAATGTGGTGGCGAATTGCGGCAGCACCGGGGCCACCAGGCCGAAGCCCAATGCAATGAGGAACGCTGCGGCGAGCATCACCTTGATGTCGCGGGGGAGCGGTTCCCTGTCAGGCCTGATCCTTGGCTTCTCTGCGGATCGGGGCGACTGAGGCATGGGGTGCGGTTCCTTCGTTTTCGGGGTGTTTGACGCATGAAACATATCCGTAACAATGCGGTGATGCACCATTTACGTTGGGGAGGTTGTTGTAACCGGCCCGCAATCTAATTCCTGCGCAGGTGAAACACTGCGGCACAAAACTCTATTGCAGGACGCAAAAGGCGTCAGGACAGCGGTTGAACCGCAGTACTAGCAAGAGAGGAACGTGCACCATGGAACTTACCGCAGGTCACGTATGGGTCATGGTGGCGGCGGCGCTCGTGCTGTTCATGACACCTGGTTTGGCATTCTTCTACGGTGGCATGACGCGTGCCAAAGCAGCCCTGAACATGATGATGATGAGCTTCATCTCCATCGGCATTGTCGGCGTCGTATGGGTGCTGTGGGGGGCATCCATGAGCTCCGGCGAGGGCTTCCTGCAGATCGTCGGCAACCCGTTCGCCACTTTCGGCCTTGAGGGCGCCGGCTCGACGCCGGACGCGCTGATCAAGATCGGCTACGCAGCAACCTTCGCGATCATCACGGTGGCTCTCATCAGCGGCGCCATCGCAGACCGCGCCAAGTTCGGTGCCTGGACCCTCTTTGTCCCCGTGTGGGTCACCTTGGTCTACTGCCCGCTGGCCTACATGGTCTGGGGCGGCGGCCTCTTCGGCCCTGACGGCGCAATCGGCCAGGCCCTGGGCCACGCGATCGACTTCGCCGGTGGCACCGTGGTCCACATCAACGCCGGTGTGGCTGCCCTTATCCTGGTCCTGATCATCGGCAACCGCCGCGGCTTCGGCAAGGATCCCAACCACCGGCCGCACAACATCCCGTTCGTCATGCTGGGCGCTGCCATCCTGTGGTTCGGCTGGTTCGGCTTCAACGGCGGTGCAGCTGCCACGGCGGAACAGGGTGGCCTGATCTGGATCAACACCCTCGCAGCTCCCGCCGCAGCCATGATCGGGTGGCTCATCACGGAGCGTATCCGCGACGGACACCCCACCTCCCTCGGCGCAGCCTCCGGTGTCGTGGCCGGCCTCGTGGCCATCACCCCGGCCTGTGCAGACGTGAGCCCCGTTGGTGCCCTTGGCCTCGGCGTGGTTGCCGGTGTGGCTTCGGCCCTGGCAGTCGGCCTCAAGTTCCGCTGGGGCTTCGATGACTCCCTGGATGTTGTTGGCGTCCACCTGGTTTCCGGCATCATCGGTACCGTGGCCCTCGGCTTCATCGCAGTTCCCAGCGAAGGCGTCACGGCTGGCGGCCTCTTCTACGGCGGCGGTTTCGCCCAGCTGTGGGCACAGCTCGCAGTGGCAGGCATCGCCATTGTCTTCTCGGCCGTCATGACCCTCATCATCGCCCTCGCCATCCACAAGACCATGGGCTTCCGGGTCTCCACGGAGCAGGAGAACGTGGGCGTGGACCTCAGCCTGCACGCTGAAACCGCCTACGAGTTCGGCGTCAGCGGCCACGGTGGAAGCTTCCAGCCCCTGCATGACCTGGTGACCGGCAAGTCCGAGGCAACTGCAGGAAACAAGACCCCCGCCGCAGGCAAGGAGAGTGTCCAGGCATGAAACTCATCACCGCGATCGTCCGTCCAGAAAAGCTCGAAGCAGTCCGGGAAGGCCTGGAAGCCTACGGTGTCCAGGGACTGACGGTCAGCGCAGCAAGCGGCTACGGCCGGCAGCGCGGCTACACCGAGGTGTACCGCGGAGCCGAGTACAACGTGGACCTGCTGCCCAAGATCCGGATCGAGGTCCTGGCCACGGACGAGCAGGCAGACGACATCCTGGATGTCCTGATCGCCAGCTCCAACACCGGCCGTGCCGGTGACGGCAAGGTCTGGACCGTGGATGTCTATGAAGCAGTACGGGTCAGGACCGGTGAGCGCGGCGCAGCCGCCATCTAGGACCTGGCAACGGAAAGGGGCCGGATACTTCAGGTATCCGGCCCCTTTTGCTTGCGGTGCCACCGGAGGAGGACGACGACGGCGGGAAGCGGCGACTGCCTAAGCGTCGCCGTTGGTGGGCCAATCCGCCGGACCCGCGCTGCCGGCGTCGTACTCTTCCAGCGGAACCGTGCCACGGGACCAGGAGCGGAGGACGGGTTCCACGATGCGCCAGCAGTCCTCCGCGGTGTCCCCACGGACGGACAACAGCGGGTCCCCGGTGAGGATCCCTTCCAGGACTTCGCCGTAGGGCAGCAGGTCCGGGGCGTTCAGCTCCGCCACGAGGCTGGCCCGGTCCAGGCTGAAGATATCGCCGGGCCCGTTTACATCCACATCGAGTTCCAGGACGTCGGGTCCAAAGCCGATCCGGAGCTGGTTGGGGGAATCGACACCGGAGAAGCCCGTGGGCAGGTGCGGAACGGGCCGGAAGGTGATCACGGCTTCCTTGCGCTTTCGGCCGATTGCCTTGCCGGAGCGGAGGATGAACGGGACGCCCTGCCACCGCCAGTTGTCCACGCTGACCTCCACCTCGGCCAGCGTTTCCGTATTCCGTGCGGCGTCCACGCCTTCTTCGGCCGTGTAGTCCGGCACGGCCCGCCCGCCCAGGGTTCCCGCACTGTACCGGGCGCGACGCGTGCTTTGCGCATACGGTGCCTTGACGGTGCTGGCCCGCAGCACGGTGGCGATGGCGTCGCGAAGGTCCCGCTCATGGAGGCTGGCGGGCGCATCGAGGGCCAACAGGGCCAGGACCTGGAGCAAGTGGCTCTGGATCATGTCCCGCAGGGCGCCCGCACCGTCGTAGTAGCGTGCCCTGCCCTCCAGGGCAAGGTCTTCGTCGAAGACGATTTCCACTTTTTCTATGTGGTTGCGGTTCCACACCGGCTCCAGGAAACGGTTGGCGAAGCGCAGGCCCAGGATGTTGAGCACGGTTGCCTTGCCCAGGAAGTGGTCCACGCGGTGGATGTGGTCCTCGGGAACCAGGGTGGCCAGGGTCCTGTTGAGTTCCCGGGCGGATTCCTCACCGGAACCGAACGGCTTCTCCATCACCAGACGGGTACCCGCAGGCAGTTGTTCGCGGCGGAGCACCTCGCAGGCTTTCTGGCTGATGTGTGGCGGCAGGGCGAAGTAGATGGCAACGGGCCCCTCCAACTGTCCCAGGAGGTCTGCCAGCGGTCCATCCGCGGTGACGTCCACCTGGTGGTAGCTGGTGGATCCGGCCACGGCGGAGAGGGCTTTTTGGCCCGTGGGGTCGGCCTTGGCGGACGCCGCCGCGAAGGCGCCGTCCACCCGTTTCCGCCATTGGTCCGGAGTCCAGGGGTCCGATCCGGCGCCAACCAGCCGCAGACCGGCCGCGCGGCCCGTGGCGAGGAGCCCGGCGAGGCCCGGCAGGAGCAGGCGCCCGGTCAAGTCGCCGGAGGCTCCGAGGATGAGCAACGTTTTCACAGTTGTTTTGTCGGTCACCGTGCCAGCATGCCATCTTGGAAGCGTGACTTGATACCCTAGATAGTCGAGTCCCCTCCGGTGTGCCGCATTGGCCGCCATCCGTAGACCATCGAAAGAAGTGCGCGGCGCGTGTTCAATTCACTCTCTGACCGGTTGACAGCAACCTTCAAGAACCTCCGTGGCAAGGGGCGTCTCTCTGAAGCGGATGTCGACGCCACCGTCCGTGAGATCCGCCGCGCCCTGTTGGACGCGGATGTTGCCGTGCCCGTGGTCCGTGAGTTCACCTCACGGATCCGTGAGCGGGCGCTCGGTGCCGAAGTTTCGGCAGCGCTGAACCCGAGCCAGCAGATCGTGAAGATCGTCAACGAGGAACTCGTGGAGATCCTCGGTGGCGAAACACGCCGCATCCGCCTGGCCAAGAACGGCCCCACCATCATCATGTTGGCCGGCCTCCAGGGTGCCGGTAAGACCACCCTTGCGGGCAAGCTGTCCAAGTGGCTCAAGGCCCAGGGACACAGCCCCCTGCTGGTGGCCTGCGACCTGCAGCGCCCCAACGCCGTCACCCAGCTCCAGGTTGTGGGCCAGCGCGCAGGCGTGCCGGTTTTCGCTCCGCATCCCGGTGCCACCTCCGAGCTTGAGCACCCCGCGGGGGATCCCGTGGCCGTTGCCCAGGCCGGTGTGGCCGAAGCCCGCCAGAAGCTCCACGACGTCGTGATCGTGGACACCGCCGGACGCCTCGGCGTCGACGCCGAAATGATGGACCAGGCAAAGCGGATCCGCCAGGCGATCATCCCCAACGAGGTCCTCTTCGTCATCGACGCCATGATCGGCCAGGACGCCGTCAACACGGCCATGGCCTTCGATGAGGGCGTCAACTTCACCGGCATCGTGCTGTCCAAGCTCGACGGCGATGCCCGCGGCGGTGCCGCGCTGTCCGTTGCGTCCGTGACGGGCAAGCCGGTCATGTTTGCTTCCACGGGTGAAGGCCTGGACGACTTCGAGCTCTTCCACCCGGACCGCATGGCCTCGCGCATTCTGGACATGGGCGACGTCCTGACCCTGATCGAGCAGGCGGAGAAGGCCTGGGACAAGGACGAAGCTGCCCGGATGGCGAAGAAGTTCGCCGACCAGGAAGACTTTACGCTGGACGACTTCCTGGCCCAGATGCAGCAGATCCGCAACATGGGCTCCATGAAGAAGATGCTCATGATGATGCCCGGCGCCCAGAACATCCGCCAGCAGTTGGAGAACTTCGACGAGCGCGAGATCGACCGCGTCGAGGCGATCGTCCGCTCCATGACTCCGCACGAGCGCGTTGCCCCCAAGATCATCAACGGTTCGCGGCGTGCCCGTATTGCCCGGGGTTCCGGTGTCCACGTTTCCGAGGTCAACGGCCTGTTGGAGCGCTTCGGCCAGGCCCAGAAAATGATGAAGAAGCTTGCCCAGGGTGGAGGCATGCCGGGTATGCCCGGGATGCCGGGACTGGGTGGCCCCGGTGGTGGCCGCAAGGGCGGCAAGAATGCGCCGAAGAAGAAGGCCCGCTCAGGCAACCCGGCCAAGGCGGCACAGGAATTGCGCGATGCCGAGGCAAAGCGGGCCGCCGCGGCTTCGGCACCGAAGGGTGCCGCTTTCGGCCAGGGTGCTGCCGATTTCGATCCTTCCTCGCTGAACCTGCCCAAGGGCTTCGACAAGTTCCTGGGCAAGTAGGCAAGTACGCCCAACCGCCGGTCGGTTGGATGTCGGTGCCGTGGAATAGGCTGATCCAATGCACAAGCAGCGCGTAGTTTTTGTCCACGGATTGGGCAGTTTCGGAGCTGCGGCGTGGCCGAAGCAACACGGCATGGCTTTGGATTACGACGCCCTGTTCGTCCGCCGACACGGGTTCCACCCCGTGGCGGAGCCCGTGGAATCGGATGTGCCGGCCGACGTCGCAATCCTGCTGGATTCGCTGGCCAGTTCCGGTGGTGGGCACGTAGTGGCACACGAGCAGGGCGCCATATCCGCCATGCTTGCTGCGGTGGAGCGCCCGGACCTGGTGCATTCCCTGGTCCTGGTTGAGCCGGCGTGTTTGTCCCTGACCGCGGAGTTGCCCGCCACGGCTTCACACCGGGCCCTCATGGAGCCGCTTTTCGACGTGCGGAACAAACTGAACGACGCTGACTACGAACGCGAATACTTCCGGCGCGCGTTTTCTGCCGAGGCCGGCGGGCAGGAAACGCCCGAGGCCAGGCGTTCCGCCCGGAGGCTGCGGCTGCAGGCACCCCCGTGGGAAGCGCAGCTGCACATCGTTCCGGGCGTGCCTACTTTGGTCCTCACCGGCGGTTGGGAACCACTCTATGAGGAGATCGCAGCCTATCTGCAGGAAACCGGTGCCCTCCACTGCGTGGCGGCTGGAGGGCACCGGCCCCAGGACTCGGTGGATGGCGACCGGATCATCCGGAGGTTCATCGCCGAGGCGGGGCGGGCCGGCTCAGTTCGCGCGTCCTGACCCTGCAGGCACCTGCAGCTCGGGCAAGTAGACCTTGCCTCCTGCCGCGAGGAACTCCTGGCTCTTTTCCCGCATACCGCTGTACATGTCAGCAATCGCAGCCTGGGCTTCGGCGGAACCGTACTCGTCCCGGATGTCCTGGCTGATGCGCATGGAGCAGAACTTGGGTCCGCACATGGAGCAGAAATGCGCCGTTTTGGCCGGTTCGGCCGGAAGCGTCTCGTCGTGGAACGATTCTGCGGTTACCGGGTCCAGGGACAGGGCGAACTGGTCCCGCCAACGGAATTCGAAGCGCGCCTTGGAAAGGGCGTCGTCCCGTTCGTTCGCACCTGGATGTCCCTTGGCGAGGTCTGCGGCATGGGCCGCGATCTTGTACGTGATCACGCCCGTCTTGACGTCGTCCTTGTTGGGCAGGCCCAGGTGTTCCTTGGGGGTCACGTAGCAAAGCATGGCCGTGCCGTAGCGGGCAATCTCCGTTGCGCCAATGGCCGAGGTAATGTGGTCGTAGCCCGGCGCGACGTCCGTCACGAGAGGTCCCAGGGTGTAGAAGGGGGCGCCCTTGCACAATTCCTGCTGCCGTTCCACGTTTTCCCGGACCAAGTGGAACGGGATGTGCCCCGGGCCTTCCACCATGACCTGGACGTCGTACTCCCACGCACGCTGGGTCAGCTCGGCCAAGGTATCCAACTCAGCGAACTGCGCGGCATCGTTGGCGTCAGCGGTGGCACCCGGACGGAGGCCGTCTCCCAAGGAGAAAGCGACATCGTACTTGGCGAAGATTTCGCACAGCTCGTCGAAGTGGGTGTAGAGGAAGTTCTCCCTGTGGTGGGCCAGGCACCAGCCCGCCATGATGGAGCCGCCACGCGAAACGATTCCCGTCACGCGGTTGGCCGTCAGGGGAACGTAGCGAAGGAGGACCCCCGCGTGGATGGTCATGTAGTCCACGCCCTGCTCGCACTGCTCAATCACCGTGTCACGGAAGATCTCCCAGGTGAGTTTGTTGGCTTCGCCGTTGACCTTCTCCAGGGCCTGGTAGATGGGGACCGTGCCGATGGGCACGGGGGAGTTGCGGATGATCCACTCGCGGGTGGTGTGGATGTCGTCTCCCGTGGACAGGTCCATGACAGTGTCGGCGCCCCACTGGGTGGCCCATTGCAGCTTGTCCACCTCTTCGGCAATGGAACTGGTCACGGCCGAGTTGCCGATGTTGGCGTTGATTTTCACCAGGAAGGCCTTGCCGATGATCATCGGCTCGGATTCAGGGTGGTTGATGTTGTTCGGGATGATGGCGCGCCCTGCTGCCACTTCGCTGCGGACCAACTCAACGTCGCAGTTTTCCCGCAGCGCCACAAAGCGCATTTCCGGGGTCACGATGCCCTGCTTGGCGTAGTGCATCTGTGTGACGGTCTTGCCTTCCATGGCGCGGAGGGGCACCGGCTGGGCGCCCTTCCATTCCGCAGACGCCGCGCCCCGGCGCACAGCCGACTTGCCGTCGTCGAGCAGGTTCCGTTCACGGCCGCTGTAGCTTTCGGTATCCCGGCGTTCCTCTATCCACGGCCGCCGGAAAGGACGCAGGCCCACCACCGGATCGCTGCCCGGCCCGGCGGTGCGGTAGACCTGCAGGGGAGCGTTGGCCTGGCCGTTCGGCGATGGTTCCAACGCGATTTCGGTCACGGGTACGCGGATGCCGTGGCGGGGATCTTCCAGCCAGGCCAGCGAATGGGACTTCAGCGACTGCGTGACCGTCTCTTCCGGGGAAACGGACTGGTTTTGGGCAGGGCTGTGCTGTGTTTCTGTGGTGCTCAAGGATTACTCACTTCCTTCGCCGGCATTACCCGGACAGGTTCAACGGTCGCAGACTGCCTCAGTCCGATCTCAGCCCCTGCAAGGGCCCCCGTGTGGTCGTAGACGAAGCTACCACAGCTCCCCAGGTGGTCCCAGTCACAAGCCATCGGCCAGGGTGTGGCTGGTGGGGGAGCACTAGGCTTCTGCCATGGCCAACATCATCGAATTCACCGGTCCCGTGCTGGTCGCGGCTGACGAAGAGCACTACGGCATGTGGTCTGTGGGCGGCCTGCTGACCTTTCAACGGCCGCAGAAGGCGCCGGACGTAGTGCTCGAAGGTTGGGTACTGCCGGGTTTTGTCGACGCCCACTGCCACATCGGCCTCGGTCCGGGCGGAAGCGTGAACGAGGAAACCACCTTGGCTCAGGCAGAAGCAGACCGGAACGCCGGTACGCTGCTGATCCGGGACGCCGGTTCTCCCAGCAATACCCGTTGGGTCCAGCAGCGCGCCGATCTTCCACGCTTGATCCGGGCAGGGCGGCACATCGCGCGGAGCCGCCGCTACCTTCGAGGCCTGGGCCACGAGGTGGAGCCCGACGAGCTGGTGGAAACGGTGCGCAAGGAAGCCCGCGACGGTGACGGCTGGGTGAAACTGGTGGGCGACTGGATAGACCGTGGCGTGGGAGACCTCGCCCCGTCGTTTCCGGCCGCCGTGGTCAAGGATGCCATTGCCGCTGCCCACGACGAAGGTGCCCGCGTGACCGCGCACTGCTTTGCCGAAGACACCGTGGACCAGATGCTCGACGCCGGAATCGACTGCATCGAGCACGCCACGGGTCTCTTGCCGCGGCATATATCCCGTTTGGTGGAGCAGCAGGTGCCGATCGTACCCACGCTGGTGAACATCGCTACTTTTCCGGACATCGCCGCACAAGCAATGCCCAAGTTCCCGGACTATGCGCAGCACATGACTGCCCTGTGGGAGCGGCGCCGCGAACGCGTCCTGGAGGCCTTCGAAGCAGGAGTCGCCATCTACGCGGGTACGGACGCCGGAAGCGTCATCAAACACGGCCGGATCGCGGACGAAATGCAGGAACTGCACGACGCCGGCCTGCCGCCTGCCGCTGTCCTCAACGCTGCCACTTGGGGCGCCCGTGCGTGGCTGGGAGCCGACGCCATCAGCGAAGGCGCGAGTGCCGACGTCGTGGTTTGCGGAGAAGACCCCCGGCGCAACGTGGCGACGGTCAGCGAACTCAACCACGTTGTTCTGCGGGGTGCGGTCATGCGCCAGGGAATAAATTGAAACTTCAAGTAATTTAACTAAGTAGAACGAGCCGAAAAGCGGCCACCTTCATTACCAGGAGCTTCACATGACCACCTCATCCACCCAGGACCTGCTGCCTGCCGAACTCACCATGGGCACGGTGATGCTCAAGGTCGGCGACATGAAAGTCATGGGCGACTACTACCAGCGCGCCCTGGGCCTCCAAGTGGTGGCCGAGCAGGACGGCGGCCTGTATTTGGGCCGCCAGGGCAAGCCGGTAGTGCATTTGGCTCCGGCCGCCGGGCTCCAGGTCCCCGGTCGCGGCGAGGCGGGCCTCTTTCACACAGCAATCCTCTTCGAAGACCAGCCGTCTTTGGCCGCCACGATCGCGACCGCCGCGCAGTATGAGCCGCGGGCGTTCGTTGGCAGCGCGGACCATTTGGTGAGCGAAGCCTTCTACTTCACCGACCCCGAGGGCAACGGCATTGAGCTCTACTACGACAAGCCGCGCGAGGTCTGGCAGTGGGACGGCAAGAACGTGGTGATGGACAACGTGGCGCTTCCGCCGCAGGCCTACCTCCAGCAGTACCTCAGTGAAGAGGCCGTGACCGGACAGGCCCGGGCCGGCGCGGGAATCGGGCATGTCCACCTGCAGGTGGGCGACGTGGCCACGGCGCAGAAGTTCTACGTGGATACCCTGGGCTTCGAGCGGACTGCCGGGTGGCATGGCCAGGCGCTGTTCGTTTCGGCGGGTGGGTACCACCACCACATGGCCATGAATGTGTGGAACAGCCGCGGCGCCGGACCGCGCCGCGACACCCTGGGCCTCGGTGAAGTGCTGATCGAAGTCCCTGGAGACGACGACGTGCGTGCCCTGGCCGACCGCCTCAAGGTCGCCGGGCTGCAGAGCCACCACACCGGGAAGGAACTGCGCTTCGAAGACCCCTGGCGGAACCAATTGCGCGTTGCCGTCCGCTAGGGGCGTGTCGCACCGGCCGGGTGCCGGCTGCACTAGGCTGGGCAGTGGCGGGGAAGGGGCCTGCGGGTCCGTTTCCGCGACTTGTCAGCACGACGGAATGAGAGTAGTTCCCATGGGCTTTGCCGAAATTTTTGTAGCCACCCACGACGAAGCACTTAAGCGGGCTGCGGCCCTTGAACGCGGCGCCGATGTTGCAGGATCCGCCGTCCGGATCGATGGCATCACTGATTTCGAAGTTGAACAACTGGGCGATCTTGCCGGGCAGGCCGTGCATGCCGCGGGGGCGGATTACGAGCTCGCGCTGGTGGACGTGACCAGCGACGCGCTCCTGGGTGTCCCCGAGGCCATGGTGCGTGCGCTGGCTGAACTCCTCAGCTACGAAAGCGAGGGCGACGGCAATGTCCTGGACGATGTCGCAGCCGCCTGGGCGGAACAGGATGACATGCCGTTCGGCGCAACCGCATCCCGTGGCTACGTCCAGCAGCTCGCCTCGCTGGCCACGGATGTGGAGAACGCAGACCGGGCCGGACTCTACGTCTGGTCGGTTGCCTGATCCTTTAGCCACCCTGGTGGCAGGCCGGTGTGTGGGCAACGGCACACCGGTCCGAGCCGGCCAAGTCGTAATTGCGCTGCCCATCTGGCACAATGGACAGGTACTCGATCGGTGCGGCCCCTCTCTCCGTGCACGTATCTTGTCCTTCGAACCCCTTAGTATGGCCCGCCCCACGGGTGCAGAACACCGGGTTCACCCTCGTTTCAGAAACAGGAGTGACCACAAAAGTGGCCGTAAAGATTCGCCTTAAGCGCTTCGGTAAGATGCGCGCACCGTACTACCGCATCGTCGTCATGGATGCCCGCGCCAAGCGCGATGGCCGTGCCATCGAAGAAATCGGCAAGTACCACCCCACCGAAGAGCCGTCGTACATCGAGGTCGCCTCCGAGCGTGCCCAGTACTGGCTTTCCGTTGGCGCCCAGCCCACCGAGCAGGTTGCTGCGATCCTCAAGATCACCGGTGACTGGCAGAAGTTCAAGGGCCTGCCTGGCCAGGAAGGCACCCTGAAGACGAAGGCTCCGAAGGAAGCTTTCGTGGCTCCGGAGAAGGGTTCCGTCATCATTCCGGAAGCCATCACCAAGAAGGCCAAGAAGGACGAAGCCGAGGCTCCGGCCGAGGCTGAAGCAGAGACCACCGAGGCTGAGTAACTTGCTGGCAGAAGCGCTCGAGCACTTGGTCCGTGGGATCGTTGACAGTCCTGAGGACGTCAAGGTCAGCGCCAAGAACAACCGCCGCGGGGAATCCCTCGAGGTGCGCGTTCACCAGGACGACCTCGGCCGGGTAATCGGCCGCCAGGGACGCACCGCCCGTGCCTTGCGCACCGTGGTTGCAGCTTTGGCTGGTGGCGATCAGGTCAGGGTCGACGTCGTCGACACCGACCGTCGCCGGTAACGCGCTCAGCATCATTTGCCTTAGGTCCGGCCCCTTCACCGAATATGGTGGAGGGGCCGGATTGCTTTATCGAACAATGTAGCTGCCGCAGCCATCCGGCCTGCGGTCAAACCAGAATTCAGAGGAACCCATGCAGCTCCAGGTGGCACGGATCGGCAAACCCCACGGCATCCGCGGCGAAGTCACAGTCCAGGTGCTGACCGATGCTCCGTCCGAACGCTTTGTGGCCGGCACGGAATTCCTGGTGGAGCCTGCCTCCTCAGGACCGCTCACCGTCCGCAGCTCGCGTTGGAACAAAGAGATCCTGCTCCTCGGCTTCGAAGAGATTGCTGACCGCAACGCAGCCGAACTTATCCGCGGCGCCAAGCTCTTCATCGAGACCGAAGACCTCAAGGAGGACGGCGAAGAGGGCTGGTACGAGCACGAACTCGTTGGCCTCCAGGCGCGGGTGGGAAACCACGCCGTAGGCAAGGTGGCGGCGCTGAACACCATGCCCGCGCAGGACCTCCTGGTGGTGGAGGGCCAGGACGGCAAGGAAATCCTGATCCCCTTCGTGGACGAGATCGTTCCCGAGGTGAACATCGAGGAAGGCTACATCCTCATCACCCCTCCGGCCGGCCTGTTCGAGATCAACGACGAATCAACAGGAGAAGCCAGCGCGGAGTCCGCTGAATGAGGATCGACGTCGTCAGCATTTTCCCGGAGTACCTTGCTCCGCTTGAACTCTCCCTCATCGGCAAGGCCCGCCAGGACGGCATCCTGGAACTGAACGTGCACGATCTCCGCTCGTTCACCACCGACCGTCACCGCACCGTGGACGACACCCCGTACGGTGGCGGCGCGGGCATGGTCATGAAGCCCGAACCATGGGCGCAAGCCTTGGAATCCGTAGCGCAGGGCGGCGCCGCCAAGCCCGTCCTCATTGTGCCGTCGCCCGCAGGGGAACGGTTTACGCAGGCGTTGGCCCATGAGCTCGCCGAAGAAGAGCAACTGGTCTTCGCGTGCGGGCGGTACGAAGGCATCGACGAGCGGGTCATCGATTGGTCCCGCGACCATTTCACCGTCAGGCCAGTCAGCCTGGGCGACTACGTCCTCAACGGCGGCGAGGTGGCGGTGCTGGCCATGGTTGAAGCGATCGGACGGCTGTTGCCGGGAGTAGTGGGCAACCCCGAGTCGCTCGTGGAGGAGTCACACTCCGACGGCCTTCTCGAATACCCGGTGTACACCAAGCCGTCCTCGTGGCGGGACCACGACGTTCCGGAAATTCTCCTGAGCGGCAACCACGGAAAGATTGCCCAGTGGCGGCGGCACGAGCAATACCGCCGTACCGCCGAACGCCGGCCGGATCTCCTGGCGGAGTTCGACGCGTCAGGCCTGCCCCGCGCCGATCGTGCTGCTTTCGCGGAACTGGGTTACGACGTCGTCGATGGCCGCCTCCGTGCCCGCGGTACTGACAACGACGAAAGCCGCTGACCGCCGTCGTGCATTGCACGCGGTGATTGGCCGGATTCTGCCGCATGTGGCAGAATTAACCCTTGTGTCTACTGGGCTGGCACCTGCCACAGGGGGAGCTTAGCCAACAGCCGGACAACCGGCGACGCCAATCAGTGGCGAAGCCGGCCACGATGAATCTTCGGCGGAAATTTCCGTGGGCCACCGTGCTCCGGGCTTGTCCGCCGTGACCCAAAGTGAATGACCTGTGGCGTTCACCAGGAGTGGATTAATGCATATCCTCGATAGCGTAGATGCAGCCTCGCTGCGCAGCGATGTTCCGGAGTTCCGCGCGGGCGACACCCTCAAGGTTCACGTCAACATCATTGAAGGCAAGAACTCCCGTGTCCAGGTATTCCAGGGCTTCGTCCTGGGCCGCCAGGGTGACGGCGTTCGCGAAACCTTCACCGTACGCAAGGTTTCCTTCGGTGTCGGTGTAGAGCGTACCTTCCCGGTACACTCCCCGATCATCGACAAGATCGAGGTCGTCACCAAGGGTGACGTCCGCCGCGCCAAGCTCTACTACATGCGTGCACTGCGTGGTAAGGCTGCGAAGATCAAGGAAAAGCGCGACTTCGCCAAGTAAGTCCACCAACTTACGCAACGGGTCCAGGATTCGTGCCCGGGGTTCCGGAGCAATCCGCAACGCACCAGGGATACGAATCATGGACACAACAGAACGCCAGCCCCGGAAACAGGGCTGGCGTTTTGTCGTTCTGGCCCTGGTTCTTGCCGTAGCCATCAGCGGACTGGTCCGGTCGCTCTGGATCGATGCCTACTACATCCCCTCCGAGTCCATGGAGCCTTTGCTGGAAACCGGGGACAGGATCCTGGTCTCGCGCACGGCGTTCAACTCCGAGCCGATCGCCCGCGGAGACGTGGTGGTTTTCGACGGGCGCGGCTCGTTTGCTCCCCTCAGCAGCGGCAAAGGGCCTTTGGTTGACGCCGTGGACGCCGCCGGCCAATGGTTTGGACTCACGGGCAGCGATACCACCTATGTCAAGCGCGTCATCGGAGTGCCCGGGGACCATGTCCAGTGCTGCGACGCTTCGGGGGCGCTCACAGTGAACGGTCAGGTACTTGCGGAACCCTATGTTTACCCGGGGGACGAACCCAGCAAGCAAAAATTCGATGTGGTTGTTCCGGCGGGGCGCCTCTGGCTCATGGGCGACCACCGGTCACGCTCTGCGGATTCCCGCGGATTGCTCGGGGCTCCCGGCGGGGGAATGGTTCCCATGGACCGGGTGATTGGGCGTCCGGTCCAGATCATCTGGCCTCTTGATAGATTTGCAGAGATGCCTCGCCCCGCGCAGGCCGACCCATCGAAGAACGGACAGTAAATGCCGGACAGAGTTCCAGAGAATCCCGAGAGGCACGACGACGACGCGCGGCTCTTGGACGGAACGGCCAGTGCCGGTACGGATGGGCATGCGGTGCCAGGTGACGGGGCAGTGCCCGAGGAGGACGCTGCCACCACTGCTGAAGAGGAGGCCGGGCCGCGTCCCAACGTCTTCGTTGTCTGGCTCAAGGAAATCGTCACCGTCGTGGCCATCGCCGTGGTGCTGTCCTTCCTGTTGAAGACCTTCCTTTTCCGGGCGTTCTATATCCCCTCGGAATCGATGGAGAGCACATTGGATGTCTACGACCGCATCTTCATCAATCTCCTGGTGCCCGGACCCTTTGACCTCCAGCACGGCGACGTCGTCGTTTTCAAGGACTCGCAGGGCTGGCTGACTCCGGTGGAAAAGAAGCCCGCAGGTCCCATGGACTGGGTGGGCGACAGCCTCGAGTTCGTCGGTTTGATGGCCGACGACAACGAGCAGCATCTGGTAAAACGCGTCATTGGCCTCCCTGGAGACCATGTGACGTGTTGTGACGCCGGTGGCCGCCTGAGCATCAACGGCGTGCCGTTGGACGAAACGTACATCAACCCGGCCGAAGTCCCCAGGCCGGAGCAGTTCGACGTCGTTGTTCCCGAAGGCAAGGTCTGGGTCATGGGAGACAACCGCAACCATTCGGCCGATTCGCGCAGCCACCAGGAAATCAACGGTGGGTTCGTTAATATTGAAGATGTAGAAGGCAAGGCAACGGTCATAGCGTGGCCCATCAACCGATGGACCGTCCTGGACAATTACCCGGACGTCTTCAAGAACGTACCTGCCGCCACCCCGGGAAATTAAATGTCAACCGCTCCAACCCGAAGCAAGACCAAAGCTGCGCCCAAGGCCAAGGCGAAGACTGCTTCCAAGGCAAAGCCCAAAACCGCGGTGGAGTTCCCCACCCTGGACGTCGAGCGGTCTTTCCTCGCTTCCGGTGCCCGGCTGCTTGCGGGTGTGGACGAGGTCGGACGCGGTGCCCTGGCCGGTCCCGTCAGTGTTGGAATTGCCGTGGTGGACCTCCAGGACCACGGCCTGCTTGCCGACGTCCGGGACAGCAAGCTCCTCAAGCCTGAGGACAGGGACCGCCTTGAACCACTCGTTCGGGAATGGGCCGTTGCCAGTGCGGTGGGCCATGCTTCATCGAAGGAAATCGATGAGATCGGCATCATCGCGGCGCTCCGGCTCGCCGGTACACGGGCGTGGTTCGAGATCCTGGCCGGTGGTATCACCCCGGATATCGTGCTGCTGGACGGCAGCCACAACTGGCTTTCGCCTGAGGTCCAGGCGTCCCTCTTCGATGTTGCTCCGGACGTGCCGGCGTGCGAGGCCCCCGTCCATACGCGCGTCAAAGCCGATATGAGCTGCTTGAGTGTCGCTGCGGCCAGCGTGTTGGCGAAAGTGGCCCGTGACCGGATCATGGTGGATCTGCACGCCGAAGTCCCGGCCTACGGCTGGAACGAGAACAAGGGTTACGCCACGGCCGCGCACCGGGAGAGCATCCGCGTACAGGGACCCAGTGCCTACCACAGGACCAGTTGGCACTTGACTGGTCCCGGCGACGCCTGAGGTCGCGTAACTGCGCCAATGCCGGTGAGTGGCACTTCGCGTCCGGCCAATGGTGCAAGATGGAACCATGAGCGCCGAAGACCTTGAGAACTACGAAACCGACATGGAGCTCCAGCTCTACCGCGAGTACCGGGACGTTGTTGGCTTGTTCAGCTACGTTGTCGAAACCGAGCGGCGCTTCTACCTGGCCAACCATGTGGATCTCCAGGCCCGGAGCGCGGACGGGGAAGTGTACTTCGACCTCACGCTGCAGGACGCCTGGGTGTGGGACGTTTACCGCTCGGCACGCTTCGTGAAGAACGTCCGGGTCATCACGTTCAAGGACGTCAACGTCGAGGAACTCCCACGCAATGAGGATCTTGCCCTGCCCAAGGACGGCGACCTGGGAGATCTCGGCAACTAGGCCTACGCCGTTGCACTACTCCTCCACACCACCCGTCTCGGCGGTGTTACCCACATAGCGTGGACTGTGCCTGCCTCCGCCGGAAACCAGCCGTGATGCTGGAAGCGGAGGTGGTGCTCATGCGAGCAAAAGACATTCTTGGCAGGGAAGGCGAGGCGCTGGCCGCCGCGTTCCTCGAGGGCCAGGGCATGCAGGTCCTGGATCGCAATTGGCGGTGCTCCGAGGGTGAAGTGGACATTGTTGCCTTGGACGGGAAAACCCTCGTAGTCGCAGAGGTGAAGACGCGGCGCAGCCTGGCCTACGGACATCCCTTTGAAGCGGTGGGTCCGGAGAAACTCGCGCGGCTGCACCGGCTCGCATCACGGTGGGTGCGCGAGCACGGGCACCCCTCGCTGGGACGCCGGATCGATGTTGTGGGCGTGGTCCACGATGGCACCGGCGAAGCGCAGCTTGAGCATCTGCAAGGTGTCGGCTGATGGCCGTTGGACGCAGCTACGGAGTTGCCTTAGTGGGCCTTAACGGCTACATCGTCGAAGTCGAGGCTGACATCGGCCAGACACTCCCGGCCTTTGTGATCCTCGGCCTGCCGGACGCCTCGCTCAACGAAGCCAAGGAACGGATTCGTTCAGCCGCGCAGAATTCCGGCATTCCCCTTAGCAGGCGGAAGATCACGGCGAACCTGATCCCGGCCTCCTTGCCGAAGCGGGGATCGGGTTTCGACCTCGCCATCACCATGGCCGTCCTTCGGGCAGCTGAGGACATCCGGTCCATCAGCGGCACGGTTTTCATTGCGGAGCTGGGGCTGGACGGACGGTTGCGCCCTGTGCGTGGAATCCTCCCTGCCGTCATGGCTGCCGTTGAGGCAGGGTTTCCGGAGATCGTGGTTGCGGAGGCCAATGTCGCAGAGGCCAGGCTGGTGCCGGGTGCCAGCGTCAGGGGGTACAAGACCTTGGCACGGTTGGCCCTTGACTTTGGGGCGGACCCCAGGAACCTGGCGCTTGACTTTGATCCCGCCGGTGACGACGCCGCGGAAGACGAGGGGTTCCTTGAAGATCCGGTGCCTGACCTCCGCGACGTAGCGGGACAGGCTGAGGCCCGCCGGGCATTGGAGGTTGCTGCAGCGGGCGGACACCACATGCTGCTGACGGGGCCACCCGGTGCGGGAAAGACCATGCTGGCGGAGCGGCTGCCCGGGCTGCTTCCGGACTTGTCTGACACGGCATCCATGGAGGTCACCGCCATCCATTCACTCGCTGCCATCCGATCATCCGCGGTCCGGCTGATCCGCAGGCCTCCTTTCGAGAACCCGCACCACAGTGCGACGCCGGCGGCCATTATTGGCGGAGGCTCCGGCCTTCCCCGGCCAGGAGCGGCTTCCCGTGCCCACCGTGGCGTCCTGTTCCTTGATGAGGCGCCGGAGTTCGACCGCCGTGTCGTGGACGCCCTGCGCCAGCCGCTGGAGAGTGGGGAATTGGTTATCCACCGATCGGCCGGCACGGCTGCGTACCCTGCCCGTTTCCAGCTTGTCCTCGCCGCCAACCCGTGCCCGTGCGGCAAGGCCTCAGGCAAGGGAGTGGAGTGCAGTTGCACGGCGATGATGCGGCGACGCTACTTTGGCCGGCTCTCCGGCCCGTTGTTGGACCGGGTGGATATCCAACTGCAGGTGGAACGCGTATCGCTGGCCGATTTCGGACAGGCCGGGTGTGAGGAAACCACCGCCGTGGTGGCTCGACGCGTGACCGCGGCCAGGAACCGACAAACCTGCCGTCTTGGCCCCCTCGGGTTCGAAACCAATTCCCAGGTTCCAGGCCGTATCCTCCGGGGTGACCTGCGGCTGGGCCCAGCAACAACACGGGTCCTTGATGCCGCCCTGGAACGTGGCCTCCTCACAGCACGGGGGTATGACCGGGTGCTCCGCCTGGCATGGACCCTCGCGGACCTCGACCAAAGCGACGTGCCCCACACAGACCATATCGGACAGGCCCTGGGCCTCCGCCAAACGAATTCAACAAGCTGATGACGCGGAACTCCTGAAAGGAAGCAAACCTTGGGCGTAGTGGGAAACATGGACAGTGAACGGATTGCCAGGGCTGCTTTGTCTCGTCTGATGGAGCCGCAGGATTCGGTGGGTCTGGCACTGGTTCATGCCGTAGGCGCCTTGGATGCGCTGGGCATCGCAACCGGTGAGTTGACTGCGGGCGCTGCTGTTGAGCGTGAGGTCACGGCGCTGCTTTCACAGGACGGGAACCTGGCCTCCTGGCCGGGCTTGGGTGCGAGCCTGCGCCGATGGGCGCCCAGGGTCCCGGACCTTGCACCGGAACGTGACCTGGAGACCATGAAACGGCTCGGCGGGCGTGTGGTTGTTCCAGGAGACGAGCTATGGCCTGGTCAATTGGCGGACCTGGGCTTGCAGGAACCGCTGTGCCTTTGGTGGCGGGGACAGGAAGAGCCCGTCGCTCCAGCACGGCAGAGCATTGCGTTGGTGGGATCGCGGGACAGCACGAGCTATGGTGCATCGGTGACGGGAGACCTCGCCTATGGCTTGGCCCAGCGGGGCTTCACGGTGATATCGGGCGGTGCGTATGGGATTGACGCCCATGCGCACCGGGGGGCCTTGAATGGCGGGGCGGCGGCCATCCCCACCATCGCCGTCATGGCCGGGGGAGTGGACCGCTTCTACCCTGCAGGCAACGAAGACCTCCTGAGGACTGTCGCCAACCGAGGGGCCGTGATGGCCGAGGTGCCACCGGGCTCGGCCCCAACCCGCTACAGGTTCCTGCAACGCAACCGCATCATTGCCGCTTTGGCTTCGGTCACGGTGGTGGTGGAAGCCCGGTGGCGATCAGGAGCACTGAACACCGCCCATCATGCCGAAACCCTCGGGCGAGTGGTGGCCGCAGTCCCGGGCTCCATCCACAGCGCCAATTCGGCAGGTTGCCATCGCCTGCTGCGGGACGGTGGTGCCGTATGCGTGACGGACGTAGGCGAGATCGCCGAACTCTCAGGCCGGAGCGGCGAGGAATTGGCTGGAGACAAGGAAGGGCCTAAGCAGCCACACGATGGCTTGTCGCTCGAGGACCTCATCCTCCTGGACGCCCTGCCGCTGCGTTCCAGCAGTTCGGTGGAGAAGCTTGCGGTTGTTGCCGGGCTCAGTCCCGATGCCGTCAGGGCCGGGTTGGGACGTTTGGGACTCCTGGGCTTGGCGGGTTCCGAGAGAGGCGCTTGGAAACGGACGCGGGGCTCATGAACCGCTGCGGCGGTCGGCGTTGTCCTGCGCCCCAGGCACGGCGTTGTCTGGCAAAGTTGGAGGGTGGACCGAGAAACCTTGCCAGAAGCATTGTCGCAGGCTGCCGGCGGCTTCGAACGGTATTTGCGTGCGGAGCGGGCGCGCTCCGGGCACACCGTCCGCGCGTACCTGTCCGACGTTGACAGCCTGCTGGGGTTCGCGGCCTCGGAAGGGGTGACGGAACTGCCACAACTGGAGCTTGGCACTCTCAGGCGGTGGCTTGGTGCCCAAAGCGAATCCGGAATGGCCCGGTCCACCTTGGCGCGGCGCGCAGCCACGGCGCGGTCCTTCACCAAGTGGGCCCTGCGGGAGGAATTTATCAGCAAGGACCCTGCCTTACGGCTCCAGGCGCCCAAGCGCGCCAAGACACTGCCCGGAGTCCTTCAGGAACAGCAAGTCACCAGGATCGTCAGTGACCTCGGAGAGGCGGCCGCCCAGGGAGGTCCCATGGCAGTCCGCAACCGCGCCATGGTGGAACTCCTCTATGCAACAGGCGTGCGCGTCGGCGAGCTGGTGGGCTTGGACATCGATGATGTCGATCCGGACCGGCGCACGCTCAGGGTCCTGGGCAAGGGAAACAAGGAACGAACGGTTCCCTTCGGCGTCCCGGCGGCCGTGGCACTCGATGACTGGTTGCGCAGAGGCAGGCCTGGGGTGGTGACGTCAGGCAGTGGTCCTGCGCTGTTCCTCGGCGTCAGGGGGAACCGGGTGGATCCCCGCCAGGTCAGGAGCGTGGTGGGCGAGCTCCTGCAGGCACTGGGAGATACCTCGGCCACCGGACCCCACGCACTGCGCCATAGTGCTGCCACACATCTGCTCGACGGTGGCGCGGACCTCCGGGCGGTCCAGGAAATCCTTGGTCACAGCAGCCTGGCCACCACGCAGATCTACACCCACGTCTCCGTGGACAGGCTGCGGAAGAGTTATCAACAGGCGCATCCGCGGGCTTGAATGACGGCAAAATGCCGGCACGGGCGCAGGCGCATTACCTGCACTGGCGGAAAAGGAACGTGTACGGCAAAATGAAAGCACCACGGGGAAACCTTCAATTTATGGTTGAGGGTTGAATCTGTGCCAGAATCGAGCAAATGCGTTCATCAGTTTGGGGAATGGCAGCGGATAAATAAATAGCTTGCACAAAGGTCTTGAGGGTTCATCGCAAGGTCAACAGCAACATCCGGCAGAGGTCGTTGGGGAAGACGTACCTACAGCTATGGAGGATGGAATGTCTGTTGCAACAACCCGCGGTGTCCTGTTCGTGCACTCGGCGCCTACAGCGCTGTGCCCGCACGTCGAGTGGGCCATTGGATCGGTCGTTGACAAGCGAACCGATCTTGAGTGGACCCCGCAACCTGCTGCGCCCGGAATGTTTCGCGCTGAGTTGTCCTGGACCGGCAAGCCCGGCACCGGGGCCCAGTTGGCGTCCGCTCTTCGAGGCTGGGCACACCTTCGCTATGAAGTGACCGAAGAGCCGAGCCAGGGTGTTGATGGGGCCCGTTGGTCACACACTCCCGAACTTGGGATCTTCCATGCAGTCACGGACGTCCACGGAAACGTCATGGTCACGGAGGATCGTATCCGCTACGCCTACGAGTCCGGCGCGGGTGACCCCTCAGCGGTTTACCATGAGCTCTCGCTTGCCCTCGGCGAAGCCTGGGACGAAGAGCTGGAACCGTTCCGCCATGCAGCCGAGGGTGCTCCTGTCCGTTGGTTGCACCAGGTGGGCTAGACAGGACTCCACCGCACCCCCATAGCAGAAAGCAGGGCCCCACCGAAAAAGGTGGGGCCCTGCTTGCGTCGGAAACTCCTAGGCGTTCCGCACGGCTATGACCGCGTTGTGGCCGCCAAAGCCGAACGAGTTGCTGAGGGCAACGATGTCGCCGGAGGGCAGGTCCCGCACGGACGTCACGACGTCGAGCGGGATTTCCGGATCCTGGTTCTCCAGGTTGATGGTTACCGGTGCCTTGCGCTCGTAGACGGCCAGGACCGTCAGCACCGCTTCCACGGCTCCGGAGGCGCCCAAGAGGTGGCCCATCTGGGACTTCGTAGCCGAGACGGCCACATTGTCCACGTGTGTACCAAGGGCCGCCCGCAGCGCCGTGTACTCGGGCTTGTCGCCAACAGGAGTGGACGTTGCGTGCGCGTTGACGTGGACCACGTCTTCAGCTTGGATGCGGCCGTCAAACATGGCGGCCTTCAGGGCGCGTGTGGCCCCCAGGCCTTCGGGGTCGGGAGCGGTGATGTGGTACGCGTCAGCCGTGACGGAGGTTCCGGCAAGCTCGGCATAGATGCGTGCGCCGCGGGCGATCGCGTGCTCTTCGGCTTCCAGCACCAAAGCGCCGGCGCCTTCGCCCATGACGAAGCCATCGCGGTCGATGTCGTAGGGGCGGGAAGCCCGCTCGGGATCGTCGTTCCGGCGGGATAGCGCCTGCATGGAGGAGAACGCGGCTAGCGGCATCGGGTGGATGGCCGCTTCCGCGCCACCGCACATGACCACATCAGCTTTGCCTGAGCGGATCAGGTCCAGGCCGAGATGGAGGGCTTCGGTTCCGGAAGCACACGCCGAAACCGGGGTGTGGGCACCAGCGCGCGCGCCGAGGTCAAGGCTCACGGCAGCGGCTACGCCGTTGGGCATCAACATGGGAACAGTCATGGGCAGCACCCGGCGGGGACCCTTTTCCTTCAGGGTGTCCCAGGCATCCAGGAGGGTCCACACGCCACCGATTCCGGTGGCGAAAGCGACGGCGAGGCGGTCGTGGTCGATGTCGTCGATTCCTGCGTCAGCCCAGGCTTCGCGGGCCGCAATGACGCCGAACTGCGTGGAGGGGTCCATGCGCTTGGCTTCGACGCGGCTGAGGACTTCCAGGGCCGGCGTCGAGCACCTGGCAGCAAAGTGGACCGGGAGGTCGTACTTGGAAACCCACTCGTCCCCGAGCGTGTGGGCACCGGAGACCCCTTTCAGCGCGTTCTGCCACATTGTGGGAACGTCGCCGCCGATGGGAGTGGTGGCCCCCAGACCGGTTATGACTACTTTGCGTGCCATGCGATCACTCTCTGTCGGATGAGCCGACCCGGCTGCAGCTTGGTGCGGGGGCGGCAAAAAATCTTTGGGCGGTAGTGCGGCTGTGCCGGGCGCAGGATCACGTACCCTGGCCCGGCACAGCTGGTATCAGGACTAGGCCTGTGCGTTGGCGATGAAGCTCACGGCGTCGCCGACGGTCTTGAGGTTCTTGACCTCTTCGTCGGGGATGCGGACACCGAACTTTTCTTCGGCGTTGACCACGATGGTCATCATGGAGATGGAGTCGATGTCCAGGTCCTCGGTGAAGGACTTGTCCAGTTCGACGGCTTCGGTAGCGAGGCCGGTCTCTTCGTTGACGATTTCAGCCAGGCCGGCCAGGATTTCTTCGTTGCTAGCCATGATCGGCTCCTTTTCTTGTTTTGCCGGCTGCTGCCGGAAAGGGGGTCAAACCGCGGTTACGGTTTGGGTTTGTAAGTCATATTCAGTTGGTTGGAGGGCATCGGCCGGTCCAGGACTACGGCAGAACGACCACCTGGGCGCCAAAGACCAGTCCGGCGCCGAATCCGATCTGCAAAGCCAGGCCACCGCTGAGTCCAGGGTTTTCCTGAAGCAAACGGTGGGTGGCCAAGGGGATCGACGCGGCGGACGTGTTGCCTGCCTGGGCAATATCGCGTCCGATCATGACAGTCTCCGGAAGCTTAAGCTTCTTGACCATCTCGTCGATGATGCGCATGTTGGCCTGGTGCGGGATGAAGGCGGCGAGGTCGCCTGCCTCGATTCCCGCGGCATCCAGTGCCTGCTGCGCAACTTTGGCCATCTCCCAAACAGCCCAGCGGAAGACCGTTTGGCCGTCCTGGCGGAGTGTCGGCCATACATCCTGGGTGGCCGAGATGATGGCGAGGTCGTCGGTTTCGTCCGAGTGGCGGGCCGATTCGCCCAGCTTCTTGACGTCTTCCAGCGAGTGGGTCATGCCAATGGCGTCCCACTTGCTTCCATCGGAGCCCCATACGGAGGGTCCAATGCCGGGGGTGTCGGAGGGGCCGACCACTACGGCGCCGGCTCCGTCACCCAGGAGGAAGGAGATGGTGCGTTCATGGTTGTCGATCACATCGGAGAGCTTCTCCGCGCCAACCACCAGGACGTAGGTGGCTGCACCCGAGCGGACCAGCGCGTCAGCCTGGGCAACGCCATAGCAGTAACCCGCGCAGGCGGCGGAGATGTCGAAGGCGGGTGCCGGCGTCGCGCCCAAACGGTCGGTGAGCGCAGCGGCCGCCGAAGGTGTGGCGTAGGGGTGGGTGACGGTGGAGACAATGACCGCACCGAGCTGTGACGGTTCAATGCCGGCCTGGGCGAGTGCTTCGCGGGCGGCGCCTTCAGCCATGTCGATGACGCTGACGCCTTCGGCGGCCCGGTGGCGCGTAATGATGCCGGTGCGCTGGCGGATCCATTCGTCCGAGGAATCGATCCATTGGCAGACGTCGTCGTTGGTGACAATGACGTCCGGCCGGTAGGCACCGATGCCCAGGATCCGGGTGTTCTCCTGGACCGGAGCCTGCTTCAGTACGGGCGTGCTCATGCCTCTCCCTCCAATTCAGCGAACAGCGCCAGGGCCGCGGACAGATCTTCGGGGGTCTTGACGGCCACGGTCTTGACACCGGGCATGCCGCGTTTGGCGAGGCCTGCAAGGGTGCCGGCCGGAGCCAACTCGATGACGCCCGTGACGCCGCGTTCAACCAGGTTTTCCATGCAGAGGTCCCACCGGACCGGCCGGGATACCTGGGCGATAAGGCTTTCGACGGCCGCCGAACCTGCCGTTACTTCCTTGCCGTCGTAGTTGGACAGCAGGGGAACCGTGGGGTCCTGCGGGGACAGCGACGGTTTGAGGGCGTCCAGCGCACTGACTGCGGGAGCCATGTGCGAGGTGTGGAAAGCGCCGGCGACCTTCAGGGGAATGACGCGGGCTTTCGGGGGCGGATTTTCCGCGAGGGACTTGAGCTGCTCAAAGGTACCCGCAGCGACGGTCTGGCCTGCGCCGTTGACGTTGGCTGGCGTTGCGCCGGAGGCTTCGATTGCGGCGAGGACCTCCACGGGGTCTCCGCCCACTACGGCGCTCATGCCGGTGGGGGTGACGGCCGCCGCGGCCGCCATGCTGTTGGCACGTTCGCGGACGAAGGTCATGGCTTCCTCGTCGGTGAGGACGCCGGCCAGTGCGGAGGCGGTGATTTCGCCTACGGAGTGGCCGGCGAGCACGACGGGAAGGGTGTTCAGTTCAACATCGAACAGTGATTTCGCCGCAACGAGGCCCGCAGCGACGATCAGCGGCTGGGCAACCGCGGTGTCCTTGATGGTCTCTTCATCGGAGGTGGTTCCGTGGGCCTTGAGGTCGATGCCTGCGATCTCGCTCAGGGCGGCCAACTGGCCTTCAACGGAGGGGAGTTCCAGCCAAGGGGCCAGGAATCCTGGGGTCTGGGAGCCCTGTCCAGGGCAGACGATTGCAAGCACGTATCCAGCTTTCCAAATTGCCACGTGATCCACTGGTGTTTCGGTACACCAAGCTCACTGGGTCAGTTTGTAGGAAGTCTACAACGGTTCAGTTCTGTGAACGCGATGCATGACGCTCGGGTGCAGCCTTCGGCTGGGCCGAAAGCCGGCCAACCACCAGGGCTGTTTGCAGCACGAATGCCTCCCTGGGAAGCAGCGGATCCCAGCCCGTCACGTCGCAGACACGCTTCAAACGGTAGCGCACGGTGTTGGCATGGACGAACAATTCGCGGGCGGTGGCTTCCAGTGAATGGCCCAGTTCCAGGTAGGTCCCCAGAGTTTCAACCAGGCCGTTTGAGGCTGCCAACAAGGGCCGGTAGATATTCTTGATCAGCGAACGGCGGGCAGCGTCGTCACCTGACACAACGCGCTCCGGGAGGAGATCATCCGCAGCCACTGGCCTCGGTGCCGAGGGCCACGCCCGGGCAGCGGTCAGCCCCGCGAAAGCCGCCTGGGCAGAGCTGCTGGCCTCCAGCAACGATCCCGCTTCCGGGCCGTAGACCACCGCTCCGGGGGCAAACAATTCACTCAGTTTGACGTAGGCGCTGTCACGGTCCTGGACCCCGCCGAGGATCAGGATCAGGCGGTCGCCTTGGATACCCACCAACGCGTCTTCCGCGAAGCGTCCGGCCGTGCGGCGGAGCTCGCTGACGTAGCTGGCGCTGGGTTCCGACGGGGAATTGCCCACCATAACCGTGAACCGCTCCTGTGCCTTCCAGCCCAGGGCGGCGATCCTGGACCTCAGGGCGTCGGTGTTTTCGCCCCTCAGGATGGCGTCAACGATCAGGGCTTCCAGGCGGGTGTCCCAGGATCCACGGGATTCCGCGGCGCGGGCGTAGACGTCGGCGGCGGCGAACGCGACTTCGCGCGAGTAGCGCAGCACTGCTTCGCGAAGGGAAGGCTGGTCCGGTTCCGGTGCGATGACGGGCACCTGGTCCTCCACGACTTCCACCACGATGCGGATCAACTGCAGGGCCTTTTGAAGGCTGATGGACCGCGTCAGTTCGGTGGGCGCGTTGCCAAAAACGTCAGTGAGGATCCAGGACGGCGAACTGGGCCGCTCGTACCAGGTCACGAATGCGGCGATGCCGTTCTGGGCCACGAGGCCAAGGGCTGAACGCTCATCCGAGCTCAAGCGGCTGTACCACGGGAGCGATTTCTCGAGCTGCCGCATGGTGGTGGTGGACAATTGCCCCACATTGGCGCGGAGTTGCCGCAGCGTTTCGGCCTTTTCCGGCGACATAGCCGCTGCTGCTGCCTTGCGCTTGGTTGTGGTCTTGGTGGGCTCTGCCATGGAATGAGCATACGGTGCATCCCGGGCAAGCTCCATTTGTGCGAAGGCTACAACTTGCAGTGGTCGCGGGGGCGGTGTAGCACTGCTGTGTTAAAGCCCGACGGCGGCCCTCACCTTTCGGTGAAAGCCGCCGTGCGGTTGGTGCTTGGTGACTTGTGGCCCAGCTTGTGGCTAGGCGTCGCCGCCTGCCCCGCCGGTAGTGCCGGCGTTGACATCCAGGAGCCGGTACTTCCCGATGGCCGTTTCCACTGCGTCAGCTGCGACTTCGCCCTTTGCCGCGAGGAGTTGCAGGGTTTTGGTGACGATGGAGTGGGTGTCGTTTTTGAAGTAGCGGCGTGCGGCTTGGCGGGTGTCGGAGAAGCCGAAGCCGTCTGCTCCGAGGGAGGCGAAGTCGTTGGGGATGTATTGGCGGATTTGGTCGGGGATGGCTTTCATGTAGTCGGAGACGGCGATGACGGGTCCGTGGTGGCCGTTGAGTTGTTCGGTGATGAAGGGGGTGGGAGCGGGTTGGCCGGGGTTGAGGAAGGCGTGTTCGTCGGCGGCGAGTCCGTCGCGTCGGAGTTCGTTCCAGGAGGTGACGGACCAGACGGTCGCGGCGACGCCCCAGTCTTCGGCGAGGATGCGGGCGGCGTCCAGTGCCCAGGGGACGGAGACGCCGGAGGCGAGGATTTGGGCGGTGGGCCGGTTCTGGTCCCCGTTGGTGGCCTGGGGGGCGTCTGCGAGTTTGTAGATGCCTTTGAGGAGCCCGGTGGTGTCGAGGTTGTCGGGTTCGGCGGGTTGGGTGATGGGTTCGTTGTAGACGGTGAGGTAGTACATCACGTTTTTGTCCGTGCTGTTTTCGCCGTACATGGTTTCGAGGCCGTGGCGGATGATGTGGCCGATTTCGTAGCCGTAGGCGGGGTCGTAGGTGCGCACGGCGGGGTTGGTCGCGGCGAGCAGGGGTGAGTGTCCGTCGGCGTGTTGGAGTCCTTCGCCGGTGAGGGTGGTTCGTCCTGCGGTGGCGCCGATGATGAAGCCGCGGGTCATTTGGTCCGCGGCGGCCCAGAAGGAATCGCCGGTGCGTTGGAAGCCGAACATGGAGTAGAACACGTAGATCGGGACCAGGGGTTCGCCGTGGGTGGCGTAGGAGGTTCCGGCGGCGGTGAACGCGGCGACGGCTCCGGCTTCGTTGATGCCGGGGTGGATGAGTTGGCCGGCGGGGGATTCTTTGTAGGCCAGGACGAGGTCGCGGTCTACGGAGAGGTAGTTCTGGCCTTTGGGGTTGTAGATTTTCGCGGTGGGGAAGAACGCGTCCATGCCGAAGGTGCGGGATTCGTCCGGGACGACCGGGACGAGGCGGTTGCCGAAGTTTTTGTCCCGCATGAGGTCTTTGAGGAGCCGGACGAAGGCCATGGTGGTCGCGGCTTGTTGTTTGCCGGAGCCGCGTTTGGCGATCTCGTAGGACTTGGTTTCGGGCAGGGTCACGGGGGTGTGGGAGGGGCGGCGTTCGGGCAGGAACCCGCCGAGGGCCTTGCGGCGTTCCATGAGGTACTGGATTTCGGGGGCGTCCATGCCGGGGTGGTAGTACGGGGGCCGGTAGAGGTCCGCGTCAAGTTGTTCGTCGGTGATGGGGATGCGCAGGTGGTCGCGGAAGGCCTTGAGGTCTTCCATGGTCAGTTTCTTCATTTGGTGGGTCGCGTTGCGGCCCTCGAAGTGCGGTCCCAGGCCGTAGCCCTTGACGGTTTTGGCGAGGATGACGGTGGGTTTGCCCTTGAACTCCGTTGCTGCCTTGTACGCGGCGTAGACCTTGCGGTAGTCGTGGCCGCCGCGTTTGAGGTTCCAGATCTGCTCGTCGGTGAGGTCCGCGACCATGTCCTTGGTTTGCGGGGTGCGGCCGAAGAAGTGTTCGCGGACGAACCCGCCGGATTCGGCTTTGTAGGTTTGGTAGTCACCATCGGCGGTTTCGTTCATGAGCTTGACCAGGGCGCCGTCGGTGTCGTTCTCCAGGAGGGTGTCCCATTCGCGACCCCAGACGACCTTGATCACGTTCCAGCCCGCGCCGCGGAAGAACGCCTCGAGCTCCTGCATGATCTTGCCGTTGCCGCGGACGGGTCCGTCGAGGCGTTGGAGGTTGCAGTTGATGACGAAGTTCAGGTTGTCCAGGTTCTCGTTCGCGGCGAGCTGGAGCAGGCCACGGGATTCGGGTTCGTCCATTTCCCCGTCACCGAGGAACGCCCAGACCTGCTGGTCGGTGGTGTCCTTGATCCCGCGGTTGTGCAGGTACCGGTTGGACTGGGCCTGGTAGATCGCGTTCATCGGGCCGATACCCATCGACACGGTCGGGAACTCCCAGAACTGGGGCATCAGGCGCGGGTGCGGGTAGGAGGACAGGGCATGGCCTTCCTTGGACTTCTCCTGCCGGAACCCGTCCAGATCCTCCTCGCTCAACCGGCCTTCCATGAACGCCCTGGCGTACATGCCCGGAGATGCGTGGCCCTGGAAGAACACCTGGTCCCCGCCCGAGGGGTGGTCCTTGCCGCGGAAGAAGTGGTTGAACCCCACCTCATACAACGTCGCGGCCCCGGCGTAGGTGGAGATATGCCCGCCCACACCAATATCGGCCCGCTGCGCCCGGTGCACCATCACGGCCGCGTTCCACCGCATGTACGCCCGGTACCGGCGCTCGAACTCCTCGTTGCCCGGGAACACCGCTTCCTGGTCCACCGGGATCGTGTTCACGTAATCAGTGGTCGTCACCATCGGAACACCCACGCTCCGGGCACCAGCACGCTGCAACAACGAACGCATAATGTACTGCGCCCGCTCCGTACCCTGCTCCGCGATCAACGCATCAAGGGACTCAATCCACTCCGCGGTCTCTTCCGGATCACGATCAGGCAACTGGGCAGTCAACCCACTAAGGATGTGTGAGGTCTCTTCTCCTGCAGCCACGTCCAACCTTCCTTTAGGCGCATCCATCGGCGCCTCAGGTCCGGCAGGGTAACTGCCCGTCGTGAACGCGTCGTGTGCGACATCTCGGTTTCAAACAGCCCGGTCCGATGCGCCGGGCAGGTCTTGTGAGCGCGTGGCTGCCCGATGGAATCCCTCGGGGCGATCGCCCTGCAGCCAATGCACTCATGGCCACTCTAGCTTTGACGGCGCTGGTATGCGTAGCCGCGGGCCCGGACGGGCGTTGTATGTCACACCCCGGCGCGTTCCGTGACGGATGCCACGCGATTGTCACGGCTTCGAAACACGCCGGGTGGTGCGGAATATGGTGGATCGCAGGGACAATGGCTTGAAGCACGCGCCCAAAGGGTGTTGGCTGTTAGTAATGGAAGTCACTTCAAAAGGAGGAAACGTGAGCGAGGCCGACGCCGCCACATCGGTAAATGTGGCGGAAAGATTGGGTTTCAAAGATGGGGATCTGATTCAGGAACGCGGCTACGACGACGACGTCGATTTCGACTTGCGTGACGACATTGAAGATGTCACGGGTTCAGAGCTGCTGGATGAAGACGACCACGATGTCGTCGACGCTGTGATTTATTGGTGGCGCGACGGCGACGGAGACCTGGTTGATGCGCTGATGGATTCGCTCACCACCCTCAAGGAAGGCGGCGTGGTGTGGGTGCTGACACCGAAGTCAGGCCGCGAGAACTACGTTTCACCTGCTGACATCCAGGATGCCGCCCCTACGTCCGGTTTGCACTTGACCACGTCGGCCGGGGTTTCCAAGGACTGGAGCGCCACCCGCCTGGTGGCAAAGAAGAACAAGTGACGGAAGTCCAGGAATCTTCCGCCCTCTCGGTAGTCCCCGAGGTTGGCCTGCCGGCCCCGGACTTCGAGTTGTCCAACCAGTACGGTGAGCCGATCCGGCTTTCGGATTTCAGGGGCCGCAACGTAGTAGTGGTGTTTTACCCATTCGCTTTTTCCGGCATATGCACAGGCGAGCTCTGCGAAATCCGCGACAACATTGGGTCCTTCGAGGATTCCGATGCGACGGTGCTGGCTGTTTCCGTAGACAGCAAATTCGCGTTGCGGGCCTACGCCGAGAAGGAAGGCTACGGATTCGATCTGCTGGCAGACTTCTGGCCTCACGGCGCCGTTGCCCGGCAGTACGGGGTTTTCGATGCGCAGAGCGGAATGGCGCTGAGGGGCACGTTCATCATCGATACCGAGGGCATCGTGCGCTACGTGGTGGTTAATCCGCGTGGCCAGGCGCGGGATCTCGCGGAATACCGCGCAGCCCTGTCGGCGCTTTCGAGGACATAGCGTGGCCAGCGCACGGCCGGGGGTGGGCATGACGGGCTTTGCCAGCATGCCGCCGGTATCCGCCGATGCTCTGGCCCCGGACGAGGTGGCTGCCCTGAAGGATGCCTCCGCTGTCCTTGCCGGCAAGCGGCTGGCCATGCTCACCGGTGCCGGACTCAGTACCGACTCCGGCATTCCGGATTACCGTGGTCCGGGCTCGGCTCCGAGGAAGCCCATGACCTACCAGGAGTTCATTGCCAGTGTGGAGAACCGCCGCCGGTACTGGGCCAGGAACCATCTTGGATGGTCGCATCTGCGGCACGCGGATCCGAACGCTGGCCATGCCGCAGTCGCCTTGATGGAGCAACGCGGTCTTTTGACCGGCCTCATTACCCAGAACGTTGACAGGCTCCATGAGGACGCAGGAAGCGTCAATGTAGTGGACCTCCATGGGCGGTTCGACCAAGTCATCTGCCTCGACCACGGACATACGTTTTCCCGGAAGCTGCTGGCGGCCATCCTCGAGGAACTCAATCCTGGTTTCGTGGAGGCCGCCCTGGAGGCCGGTGTAGTCGAAATGGCCCCCGACGCCGACGCAACCATCGAGGATCCGGCCTTGATCACGTCCTTCGTGGTGGCAGTGTGTCCCGTATGCGGCGGAACCCTGAAGCCCGATTTCGTCTACTTCGGCGAGAACGTCCCCAAGGACAGGGTGGATCGGGCCTACGCCATGGTGGACAGCGCGGACGCCTTGCTCGTGGCCGGGTCGTCGTTGACCGTGATGAGCGGACTGAGGTTCGTCCGGCATGCGTCCCAAGCGGGCAAGCCGGTGGTGATCATCAACAGGGGAACCACCCGTGGAGACGGGTTGGCAACGCTCAAGCTTGATCTCGGCGTCAGCGGTGCCCTGGAGTATTTGTCCCGTGATTTGCCTGATCTGCCGGACCCTGGGAGCACGATTGGTGTTTCCACCGGATGATCAGGTAAAGTCGTTGTTCGTTGGCTGGAGCGGCAAGGAAAGAAAGCCGCCGAAACCAAGGTAAGGGTCTTTAGCTCAGCTGGTAGAGCGCCACGTTTACACCGTGGATGTCATCGGTTCGATCCCGGTAGGACCCACCAAGCAACCCCGTCATTTCACACTGATAAGTGGAAATGGCGGGGTTCTTTCGTTTTCGTCCGTCTTTGCCGCCCGGTGCTGGTGAGGAAGCCCGTCCACTAAAAATGTCAGGGCCTCCGCTTAGCGTTCCGTTCATGGAGCACGTCTTTATTCGTAACAACCCCGACGGCACTCCGGCTGCGGTCGTCAGGGGTGCCAGGGAATGGCAGATAGCGGTTGACCCTGTGAGGTGGTTTGAGAGGGTTCCGTGGTGGGAGAGCGCTCGTCGGATGCCAAGGGGGCAAGGGCGCGTGGACGTCGAAGTGTGGCAGGTACAGGTTCGGCTGGGAAGCAACGCCAAGTCGATGCTCGCCACTTGGGAGCTGGTGAGGGACGGCGCAGGCGGGGGATGGTGCCTGAGGGGCGGGGAACTGGCCGTCGCCTGATCTTCCCGGGAAATGGATGAGCTCTCCACCGCGACTATTGGGGATGCCGCGGTGGAGAGCTCGAAGATGAATATACATTGAACTTTTGGGTTTGGAAAGTTGCGCAGTGGCAGCTCCGTCCCTGTGTCGGGAGCTGCCGGCCACCGCCAGGATGGACTCCCCCTCTTGCCACTATGATGGGAATTGTTCAGCAGACTGGACAGCCGGTTGAGATCGACAAAGGAGAATCATGGCCGATTCCCGTACCACCCGCCCGGATGGGCTGGGTTCCTCTTCGCCGGCGCCGGCGGTAACCCGCGCTGCAGCAGTACTGGAGGCCCTGGCGGAGTCGCCGTCGGGGCGCCTGACGCTCAGTGACTTGTCCCGGGAGCTTGGCATTCCCAAGTCGTCCACGTCCAACCTTCTGCTTGCGCTGGAGGAGGCCCGGCTGATCACCCGCCAAGGTGCCGATTTCGCACTGGGACGCAAGCTGGTGGAATTGGGCGCCGCCTATCTCAGCCGCCTCGACGAGGTGCAGGAGTTCTACAAGTACTGTGAGCAGGCACCAACCCTTTCGGGCGAAACGGTCCGGGTTGCCATGCTTGATGGCGACCACGTTATTTACCTGGCACGTTACGAAGGCCATCCCGCCGTTCGATTGACCTCGAACATCGGCGACAAGATGCCGGTTTCACTGTGCGGAGTTGGCAAAGCGCTCATCGCCCAGCTGCACGATCACGACATCGAGGCCATGTTCCCCGATGGCTCGGAGCTTCCGGTCATGACGGCGAACTCGCTGCGGACGGCCGAAGAACTCAAGGCCCAGATTTCCACCATCCGTAAACAGGGCTTCGCCTTCGAGGATGAAGAGTCCACCGTGGGAGTCGTCTGCCTGGCCGTACCCGTTCCCACCCATGGCGCGCACGGTCCAAGCCTCGGCCTTTCCGTCACGGCGCTGAAGGCGACCTATTCGGATGAGCAAGGTGCGCTCATGGTCAAGGAACTGAAGGAACTGGCGCGGTCACTGGGTAATCCCATGGGCTAGCCCGCGAATAGCTTTCATTAAATCTGATTACAACCTTGGCATGTGATTCAACTCGCTGTACGCTGTTCAACATAGTGACCTTGGCGGTTGATGCCATCACTATCTCGCCGGGCCAACGGGGGCCTGGCGCGATGTTGAGGGAGTGCTTGTGATTACTCGAACCAATGCAAAGCTCGCAGCAGAAGCTGACGACGCTGTTGTTGAACCGGAGCAGCTGCGCAGGGCGACGCTGGCCAGTTCCGTAGGCTCCGCTCTGGAGTACTACGACTTCTACATTTACGGCCTGGCTTCTGCTTTGATCTTTGGGCCATTGTTCTTCAAGCCTTTGGGCGACAGCGGCGCATTGATCGCGTCGTTCGCCACGTATGGCGTCGGGTTTGCGGCGCGGCCCTTTGGTGGCATTTTCTTCGGTTTCATCGGCGATCGTTTTGGCCGCAAAATGGTGCTGCTCCTGACCATCGGCATGATGGGCCTTGCTAGCTTCGCCATCGGCCTCCTGCCTACCTTTGAGCAGGCGGGTATGCTCGGTGCCGTTTTGCTCGTTGTCCTGCGCATCATCCAGGGACTGGGCGCGGGTGCTGAACAGGCGGGTGCCACCACGCTCATCTCGGAAGTCGCACCGCGCCGCCGTCGTGGTTTCTTTGCTTCCCTGCCGTTCGTCGGGATCCAGCTGGGTACCCTGCTCGGCGCCGGAACGTTTGCCCTCATTGCCATGGCAGACAAGTCGGTGCTGCAAGGATGGTTGTGGCGCGTACCGTTCCTTGCCAGCTTCATCCTCATTGCCGTTGCGGTCTTCATCCGTCTGAAGTTGAAGGAGACGCCTGCTTTCCAGGAACTCGAGAAGCACAAGAATGTGGTCAAGAATCCCATCGGGGCCCTGTGGAAGCACTCGAAGAAGAACGTCCTGGTGGGCATCGGGCTGCGGATGGGCGAGAACGGAAACTCTTCGATCTACTCTGCATTGCTTGTCTCGTTCATGAGCATGCCGGCGGGCGTCTTCGCCGGCAACAACTCCATCGGGCCTGTTGGCCTGCTCATTGCGGCGGGTTTCGCGGCGATCCTGGTGGTAACTTTCGGTGCCTTGTCGGACCGCTTCGGCCGGGTCCCGGTTTACCGCTACGGAGCCCTGTTCCAGGCCATCATTGCCGTTCCTGCCTTTTACCTCGTCACCCTTGGCAACGTCACCTTGGTGTGGGTGGTCATGGCGGTCGGAATTGCCATCGGCGTCCAGTCGATGCTCGGTCCCCAGTGCCCGCTGCTTCCCGAACTGTTCGGATCCCAGTACCGCTTCACGGGTGTTGCCATGAGCCGCGAGATCTCGGCTGTTATTGCCGGTGGTGTGGCCCCACTGCTGGGCGCCGTCCTCCTTGCGGCAACCAATCATTCCTGGCTGGTCCTCGCTGTGTATTCGTTGGTCCTTGCACTGATTTCCTTTGTCACCACGTTCTTCACGCCGGAAACGGTTGGCCGTGACCTGGTCAGCACGGAAGACGCCAAGTAGCAGCCGAAGCAGCGCAAAAGGCCCCCGCTCCTGTGAGGGAGCGGGGGCCCTTTTGGCTGCCGTGCTGGCTTAGTAAAAGTGCACCGGGTCCACGAGGTGCGGCAGTTCGCCACCGTCGATGAACGTGCGCAGGTTGCTGCAGAAGCGCTCGGCGATGAGCCGGTTTTCCGCGGTGCTGAGCGCCGAGGTGTGCGGGGAGACGAGGACCTTCGGGTGGTTCCAGAGCGGGCTGTCCTGGGGGAGCGGTTCAACGGCGAAAACGTCCAGGCACGCGTAGGAGACCTGCCCGTTGTTGAGGGCTTCGAGGAGCGCGTCCTCGTCCACCACGGTGCCGCGGCCGACGTTGACGAAGACGGCTCCAGGCTTCATGGCCGAGAAAATCTCCGTGCTGAACAGCTTTTCCGTGTAGGGGGTGCCGGGCAGCGTGTTCACCACGGCATCGGCGTCGGCCACCAGGCCGGCAAGGCCGTCGTTGGTGGTCACTTGGTCGATGCCCTCAATGGCCTCGACGTTGCGCTTGGTGCCGCTGACCCTCATGCCCAGGGCCCGGGAGATACGGGCTGTTTCCATGCCGATCTCGCCGAGGCCCGCGATGACCACCTTGGAACCGTTGGCAAGCTTGGTGGGCGTGCGCAGGGCCGGCCAGACCTTGGCTGCCTGGTCCTGTGCCATCTCGGCGCTGCGCTTGAAGCCGTTGAGGATACCGAAGGCGGAGAACTCTGCGAGGGGCAGCGCGTGCACGCCGGCGGAGGTGGTGACGTGGAACTTGCGGAGCGTTTCAGTGTCGAGTCCCGAGGCTTTGACGGCTCCACCGGCGCCTGCTGCCATGGCATGGATCCACTGCAGGTGCGGGTTGCTTTGGGCAATCCGCGCCAGGCCGGCAGGGCTTTCGTTGGGGAAGCCGTAGAGGACTTGTGCTTTGTTGAGCATGGCCCAGTAGCGTTCCTCCTGCTCAGGGGTGCGCTTGAAGTCCGGGTCGCCGGCGTGGTCGGCGGGAAAACGTTCCGGCGGCAGCAGGTCCGGCTCGTACAGAACCGTCACGGAAGGGTCTATGGCGCGGATTTGCTCTACGTACTCAGCCTCGAGGGGTACAGCGATCGCGATGGTAAGTTCATCAGTCGTCATGGTGTTCATCATACTGAATGGAGGCTAGGATATTGAACAGAGTTCCATCATTTGGGCACATTAGCTGAGGCACCAGTGCCTGTTGCACGAGGAAGTGAGGATCGGCTCCATGACGAGTAAGAGCGTGGGATTTGTAGGTCTGGGTCTCATGGGTGGCCCCATGGCGGCCAGCATCGCCGCGGCCGGCTGGGACGTGACCGCATGGAACCGCTCGAGCGCAGCGTTCAACGATCTGGATGTCGCACGCGCAGCAAGCGTCGCCGATCTGCGGGACCAGCCCACCGTGATCTTCATGCTCCCCGACTTGCCCTTCATCGAGGCTGCCGCCTCCGGCCTGCTCGACTCCTGGCGGGCGGCGCCACCCAAGCCGGGGACCGCCGTCGTCGTCATGAGCAGCGTCTCCCCAACAGAAGTACAGCGCTTTGGCGAAACCGTGGAGGTGGCCAGCGGCGGCAATGCCGTGGTGGTCGACGCCCCCGTCAGCGGTGGCACGGTGGGCGCCCGCGATGGAACCCTCGCCATCATGGTGGGCGCCTCGGAGGCTGATTTCCAACGGCTCGAACCGCTCTTCTCCACCATGGGCACCACCGTTCGACGAATGGGTCCCCTGGGGTCGGGCTCGCTCGCCAAGGCGTGCAACCAGCTGATCGTCGGAAGCACGACGGCGGCACTTGCCGAGGCGGCGGAACTCGCCGAACGTTCGGGCATGGATGTGGCAGCCCTCTATGACGTGTTGTCCGGAGGCCTGGCGGGCAGCCGTGTCCTGGAGGTCGTGGGACCCCGGCTCGCGGCCAAGGACTACACGCCCACCGGCCCGGCCAAGTTCATGCACAAGGACCTCGGATTCCTGCTGGACAGTGCCAGGGCAGCAGGCTCCGCGGTTCCCATGGCCACGGCGGCGATTGAACTCTATGCCGAACTGAAGCGGCAGGGCCTGGGGGACCAGGACCTCGCCGTCGTGCGGCAGGCAATAGCCAACCTGGGCGCGGCATCTCCCGCGTCGCAGGTCTCCAATTAAACCGGCACCAACCAAGAAGGAAAACAAAGAACCATGAGTGGACTATTCGACCTGACCGGGCGCATTGCGTTGGTCACGGGCTCGAGCCGCGGGATCGGCAACGCGCTGGCCCGTGGCCTGGCAGATGCCGGTGCGACGGTGGTGCTCAACGGCATCAGCACCGAGCGGCTGGAATCCGCGCACCAGGCCATGGCCGCTGAGTACCCGGAAGGACGCGTACACAGCCGTGCGTTCGACGTCACCGATGCCGCGTCCGCCGCTGAAGGCGTGGAGTGGATCGAAAAGAACGTCGGCCCCCTGGACATCCTGGTGAACAACGCCGGAATCCAGCACCGCGTCCCCATGCTGGACCTGGACGTCAAGGACTGGGATCGGGTCATCACCACGGACCTCACCAGCGCCTTCCTGGTGGGCCGCGAGGCTGCCCGCCACATGATTCCCCGTGGCCAGGGCAAGATCATCAACATCTGCTCCGTCCAGACGGACCTGGCCCGTCCCACCATTGCACCGTACGTCGCTGCCAAGGGTGGCTTGCGTAACCTCACCCGTGCCATGACGGCCGAATGGGCGGCTTCCGGTCTCCAGATCAACGGCATCGCCCCGGGGTACATCCACACGGAAATGACGCAGAACCTGGTTGACGATTCCGACTTCAACTCCTGGATCCTCGGCCGCACGCCGGCCAACCGCTGGGGTACCGTTGCCGACCTGGCAGGCCCCACGGTATGGCTCGCCTCGCAGGCTTCGAACTTCGTCAACGGCCAAACCATCTTCGTCGACGGTGGAATGACGGTGGTGGTCTGATGGGCATCGCACTTCCTTCCTCCGGACCCGCAGTGGTTGCCCACGGCAAAGGCGACCTCCGCATCGAAGACATCCCGCTGGCGACGCCGGCAGCCGACGAGTCGATCGTGGAGATCGCCTACGGCGGCATCTGCGGATCCGACCTCCACTACTGGTTGCACGGGGCAGCCGGTGAGTCCATCCTCAAGGCACCCATGGTGCTCGGACACGAAATCGTTGGCGTGGTAGTGCAGCAGGCAGCAGACGGAAGCGGTCCGGGCGTCGGCACGCCCGTGGCTGTCCACCCTGCCACTCCAGCGCCGGGCGAGGCCAGGTACCCCGAGGACCGGCCCAACCTCTCCCCGGGATGCACCTACCTGGGCAGTGCAGCGCGTTACCCCCACACTGACGGTGCCTTCAGCCGCTACGCCAACCTTCCCTCCCGCATGCTGCGCGAACTGCCCGCGTCCCTGGACCTGCGGACAGCCGCCCTGGTGGAGCCGGCGAGCGTCGCCTGGCACGCCGTAGCCCGCGCCGGTGATGTAGCTGGCAAGAGCGCCCTGGTGATCGGCAGCGGCCCAATCGGTGCCTTGACGGTCGCCGTCCTGAAGCGGGCCGGAGCGTCCCGGATTGTCGCCGTCGACATGCATGACAAGCCACTGGAAATCGCCCGGGCCGTGGGCGCCGATGCCGTCCTGAAGGGTGACGACGCCGAGGCGATCGCCGCAGTGGACGCGGACATCGTCATTGAGTCCTCGGGCAGCCACTTCGGCCTCGCGTCAGCCATCAAGGGTGCCACCCGCGGCGGCAAGGTGGTGATGGTGGGTCTTCTGCCGTCCGGCCCGCAGCCCGTGTTCATTTCGCTGGCCATCACCCGCGAGCTGGAATTGCTGGGCTCGTTCCGCTTCAACGACGAAATCGACCAGGTCATCGCCGCGTTGGCTGACGGTTCGTTGTCAGTGGATCCGGTAGTCACGCACGAATTCGACCTCGCGCACGGACTGGAAGCCTTCGAAGTCGCCAGGAACTCCGCCGAATCCGGCAAGGTCCTCCTGAACTTCCAGGACTAATTCCGGGCCACCGGCACAAAAACGCGGGGCTGGCCGTCCCAGCTGGGGGCCAGCTCCGCGATGGTCTGCTTCATGATCCTGCCGGAGGCTTCGCGGGCGCGGGGGCCGTCGCCGTCGTGGATCGCATGGGCGACGTCGATGTGCCACTGCAGCGCTTGCTGCTGTGGGTGCTCCGGCATCAAACCGTGCACTGTCCGGCCCGTCAAGGTCTCCGTTACCTGGCCGATCAGGTTGGCGAACATCTCGTTGCCGGATCCGGAAAGGACCAAGGCGTGGAACCGGATATCCAGATCCAGGAACGTAGCCATGTCTCCGGCATCGCCGGACTTCTTCATGGCCAGGGAGATGTCCACGAGCTCCTGCCTGAGGGTTGCCGGTGCGTTGTCGGCGGCAAGTTCCGCGGCCACAGGCTCGACGGCGGAACGCAACTCTGCGAGCGACCTCAACTGCGCGCCGCGTCCTTCGCCGGCAAGGCGCCAGCGGATCACCAACGGGTCGAAGGGGTTCCAGCGGTGGGCTGGCAGGACCCGGATGCCCACCCGCTTGATGGTCTCGACGAGGCCGAGGGACTGAAGCACGCGAACGGCCTCGCGCACCACCGAGCGCGAGACGTTCAATTCGTCTTCCAAATGCTCCGCCAGCATGACATGCCCTGTTGGCAGGGTGCCGCCGACGATCCGGGTACCCAGGTGCTCGACGGCGCGGTGGTGGAGGCTGGTTGACATAGAGGTAAGCATAGTGGCGGGCGAAGGTCCTTCGCGCGCAGCGTGCGTGGGTGCGACCGGGATCCGATGCCGGACGGAACGGCCGCAACCGGGATCCGATGCCGGACGGAACGGCCGCAACCTAGACTGTTTATGACGCGGCAGTGTCCCACAACGTGGGCCATGCTTCCGGCCCACGGCTTAAATACGTATGGTTTATTACAGCCCCTGTTTATCAAAATCGTTTCCTGCATGCCCGCAGGACTGAATGCACACGATCGAATTGGAGTTTTGATGTCAGCACACATCGGTGTCACCGGCCTAGCGGTGATGGGCGCCAACCTGGCCCGTAACCTTGCCCGCAACGGCTTCACTGTGGCACTTCACAACCGCTCCGTGGAAAAGACCGACGCCCTGCTGGAGAAGCACGGCTCCGAAGGCGACTTCATCCGCACGGAAACGCTGCAGGAACTCGTTGACTCGCTGGAAAAGCCGCGCCGCGTCCTGATCATGGTCAAGGCCGGTGCTCCGGTGGACAACGTGATCGAGCAGCTTGAGCCTTTGCTTGAGGCAGGGGACATCATCATCGATGCCGGTAACTCGCACTACGAGGACACCCGCCGCCGCGAAGCTGCCCTGGCCAAGAAGGACCTGCACTTTGTGGGCGTTGGCGTCTCCGGTGGTGAGGAGGGCGCGCTGAACGGCCCGTCCATCATGCCTGGTGGTTCCCGCGAGTCCTACGACGCACTCGGCCCGCTGCTGGAGAAGATCTCCGCCAAGGTGGACGGCGAACCCTGCTGCGCCTGGGTTGGTACCGACGGTGCCGGACACTTCGTGAAGATGGTCCACAACGGCATCGAGTACGCCGACATGCAGGTCATCGGCGAAGCCTTCGACCTCCTCCGCTCCGGTGCGGGCATTGAGCCGGCCGAGCAGTCCAAGATCTTCGCTGAGTGGAACAAGGGCGATCTGTCCTCCTTCCTGATCGAAATCTCCGCCGAGGTCCTGGGCCACGTCGATGCCAAGACCGGCAAGCCGTTCGTTGACGTCGTGGTGGACGCTGCCGGCCAGAAGGGCACGGGCCGCTGGACGGTCATTTCCGCCCTGGAACTCGGTTCGCCGGTTTCGGGCATTGCGGAGTCCGTGTTCGCGCGTGCCCTGTCTTCCCAGGCAGAACAGCGCAAGCTGGGCCAGGAACTGCTCGCCGGTGAGGAAGCCGCCGTCGAAATCCCCGAGACGTTCGTTGAGGACGTCCGCCAGGCGCTGTACGCCTCCAAGCTGGTTTCCTACGCCCAGGGCCTGGACATGCTGACTTCGGCCGCGAAGGAATACGGCTGGGACCTCAAGCTGGACGAGATCGCCTCCCTGTGGCGTGCAGGCTGCATCATCCGGGCGGAACTGCTCAAGGACATCACCAAGGCCTACGCCGCCGAAGAGAAGCCGGCCAACCTGCTCTTCGCTCCGGCGTTCACCAAGGCGATCGCCGAGGTTCTTCCGGCCTGGCGCCGCGTGGTGGCCACCGCCGTCCAGTTGGGCATTCCGGTACCGGTGTTCTCCTCCTCGCTCGCGTACTACGACGGCCTGCGCCGCAAGCGCGTTGCCGCTGCCCTGATCCAGGGCCAGCGCGACCTTTTCGGTGCACACACCTACGGCCGCGTTGACGCCGAAGGCACGTTCCACACCCTGTGGGGCGAAGACAAGTCCGAAGTTTCGGCAGTCGACACCCACTAGTTTCGCCCATGGAAAGGCCGGTCCCTCCCAGTAGTCTGGGAGGGACCGGCCTTTTCCTGTTGTACCCGCAGTGCCGAAGGCCCGGAGATCCACCAACCCGAGGAGCCAATCCATGAACAAGCGTGCTGCCTTGGTGACCGGTGCCTCGTCAGGCATTGGGTTCGAGGTGGCACGGGACCTGGCTGCCAAGGGTTTCGCCGTCTACGCCGGTGCCCGCCGCGTCGAACGAATGGAGCCCTTGAAGAGGCTCGGAATCACGGTCCTGGCCTTGGACGTGACCGACGACCAATCCATGGCCGCTGCGGTAGCGGCAGTGGAGGCGGACCACGGCCAGGTGGACGTCCTGGTCAACAACGCAGGCTACGGCTCCTACGGCTCGGTGGAAGAGGTTCCGTTGGCCGAGGGCCGGCGGCAATTCGAGGTCAACGTCATGGGCCTGGCACGGATGTGCCAGCTCGTCATCCCGGGTATGCGGCGAACGGGCGCGGGCCGGATCATCAACATCTCATCCATTGGCGGGAAGATGTACGAGCCGCTCGGTGCCTGGTACCACGGAACCAAGTTCGCAGTGGAGGGCATGAGCGATTCCCTGCGGCTTGAGCTAAAACCGCACGGGATCGACGTGGTGATCATCGAGCCCGCAGGCACGGAATCTGAATGGGGAACCATCGCGGGGGAGGCGTTGCTGTACCGCTCGGGAGACGGCCCCTATGGCCCGCAAGCGCACGTCGTGGCCAACGCCCTGGCGTCAACGTCGGGGCATGTGCTGGCTACGCCATCGCGGGTTGTTTCCCAGGCTGTTGTCCGGGCAGCAACTGCAAAACGCCCCAGGACCCGATACCCGGTGGGCAGGGGGGCCTGGAGCGTTCTGGCGCTGCGGAGGATACTTCCGGACCGGATTTTCGACCGGGTCCTTGGAAGCCTTTACCAGCGGTTGGGCAGCTAGATCCGGTACTCGATGTAGTACTCGGCCGGGTCGACGGCAGGCTTGGTTTCGGACTTGGCGTCGCGGTGCCGCCACGTGGCTGGAACGCCGGTGATGATGGACTCCGGGGGAGCGTTCTTGACCACCACTGCGTTGGCGCCCACGGCGCTGTCCGCGCCGATGGTGATGGGTCCCAGGACTTTCGCTCCGGCGCCGATGGTCACGCGGTCGCCGATGGTGGGGTGGCGTTTGACCTTGGCCAGGGACCGTCCCCCAAGGGTCACCCCGTGGTAGATCATCACGTCGTCGCCGATTTCGGAGGTCTCGCCGATCACCACTCCCATGCCGTGGTCAATGAAGAAGCGGCGGCCGATGGTGGCTCCAGGGTGGATCTCGATACCGGTGAGGAAGCGTGCAAGCTGCGAAATCAGGCGGGCCGGGAAGCGGAGTGCCGGGTTCTGCCACAGCTTGTGGGTCAAGCGGTGTGCCCAGATGGCATGGAGGCCGGAATAGGCAAAAAAGTTCTCAAAAGAGCCTCGAGCCGCCGGGTCGTGTGACCGGGCGGCGTCGAGGTCTTCCTTAAGCCTTGCGAAGAAACTCACAAAGACCTTTCTACAGGAATGATTATTCGCGGATGAAGAATCAGCCGCGGATATCGTCAAACAGGACCGTGGAGATGTAACGTTCGCCGAAGTCGCAGACCACGGCAACGATCAGCTTGCCCGCGTTTTCCGGTCGCTTGGCCAGTTCCAAGGCGCCCCAGACGATGGCGCCGGAGGAGATGCCGCCAAGGATGCCTTCGCGGGCACCGAGTTCGCGTGCAACGCGGACAGAGTCTTCCAGGGTGGCGTCGAGCACTTCGTCGTAGACGTTGGTGTCCAGGATCTCGGGAACGAAGTTCGCTCCGAGGCCCTGGATCTTGTGCGGACCGGGTGCGCCACCGTTGAGGATGGGGGAGTCCTTGGGCTCCACGGCCACGATCTGGACGCCAGGCTTGCGCTCCTTGAGGACCTGTCCGACGCCGGTAATGGTTCCGCCGGTGCCCACGCCGGAGACGAAGATGTCCACTTCGCCGTCGGTGTCGGCCCAGACTTCTTCGGCAGTGGTTTCGCGGTGGACCTGCGGGTTGGCCTCGTTGGCGAACTGGCGTGCCCAAATGGAGTTCTCGGTGTTGGCCACAATTTCCTGGGCCTTTTCCACGGCGCCACGCATGCCTTCGGAACCCGGTGTCAGCACGATCTCGGCGCCGTAGGCGCGGAGCATGACACGGCGCTCGGTGGACATGGTCTCCGGCATGGTCAGGATGACCTTGTAACCGCGGGCGGCACCAACAAGGGCCAAAGCGATGCCGGTGTTGCCGGACGTACCTTCGACGATCGTTCCGCCAGGCTTCAGGGCGCCGGACTTTTCGGCGGCGTCGATGATGGCTACGCCAATGCGGTCCTTGACGCTGTTGGCCGGGTTGTAGAACTCAAGCTTGACTGCAACAGTTGCGCCAAGTCCTTCGGTAAGGCGGTTCAAGCGGACAAGCGGGGTGCGTCCAACCAGCTGGGTGACGTCGTCGTAGATCCTTGCCATGAAAATGTATGCCTATCTCTGAAGAGGGAATGCTGAGGTCAGCCTAACCAGCAGCGCCGAAACCCTGCTAAGCAATTAGCCATGCAGAGTAATATTTCCGGGCTTTTGCCAGCTTCGGGTTAATAATCACCTGGCAATAGCCTTGGTTTGGGAACTTTGCGTAGTAGTTCTGGTGGATATCCTCGGCTTCGTAGAAGTCGCCCAGGCGGCTGACCTCCGTCACGATCGGATGCTGCCACAGGGACTGCGCCCTTTCGATTGCTTCCTCGAAAAGGATCTTCTCCTCGGTGGTGGTGTAGAACATGGACGAGCGGTACTGGGTGCCGACGTCGTATCCCTGGCGGTTCAGTGTGGTGGGGTCGTGCAGGGCGAAGAACATGTCCAGGATGACTTCGGCGGGCACCACGGATTCGTCGAAGGTCACTGCCACCACCTCTGCGTGGCCGGTGGTCCCGGAACAGACCTCGTAATAGTCGGGGTTGCGGAGATGGCCTCCGGTGTAACCGGAAACGACAGACTGAACGCCGCGGGTCTTCTGGTAGACGGCATCGAGGCACCAGAAGCAGCCGCCGCCAAGTACGAAAGTTTTCATGATCTCTTCAATGGATGGGACGGACTGATGATTCCCGCAACACCTTACGGGACGGTGACGGAGATCGACAGGATGCTGGGCTTGGTGGCAGGTCACACCCTGACCGATCCGTTGCAGTAGGTAAGAATAAGAGTATGGAAGCAGTAGACACCGCCCATTCCGATGCGGACTCCAGCGACGATGCCGGAACAGTTGAAGACAACGGTGAACCGACCCTGGGCCAGGTGCTCCTGGCTGTGGAGGAACTCTGGCCGGAGTCCCTGGCCGAAGACTGGGATGAGGTTGGCCTTGTCGTGGGGCGGCCTGACTCCCCGGTGACCAAGGTCCTTTTCGCTGTGGATCCGACGCTTGAAGTGATCGACGAGGCCATTGGTTGGGGTGCCGAACTCCTGATTACCCACCATCCCTTGCTGCTCAGGGGCGTGAACTCGGTAGCGGCCACCACTGCGAAAGGCCTGGCCGTCCATCGCCTGATCGAGGCCGGAACCGGGTTGCTGACAGTCCACACCAATGGCGACTCAGCCGTTGGGGGAGTCTCCGATGTCCTGGCGGACGCCTTTGGCCTGGCCGACGTCAGCCCGCTGACCACGGCCGCAAACGGCCTTCCCGAGGAAGGAATCGGCAGGGTTGGCGATCTGCCCGAACTCATGACCCTCGGAGATTTCGCCGCCAAGGTCTTCGGCGTGCTGCCGGCCGTTGCAGGGGGCGTGCGCGTGGCGGGCGACAAGGACGGATTGGTACGGCGCGTTGCAGTGTGCGGCGGCGCCGGTGACAGCCTCTTCGATGCCGTTCGGGCCAACCAGGCCGACGTTTACGTGACTGCCGACATGCGGCACCACCCGGCCTCGGAAGCCCGCGAAGCGGCTGTCAACGACCGGCCATACCTTCTTGACGTTTCGCACTTCGCCAGCGAATGGCTCTGGTTGCCTGTGGCCGCCGAAGCGTTGTCGAACGTACTTAAGGATCAAGGGCACGATGTAGAGATCCGTGTCAGCAGCACCAACAGCGATCCCTGGGACTTCATCCTGACTCCCGGCGGGGACTAGCATCAACAAGACAGCGGCCGGCACTGACCAGCGGTGCCGGCAACAAACAGGTGGAGGTAAGCGTGGCGAAGGCAGCACCGGCAGAACAACTCAAATTGCTTGAACTGCAGGGCCTTGATGCCAAGCTGAAGTCGCTGGCGGGCCAGCGGAAGGTACTGGAGAACGATCCCCGCATCACCGACCTGCAGGACGCCCTGAATGTGGCGAACGGCGAACTGGGCGCGGCGAAGCTTGCGGTCCACGATTCCGAGGCGGAGTTGCGGCGTTCGGAAGCGGATGTGGAGCAGGTGGTCACCCGCATCGAGCGTGATGAAGCCCGGCTCAACAGCGGCACCGGACTGTCCAAGGACCTGGTTGCGCTCCAGAACGACATCGCGTCCCTTAACAAGCGCCGCTCGGACCTGGAAGATGTGGAGTTGGAGATCCTCGAGCGCCTGGACGGGCTCCGCGAACGCCAAGCTGCCCAGCAGGCGATCGTGGACGACATCCAAGGTTCGTTTGGGAGCATCCGGGCCGAGCTGGACCAGGAGATTGCCCGCATCGCGTCGGAGGAAACAATTCTCCGTGGCGAACGGGCTGCCTTCGCGGAGGCCCTGGACCAGGGCATGGTGGCCATTTATGAGAAGACCATTGCCAAGCGTGGCGTGGGTGCTGCCCGTCTGTTCCATGGAAAGTCGGAAGGCTCGGGAATGACGCTCAGCCCCGGCGACCTCGCCGAAGTCAAGGCGGCGGCCGAGGACGACATCGTGTTCTGCCCCGACTCCGGCTGCATCCTTGTCCGCTCGGCGGAGTGGAACTAAGCGGCCAGGATGATGTTGAGGGCGTGCGGTTTGCGGGCCGTGCCCTCGACGAGCTCGCTGGTCCACACCTCGCTGGCTGCCTTCAGGAGCTGAGTGGGGGTGGCGGGAGCCTTTCCGCGCCTGGTCAGCAGGTGCCGGGCCAGTTCACCGCGGGTGTGCTTGGCGAAGTGGCTCACCACCGTGCGCTTGCCCTTGGCTTCAGTGAACACGTTGACCGTCACCGTTTGTTCTGCCGGCGGCGCCCAAGCGGCCGCATAGGTACTGGACCGGCAATCAACCAGCAGCTCACCTTCGGAGCGATTGGCGAGGGCGGCGGCCAGTTGCGGCTTCCAGTAGGAGGCGAGGCGTCCGACGTCGGGCAGTGCGGTTCCCATGGACAGCCGGTAGGCGGGCACATGGTCGCCAAAGCCGATGGCACCCCACAGGGCGGAAACCACCAGGATTGATTCGGCAGCCTTGCGGCGCTGCGTAGAGGTCAGGCTGTTGTAGCCCAAGGCGTCGTACAGGACGCCGGAGTAGACCTGGTGGGCCGGCGCGGCAGGTTCCGAGTGGAGCCTGGTGTTGCGTTCGACGTCGTCACGCAGCGAGGCGCCGACGCCCAGCAACGCGAGGGCGTCTTCATGCGCGCTGACGGTACCCAGCGCCTCCAGGACCTTCGCCCGGGAGGTGTTCAAGTCCGGGAAGCTCAGCGCTTCCCAGTCGATGGAAGGTCCTTTGGCAGCGGGAGTCTTGCCTTCGGAAGGCGGCAGGAGAATCAGCACCAGTCGATATTACCGGTGTCAGGGCATGGCTCTGGACGCCGGTAGACTGTACGGCGGATGGGTTGACCAGGCGGTCGCGCGCCACGAAAGTGGCTCGAGGAACGTCCGGGCTCCACAGGGCAGGGTGGTGGGTAACGCCCACTCGGGGTAACCCGCAGGCAAGTGCCACAGAAAACAGACCGCCTGCGCCGATCGGTGCCTGCACCGGTTGGTTGGCAGGTAAGGGTGAAACGGCGGTGTAAGAGACCACCAGCTCCCTGGGTGACCGGGGAGGCTAGGTAAACCCCACCCGGAGCAAGGCCAGACAGGACACGTTCGAGGGCTGCCCGCCCGAGTGTCCGGGTAGGCTGCTGGAGGGCGTCGGCAACGGCGTTCGTAGATGGATGGCCGCCACTCCCATGCCGGTAACGGCTCGGGATGACAGAACCCGGCGTATCGGTCAACCCATCCACATCCCGCCTGTCAATGGTGGTCGTGCCAGCCGCTGAGTTCTTCGAAGATGGGGACATCCTCCGCAGTCAGGTTCCAGTACTCCTCGCTCCTGGCAACGGACGCGGCATCCGGCTTGTACGGGGGACTGGTGAAGGAAAGGTGCGGCCTTTCCCATGCCACGTCGCGCCGGACCACGCGGGCAGGTGAACCCACGGCGATGACGTTGTTGGGAACAGTCCCGGTCACCACGCTGCGGAACCCGATCACCGAGCCGTCGCCCACGTGTGCGCCGCCGAGGGCCACAGCCTGGCCCCCAAACCAGACGTGGTTGCCAATGACGACGTCCCTGGCAGGATTGACGCGGCGGCCGGTGGCGACATCGAAGATGGGGTGCCCGTCGTCGGTCCGGAACTGGGTGCTGCTGGCGATCATGACGTCGTCGCCGAACGTGACGGCGGCTCCCTCCACGGCGCTGACCACGGCGACGCTGGTGGTGGTCAGGTCTGCACCTGTGCGTACCGTTGAATCCTGGCCGATCCGCACGTTCATGCTGAACGGCGACTTGCTGCTGGGGCCGATGATGAGCGTGCCGTTGTCGCAGTCAAAGACGGCCTGCAGCTTGGCAATACGGGCGCCCTCCGCGACGATAATGCGGTTGTTCCCGCCTCGAAAGGTCACCGCGATGCCGGTTTCAATGGCCCTTGAACACTCGATGCTGTTCCCGGACCCATCGCTGTGGTCAGCCAGTACTGAGAGTTTGTTCACCTTCGCAGCGTAACGGGAGCATTATGTGGCCCCGTACGCAGTGTTGCCTAGACCGGGACGAGCCTGACGTCCCGGCTGGCCGCATTGATCGCGATATCCAAGGACTTCACATCAAGGGGGACGGTTGCCAGATGGCGCAGGTACAAGGTGCCCCCAACCGGGACCACATGGTGGCGTGTCGATTCACCGATCACCGATGCTACGGCTGTCCCTGCGGGTGCTGAGACTGTAGCCGTCAGCTCACGGGTTGAGCCGGGAATGTTCTGCCGGTACTGCGGATAAGGGATGGATTCCGCGAAGGGGTTGCCCGAATCCGTGACCAGGATGTTGTCCCGATGCGTGCTTGAGGCGTCGGCCGCGGCCAGCCCTGATACCGTCAAAACCAACAGCGAACCCTGGTCCCTTTGTTCTACGAGATAGTCCAGAGTGGCCGTGAACGCCTCCATGGACTGCCGGTCCTTGACGCCAAGGTTGTTGGCGTGCCACATCATGACGACGCCGGCCCTCCACTCCCGGGCACGGTCCACCAAAGCTGTTGCCCGAGCTGCCTCCGTGTACAGGTCCAGGCTGTAGTGGTTCTGCCCGTCCCGCAGCACGCCATCCAGCGGCCTGTAATAGCTGTCCGGGAAATACCCGGAGGCCAGGGCGTGGAAGTCGTTGATCAGCCTGCCTGCAAAGGTTCCAGCCCAGGCTGCCACCGTCCGGGAAGGCATATGGCCGTCATAACGGATGCTGGAACCGCCCGGGGGAGCGAAGCAGTCGATCGGTATGCGGGGCAGGAAACTGCGGAGATCCTGCAGTGCCCCCACGATTTCCTGGTGCAAGGCGTCGTCCCCGGACGCGTCCTTGTGGGTGGCGCCATGGTTCCACACCTCGCCGCCGTGCTGGAGGCAGTAGTGCTGGATGTTTTGCCAGGTATCGCTCTCGGTGGGCACGGTGCCGATCCGTTGCGTGGTGGTGACCCGGGTGAACGGCAGGTTGCGCTCAACCAGGAGCGGAAGCACCTTGTCCCTGAAGTCGCGTGCGCCGTCGTCGAAACGCAGGGCCACGGCACCCCGGCCGCCGGTGCCGATGCGGCCGCCCTTTCGGGCCAGGAGCGCTTGGCGGAGCAGCTCGCGCCGCACTGGATGATTCACACCGGGAGTCTACGGGACACCCGTGTGAGTGATTTCACGCATCCGGGCGGCCACTGCGCCGTGATCCCGCCCTAGAATAGTTACTGAACGTAGAAGTTCTGCCGCCGGGTCTGCGTTCGCAGCCGGCGGATTTTCTTTGCTCTCGTTCAAGGCGCCGTGGGTGGACCGAAGCCCGCAGCGCATGTGCCGCAGGACTACTCCGGGCGGCCGACGCCATCTGCATACGAAGACGTATGTGGTTGACCCAAGGAAGGTAGTTCTGTGAGCCAGACGTCAGATTCTTGTCTTGATAAGTGGATGGGCCGGGAGGCCCTCGCCGAGGCCATGATTCCGGTGATCGGCCGGCTGTACCGGGAAAACAACGTGGTCACCAGCATCCACGGCCGAAGCCTGATCAACAAGTCCACCATGAACATCCTGAAGGCCCACCGCTTCGCCCGCCGGATGAGCAATACAGAGCTGCTGCTCGAAGAGACCGCGCCCCTGCTGAACGCCTTGGCTGAGCTGGAGCTCGGCGCTGCGGCGATCGACATCGCGCGCCTGACCGAAAAGTACCGTGCAGAGAACGGCTCTGTTTCCCTGGACGAGTTCCTTCGCGCGGAGTTGGCTGACGTTGTGGGCAAGCGCGGTGCGGACGACCGCACCAGCACCGACGTCGTCCTCTATGGCTTTGGCCGCATCGGCCGTCTCCTCGCCCGCCTCCTGATCGAAAAGGCAGGCGGCGGGCACGGGCTGCGCCTCCGTGCGATCGTTGTGCGCAAGGGTGCCGAGAACGACCTCGTCAAGCGCGCCAGCTTGCTGCGCCGCGACTCCGTCCACGGTTCCTTCGAAGGCACCATCCGGGTGGACGAGGAAGCCAACACCATCACGGCCAACGGCGTGCAGATCCAGGTGATCTACTCTGACAACCCCGCCACGGTGGACTACACCGCATTCGGCATCAAGGACGCACTGGTGGTGGACAACACCGGACGCTGGCGTGACGCCGATGGCCTCTCCCAGCACCTGCAGAGCAAGGGTGTTGCCCGCGTCCTCCTGACCGCTCCCGGCAAGGGCGACCTCAAGAACATCGTGCACGGCATCAACCAGTCCGACATCACCGACGAAGACAAGATCGTCACTGCCGCCTCCTGCACCACCAACGCCATCACCCCTGTGCTGAAGGCACTGAACGACAAGTTCGGGATTATCCACGGGCACGTCGAGACCGTTCACTCGTTCACGAACGACCAGAACCTGATCGACAACTTCCATAAGGGCGACCGCCGCGGACGCTCCGCTGCCCTGAACATGGTGATCACGGAGACCGGCGCAGCCAAGGCCGTAGCCAAAGCCCTCCCCGAGTTGCAGGGGAAGCTCACCGGCAACGCCATCCGCGTTCCTACGCCGGATGTGTCCATGGCCATCCTCAACCTCAACCTCGCCAACGGCACCACGCGCGACGAAGTGAACGACTACCTCCGCGAGATGTCCCTGCACTCGCAGCTGCGCAAGCAGATCGACTACATCGATTCGCCGGATGTGGTTTCCACGGACTTCGTAGGGTCCCGCCGGGCCGGCATCGTGGACGGGCTCGCCACGATTTCCAACGACAAGAACCTGGTTGTGTACGTCTGGTACGACAACGAGTTCGGCTACTCCTGCCAGGTTGTCCGCGTGATGGAGGAGATGGCAGGGGTCAACCCGCCGTCGTTCCCCGCCCGCGACATCGTGGCCCCTATCGCGGTGCTTGAGGCAGCCAACGCCTAAGCCAAAGTGTTACCTGGGTTTCCCGGCTGGGTTACTGGAATCAGCCGGGAAACCTGCTCACAATGGGGTCATGGAAAATGAATCTACGTTGGAGCACGAAACCACGCTGGAACACGCCTTGGACGTGGCCAAGGCCAACCACAAGCAGGCACAAAAACTGCTGGACCAGGCCGTCGCGGCCAATGCTGCCGGCGATGTCACGGATGAGCGCGTTGAGCAATTGCGGGGTCTCCTGGCAGTGGCAGCCGAAGACCTGCAGCGCGTGATGCGCGAGCAATAAGCCAGCCATCCTCCATCCACAGTGTGACTCTCCCTGCACACTGTGGACAGCGGCTTCGTTGTCGGTGCCTTGTCCTACGCTCGAAGGGCAACGTACACCCCGACTGAACGGAGCCCCTTGAGTATCACGTGGTCTGCCTACAAGCGTGCCCGCCGTCGGTCCCGGCAGGCCTGGACCATCCTGGGACTGCTGGCCGCCACCGTCGTAGGTGGACTTTCCTGGTTTTTCACCGCCGGGCAGTTCGACGCTGTGGGCCCATGGGTCGCCGGCCCTACGGAGGCGCCCGTCTTTGATGCCGCCTGGATGAAGCCGCTCCCGGGGGCAGTCCGCGTCCCGGCCCGGAAAGCGTCGGAGGCCCTTGACCAGCTCGAAGTGAAGGGCAGGTCGTCGAAGAGTGACTATGACCGCACCGCGTTCGGCCCGGCCTGGCAGGATGTCGACCGCAACGGATGCGACACCAGGAACGATATCCTCCGCCGCGATCTCGCGGGCGTCGAGTTCACCACTGGATCCACCTGCAAAATCGCCGCGGGGGAAATCCAAGAGCCGTACACTGGCGCCTCTGTTTCGTTCCGGAGGGGCCAGGACACCAGTTCACTCCTCCAGATCGACCATGTGGTGGCATTGGCCGACGCCTGGCAGAAGGGGGCCAAGCAATTGTCTGCCCAGCAACGCCAGATGCTGGCCAACGATCCGCTGAACCTGATTGCCGCTGACGGACCCGCGAACGTCAAGAAGGGCGCAGGAGATGCCGCAACGTGGCTGCCGCCCAACAAGAACTTCCGTTGCCACTATGTGGCCCGGCAAATCTCGGTGAAAACGGCTTACAAGTTGTGGGTCACACAGGCCGAGAAGGACGCGATGAAGCGGGTCCTGGCCGCTTGTCCGGAGCAGCAGACCATTTACAAGGAAAGGTGACCATGCCCCAGTTGCCAGGTGCCGCCGTCGTCGATCCGCTCCAGAACCACGCGCTGCAGTGAGGTTTCGCGTGGCAGGGCGTCCAGGCCCTCAAGCCCTCGGTGCCGGAACGTGAAGTAGACGGCATCCGTGGGCGCGTCGGTGCAGCGGTCAAGGGTGAAACGCTTGGCGAAGGACGCGATGTTGCTCTCCGGAAGGTGGTTCACCAGGTACGGATCAAGCATCCATGACTCGCAGGTGGCTGCAACAGCAGGCTTGTCGGGGAAATGGCCGGCGAAGAACAGTTTCGCGTCCCTGAAACTGGCGTCAACGGCAGGTGGCGAGAGAGCCCCGGCTTCGGGAATGTGGACGCCCAGGACCCATGGACGTTCCTGCCCGTCGTTGGCTCCCCGTGACTCGTGGCGGACCAGGTGGAACTGCAGCCTGCCCAGCCGGAAGAGGTTGCCGGCCATGTGCAGGGTCAGCCAGCCCCAGGTGTCCAGGCCGAACCGGCCGTGGACGCGCCTGTTAATGCGCATTTGGAGTCCGAGGTCTGCCAGGGACGCCGCCGAGATGTCCGGGCTGATGCCCAAATCGAGATGATAGGAGTGGACCACCGGCGCGAACCGGAGCAACGCTGCAATCCATTCGGATTCCGTGGGTCCGTTGGAGGCGATGCTGTCCGAGGGGAAGGTCCCCAGCCTGGCCTGCAGCGCCTCGAGAGCCTGCTGGACGCCGGGGCCGGGAGTGGTCGCGAGCAGGTCCGCGCATTCCCGTGCATCCTCGCCTGTGATGTCGAGGAGTTGGAACAGTTGCGCGCGGTCTGCGGCGGTCATGGGTTAGTGCCCGAACGGATCGGGGTCGACGCCGGGCATCCAGGTCAGCCCCGGGACTCCCCAGCCGCTCTTCTTCGCCTGCTTCATGGCTTTCTTGGCATAGCGGTCCACGAGGCGGTTGACGTACAGCTTGCCGTCCAGATGGTCGAACTCGTGTTGCATGACGCGGGCGAACCAGCCGGTTGCCTCGAACTCGACCGGATTTCCGTCGCCATCGAAGCCCTGGACGCGGGCCCATTCGGCCCTCTGGAGAGGGTAGTGCTCACCTGGGAAGGACAGGCACCCTTCAACATGCTCCTCTGGATCCGGAAGGGCGCCTGACACCTTGGAAAGGGTCAGGACAGGGTTGACCAGGACGCCTTGGTCCGGCGCGTCGTCATCATTGGCGTACTTGTAGACGAAGATCCGCTTGCCCACGCCGACCTGGGGTGCCGCGAGGCCGACTCCGTTCGCGGCATCATTGGTTTCGAACATGTCCGAGATCAGCTGGCGGAGTTCGTCGTCAAAGACTTCCACTTCGCTGGCGCGGCGGTGGAGGACAGGTTCGCCCCAGATGGTGATTGGCAGGACCGTCATGTCTGTACTTCCTTACTCAGTGGCTGCGGCCCGTGGTGACTCCGGCAGGAGCCACGAGTGGACCAACAAACAAAGGCCGCACCGGAATCCGGTGCGGCCTTTGGGAAACCGGCTTTCCAGCCTGTCCCGGTGGGGTGAGCGACGGGGGTTGAACCCGCGACCTCCTGGACCACAACCAGGCGCTCTGCCAACTGAGCTACGCCCACCATGCGCCTACTGGTCCGACCGTTTGACCGGCTTTCCGTGAAGGCAACGACAAATAGCTTACCTGCTGTTTGGGGGTTCAAAGTCCACTTTTGCCGGTTTCACCGAAAAAACCCCAAAAAATGACGCAGATCACACTTCGTCGACGGCCTTGAGGGTCTCCGCCGAGGCTGTGGTCTCTTTGGAAATGCGCTGCGCGGTTGCGGTGTCCGGTCCGGGGGCAGGCACAAAGACAGCCTCGCGGTAGTAGCGGAGTTCGTCGATGGAGTCCTTGATGTCGCCGAGCGCCCGGTGGCCACCGTGCTTCGCCGGTGCTTGGAAGTACGCGCGGGGGAACCAGCGGCGGGAGAGCTCCTTGATGGTGCTGACATCGATCACGCGGTAATGCAGGTGTTCAATCACGTTGGGCATGTCGCGGGCCAGGAACATGCGGTCGGTGCCCACGGAATTGCCGCCAAGGGGCGCCTTGCGGGGATCCGGAACCCATTTCTCGATGTACTCCAACACGAGGGCTTCGGCCTCGGCCATCGTTTTGCCATGGGGGAGTTCGTCGAGGAGCTTGGAGCGTGTATGCATGTCGCGGACGAAGTCGTTCATCTGCTCCAGCGCTGCCTCGTCAGGTTTGATGACGACGTCCACGCCATCGCCAAGAATGTTGAGCTCGGAGTCGGTCACGAGCGCCGCCACTTCGATCAAGGCGTCGTTGACGAGGTCCAGGCCGGTCATTTCGCAGTCGATCCAGACGATGCGTTCATTAGTAATAGGCACGCGCCCAGCCTATCGGTCAGGTTCCTGCAAGTGCTCCGATGGTACGATTTTTGGGCACGGCAGTGTCATTTTTCCTGCTGTGACCCACCTCCGGAGATTCGTAATTCCGTCCCGAAACATCAACGGGCAAACGATTGGATGAAACCACATGACGGTGCCCGTACCCGCCGCCCAGAAGGCCGGGAGAGCTGCGGCGCCCGTGGCCGCCGCAGCTGCCGAGGTGGACAACGCCCGTTCCCCGCTCATAGCCGGTTTCATCGGATCCATGTTCCTCGTCTTCGGTTCCTTGGGAGTCGGTTGGCTCGCGCCGGTATCGGAATTGAGGCGGCTGCCGCTGTTCATTTGGATGCGGACCGAAGGCCTTGGTGTTGGGCTGTCAATCGTCCTTCTGGCCATCGGCGGAATGTTGTTGGTCAGGGCATGGTTGAGGCTCGGCCAGCGTGTGAGGGTGTGGGGGCTGGAAGCCCGCAAGGCTACCTTGAAGGCCGTGGTGGCCTGGGGCCTGCCCATGATGTTCACGGTTCCCCTCTTCAGCAGGGATGTGTACGCCTACATTGGCCAAGGCCGCCTCATGGTCGAGGGAATCAACCCCTACGAGAATGGCATCTCGGCCCTGCCCAACTACTTCCAACTGGGCGCCGACAAAATGTGGACCGAGGCGCCCGTTCCGTACGGGCAGTTGTTCCTGTGGATAGAACAATTCGTTGTCTGGGTGACGAACGTCCAACCTGAAGCCTGCATTATGCTGTTCCGGCTCGTTGCGGTGGCAGGCGTCATTCTCTGCATCATCTACGTCCCCAAGCTGGCTGAGCTCCACGGAGTGAACCCGCACCGCGCACTGTGGCTGACTGCGGCAAACCCCCTGTTCCTGACCAACTTCATTGCGAGCGTCCACAACGATGCCCTGATGATCGGCTTGGCGCTTGCCGGGTTGTATTACTGTGCAACCCGCAGGGTGGTCCTCGGTATCGCCTTGGTGGCCTTCTCCATCTCGGTTAAGCCCATCACGGTAGTATTCCTGCCCTTCATTGGATTGTTGTGGGCGGGCAAGGGCGCATCCTGGCCCCGGAAAATCCTGTTCTGGTTCCTGACGGCAGCCCTGACCCTGGGCATCCTTTACGCCATGGGACTCGTCAACGGCTATGGGTTCGGGTGGATCAAGGGCCTCTCCGCGCCAGGCAGCGTGTGGATCTGGTATGCCCCTGTCGGCTTGATCGGACTGATAGTGGCTTCCATCTTCAACGTCTTCGGACTTGATGGCTGGGGCATGGCCAAATACGTTTACGACGCCGGAAAGCTCCTGATGCTTGTCGCTGTGGGGTGGCTGGTGTTCCGCGGAGATTACGACCGGCTGATGCGTCGTCTCACTTTGGCCTTCGCGGCGATAGTGCTGCTGGCACCCATGATCCAGTCCTGGTATGTCGTGTGGCTGATACCGCTGTTTGCCGTGACCGGGATCCGCAACGACTGGCAGGTCAAGGCCGTGTACTTTGTGGTTTCCTTCTTCATGGTCTACGCCATCTCCGACCAATTGGACGTCTTCCCGTACCTGCAAAGCGAGGATCTCGGCTTGGCGTTGACCCTGGCCCGGAATGCCGCAGCCATCATCGCGTTGCTCTTCGCCGTCTACTTGATCTTCGTGGACCCAAAGACCAAGAGCCTGTTCCGCAAGCGTGACGAGCCGGGACTCCGCCCTATCATTTGACGCCGCCTTGCCCTCCTGGCCGTGCGGACAGCAACCGCAGTGCTTCCCGGGTGGAGAGGGGACTGAGCGCGGGAGCGTTTTCGGCCGCGAAAGCCCTCACCCAGGCGGGGTCCGTTTTGCTGAACTCCCGCAGCGCCCAACCGATGGCCTTGCGGATAAAGAATTCCTTATCCGCAAGGTTGGCCTTGATGACCACGGACAGCAACGCGGTGTCAGTCTTCGCTTTGGCACCAAGTTGCGCCGTGATGGAAGAGCGTCGAATCCACATGTCCTGGTCCGCGGACCACTTAACCAGCAGCGGCCTCATGATCTCCGGATGCGCCAACAGCAGGGCTCCAAGGCGGTGGGCAACGCCGTCCACCAGGTCCCACCAAGCCCCGGTCCTGATGATTTCCTCATACAGGGGCAACATGCCGAGGTCTTCCTTCACCAGCGGAAGACCCGTCAGGTCGATGGCGGCGTATCGCTCCTCCCGGGCCTCCGCGTTGCGCCACAAATCCAGCACTGCCCGGCGGACATCTTCCGGCGACACGAGCGGAAACTGCCTGGCGGCTTCCTTCGTGATCCGGCGGACTTCGGGGACCCTCACCCCCAACGATGGCATCTCCGACTTCATGTACGCCTGGGCGCCCCGTCCACGATCGGCGTCCGCCGCCGACCGGAGGGTTGAACGGATCGCCTCAAGGAGTTCGGTGTTGTGCATGCCTCAACTTTAGGACCGGATCCCACCTATGCCCCTTGGACGTAGCCCGGCCTGGCATCAAGCTACGGCGTCCGCCAGCTCACCGGTCTCCGTGTTCACCAGCAGCCTGTCCGGATCCTCGGATCCTTCCGTGCCACTGGCGTCTTCGCTGTCTGCAGGCGGAGTGGACCCGTCCATGGCGGTTTCCCAGTCCTCGCTGGAGCCATCCGGCCGAGGGGCCGTTGTCCCGGCTGCCAGGTCCAGGCGGGTATCCGTTGGGGCCACCTCCGGTGCCGGGGAGGTTGCGCTCATCCGCGTGAAGTTCGCCGAGCCCCACATGAGGTCGTGCCCCACGGCCTCGGCATCCACCTCGGCCACGTGGTAGATCTTGCCCTCGTGCTCCCATTGCCTGAGCCGCAGCCGGCCCACCACAATGACGCGCTGGCCCTTCTTGAGGCTGCAGCCCACGTGCCCAGCCAAGTAGCGGAACGACTGTACCGTGTACCAATTGGTGTTCCCATCCACCCAGGTGTTGTTCGCCCGGTCGTAGCGCCGCTCGGTCGTCCCCAGCCGGAACGAAGCGGTGGATGTGCCGCGGATTGTGGTGGAACTCTTGACTTCCGAAGCTACAAAGCCGCGGAGGGTGATGACGTCGTTCATTGCGGTCCTTTCCGAAGTGGAGATTGCCTTTCCGGCTCCTTCAGCTTCGGCCAGCCGCAAGAGTAGAGGCACTCCCTCGGGCGCCTATGTGAATAACCGGGCCCAAACCAGCGCCTGTGGAGGGCCAGTGCCGGCTGGGGCGCGCGTTTGGCCGCCGGGGCAGGGAATGCACTGTAAACTCTATGTGGCGCCAAGCAGCCAAAGCTGTCCGGCGATCCCGTACGCCCCAGTAGCTCAGGGGATAGAGCAGCGGCCTTCTAATCCGCCGGTCGGGGGTTCGATTCCCTCCTGGGGCGCAAGCATCCCCCGGAACTCACCACGAGTTCCGGGGGATCGTTGCTTACTGGCCCGGCTTTCCGGCTTCAAGAAGCTCTTTGAGGTTCTGCAGGACCATGCCCCATGTGGCGGTGGACTGCTGCACTTCCTCTGTGCTCTTGTTGTTTCCCTGCACAATGGTTACGGACGTTCCCTGCCCCGCGTCTGCCAGCCGATACTCAACGGTGTGGTAGTTTTCCGGAGCATCCGGCAGTCCCGTTGAAGGGCTGAAGTGTGTGGTCTTCACTCGTTCCATGGGCTCGAACTCCAGGACGGCGCCTTTTGTCCTCGTAGGAGTTGCCGTTGTACTCACCCGAGTACGTAATGGGATCGCCCACCTTCCAGGTGGTCTCCACGTTGGTGCCGAGGAAGTACTTCCTGATGATGGAGGGGTCGGTCAGGGCCTTCCACACGTCGCCGCGCTCCGCAGCGACCGTCACTCTGGCTTCCGCATCCGGAATCTGTGCGTTCACGGTGCGCCTCCCTCGTCCTTAGATGCATCCGATTGGTCCAAAACCCCTGGGTCAGGGCAACGCTACGCCCGAAGGGATGCCCGTGGAATGGCAGAATGGCCATGTGATGAATGGGGGAGCGCAGTGATCCGGCAAAACGGTAGGTCCAAACGGCTGGGCGGAGTCCTGCTGTCCTGGCTGGTGTTCGCGGCGGCACTGGCTTCCTGCGCACCAGCGCAGCCGTCCACAAACCCTGCGCAGCCGGCCAGCAGCCCTGCGCAGCCGGCCAGCAACCCAGCGCAGCAGACCACAGCCCAGGCCGTAGCGCCAGCCGTCCCGCCGGCATCAACAGCCGCGGCAACAACTGCAGATCCTGCTGTGACGGCGACGGCGCAAGCCGTGGAAATTACCCTCAGGAACCTCGTGTCCACCACCCCCAAGCCCAGCCAGGAAGCGGTACGTGCCGCCTTGGTGGCGGCGGGCATCCCAAAGGACAACGTTGAGGTGTCCGCCGGCCGGACCCCCACTGGCCTTGACGTGGACGCCATGGAAGCGGCGGCGCTTACCGGGAGCAGTTGCGTGATGGGACAGATCCGTGATGGTGCCGTGGTGGTGACGGTACTTCCTGTCCTGGCCACTGGAAAATGCTTCATCGGAGACGCGAGATAGCTTCGCCCGCTTCGTCCGAATGTGAGTTCTGCCCGCCAAGCCACTAGATTTAACGGCATGGCGGAATTCATTTACACGATGACCAAGGCCCGCAAGGCCGTTGGCGACAAACTTATTCTGGACGATGTCAGCATGTCGTTCTTCCCCGGTGCCAAGATCGGCGTCGTTGGCCCGAACGGTGCTGGTAAGTCCACCATTCTCAAGATCATGGCCGGACTGGACACTCCGTCCAACGGTGAGGCCCGCCTGAGCCCCGGTTACACCGTGGGCATCCTCTTGCAGGAACCGCCGCTGAACGAGGAAAAGACGGTCCTGGGCAACGTCCAGGAGGGCGTAGGCGAAATCTACGGCAAGATCCAGCGCTTCAACGAGATCTCCGAGGAAATGGCCAACCCGGACGCCGATTACGACACCCTCCTTGAGGAAATGGGCAAACTCCAGGAAGCCATTGACGCCGCCGACGCCTGGGATATCGATTCCCAGCTCGAGCAGGCCATGGACGCACTGCGCTGCCCGCCGGCCGACTCGGACGTAACCGTGCTCTCCGGTGGTGAGCGTCGTCGCGTGGCGCTCTGCAAGCTCCTCCTCCAGAAGCCGGACCTGCTGCTCCTGGACGAACCCACCAACCACCTCGACGCCGAAAGCGTGCTGTGGCTGGAACAGCACCTGTCCAAGTACCCCGGGGCCGTCCTGGCCGTCACCCACGACCGCTACTTCCTTGACCACGTGGCTGAGTGGATCGCCGAAGTCGACCGCGGCCATCTGTACCCCTATGAGGGCAACTACTCCACCTACCTGGAGAAGAAGAAGGCCCGCCTCGAGGTCCAGGGCAAGAAGGACGCCAAGCTTGCCAAGCGACTCACCGAGGAACTGGAATGGGTCCGCTCCAACGCCAAGGGCCGCCAGACCAAGTCCAAGGCCCGTCTTGCCCGCTACGAGGAGATGGCAGCCGAGGCAGAGCGCACCCGCAAGCTCGACTTCGAAGAGATCCAGATCCCGCCGGGACCCCGCCTGGGCAACCTGGTGATCGAAGCCAAGGACCTGAAGAAGGGCTTCGACGACCGCGTCCTGATCGAGGACCTGTCCTTCTCCCTGCCCCGGAACGGCATCGTGGGCGTCATCGGTCCCAACGGTGTGGGCAAGTCCACGCTGTTCAAGACCATCGTGGGCATGGAACCGCTCGACGGCGGCGACCTCAAGATCGGCGACTCGGTCAAGATTTCCTACGTTGACCAGTCCCGTGGCGGTATCGACCCCAACAAGACCCTGTGGGAGGTTGTCTCCGATGGCCTGGACCACATTCAGGTGGGCCAGGTGGAAATGCCTTCGCGTGCCTACGTTTCAGCCTTTGGGTTCAAGGGTCCGGACCAGCAGAAGAAGGCCGGTGTCCTCTCCGGTGGTGAGCGCAACCGCCTCAACCTGGCCTTGACGTTGAAGCAGGGCGGAAACCTCCTGCTCCTTGACGAACCCACCAACGACCTCGACGTCGAGACGCTGAGCAGCCTCGAGAATGCCCTGCTCGACTTCCCGGGCTGTGCAGTGGTGGTCTCCCACGACCGGTGGTTCCTCGACAGGGTGGCGACGCACATCCTGGCCTACGAAGGCGACGACGAGAACCCCTCCAAGTGGTACTGGTTCGAGGGCAACTTCGAGTCCTACGAGGAGAACAAGGTTGAGCGCCTCGGTCCCGACGCCGCGAAGCCGCACCGTGTGACCCACCGTCGCCTGACCCGCGACTAGAACGCCGGTAACAAAAACGGCCGTCCCGGAAGGGGCGGCCGTTTTGTTGTTCCGGGGAAGACGGAAATCAGGGAATCCGGACCATGCCTTCCTGCGCCACGGTGGCCACGTGCACGCCGTCGCGGTTGAAGATCCGGCCCGTGGAAAGTCCACGGGCTCCCTGGGCGCTGGGGGACTCCTGGACGTAGAGCATCCATTCATCCACCCGGACCGGGCGGTGCCACCACATGGCGTGGTCCAGGCTGGCCACGCTCATGCCCGGCGTCATCCACGCCAGGCCGTGCTTCCGCAGGATCGGTTCCAACAGGGTGTAATCGCTCGCATAGGCCAACGCAGCAACGTGCAGCTGTGGATCATCCGGCAGGGGTCCCATGGTCTTCATCCACACAGCGTTGGTGGCCACGTGCTCCGTGGGCGGTGAGACGTACAGGGCGGGGTCGATGTGCCGTACATCGAAGGGGCGTTCGGAGGACATGTGGCGGGCCAGGGGATGGTCGTAGCGGGAGAGCAACTCAGCGGTGCTCGGAAGCGATTCGGGATCCGGGATCCCTTCCGGCATAACGGCTTGGTGGTCCAGGCCGTCGTCCTGGACCTGGAAGGAAGCGATCATCGAGAGAATCGGCACACCATCCTGGTAGGCATGCACCCGGCGGGCGGAGAAGGACCGGCCATCCCTAAGCCGCTCGACCCCAAAGGTGATGGGTTTATTGGCGTCTCCGGGGCGCAGGAAATAGCCGTGCATGGAGTGGGCAACGCGACCGGGGTCCACCGTCCGCATGCCGGCCATCATGGACTGGGCCAGCACCTGTCCACCAAAGACACGGTGCCGCGGTTGCTTCTGGGACGGGCCCAGGAAGATGTCCTCGGTGGTGCGGGCTCCGTCGAAGTCGCCCAAATCCAGCAGGTCGATCAGCACTTCCATGGGATCTCCGGAGGGGGCCTCAGCTTCAAGGCCCGCGTTCGTCTCAGTCATGGTTCGACTCTAGACGGCACCCCAACCCCTCTCAACCGCGGACATGCCGGTAGAGTCGTTGATGTGACAGACGTCTTGACCCAGTCCTTCCGCTTTGCCGACCCCCGCGATCTCACCGATCTGCGCACCTACGTGACGCGTGCCAAGAGCGTCGAAGACGGTGCCATCCGGCTGCAGGCAGCAGGCCAGGTGCTGGCCGCCTATGTTTGCGTCCTTCGGCCCCGGATCCTTGGCGAGTCGACTCCTACCATCCTTGGCCTGCGCACCATGGCTTTGGCCGATGAGGCAGAGGCCGACGTCACTGTTTCGATCGCTTCGATCCTGGACCGGCTTGCCCGTTCCAGCGCCGACGACGTGGAGCTGCCCATCCCGCCGTCCACCGTTTCCGAGTCGTGGGCAGGCGTTGGTGCCCCAAGGAGCGGCTGGGAGGCCCAAGGCCCGGTTTCCGATGCGGAACTGAAGGCCGCTGCCGAGGCCGGAATCGCGGAAGTGGCCGGTGTGGTGCCCGCCATGGCGGGTGCCGCCGTCGTCAATTCTGCGCGTGCGGCGGTTTGGAGCCGCGGCCTGCAGGGCCGGGAAGATATCCCTGCCGGCGCTGCCTTCGCGGCTCTTGCCCTCGGATTCCTGGGCGACGGCGAACAGCAGCTGTTCCGCAACGGCCGGTGGTTCCGCCTCAGCGGGCCGCGCGGACACGTGCTGGTCCGCACCGGCGCAGGCCTGGGTTTCCAGAACCAGGGCTAGACGGCTGACGGACTGTTCACCATGGTGAGCGCTGCCCGCTCCATGTAGTCCCACAACGTGCCCTCGTGCAGGGGGGACAAGCCGAGCGAATCCACAGCCGCGCGCATATGGAACAGCCAGCGGTCCTTTGCTTCCGGCGTGACCCGGAACGGCATGTGCCGCATGCGCAGGCGGGGGTGGCCGCGCTCCTCGCTGTAGGTGGTTGGCCCGCCCCAGTACTGCTCAAGGAACATGAGGAAACGCCGCTTCGCAGGTTCCAGGTCCTCCTCGGGATACATGGGCCGCAGCAAGGGATCCCCGGCCACGCCATCGTAAAAGACATCGATGAGCTTCACGAACGTCTGGTGCCCGCCCACGGCGGCATAGAAACTGTCCGTGTAGGCAGGCTGGCTGAAGGGATCGTTCCGCATCAGCTGGGGGCGTTGCCCGGCTTCCGGCGATGCGGGCAGCGGGGACGGTTCGCGTCCGGCGGTCATGTCATTCACTGGCCTTCTCCTCAGGCTTCTGGGCGGAACCCGTTGCTGCACCGGCAGTTACTTTAGCGTCTTGGTTATCATCGTCGGGCGTGGGCGCATCCAAAGGGACGTAGTCGCCCTGGGACCGGTTGCCTACCCGCAGGATTTCGCCGTTGCGCAGGTACCAGATGGCTCCGTCTTCGGCCCGGACACGGGTGATGCGCAGCCCCACTGACTCGACGGTGCCGATCACCTCGCTGGTCACGATCACGTCGCCGATCCCGTACTGGTCCTCAATGGTGATGAAGATGCCCGCGAGGAAGTCACGGATCAATTGCTGGGCGCCGAAACCGATGGCGACACCCAGAATACCCACGCTGGTCAGCAGTGGGGCAACGTCCACGTTCATGTATTTGAGGACGTAGATGATCACTATGACCACCACGATGACGCTCACCAGGCTGGTCAGCAGCGAACCAATGGTTTGCGCACGTTGGGACCGCCGTTCGTGGTCAAGCGCCCGGATAGCGGGCTGCACCCACTTGAAATGCGGCTTCTTGAAGAACGAGCTGCCAGCGGCAACCCTTCGGGTGATCCGCAGGATGATGAAGCGCGCCACGGTCCACACCAGCAGGCCAACGCCCACTGTGATGAGGATCGAGACATAGTCGATCTTTTCCGGCTCGATGGTGAGGGTTTCCATGGGGGGAATGAAGGTCAAGGTCCAATAGCTCCTTGTGGTCGGCCTGTGTTCGCCTGGCGCAGAACACTCTGTCCACTACCAACACTAGCGTCGTAGCGTGGCCGCATGCGCATCCTGGTTCTGGGCGGTACCGCCTTCCTCTCTGCCGAAATCGCCCGTCAGGCCGCGGCCTCCGGTGACCAGGTCACCTGCCTGGCGCGGGGCACGTCAGAAGCAGCGCCCGACGGCGTCACCTGGGTGCGTGCCGATCGCTCCAACGGTGCGGCAGCCTTTGTGGACGTATCCGGGCCGTGGGACGCGGTGGTTGAGGTTTCGCGTGACCCTGTCCAGGCGAAGACGGCGCTGGAGGTCCTGGGGTCGGAGGCCGGCCACTGGACCTTCGTTTCCAGTTGTTCGGTGTATGCGGACCATTCGGTCCCAGGGGCGGCCGAGGACGCCCCTGTGCTGGAACCGTTGCCGGATGGAGTGGCTGGTACGCCGGAGACGTATGGTGAGTCCAAATCAGCGATCGAGCGCCTCACGGTGGAATCGGTGGGCGGGAAGGCTCACATAGTCCGTGCGGGCTTGATCGGCGGTCCAGGGGATCCCTCGGACAGATACGGTTACTGGCCGGCGAGGTTGGCAGCAAACACCCACTCCGTCCTGGTTCCTGACATCCCAGCCGCCGCAACACAGATCATCGATGTGCGGGACCTGGCGGCCTGGATCCTGCACGCGGCAGGACGCGGGTTGGCCGGAACGTACAACGCCATGGGTGGTGTGGTGCCATTCGGTCACTACTTCACGGAATCACAGCGTGCGGCCGGCAATCCGGCGGAATTGGAAACAGTGCCGGAGCAGTGGCTCGTGGACCACGGCGTAGCCTATTGGGCCGGCCCCGACTCACTTCCACTCTGGCTTCCGCCTGGCCATGAAGGATTCCAAACACGGAGCAACGCGGCGGCCATCGCCCAGGGAATGGTGCTCCGGCCGTGGCAGGAGACGCTCCGGGACACACTGTCGGATGAACGTACCAGGGGCCTGGACCGCGACCGCAGGGCCGGACTCAAGCCGGACACCGAACGCAGGCTCGTGGCACTCCGGCGGGCCGAAGCCCCTTAGTCCGCTGCCGGCGTCGTGGTTGGCTGGTGCAGCACTGGGAAGTTGACGCTGCGGGCGATGAAGCAGACCTGGTTGGCCTCATGGTGCAGCTGCGGCATCAGCTCTTCCTGGGCCGGATCGGCAAGAGTGACCCGCGGCTTCAGCGTCACGTTTTCGAATTGGCCGCTGCCATCCCGGTTGAGTTTCATGAGCCCTTCGGCGTTGTCCTCGTAGGCGGTGACCACCACGCCGTGTTTGACGGCCACGTGCAGGAAGGACAACATGTGGCACTGCGAAAGCGCGGCCAGGAGAAGTTGTTCAGGGTTGTAGCGCGTCCGGTCTCCGTGGAAGGTGGGGTCCGACGAGCCTTGGAGCGTGGGCAAGCCAGGGATCTCCACATCATGGTCCCGCGAGTAGCCGCGGTAGGTGGACGTGCCGTCCCCGAGGTTACCGGTCCACCGGACGGTGAGCGCGTAGTGGTGTTCATTGAGGGCCATGCGGACAGTCTAGCCAGCGGCCGGAGACGGTCCGCACGGACCTTTGGGGAACCTCAGCCGACGTCGGCGGCCCGGGCACGCAGTGCCCGCGCCACGGCGTCGCGGTTCTCCAGCATCATGCGGCGCAAGGCGGCGCTGTCCTTAGGGAGTCCGGCAAGAAACGCGTCCGTCCGGTCAACCGTGGCCTGGGTGGTCAATTGGGCTGGGTAGAGGCCAACGACGATCTGCTGTGCCAGGGCGTGTGTACGTTCCTTGACGATTCCAGGGACCGCCTCGAAGTACTTCTCCGCGAAGGGCTCCAGGAGTGCCGTGTCAGGTACCCGCATGAAGCCGGCCACCGCCGAAGCCTGCAGGGCGTTGGAGAGCTCTCCCTTGACCACGATCGACTCCCAGGCGGCTTCCTTGGCCTCCGGGGTGGGAATGGCTGCCTTGGCCTGCGCCGCGGCGTTCTGGCCGTTGGACGTGTTGTCCCGCGTCAGCTCTTCGTCGATGCGTTCCTGTCCCTGGCGGCCACCGGCAACCAAGGCCGTCAGCAGTTCCCACCGCATGTCCTGGTCGATGGTGAGTCCGGCCAGGGTTTCCGTTCCCTCGAGGAGGGCCTGGATGCGGTCCAACTGGGCGTCGCTGCGGGAGATCTGCGCAAAGGATTTGGCGAACTGCAGTTGCGCGTCGGAGCCCGGTTCCACCACCGACGCGAGCTCCCAGAGCTTGTCTGCCGCGGCAATGGCCGTTTCCTGCTTGTGCCCGGCGGCCACGAAGTACGTCAGCGTCGTGGCGAGCTGGCGGAGCTGGACCAGGATCACGGAGGAGTCCGTTTCGTGGGCGATGTTGGCCAGGATGAGGTCCACGTAGCCACGGGCAGGAGTTTCGCCGTCCCGGGCAGCGTCCCAGGCCGAACCCCACACGAGCGTCCGCGGCAGGCTCGAGGAGAAGTCCTTGAGGTGTGCCTTGGCCGTTGCGAGGGAGTCGGGATCCAGGCGGACCTTTGCGTAAGCGAGGTCGTCGTCGTTGAGGAGCACCAGGTCCGGGCGGGCGCGTCCTGCCAAGCCGAGAACTTCGGTGCGTGCACCGTCGACGTCGAGTTCTTCGCGGTGGATCCGCTCCAGCTTACCGTCCACGAGGTTGTAGAAACCCACGGCCAGGCGGTGCGGACGCAGCGTTGGCTGCTCGGTGATGGCTGTTTGCAGGATGGCAAAGCCCGTGATGTTTCCGGTCGCATCGACAGTGAGCTCTGGCGCCAAGGTGTTGACGCCTGCCGTCTCCAGCCACAACCGGCCCCACTGATCCAGGTCCCTGCCGCTCGCGGCCTCGAGTTCCACCATGAGGTCCTTGAGTTCCGTGTTGGACCAGGCGTGCTTGGCAAAGTAGGTCCGCACGCCTGCCATGAACTGCTCAGGTCCCACCCATGCCACCAGTTGGCGGAGCACGGAAGCGCCCTTTGCGTAGGTGATGCCGTCGAAGTTGACCTCCACGTCCTGGAGGCTGTTGATCTCGGCGAAGATCGGGTGCGTGGTGGGAAGCTGGTCCTGCCGGTAGGCCCAGGACTTCTCCACCGAGGCGAAGGTGGTCCAGGCACGGTCGAACTCGGTGTTTTCCACGGCGGCCAGGTGGGACATGTATTCGGCAAACGACTCATTCAGCCAGAGGTCGTTCCACCAGCGCATGGTCACCAGGTCGCCGAACCACATGTGCGCCAGTTCGTGCAGCACCGTGATGGCGCGCCGCTCAACCTGTGCCTCGGTGACTTTGCCGCGGAAGACGTAGCCCTCCAGGATGGTCACGGCGCCGGCGTTTTCCATGGCGCCGGCGTTGAATTCGGGGACGAAGAGCTGATCGTACTTTTCGAACGGGTAAGGGCAGCCGAACTGGGCCTCGAAGAATTCGAACCCTTGCCGGGTCAGCTCGAAGATGTTCTCCGCGTCCAGGTATTGCATGAGTGACTTGCGGGCAAAGACGCCTAGCGGCACAACGCGGCCGTCAGAACTTGTCACTTGGGAACGGACGGACTGGTAGGGTCCGGCGATCAACGCGGTGACGTAGGAGGACAACCGTGGCGTTGGGGCGAATTCCCACACCGATCGGGCCGCGCCGTCCTCACCCGCTGTTGCCTGCATGGGCGTAGGAGTGGGGGAGTTGGACACCACGTCCCAGTGGGATGGCGCCGTGATGGTGAACGTGAAGCTTGCCTTGAGGTCCGGCTGTTCGAAGACGGCAAACATCCGCCGGGAGTCGGGGACCTCGAATTGCGTATAGAGGTAGACCTCACCGTCAACCGGGTCAACGAACCTGTGGAGGCCCTCGCCCGTATTCATATACGGTGCGTCGGCAACGATGGTGAGTTCATTCTCTTCGCTGAGGTTGGGGAGCTGGATGCGCACGCCGTCCGAGACTTCGGATGGTTCCAGTTCGGTTCCGTTCAGCGTCACGCTGTGGACTGCGTCCGTAATGGCGTCGATGAACGTTGATGATCCAGCCTGCGCGGAAAAGCGCACCACGGTGGTGGATCCGAAGACTTCTGCGCCCTTGGTCAGGTCCAAGGTGACGTCGTAGGACTCGACGGTGAGCAGTTCCGCGCGCTTCGCGGCTTCGTCGCGGGTCAGGTTAAGGCCTGGCAAGTGTGCCTCCAGAAGATTGGGGTGGCCGGCCGGGATCATGATCCGGTCGCTGGTGTGAAGCCATTCTTTCACTCTGTCGCTTGTTGGCAAGGAGGAGTCCGCACAGTGTCGCCACCACGGAGTAGCGTTTAAGCATGGCAACGTTCCGGGATTCGCTCGACACCCGCGCACTTCGGTTCGCGCTGGCTTTTCCGCTGCTGCTCGCCGTGGGATTCGTGGTGTGCGCCCAAATGCTGCGGAACAGCCTTCCGGATCCCGTCGCCGTGATGTGGAACGCCGACGGCGGCAGTTCGTTTGCGCCGTTCGGAGCCTATGTGGCCGGCGGCGCAGGACTCATCGTCTTTTTCGGTTGGGTCGCCTTCCTCCAATCCGTTCCCATCTCGCGGCCTGTTGTCATGCGCCGCGTCATGATGGGACTGGGGCTGATGGTCAGCCTGTTCATCACCACGGTCCTGGCAGCGGGCCTTGTGGGGCAGTCCGGAGTCGGCGACGCGAGGTTGTCACATGTGGACCCGATCGTCCTGGCGATGGGCAGTGGCGCCGCGCTGGCGCTGGGCGTGGTGATGATGTTTGCCTTCAAGCCGGATCCCCGGTGGACGCAGGAGGATGACCACGCGCTCGAAGCCGAACGCCTGCGTGCCGCCGATCCCGATCTTGCCCGTGACACGCTCCGGATGTGGGTTCACGCCCGGAGTTCGGTCTTCATCATGATCATCATCTCCGCGCTCTTCCCGGCCGCTTTGATCGCAGTAGCCCTTCCATGGCTCGGGGCCTTGCTGGCCGCGGCGGGACTGGTAGGCGCGGGCTTCCTGTTCGCACGCGTCCGTGCGGACAGGGGAGGGCTGCAGGTGTTTGCCGGTGGCCTGGTCCCCGTACTGAACGTTCCCGCCGTCGATATTGCCGCGGCGGCTCCCACCGACGTTAAGGCCGCCGACTACGGCGGTTGGGGCTGGCGGCACCACGAAGGCGCCACCGCCATGCTGGTCAGCAGCGGGCCTGCCGTCGTCGTTCGAAGGCTCAATGGTGGACGGGTGGCACTGAGTGCCGGTACTACCGTTGCTGCGGATAAACTCGCCGGCATCCTCAACCGCGCTGCCGAACGGGCGCACCAGGACGGGCAGCCCCACCAACCGGGCTCGCGGTAACCTAGGTAACGCATCCCTCCCCGCCGCGGCCCGGCCAATGCTGAGCAGTTGCCCAGTGCTGTGCCGCCTGCGCCACAAAGAACGGACTTCCTGTGACTACACCCCGCGTCCACATCGCCACGGACCACGCCGGCATGGAACTCAGCGCCCACCTGGTCAGCCACCTCACCGCCAAGGGCTATGAAGTCGTGGACCACGGACCCAAGGAATACGACGCCCTGGATGACTACCCCTCGTTCTGCATCAACGCAGGCGTTGCCGTGGTGGCGGACCAGGAATCCGGAGTCCACGCGCTGGGGATCGTGCTGGGTGGCTCCGGAAACGGTGAGCAGATCGCGGCCAACAAGGTCAAAGGCGTCCGCGCCGCGCTCGCATGGAACCTCTCCACGGCCAAGCTCGCCCGCGAGCACAACGATGCCAACGTGATCGCAGTCGGCGGCCGCCAGCACACTGTTGAGGAAGCCACCGAACTGATTGAGGCCTTCCTTCAGGAGCCCTTCAGCAACGACGAACGCCACGTCCGCCGCATCGGCAAGATCGCAGTGTACGAGACCACCGGCGAGATCGTCGAATAGTGCCTGAAGGGCATTCCATCCACAGGCTGGCACGCCAGTTCCAGGATGTCTTCGGTAGCCGGCGCCTTCGCGTGAGCAGCCCGCAAGGGCGGTTCGCCGAGGGCGCTGCGCTGCTGGATGGACACGTCATGGTGGACGCTCTTGCCCACGGCAAGCAGCTGTTCCTGAAGTTCGACCATGAACTTTTCCTTCATGTGCACCTTGGCCTCTACGGGGCGTGGAACTTCGGGGGAGACAGTTCCTTCGCGGGTGCGTCCAGCATTGGTGCGCCACGCCGGATCGGTGAGCGCGAATCCGGTCCGGCCGGAGCTGACACGGACTATTCCGGACCGCCGGAGCCGGTGGGGGCCGTCCGCGTCCGCCTTGTCTCCGACCACGGCTGGGCGGACCTTCGAGGTGCCACCACATGTGCCGCCATTACGTCCGATGACGCCGCCAAGGTGCTGGGCCGGCTGGGTCCGGACCCTTTACGGAATGGGCCTGGCGACCGTGACGAGTTCATCCGGCGGCTTCGGAAACGGAAGACCGCCGTCGCGCTCCTGATGATGGACCAGTCGGTCCTGGCGGGGGTGGGCAATATATACCGTGCCGAGGTGCTCTTCAGGCAGGCGGTGGATCCGTGGAAGCCCGGCAGCGCCGTGGATACGGGCACCGCCGGCCGCCTGTGGGACGACGCCGTCGCCACCATGTCCGACGGCGTCCGCGACGGTCGGATTGTCACCACGCCGCCGGCCCTATGGACGGATGGAGCGGAAACGGCGCCCGACGCCGATGCCCACTTTGTCTACAAGCGCGAAGGGCTGCCCTGCCGCGCCTGCGGGACGGTAGTGGGCATGGCCGAAATCGGTGCCCGCAAACTGTACTGGTGCCCTGGCTGCCAGGTTTGAACTCCGGAAGTACCAAAAGAGCCCCGATCCTGGTGGATCGGGGCTCTTTTGGTACTTCCCTTGAGGGGATATTCCCTGGAGGGGACGACGGGAATCGAACCCGCGTAATCAGTTTGGAAGACTGAGGCTTTACCATTAAGCTACGTCCCCGAAAGGATCTCCTGTTCAGGACATCTTCCCGGTGGCTGTTCAAGCCGGGTACAACTAAACCTAATTCCGGCGGCGCTGTCAAATGTGCATTCCCGGCCCGCTTGCCCGTAGACTGTCCTGTGCGTTCGGGGTGTAGCTCAGCTTGGCTAGAGCGCCTGCTTTGGGAGCAGGAAGTCGCAGGTTCAAATCCTGTCACCCCGACTCTGTGTTTCGTGTCCATTTCTTGGAACGCGACAGAACCCCATACCCATCAATCCAGGAGTACTTAGACTGTGAAGAGCGCTGTCGAGAACCTCACCGCCACGCGGGTCAAGCTCAATGTTGAGGTTCCCTTTGAGGAACTGAAGCCGAGCATCGATGCCGCGTACAAGACCGTTGCTTCGCAGATCCAGGTTCCCGGATTCCGCAAGGGCAAGGTTCCCTCCAAGCTCATCGACCAGCGCGTCGGTCGTGGCTACGTCCTGGAGACTGCCATCAACGATGGCCTCAACGGCTGGTACCAGGCCGCTGTGCAGGAAACCGGCGTTCGTCCGCTGAGCCGCCCCGAGGTTGAGATCACCGAGGTTCCGGATCCGTCCGCAACCGACGGCGAGCTCAAGTTCCAGGTGGAGGTTGACGTCCGCCCGGAGATCGAGCTGCCGGACTACGCAGGCATCAAGGTGGAGGTCGCAGCTGCTGAGTCCTCCGACGCCGACGTCGACAAGGCCCTGGACGAGCTGCGCGGCCGCTTCGGCACGCTGAAGTCCGTTGAGCGTCCCGCCAAGAACGACGATTTCCTCACCATCGACATCACCGCCACGATCGACGGCGAAGAGATCGACTCCGCATCCGGCCTGTCCTACCAGGTTGGCGCAGGCACCATGCTCGAAGGCCTGGACGAGGCCGTTGAGGGCCTGTCCGCTGACGAAGAAGCCATCTTCGACACCACGCTGGTTGGTGGCGACCACGCCGGCGAAGCCGCCCAGGTCAAGGTTGTTGTCAAGGCCGTCAAGGAGCGCGAACTCCCCGAGGCCAACGACGACTTCGCACAGCTGGCTTCCGAGTTCGACACCCTCGCCGAACTCCGCGAGGACCTCGCCAAGCAGGCAGCCGACTCCAAGGTTGTCGGCCAGGGCGTCGAGGCCCGCGACAAGGTCCTGGACAAGCTCGTTGAGCTTGTTGAGGTCCCCGTCCCGGATTCGGTAGTGGAAGAGCAGCTCGAATCGCACTTCAACCCGGAGAACGCCCACGGCGAAGGTGACCACGACACCGAGGAGCACCGCGCCGAGGTCAAAGCCAACACCGAGCGTGCGTTCCAGAACGAGATCATCCTCGACGCCATTGCTGACAAGGAAGAAGTCAACGTCAGCCAGAACGAGCTGATCGACTACATCGTCACCACCGCCAGCCAGTACGGCATGGACCCCAACCAGTTCGCCCAGATCATCGATCAGAGCGGCCAGGTTCCCATGATGGTTTCCGAGGTACGCCGCCGCAAGGCCCTGGCCGTTGTCCTCGGCCAGGCTGAAGTTGTGGACTCCGAAGGCAACAAGGTGGACCTGACCGACTTCGTGCGCCCCGCAGGCGAAGCAGTCGAAGAAGCTCCTGCAGCAGAGGCTGCCGAGGAAGCCGGGACCGTTGCCAGCGATGACCCCGCAGCAGTGAAGTTCTAGTTTCAGGCTCCAACCGGCCCCGGATCATTCGATCCGGGGCCGGTTTGCTTTAAGGCTGTACCTGGCGCCGTCCACAAACGTGCGCCGTCAGCGAACAGTGCGATTCCGGCGAACAAATCGCCCCTGAATACGGTTAGTGTCCATGTAGTGAAGTTCAGTGATGTCACTGGCACCAGCGAGAGGTAAGTACTTATGTCACAGCAATCAGAGGCTCCCCGGATGGCAACTGTCGATCCCGCGGCCCAGGACAACTACATCTACAACCGCCTGCTGAAAGAGCGCATCATCTGGCTCGGCTCCGAAGTCCGCGATGAGAATGCCAACGCCATTTGCTCACAGCTTCTCCTGCTCTCGGCCGAAGACCCCGAGAAGGACATCTACCTTTACATCAACTCGCCTGGTGGTTCCGTGACGGCTGGCATGGCCATTTACGACACCATGCAGTTCATCCCCAACGACGTCGTCACGGTCGCCACTGGCCTGGCCGCTTCCATGGGGCAGTTCCTGCTTTCATCCGGCACCAAGGGCAAGCGGTACGCTACCCCCAACGCCCGTATCCTGATGCACCAGCCTTCCGGTGGCATCGGCGGAACGGCCTCGGACATCAAGATCCAGGCTGAGCTGATCCTGCACATGAAGAAGGTCATGGCGGAACTCACTGCCGAGCAGACGGGCCAGACCGTTGAGACCATCCTCAAGGACAACGACCGCGACAAGTGGTTCACGGCCACGGAAGCACTGGAGTACGGCTTCTTCGACAAGATCTCGGCGCACGCAGGTTCGGTGGCCGGTGGCGGTGGAACTGCCAACCAGTCCGACGCGGCGTCCTCCACCGAAAACTAGCCGGCACCACGAACCACTGAAAACCCCAGGAGTAAACAATGAACTACAACTTCGGATGGTCTGCCGGCAACCTCCCGTCCAGCCGCTACGTCCTGCCCCAGTTCGAGGAGCGCACCCCCTACGGCTTCAAGCGCCAGGACCCCTACACCAAGCTGTTTGAGGACCGCATCATCTTCCTCGGCGTGCAGGTGGACGACGCCTCCGCTGATGACATCATGGCCCAGTTGCTGGTCCTTGAATCAACGGACCCGGACCGCGACATCACCCTGTACATCAACTCGCCGGGCGGCTCTTTCACCGCAATGACCGCCATTTACGACACCATGCAGTACATCCGTCCGGAGATCCAGACGGTCTGCCTGGGCCAGGCAGCCAGCGCCGCGGCCGTCCTCCTGGCAGCCGGCACTCCGGGCAAGCGCCTTGCCCTTCCGAACGCCCGCGTCCTGATCCACCAGCCGGCACTGTCAGGCGGCCAGGGAGGCCAGGCCTCGGACCTGGAGATCCAGGCCGCCGAGGTCATGCGCATGCGTACGTGGCTTGAGGAGACGCTCGCCCACCACTCCGGCCGCACGGCCGAGCAGGTCAACAACGACATCGAGCGCGACAAGATCCTCACGGCCGAGGAAGCCCGGAACTACGGCCTGATTGACCAGGTACTGGACTCCCGGAAGATCAAGCCCCAGGCAATCGCCCGGTAGCATCCGGAAAACGACGCCGGTGCGGTTCGCGAAATATGGACCGCACCGGCGTTCTGTTTCCACCCAAGCGGCTCATTGTGACCTAGAGTGGAAGAAGTCACGGTGATGCCAACCGCGGTCTGGCCGCACAATGGAGCAAGGCGCGGAGCCCCATCACCCGCACGCAACGAAGGGATTCACACATGGCTCGGATTGGCGAGAGCACGGATCTGCTGAAGTGTTCTTTTTGCGGAAAGAGCCAGAAGCAGGTTCGCAAGCTGATTGCCGGGCCCGGCGTGTACATCTGCGACGAGTGCATTGAACTCTGCAACGAGATCATTGAAGAGGAACTCGCCGAGGTCTCGGACCTGGGCAGTTTCGAGCTCCCCAAGCCGCGTGAGATCTTCGACTTCCTGCAGGAATACGTGATCGGCCAGGAGCCGGCCAAGCGGTCGCTCGCTGTTGCCGTCTACAACCACTACAAGCGCATCCAGGCAGGCCATGCACCGAAGACCGGCAGCCTGGGCGAGGGAGCGCACCACGAGGACGTGGAGATCGCCAAGTCCAACATCCTGCTGATCGGCCCTACCGGCTGCGGCAAGACCTACCTCGCGCAAACCCTGGCCCGCCGTCTCAACGTGCCCTTCGCGGTAGCCGATGCCACGGCCCTCACAGAGGCCGGCTACGTTGGCGAAGACGTTGAAAACATCCTGCTCAAGCTCATCCAGGCCGCTGACTACGATGTCAAGAAGGCCGAGCAAGGCATCATCTACATCGATGAGATCGACAAGATTTCACGCAAGAGCGAGAACCCCTCCATTACCCGTGATGTTTCGGGTGAGGGGGTGCAGCAGGCTTTGCTGAAGATCCTGGAAGGCACGGTGGCCTCGGTGCCTCCGCAGGGCGGCCGCAAGCACCCGCACCAGGAATTCATCCAGATCGACACCACCAACGTGCTGTTCATCGTGGCAGGCGCGTTCGCAGGCCTGGAAGACATCATTGGTTCGCGTTCGGGTCGGAAGGGCATCGGCTTCGGTGCCCCGCTCAACGAGGTCAAGGACAACGTGGACACCTACGGTGAGGTCATGCCGGAGGACCTGCTCAAATTCGGCCTGATCCCGGAGTTCATCGGGCGGCTGCCGGTGATCACCACGGTCTCCAACCTGGACCGTCCCGCGTTGATCCAAATTCTCTCGACGCCGAAGAACGCGCTGGTGAAGCAGTACCAGAAGATGTTCCAGCTCGACGGCGTGGAACTCCAGTTCGACGACGACGCCTTGAACGCCATCGCCGACCAGGCCCTGGAACGTGGAACAGGCGCCCGCGGCTTGCGGGCCATCATGGAAGAGGTCCTGCTGCCGGTCATGTTCGACCTCCCCAGCCGCGACGACATCGCCACCGTGGTCATCACCGAGGACGTGGTGGCCAAGAAGATGCAGCCGACCATGATTGCCCATGACGTGGTGGCGAAGCGGCGGAATAAGTCCGCCTGACCACCCGTTGCACCAAACAGCGGCACTGTCCGCCTTTCGCGCTTAGCGTGCCCGTTGCCACCTTCCTGAGGAGATTTCCTGTGCCTGAACAGACCGAGCAACCCGTCAACAAGGCCGATTTTTGGTTCGACCCTGCGTGCCCGTTTGCGTGGATCACGTCCCGCTGGATTGGGGAAGTGGAGCAAGTCCGCGGGATTGAGACGCAGTGGCACGTCATGAGCCTGTCCGTCTTGAATGAAGGCCGCGACCTGCCTGATGACTACCGCGAACTCATGGACAAGAGCTGGGGACCGGTCAGGGTGATCGTCGCGGCGCAGGAGTTGCACGGCAGCGAGTACGTCAAGCCCCTCTATGACGCCATGGGTGAGGAAATCCACCACGAAGGCAACAAGGATCGTCCGTCCGTGATCCGGAAAGCCCTGGCCGAAGTGGGCCTTCCGGCAGAACTGGCGCGTTACGCTGACTCGGACGAATTCGACGCCCAGCTGCGTGCCAGCCACGAGGAAGGAATCTCCCTGGTGGGGCAGGACGTAGGAACGCCCGTGGTCGCCTTCAACGGTACGGCTTTCTTCGGCCCGGTCCTGACCCGCATTCCCCGCGGCGAAGACGCCGGGAAGATTTGGGACGCAACCGTGGCACTGGCTGGCTACCCGCACTTCTTCGAGCTCAAGCGCAGCCGCACCGAGCGGCCCGAGTTCAACTAGGGTGACCCGTTCGGCCGCTATTTGAGGAAACGCGAAGTCCTGCGGTCGGCCAGGATCTTGCCGTTTGTTTGACACGTAGCGCAGTACTGGAGGGAGGTGTCCGCGAAGGACACCTCCCTCACTGTGTCGCCACACACCGGGCATGCCTGTCCCGTCCTGGCATGGACCCTGAAATTGCTCCGTTTGGTGTCTTTGAGTTCACTGGACGGTTTGCCGGCCGCGGCCGCCACGGCGCCCACCAGCACTTCCTGCATGGCCCCATACAGCCGGCTAACGGTCTCCTCGTCCAGGGACTTGGCAATCGCGAAGGGTGAGATCCTGGCTGCGTGCAGGATCTCGTCGCTGTAGGCGTTGCCGATTCCGGCGATCACGGCTTGGCTCCGCAACAGTCCTTTGATCTGTTGCGAGCTTGAACGGACTATCCCGGCGAACGCTTCGACATCGAAGTCGGGACTCAGTGGTTCAGGGCCCAGCGTAGCGATGCCGTGGACATCCAGGGGATCGCCAACCACGTAGATGGCCAGGCTCTTCTTTGTTCCCGCCTCGGTGAGATCCAAGCCGATGTGGGTGTCATCGATTCCGCGGTGCAGGAGCAGGCGCGCAGCGATGTTGCTCTTACCCATGCGCAGCGCTGCCGAGGACGGGTGCTCGGTGTACCGAACCCAGCCGGCCTTCGCCAGGTGGAAGACGAAGAACAGTCCGTCGGCATCGACGCAGATGAACTTGCCAAAGCGCCGCACCCCGCGGATGGTCCGTCCCTCCAGGGCTGTATAGGGGGGATCTGCCGTCTTCAGCGCGGCAATGGAGTTGATGCGGACGGTCGTCAGCACCGCTCCGTTCAGTTGTGTGTCCAGGTAGGTGCACAGGCCGTGCACTTCGGGGAGTTCCGGCATGGGAATACTCTGCCACACGCGGCGGCGAAAGGTCCCGCAAACTACAGGATTGTAGTTCTTTGGGAAGCCTTGTGGATCGGCCCGGGCAGGACAACAATGGTTCTTACCCACTTCGAAAGAAGAGGGACACGGAAACCGAAGATTCAGTGATATGCAACCGACGCAGCCTTTGGCAAAGTCGGAAGCAAGCTACCAGTGACGTGGTAGGAAGACCTGAAATTCCAAGGATTCCGCCAGACTGTCAAGTCGTCACCGGACAGCCGAAAAGTCGAAGCCCCACCAACGGCAAAACGCTGATGGGGCTTCCCTTTGCCCAAAAACTCCCGGGCCATGGCTGCTACGAGGCCGGTGTCTCTTCCGGCTGCGCAAGGACAACATCGCTGACCGTCAGATCGCCTTCACCGGACTGCAAGGTGATCTCCTGGGCGTTTGCGGCGGCCTTCAAGTCACCCAAACCGGCCTTGAGCTGCGCCACGAGCACTTCCGCTGCCGAAATATTGGCAGAAAGCACTTCGGTCCGCTGCTTGACCTTGGCCTCGGACTTGGCCTTGCGGATGCCGCTGAGGGCCAGGCCCACCGTGCCCAGCATGGTGGTGTCGCCGTCGGCGATTTCCAGGGCAGAAGGCCATGCGGCGCGGTGCACCGAACCGGTCCGCCACCAGCTCCACACCTCTTCGGTGGCGAAAGGCAGGAACGGGGCGAAGAGACGCAGGAGCGAGTCCAGGGTGGTGGCGAGGGCCGCAAGCACGGAGGCCTGCTCGGCTTCGCCGGCGGCACCGTAGGCACGGTCCTTGATCAGTTCGACGTAGTCGTCCGTGAACTGCCAGAAGAACGATTCGGTGATCTGCAGGGCGCGGGCGTAGTCGTAGTTGTCGAAGGCCTTGGTGGCCTGGGCTACGACGTCCGAAAGCTGGGCGAGCAAGGCACGGTCCAGCGGGTTGCTGAGGACAGAGAGCTGCTTGGTGGCCACGGAATTCTCCGTGGCGCCGAGGTTCAGGACGAACTTGGAGGCGTTGAGCAGCTTGATGGCCAAACGCCGGCCGATCTTCATCTGTGCGATCTCGTACGCGGTGTCCGCGCCAAGCTTGGCAGATGCTGCCCAGTAACGGACGGCGTCGGAGCCGTATTCGTTCAGGACATCGGTGGGAACCACCACGTTGCCCTTGGACTTGGACATCTTCTTCCGGTCCGGGTCCAGGATCCAGCCGGAGATCGCAGCGTGCTTCCACGGAGCGCTGTTCTGCAAGGCATCGGCGCGGACGGCTGAGGAGAACAGCCAGGTCCGGATGATGTCGTGGCCCTGGGGGCGCAGGTCGAACGGGTAGACCTTGGCGAACAGCTCCTCGTCACGGCTCCATCCACCCACAATCTGCGGCGTGAGGGAGGACGTGGCCCAGGTGTCCAGCACATCGGCGTCGCCGGTGAACCCGTTGGCCTGGTCACGCTGGGATTCCGCATAGCCCGGAGCTGCGTCGGCGGCAGGGTCCACGGGGAGCATCCCGTCGGTCGGCAGGATCGGGTTGTCGTAGTCCGGGTTGCCCTGGGCATCGAGCGGGTACCAGACGGGGATCGGCACGCCGAAGAAGCGCTGGCGCGAAACGAGCCAGTCGCCGTTCAGGCCGGCGATCCAGTTTTCGTAGCGGGAGCGCATGAAGGACGGGTGGAAATCGATGTCCTGCCCGCGCCCGATCAGCCGTTCGCGGCGGTCCTCGTCCCGGCCGCCGTTGCGGATGTACCACTGGCGGGACGTGACCACTTCGAGGGGCTTGTCGCCCTTCTCGAAGAAGTTCACGGGGTGGGTGATCTTCTTCGGATCGCCGTCCAGCAGGCCCGCTGCGGTGAGGAGTTCAACCACGGCTTCCTTGGCCGAGAATGCCGTCTTCCCGGCGATCGCCGCGTAGGCCTCCTTGCCTGCCTCCGTGGTGATCCATTCGGGAGTCTCGGCAATGATGCGGCCGTCGCGGCCCATGATGGCGCGCGTCGGCAGCTGCAGTTCGCGCCACCACGTGACGTCGGTGAGGTCACCGAAGGTACACACCATGGCAATGCCGGAACCCTTGTCCGCCTTGGCGAGGGGATGGGCTTTGACTTCGAGTTCGACGTCGAACAGCGGGGACTTCACGGTCTTGCCGAAGAACGGCTGGTACCGCTCGTCGTCGGGGTTTGCCACCAGGGCGGCACACGCGGCAAGCAGTTCGGGACGGGTGGTCTCGATGAAGATCTTCTGGCCGTCTTCGGTGAAGAAGGGGTAGCGGTAGTAGGCGCCCGGGACCTCGCGGTCCTCAAGCTCAGCCTGCGCCACGGCGGTGCGGAAAGTAACATCCCACAGCGTGGGCGCCTCGGCCATGTAGGCGTCGCCGGCGGCGAGGTTTGCGAGGAAGGCGCGCTGGGAGACCGCACGCGACGTGTCGTCAATGGTGCGGTACGTCAGGTTCCAGTCCACGGACAAACCAAGCGTCTGGAACAGGTTCTCGAAGACCTTTTCGTCTTCCACGGCGAGTTCCTCGCACAGTTCGATGAAGTTCTGGCGCGAAACGACGTCGAAATCGCGTTGGTTCTTCGCCGGCTGCGCAGGCGGCCGGTAGTCGGCGTTGTAGGGAATGGCGGGATCGCACCGGACACCGTAGTAGTTCTGGACGCGCCGCTCGGTGGGCAAGCCATTGTCGTCCCAGCCCATGGGGTAGAAGACGTTCTTGCCGGTCATGCGCATATAGCGTGCCTGGACGTCCGTCTGGGTGAAGGAGAACATGTGGCCGACGTGGAGGGAACCCGAGGCGGTCGGCGGGGGAGTGTCAATCGAGTAGACCTGCTCCCGGGTGGTGTCCGGGTTGAACTTGTAGGTTCCTTCCGCGAGCCAGCGCTGCGTCAAGGCAGCTTCGAGGCCTTCAAGGGCCGGCTTGTCGGGAACGTTAATGGGGGCGGTGGCGGGCGTGTCTGTACCCTGCGTTGATTCAGCCATGGACCAATTGTTTCATGGCCCGGAGTTACAGGGCGCCTTCGGCGGCGGGCCCTGCCCTCGATAGGGTGGTGTCATGACTTTGGGACCACAGACACAGAACAAAACGGCAGTCGTTACCGGCGCCAGCACCGGCATCGGCGAGGCCACGGTCCGGGCGCTGAGCGGCGCGGGATGGAAGGTCTACGCCGTGGCGCGCCGGGCAGACCGTTTGGAGGCCCTGGGTGCCGCGACCGGCGCCGTTCCCTTCCCCGCCGATGTGACCAACGACGACGACGTCGCAGCGCTGCTTGCCGCCGTCACCGAGGGCGGTGGAGCCGATACGCTCATCAACATTGCCGGCGGGGCCCGCGGCGCTGACACGATCGGCAACGCGGACACCGAGGACTGGGACTGGATGTATCAGGTCAACGTAGTGGGCACCATGAAAACCACCCGCGCCTTCCTGCCCATGCTCCGGGAGAACGGCGAAGGCACGGTCCTCAACCTGACGTCCACCGCCGGACTGGCGGCCTATGAAGGCGGTGCCGGCTACAACGCAGCCAAGTTTGCCCAGCATGCAGTGACCAATGCACTCCGTTTGGAGGAAGTGGGGAACAACATCCGGGTCATCGAGGTTGCCCCGGGCCTGGTCCACACCGAGGAGTTCGCGCTGAACCGATTGGGTGACAAGGACGCAGCGGCCAAGGTCTATGCCGGGGTGGAGAAGCCGTTGACGGCCGACGACGTTGCGGACGTGGTTCGGTACGCCGTCTCCTTGCCACACCACATCAACCTGGACGAGATCGTGATCCGGCCCGTGGCGCAGGCAGCCAACCACAAGCTCATCCGCAAGCAGGACTAAGGGCCTACCCGGCTGGAATGCTGAGCTGGGCAATAAGGGCGGCATGGTCAGTGCCAGGAACGGTGTGTACTGAGTAGGCGCTGCTGCCGATCCGGGGCGAGGTGACCACGTGGTCGATCACGACGCCCGGCAACGGCGGGCCTTCCATGGGCCACGTGGGGGACAATCTACCCCACGTGGCCGTGCCGACGTCCACCAGTTTGTTGCCGTCCCTGCCCTCCTCCAACAGGGCCCTGAACTCGGCGTGGTCGTACGTGGCGTTGTAGTCGCCCATCAGCACCTGGTTGCCTTGGCTCCCGGCCTGGCGGGAAACCTTGAGAAGGTCGCTCCTCCACTGGCCGATCCGCTCGTCCACAGGTGGGAGGGTGTGGACGTTGGTCAGGGTCAGGGCGGCCTTGGCCCCGGAACCTTCCACTACAATGCGGGTCGCCGCCATGCGGAAGGGAGTGTCCGGCAGAAGGCCCTCCGACGCCAAGGGGAAGACCGAGTACACGGCAGCGCCGGATCCGTCGTCATTGGGGGTGCTGATCCTGTTGGACAGCACGGCATCGAGGCCCTCGGCGCTGAGTCGGTCCTGCAACGCCGGGGAAAACTCCTGGAGGGCCAGTAACTGGACGCCGTGGTCACGGACCAGTTGCACGATCGTGGCCGCTTCCGCTTCGCCAAATTCGGTATTGAGGCTCATCACCTTCAGCGGGATGGTAGCCGTCCCCTCCTTCAACACCACCGGGCGGCCGTAGTCCAGCGGGAACAGCCAGAAAAGCTGCACAGCCAGCAGGGCCGCCGTCGTGATCACCGTCCAGCGACGCCGACCCAGGAGGGCCAGCACCAGCGCAACTGCGGCGGGAACCACCAGCCACGGCATGAAAGCCAGTGCCTGTACCACCAGCAACGGCCACTCACCCTCGATCGCACGGAACAAGGACAAGCTGGCCACCGGAAGGGCAACAAGGACGGCGCCAACAGACCAGGCAATCGAGGCCGTGTGGCGCCGGCGACGGACAGCCGGGAGGGTGGCGGCAGGTTCAGTCATGTGGCCGAGTCTATGCAGCCATCCACCCGGGACCCGTCCACCCGGAGGATGACTTGGAAAGTAGTCGATGGAGCCCCGCTGCCGCTAGACTTTGATAACCAGCGTTGACCCGGCCATCACCGGTGAGCTTCCGGAAGAACAGTACTGACCCGCAGTTGCGGACAGTTCCCAGTAGAACCGGACGGGTAAGCCCGTCACAGCAGTAATGAGAGGCCGGGACGCCGTGTTCCGGTAAGTGAGGTGGTACCGCGGTGCCTGGACTGTTGCGAAACAGGACTGGAGCCGTCCTCGCATCCTGACAGTCAACCAGCTATCACCAGGATTCGAGATGACCCACTACCCCAAGGCCTCAGCATCGCCTTCCGGCGCCCAAGGCGTATCCGCCTCCGTGAAGTTTCCGGAGATCGAAGAGCGCATCCTCAAGTACTGGGACCAGGACGGCACCTTCCAGGCGAGCATCGACCAGCGCGACGCGGGACAAGACGGCAGCAACGAGTTCGTCTTCTACGATGGCCCGCCTTTTGCCAACGGCCTGCCCCACTACGGCCACCTCCTCACCGGCTACGCCAAGGACCTGGTGGGCCGGTACCAGACCCAGCGCGGCAGGCGCGTGGAGCGACGCTTCGGCTGGGACACCCACGGCCTCCCCGCCGAGCTCGAAGCCATGAAGCAGCTGGGCATGACTGACAAGACCCAGATCGAAGCCATGGGCATCGATAAATTCAATGACGCCTGCCGTGCCTCGGTGATGAAGTACGCCAACGAGTGGAAGGCCTACGTCACCCGCCAGGCCCGCTGGGTGGACTTCGACAACGATTACAAGACCCTCAACGTCGAATACATGGAGTCCGTGCTCTGGGCTTTCAAGCAATTGCACGAGAAGGGCCTTACCTACAACGGCTACAGGGTCCTGCCTTACTGCTGGAAGGATGAGACCCCGCTCTCCAACCACGAGCTGCGCATGGACGACGACGTCTACAAGAACCGCCAGGACCAGACCGTTACCGTGACGTTCCCCATCAAGGGTGGCGAATCCGAGGTTTCGCAGGCGCTCGCCGGCGTGCAGGCCCTCGCCTGGACCACCACGCCCTGGACCCTGCCCACCAACCTTGCGCTCGCCGTCGGGCCTGACATCAGTTACGCCGTCCTGCCTGCAGGACCCAACGGCGTCAAGGCTGCTTCCCCCGAGGCGCCCGTCAACGGCAGTTTCCTGCTGGCAGCTGACCTTTTGGCGTCGTACGCCAAGGACCTGGGGTACGACGACGGCGCTGCCGCAGCTACCGCTGTCACCGCCACGTATACGGGCGCCCAGCTGGAGGGACTCGAGTACGAGCCGCTGTGGGACGACTTCGCCGACGCCGAGAAGTTCGGTACGCAGAACGCCTGGCGGATACTGGTGGCCGACTACGTCACCACCACCGACGGTACGGGCATCGTCCACCAGGCCCCGGCCTATGGTGAAGACGACCAGAAGGTCTGTGAAGACGCAGGCATCCCCGTGGTCCTCTCCGTGGATGAGGGCGCGAAGTTCCTGCCGCTGTTCGGCCATGGCCGGCTTGCCGACATCGTTGGCCTGCAGGTCTTCGAGGCCAACAAGCCCATCACCCAGGTGCTGCGCGCCGACGGACGCCTGGTCCGCCAGGCCAGCTACGAGCACAGCTACCCGCACTGCTGGCGCTGCCGCAACCCGTTGATCTACCGGGCGGTTTCCTCCTGGTACGTGGAGGTCACCAAGTTCAAGGACCGCATGTCCGAGCTGAACCAGGAGATCAACTGGATCCCGGGCAACGTCAAGGATGGCCAGTTCGGCAAGTGGCTTGAGAACGCCCGTGACTGGTCCATCAGCCGCAACCGGTACTGGGGTTCGCCCATCCCGGTGTGGCAATCCGATGACCCGGAGTATCCGCGCACGGATGTGTACGGATCCCTCGCCGACCTCGAAGCGGATTTCGGCCGCCTGCCTGTCAACAACGAGGGCCAGGTGGACCTGCACCGTCCGTTCATCGACGAACTGACGCGCCCCAACCCGGACGACCCGACGGGCAAGTCCACCATGCGCCGCGTTGAGGACGTCCTGGATGTTTGGTTCGATTCCGGCTCCATGCCGTACGGCCAGGTCCACTACCCGTTCCAGAACGAGGAGTGGTTCGACACCCACAATCCCGCGGACTTTATCGTGGAGTACATCGGCCAGACGCGTGGCTGGTTCTACATGCTCCACATCCTGTCCACGGCGCTGTTTGACCGCCCGGCCTTCCGTAACGTCATCAGCCACGGCATCGTGCTGGGCTCCGACGGCCAGAAGATGTCCAAGAGCCTGCGCAACTACCCGGACGTGTCCGAGGTGCTGGACCGCGACGGTTCCGACGCCATGCGCTGGTTCCTGATGTCCAGCCCGATCCTGCGCGGTGGCAACCTGATCGTCACAGAGCAGGGCATCCGGGACGGTGTCCGGCAGGTCATTCTTCCGCTGTGGAATGTGTACAGCTTCTTCACGCTGTACACGAACGCCGCGAATGGCGGCTCGGGTTACGACGCCAGCCTGCGCTACGACGGCTACGCGGACACCCTTGACCAGTACCTCATGGCAAACACGGGCGACTTGGTCCGCAAGGTGACCGAAAGCCTGGACACTTACGACATCTCCGGTGCCTGTGACGAGCTGCGCAGTTACCTGGACATGCTCACCAACTGGTACGTACGCCGCAGCCGCCAGCGCTTCTTCGACGAGAACGTTGACGCCTTCGACGCCCTGTACACGGCGTTGGAAGCTGTGTGCCGCGTTTCGGCATCCCTGCTGCCGCTTGTCAGCGAGGAGATCTGGCGTGGCCTGACCGGTGGCCGTTCCGTGCACCTTGCGGACTGGCCCGAGGCTTCGCTGTTCCCTGCCAATCCGGAACTCGTGGAGGCCATGGACCGCATCCAGCAGATCTGCTCCACCGGGTCCAGCCTGCGCAAGGCAGCCAACCTCCGCGTCCGCCTCCCGCTGCAGGAACTGACTGTCGTGGCACCCGGTGCGGACGCTCTGGAAGGTTTTGCCGCCGTCGTCGCCGATGAACTGAACCTGCGGTCCGTGCGGCTGTTGGACGCAGCCTCCGCCTCGCCCGAGGAATTCGGCATCGAGCAAAAACTCGTGGTCAATGCCCGCGCCGCCGGCCCCCGCTTGGGCAAGAACGTCCAGCAGGCCATCAAGGGCTCCAAGTCCGGCGACTGGTCCGTGAACGACGCTGGCGTAGTGGTGGCGGGTGGCCTGGAGCTTGAGCCGCAGGAATACACCCTGGAAACTGTTGTGGCAGAAGCGGCCGACGGCGGTGCTGCCGCCGCTGCTGCCGTCCTGCCGGGTGGCGGGTTCGTTGTCTTGAACACCGAAGTGACGCCGGAGTTGGCTGCCGAAGGCCTTGCCCGGGATATGGTCCGTGCCATTCAGCAGGCACGCAAGGACGCCGGCCTCAACGTGAGCGACCGCATCCGCACCTCCGTGGAGGCCCAACAGGATGTGGTTGATGCGCTGGAGGCCAATGCAGAGCTCGTCAAAACCGAAACCCTGACCCTGGAACTCGAGGTGCTTCTTTCCAGCGCCGCCGAACCGCAGGTCACCGTAGCGAAAGCAGGGGCCTGATTCATGACCGACGAATTCTCAGTTGAGAGCGTCTACGCCGAGCTGCTCGGCCGGGCGCCGGAGAACAAGATGGAGCCGCGCCTTGCACCGTTGTTCCGCGCCATGGATGTGCTGGGCGAGCCCAACAAGGCCTACCCGATCATTCACATCACCGGCACCAACGGCAAGACCTCCACGGCGCGGATGATCGAGGCCGGACTGCGCGCGCACGGCCTCAGCACGGGTCGGTACACCAGTCCCCACCTGTCCAAGGTCACCGAACGCATCAGCATAAACGGTGAACCCGTTCCGGATGAGACGTTCGTCCGGATCTGGGACGAGATCCGGCCTTACCTGGAGATCGTGGACAACGAGCTTGTTTCCGACGGGCAGCCGCGCCTGACCTACTTTGAGTGCGTCACTATCCTGGGCTTCGCGGTTTTCGCGGACCAGCCTGTGGATGTGGCCGTGTTCGAGGTAGGCCTTGGGGGCATCACTGACGCCACCAACGTGGGCGACGGCCAGGTCTCCGTGATCACCCCAATCTCCTTGGACCACACCGACCTCCTTGGGGACACCACGGAGGACATCGCCTACGAGAAGGCAGGAATCATCAAGCCTGGCGGTTTCCTCGTGAGCGCGGCGCAGCCGGTTGATGCCGCCCAGGTCCTGTTGGACAAGGCTCGTGAAGTGGACGTTCCGTTCCGTTTTGAGGGCGTCGAATTCGGTGTGGAGTCCCGGAGCGTCGCCGTCGGAGGCCAAGTGCTGACCATCCAGGGCCTGGCCGGGCGCTACGAGGACTTGCTGCTGCCGTTGCACGGCGCCCACCAGGCGGAGAACGCGGCCGTGGCTGTTGCCGCACTCGAAGCGTTCTTTGGTGGGGGAGAGAAGGAACTCGACGCTGACGTGCTGCGGGAGGCCTTCGGCAACGTGAGCTCGCCCGGCCGTTTGGAAGTGGTCCGGACCGCTCCCACGATCGTTGTGGACGCAGCCCACAATCCTGATGGCATCCGGGTTTCGGCTGAAGCCATCCATGAGGCCTTCAGCTTCAGCAAGCTGGTGGTGGTGGTGGGAATCCTGCAGGAGAAGGACGCAGAGGAGATCCTCAAGACGCTCAAAGAACAGTTGGGCGACCTGGCCGAGGAATTCTGCTTTACCCAGTCCAACTCGCCGCGCGCCATCCCCGCGGCAGAATTGGCCGAAATCGCCGTGGACCTGGGGTTCGGCGAAGAGAACGTGCACATTGCGGAGAAACTCGACGACGCCCTCGAATGGGCCGTGGAGCGCTCCGAATCCAACGATGACTTTGCCGGTGGCGTTTTGGTTACGGGGTCCATCACCCTGGTGGCGGAGGCGCGCATCCTGCTCGGAAAGGCTGGTGCCTAAGCATGGCAAAGCTGACCAAAGCACAACGGGAATGGCGTCCCGGGATGCCCAAGAAGCGTCGCTCCACCAAGGTGATGTTCGGCTCCACGGTTTTGCTCCTCGAGGCCTTCGTGGCCTTCTTTGGCACGCTGGTGGTCTTCGGGTTGAAGCGCGGCGAGGTGGCTCCCGGAGTCATCCTCGGTGTTGGCATCGCCCTAAGCGTCATCCTGGTGCTGACGTGCGCCGTGCTGTCGAAACCGTGGGGCGTAGGCCTTGGCTGGGCACTGCAGATCGTCTTGATCCTTACCGGCCTGGCAGAGCCCACCATGTTCATTGTCGGCATCCTGTTCGCGGTCTGCTGGTGGTACGGGATCCGGACCGGAATGAGGATCGACCGGGAACTCGTGCAACGCGACCGCGAGCAGGCCGAATGGGACGCAGCACACCGTGACGGGACAGAGCCGGAAACCCCGTAAACTGGCTGGGAAACCCACCCAGCAACCACATTGGAGCAACTGTGAGCATTGAACGGACCCTCGTCCTGGTCAAGCCCGACGGCGTCGCCCGCAACCTCAGCGGCAGCATCCTGGCCCGCATCGAAGCCAAGGGCTACACACTGGCTGAGCTGAAGAAGGTCAACGCCACCCGCGAACTCCTGGAACTGCACTATGAAGAGCACGTGGGCAAGCCGTTTTATGAGCCGCTGGTCGAGTTCATGCTCAGCGGCCCCGTAGTGGCGGCAGTCTTCGAAGGCCACCGTGTCATCGAAGGCTTCCGTTCGCTGGCCGGCACCACGGATCCCACGACGGCAGCGCCGGGCACCATCCGCGGCGACTTTGGCCGCGACTGGGGCCTGGCTGTCCAGCAGAACCTCGTCCACGGCTCGGACTCCGTTGAGTCTGCCGAGCGCGAAATCAAGATCTGGTTCGAGTAAAGCCAGGAAGTACAACGCAGAAGGTCCCGTGTTCAAAGGAACACGGGACCTTCTGCGCTGTTCAGCTGAATCCTAACAGGCAGCTGAATCCTGGTAGGCAGCTGAATCCTAGTAGCCGGAGGTTCCGGCGAAGACATGGAGGAAAGCGAAGAAGATCGTGGCGATGACGGCCACGTAGAGCAGTGCCACGATGATCCAGCCCGAATCGGCCAGGAGCTTGACGGGCGCTGCAGGAGCTTTGATGACTCCGGTGCTCAGGTTACGGATGGTCACCCAGACGAACATGGGAATCATGACAGCCCACACCACCATGCAGAACGGGCAGAGGACGTTGATCGCGTACAAGGCCTGCGACCACAGCCAAATGACGAAAACGAAACCCAGCGTCACGCCGGTCTGCAGTCCGATCCAGTAACCTCGGGCGAACCTGGCCCCGGAGAGGAGTCCCATGGCGGTGGTGATGATGATCGCAAAGGCAACAATGCCGATGAACATGTTGGGGAAGCCAAACAGGGAACTCTGCCACGTCTTCATGACGGTGCCGCAGGAGATCCACGGATTCACGTCGCACGCGGTGATGTGGTTGGGATCCTGAAGCACCTGGAGCTTTTCGAGGACCAGTGCCCCGGAGGCCAGCCATCCAACGACGCCGGTGACCAGCAGCAGCCAGCCAAAGGGCCGGTTGCGAACCATCGCCGGCAGTGTGTCCGGTTGGGGGTCCCGCGCCTCGACGGGGACGGAAGACTGGTGGTCCAGGTTTCCCTTGGCGGTGCTTGGCATCGCGGATGTGATCCTTTTCGGCAGATGGCCCGGCGTGGCCGGGAAGGGCTCTTGGGAGGATTCTAACCCCGCATGCTGAAGGTGGCGCCCAGCTTCCTGGCGGCGGCCAAAGGGAGATCGACACACCTTCCTACCACTCGAATGTGTAGGGGTATGAGAGAATGAACATGGCCGGGAGTCGATCCACATTCGTCCTCCGGTCCGGTGACTTGTTCCCAAGACCGCCAGCATGAGCAGGGCATGCCTGGATCAGCCGATCCCCGGTAGGCCCGCCATGACAATGGACGGCACCTGGTTGTGGCAGCAGAACAACGGGTTCCAGAACTGAGGCACTGGCCTTCCAGGGCTGCCGCACCCCAATGATGGTGCGAACCGGAAGGAATACTACCGACTTCTGTCAACGCCTGCGGGTTTTGACAATATTTGCCCCACTGGGCGCTGGATGTGGCGGCGTCGCTGGGGCAGGAGTGTTGCCACATATGGATAATGACCAGGTTGTAGCCGTTAATGATCAGGCAGCTTCTGCGGAAGCAGCGGAGGCACCCAAGAAGGCCACCCGCGCCAGGACCACGCGCGCGCCGCGCAAAGCCGCGGCAAAGCCCGCAGCACAGGTAGCAGAGGAAGCCCCGGACGCCGCGGCAGAACCAGCCGCCGCCCCTGAGGCCGAAAGCGCCGCCGTCGAAGCAGCCGCCGCCCCTGAAGAAGCCCCCAAGGCCCCGGCCCGCCGCAGCCGCGCACGCAAGAAGGCCGATCCGGCCGAAACCCTTCCCGGCCTAGGCGACGCCGCCGAAGCAGCAGTCCAGACTGAGGCAGAAGCCGGCTCCGGAGCATCAGCCCCCGAAGCAGAAACCGAAGCCGCCTCGGAAAAGCCGGTCCGCCGTCGTCGGACTGCCAAGCCCAAGGCAGAAGCCGAAGCCACTAGCGTGCAGGAACCCACCACGGAGGCAGGCGGCGCAGAAGCAACGCCCGCCCCCACCCCGGCAGGCGGCGCAGCCGCCGAACCGGAAGCCAGCGCGGAAGCAGCGCCCGCCCCCACCCCGGCAGGCGGCGCAGCCGCCGAGCCGGAGGCCGCCAACGGAGCGGAAACCGATGCAGACGCCGCCCCCGGCTCCTCGGCCCTTTTCCTGGAGCCCGTTTCCATCACGTCCATGATTTTCCAGGCGCCCGACCTCAGCACGGTGGTCCGTCCGGCAGCGGAGGAAAAAGGGGAAGAAACCGCCGAAGACGCCGAGGACAACGGTGACGGCGAGTTGGAGGAATCGGGAAGCCGTCGTCGACGCCGGAGCCGTGGACGCCGCGGTCGCCGCGCAACGGACCGTGAGGAGAACGGGTCCGAGGAGTCCGGCGAGGAATCCGACGATGACGAGTCGCCGGCCGCCGAACCCCTTGAAGACGGCGTCACCTCGCGTCGACGCCGCCGTCGCCGCCGTGGCGACCAGGATCTTGAACTGACCGGTGGTTCGGATGACGATCCGCCCAACACGGTGACCCGCGTCCGCGCACCGCGGCCCGTTTCGGAATCCACAAGTTCCAACCGCGTGGCCAGCGTCAAGGGTTCCACGCGGCTTGAGGCCAAGAAGCAGCGCCGACGCGAGTCCAGGGAGACGGGCCGTCGTCGCCAGGTCATTACCGAGGCCGAGTTCCTTGCCCGCCGCGAATCCGTGGACCGGCAGATGATCGTCCGTCAGCGCGATGACAGGATCCAGATCGGTGTCCTGGAGGACGGCGTGCTGGCCGAGCACTTTGTTTCCAAGACCCAGCAGGACTCGCTGATCGGCAACGTCTACCTCGGCAAGGTGCAGAACGTGCTGCCGTCCATGGAAGCTGCCTTCGTGGACATCGGACGCGGCCGCAACGCGGTGCTGTATGCCGGTGAAGTGAACTGGGACGCGGTCAACCTTGAAGGACAGCCGCGCCGGATCGAGAACGCGCTGAAGTCCGGCGACTCCGTCCTGGTCCAGGTCACCAAGGATCCCGTGGGCCACAAGGGTGCCCGCCTCACAAGCCAGATTTCCCTCCCGGGCCGTTACTTGGTGTACGTGCCCGGTGGGTCCATGACAGGCATCTCCCGCAAGCTGCCCGACGTCGAACGCAACCGCCTCAAGCGCATCCTCAAGGACCGCTTGCCCGAAAACGCCGGCGTCATTGTCCGCACCGCCGCTGAAGGTGCGTCGGAAGAAGAACTGACCCACGACATCAACCGGCTCCGCGCGCAGTGGGAAGGCATCGAAGGGCAGGCTTCCTCCACCAAGGTGCTGGCGCCGGAACTGCTCTACGGCGAACCGGACCTCACCATCAAGGTGGTCCGTGACGTCTTCAACGAGGACTTCTCCAAGCTGATCGTCTCCGGTGACGACGCCTGGGACACCATTGAGGCTTACGTCACCTATGTGGCGCCGGATCTGGTGGGCCGGCTCGAGAAGTGGACCAAGGACCAGGACATTTTCTCGGCTTGGCGCATCGATGAGCAGATCCACAAGGCCCTGGAACGCAAGGTCTTCCTGCCGTCCGGTGGATCCCTGGTGATCGACCGTACCGAGGCCATGACCGTGGTGGACGTCAACACCGGCAAGTTCACCGGCAGCGGTGGAAACCTTGAGGAGACGGTCACCAAGAACAACCTTGAAGCGGCCGAGGAAGTAGTCCGCCAGCTTCGCCTGCGCGATATCGGTGGCATCATCGTCATCGACTTCATCGATATGGTGCTCGAATCCAACCGGGACCTGGTGCTCCGCCGGCTGGTTGAATGCCTGGGCCGCGACCGTACCAAGCATCAGGTGGCCGAAGTGACATCGCTCGGCCTGGTGCAGATGACGCGCAAGCGCATGGGCACGGGCTTGCTTGAGGTCTTTGGCGAGCAGTGCGAGCACTGTGCCGGACGCGGTGTGGTGACCCACGACGAGCCCGTCGAGCACCGGCGTGCCAACGTTGTTGCCGCCGAGCAGCACCGGCCCCACACCGAAAGCCAGCAGCAGCCTTCCACCCGGACTGAGCGGAAGCGACGCCGCGGCAAAGGCGGCGGACAGCCGGTAGAGAGCTCGACGCCGGTCCATACTGCCGCTTCGTCCGCGCCTTCGACGCCGGCTCCCGAGCCGGTGGACCCGGCCCGCCAGGCCAAAGCCCAGGCCACCAGGGCTGCCCTGGCCACGATTGCCGCCGCAGCGCACGCTGCCCACCTGCACGATGACGAGGTTCACCGGGCCGAGGAGGAAGCACGTGCCGCAGCCGCCGCAACCGGGGCTGTTGCAGAGCACTCTGACGAGGTGCCGGATTCAGGTGCCGTCGAAGGCACCCCGCGTGCCACGCCGGTGCTCCGGTTCGGCGGTGAAGAGGTTGCCCTGCCCTTCGTGGAACACCACGAGGAGCCAGCTTCCGAGAAGCCTGCCATGACTTTGGACCTGTTGGCCGAGGCTTTCTCCCACCTGGGTGGGGGTCCTGTGGCTGTCGAAAGCCAGGCTGGGCTTGCCGCCCCTGCTGCTGCTCCGGCGGAAACCGTCCCGTCCCGGCAGGATGCTGCGGAGGAAAGCGATCCGTCCAGCCGTACCCGCGGCCGGCGTGGTCGCCGGAACCGCAGCGCCAGCCGAGCGCAGGGTGCCGCCAATGAGACCACGGTGGAGCACCACGAGGTATCCGCCGCCACCGGTGGGGGAGCGGCCCATGAAGCCAAAGCGCCGCAGGAGCAGGCCAAGAAGGAGTCCGCTGCTTCTGAGCCGATTATCCTCGGCGTGGGGGTTCCGGCCTCGGAACTCTAGGCATTGCCAACGTCATGTAACCGACCGAGGGTCCGGCAGTAGCTACTGCCGGACCCTCGGTCCGTTAGGCTTGGTCACTGACACGGGGTGCCAGGCGTTGGGCCGGGCTGAGATCCAGACCCGTTGAACCTGTCCGGTTAGCACCGGCGAAGGGATGTCCCTCATGACTTCATCGTTGAATTCAGCCGTCTACGCCGTGGCCCCCAGCCGCCGGCAATACCCGCGCGTCCTCAGCATCGCGGGCTCCGACCCCTCCGGCGGCGCAGGAATCCAGGCGGACTTGAAAAGCATTGCCGCCCACGGTGGCTACGGGATGGCCGTGGTCACGGCGCTCACGGCGCAAAACACCCTGGGTGTCACCGCAGTCCATGTTCCGCCCGTGGACTTCTTGCGGCAGCAGCTTGAGGCGATCAGCAGCGATGTAACCATCGACGCCGTCAAGATCGGGATGCTGGGCGACGCCGAAGTGATCGGCGAGGTGCGTCGCTGGCTCGAGAAGGTGCGTCCCGCCGTCGTGGTCCTTGACCCGGTCATGGTAGCTACCAGCGGTGACCGGCTACTCCGGGAATCCGCCGAAGCCGCACTGCGCGAACTTTTGCCGCTGGCCGACCTCATCACCCCCAACATTCCTGAACTCGCCATGCTGTTGGGGGAGCCAGAAGCCACGGACTGGTCCACCGCCCTCGAACAAGGCAAGCGGCTCGCTGCCGAATGCGGAAACACCGTGCTGGTGAAGGGCGGACACTTGGCAGGAGCCGAGTGCCCAGATGCGCTCGTCAACACCAGCGGGCTGCTGCGGCAGGACCTTGTCTCGGTGGCAGGGCCACGGGTGGAGACGAAGAACAGCCATGGAACGGGCTGCTCGTTGTCCTCGGCACTGGCCACGGTCCAGGCACGGACGGGAGACTGGGAAGCGTCGCTGCGGGAGGTCAAACCCTGGCTCCTGCAGGCCCTGGCCACCGCGGATGTGCTGGAGGTGGGTCACGGCAGCGGCCCCATCAACCACTTCCACCAAGCACAGCAGGCTGGAGGCCCAGGGGCTTTCGCCGCCCGCCTGTGGGAGGAGGCGGCACCGGAACTGGACGCCATCTACGGCCTCGACTTCATCCAGGGGTTGGAGTCGGGCAGCCTTCCAGAACCACAGTTCAACTACTACCTCGCGCAGGATGCCCTTTACCTCAACGGCTACTCGCGGGTGCTGGCACGGGCAGGTGCCCTCGCTCCCACCGAGGAAGAGCAGCTGTTCTGGGCCAGGTCCTCGCAGCTCTGCCTCGAAGTCGAATCCGAACTGCACCGGAATTGGCTGAGCACCAGGCAGGCCGCCACCCACACCGGTCCTGTCACCAAGGCCTACGTAGACCACCTGCTGGCGGCGTCGGCCTCGGGAAGCTACGGCGTGCTGCTGGCGGCGATCCTGCCCTGCTACTGGCTCTACGCCGAGGTGGGACACCAGCTCCACGCCAATTACGTCAAGGCAGGGTCCCCGTCGGAGCACGCGTATGCGGACTGGTTGAAGACCTACGCCGACGAAGACTTCGCCGAGGCCACCCGCAAGGCCATCGGCTTCACGGACGCGGCCGCGGTGGTCGCTTCCAGCCAGGACCGGGCTGCCATGGTGGAGGCTTTCGCCCATTCGTGCCGCTACGAGACTGCCTTCTTCGACGCCCCGCGGTTGTACGCCTAAAGGACCCCCGCGCGTCGAAGAGGTGAAATCCCGGCAAAGCGTCCCGGAGCCTGTAGGCTGTATGGGCACGGTGCCGGGAAAGTCCGTTCCTACTGGTGACTAGCGTCACGCGGTGGCTTCCGGACCCGGCCTCATTTGCAGCCGAGGGTCGAATTAGCGTAATCTTGATCTTCGGTGCTTACGCCAACACTTGGGTTATGCCCCCTGGAATTATTCACGGGATGACTCGCGGGCTTCGATCTGGAGTCCACGGCGTTGAGGCACAGCGTGAACCAGGCCTGATTCCGGTTCGAGTTCCGCACGCAAATTTAGTAAGAAACGTCGAGAGAAGTGAGTACCCAAGTGGTGTACGCGATTGTCCGCGCAGGCGGCCGCCAAGAAAAGGTTTCCGTTGGAGACTACGTAACGCTGAACCGCGTCCCCGGTGGAGCCGGCAGCACGCTTGAGCTGCCCGCCTTGCTCCTGGTTGACGGCGACAAGGTCACCTCCGCTGCTGCGGACCTGGCCAAGGTGAAGGTCACGGCCGAGATCCTGGAGGACCTCCGTGGTCCCAAGATCGTCATCCAGAAGTTCAAGAACAAGACCGGTTACAAGAAGCGCCAGGGTCACCGTCAGGAACTGACCAAGATCAAGATCACGAGCATCGCGTAACTTTCCTTACGCAGTTCAGATTTTCAGTTTCCCCACATATTTAGAGGCAGGCATTTCACATGGCACACAAAAAAGGCGCGAGCTCCACTCGCAACGGTCGTGACTCCAACGCACAGCGCCTCGGCGTCAAGCGTTTCGGTGGCCAGGTAGTTTCCGCAGGCGAAATCATCGTTCGCCAGCGTGGAACCCACTTCCACCCCGGTGCAGGCGTGGGTCGCGGTGGCGACGACACCCTGTTCGCACTCCAGGCTGGTGCGGTTGAGTTCGGTACTCGCCGCGGCCGTCGCGTAGTGAACATCGTTGCTGCTGCAGCTGCAGAGTAACAACAAGTTCTGAACCGGTGGAGCGGGCCCAAAAGGCCCGCTCCACCGTTCTTTTAACCGCATTACAATCGTTCGGGGCGCCTGGTGTGCGCCGGACATGGCATTCGCGCTGTTTACAGCAACAGAGGAGATAGACGTGGCGAGCTTTGTAGACCGGGTAGTCCTGCACGTTTCAGGCGGTACCGGCGGCCACGGCTGTGTTTCCGTCAAGCGTGAAAAATTCAAGCCACTCGGCGGACCCGACGGCGGCAATGGCGGCAATGGCGGCGACGTCATCCTCCGTGTGTCGTCGCAAACCACGACGCTCCTGGACTACCACCACGCTCCGCACCGCCACGCTACCAATGGTGGCCCCGGCATGGGCGACTGGCGCGGCGGCAAGAACGGCGAAACCCTGATCCTTCCCGTACCCGACGGCACGGTGGTCAAGACCAAGGACGGCGACGTCCTGGCTGACCTGGTGGGGGAGGGCACGGAGTACATCGCCGCCGCGGGTGGCCAGGGCGGCCTGGGCAACGCCGCCCTTTCGTCGCAGAAGCGGCGTGCCCCCGGCTTTGCCTTGCTGGGCATCGAAGGCGACTCCAGCGACATCGTGCTGGAACTGAAGTCCATTGCTGATATTGCCCTGGTTGGATTCCCGTCCGCCGGCAAGTCCAGCCTGATCGCGGCCATGTCCGCAGCCCGCCCGAAGATTGCCGACTACCCGTTCACCACCCTGATCCCCAACCTGGGAGTGGTTCAGGCCGGTGACGTCCGGTTCACTATTGCCGATGTTCCCGGGCTGATTGAAGGCGCGAGCGAGGGCAAGGGCCTCGGCCATAACTTCCTGCGCCACGTTGAGCGCTGTGCTGCCTTGGTGCATGTCCTCGACTGCGGAACCCTGGAGTCCGACCGCGATCCGCTGTCCGACCTGGCCATCATCGAGGCCGAACTCGACAAGTACGCCGTGGACATGAGCTATGCCGGGGTTGACGGGGAGGTCGTTCCCCTCAATGAGCGGCCCAAGCTGGTAGTCCTGAACAAGGTGGACCTGCCGGACGGCAAGGACATGGCTGAGTTCGTCCGTCCGGACCTGGAAGCCCGCGGCTACCGTGTCTTCGAAGTTTCCGCCACCAGCCACGAAGGCCTGCGCCCGCTCAGCTTTGCGATGGCCGAAATCGTCAAGGCTGCCCGCGACGCCGTGGAGATCGCGCCACCGAAGGTAGCTGCACCGGTGCTGCGGCCCCGCGCGGTCAACGAATCCGGCTTCCGGATCCGCCGCGAAGAAAAGAACCTCGAGCCACTCTTCCGCGTGCTGGGCGATAAGCCCGTGCGCTGGGTCAAGCAGACCGACTTCACCAACGAGGAAGCAATCGGCTTCCTGGCCGACCGCCTTGCCAAATTGGGCGTGGAGACCGAGCTGTTCAAGGTCGGGGCCAAGCCCGGCGATACCGTGGTGATCGGCGAAGACGACGGCGTGGTCTTCGACTGGGAGCCCACCATGATGGCGGGCGCGGAACTCCTCGCCACGCCGCGTGGCACGGATATCCGGGTGGCCGACATCGGCGATCGTCCCACGCGTTCCCAAAAGCGCGAAGAACAGTTGGAGCGCCGCGAAGCGAAAGCCGCCGCGCGCGCCGAACTGGAGGCCGAGCGCAAGGCGGGCATCTGGACGGAGTCCGTCAGCCGCCGTCGTGCGCAGCCCATCAAGGAAAGCAACCTGGACAACGGTGATGACGACTAAGACCGTCGAAACCCCCCAACCGGAGATCCACGAACGCCACGCACTGGCCTCCGCGAAGAGGATCGTGGTGAAGGTCGGTTCGTCGTCCCTGACCAGCATCAAGGGCGGCATTTCTGAGAAGTCGCTGACCGGTTTGGTCAACGCGCTGGCGGAGAAACGGAACGCCGGTGCCGAGATCATCCTGGTTTCATCCGGTGCCATCGCTGCCGGCCTCGCCCCGTTGGGCCTGGCGAAGCGTCCCAAGGACCTCGCCACCCAGCAGGCAGCGGCCAGCGTGGGACAGGGCTTGCTCATGGCCCGCTACACCCAGGCCTTCAACGCCCATGGCGTTACCGTAAGCCAGGTCCTGCTCACAGCGGATGACCTCATGCGCCGGACCCAGCACACCAACGCTTTCAGGGCTTTGGACCGTTTGCTGAACCTTGGGGTGGTGCCCGTGGTCAATGAGAACGACACCGTGGCCACCCACGAAATCCGTTTCGGCGACAATGACCGCCTTGCGGCTCTCGTAGCCCACCTGGTCCGCGCGGACGCGCTTGTGCTGCTTTCCGACGTCGATGCCCTCTACGACGGTCCTCCATCCCAGGGCGCGCAACGCATCCCGTTGGTCCGGGGACCGCAGGACCTCGAAGGCGTCACCATTGGCAAGGCCGGAAAGGCCGGCGTGGGTACCGGCGGCATGATGACCAAGGTTGAGGCGGCCTCCATTGCGGCAGGCTCGGGCATCCACGCCTTGGTCACCTCCACCGCCAACGCCGCCGCTGCGCTGAACGGCGGGAACGTGGGAACCTGGTTCGCCGTCAACGGCAACCGCAAGCCCGTCCGTCTTCTGTGGCTGGCGCACCTGGCCACGGTCCGCGGCCGCTTGGTGCTCGACGATGGCGCAGTGAAAGCCGTGCGCGAACGGCACAGGTCACTCCTGCCCGCAGGAATTTCTTCGGTTTCGGGGGAGTTCGAAGCCGGCGACCCGGTGGAGATGGTTGGACTGGACGGCGCCATGGTGGCGCGTGGGCTGGTGAACTACTCCTCGGACGAGCTGCCCAAGATGTTGGGCCGGTCCACGCAGGAACTTGGCCAGGCCATGGGCCGCGGCTATGACCGCGAAGTTGTTCATGTTGATGACCTGGTGCTCCTCCGGACGCCCCGCTCATCTAAACTTGGAGCATGACTGAAGCGCTGACTCCTGACGCCCCCGTGATTTCCGACGTTTCCGGTGCCGCCGGCCAGACGCCGGGGACCCCTGCGGCGGGCACCGTTCCAGTCACTCCCGGAGACGTCCAGTCTGCCATTTACGGGATCGCAGACCGTTCCCGCAAGGCTGCCCGGCGCATGGGCCAGGCCAACCGGGCCTGGAAGGACAGCGCACTGCGGGCCATCGGCGCCGCCCTGCTGGACCAGCAGAAGCAGGTACTCGAAGCCAACGCCAAGGATGTGGCGGCGGGGCGCGCGAATGGTACATCTGCCGCCCTTTTGGACCGGCTGACCCTGACCCCGGCCCGGATTGACGGCCTGGTTGCCGCTTTGGAGAACCTTGCCGGACTGCCCGATCCCGTGGGCAACGTGGTCCGCGGACAAACCCTGCCCAACGGCCTGCGCCTGCGCCAGGTCAACGTCCCCATGGGCGTGGTGGCCGCCATTTACGAGGCGCGCCCCAACGTCACCGTGGACATCGCAGGGCTTGCCCTCAAGAGCGGCAATGCCGTGATCCTGCGCGGCGGCTCCGCAGCGGCCAACACCAATGAGGCGCTGGTCCGTATCCTCCGTGAAGCCCTGGAATCCGTGGGCCTGCCTGCAGACGCTGTGCAGACCGTCGACCAGTACGGCCGGGAGGGCGCCAACGTGCTCATGCGTGCCCGCGGCAAGGTGGATGTGCTCATTCCCCGCGGCGGGCGTGACCTGATCCAGACGGTGGTCACCAACTCTTCCGTTCCCGTCATTGAGACGGGCGAGGGCAACGTCCACATCTTCATCGACGAGTCCGCGGGCGAAGAGATGGCCGTGGACATCCTGCTCAACGCCAAGACCCAGCGTCCGAGTGTTTGCAACACCGTGGAAACACTCCTGGTGCACTCGGGATCCACGGTGCTGCCCGCTGTGGCCAAGGCGCTGCGCTCGGCCGGCGTCACCCTCCATGTGGACGACAGGATCGCTGCCGCCCTGGGGGCGGACGTGGAGACCGTGCCGGCCGACGACGACGATTGGGCTACCGAGTACATGGACCTTGACCTTGCCGTGGCCATGGTGGACACCTTGGACGACGCCGTCAAGCACATCCGCACCTGGACCACTGGCCACACCGAGGCGATCCTTACCAACAACCTGGCCAATGCGGAAAGATTCATTGCCGAGGTGGATTCCGCTGCCGTGATCGTCAATGCCTCTACGCGCTTTACCGACGGCGGCGAGCTTGGCTTGGGTGCCGAGGTAGGCATCTCCACGCAGAAGCTGCACGCCCGCGGACCGATGGGCCTGACGGAACTGACCACCACCAAGTGGATCGTCCAGGGCGAAGGCCAAGTCCGCGGCTAGCAACGCTGTAACATAGAACAGAAGTCCGAAGCGGCGGGAAGGCCCGCCGCCGTCATCCTTTGAGAACCAACTAGGGGAGAAGATGCTGTTTCAGCAGATCGCCATATCCATTGCCGCGCAAACCGAGGGCGGTCACGAGGAAGCTGCGCCGCTGTGGGCAGAACCGTGGGTCTTTGGCATCGTCATGTTCGCCTTCCTCCTGGTCCTCATGTTCGTGACCCTCTCCTACACCAACCTCGGCAACCGCCACGAGGCCGTGGAAGAGCACAGTGACCCGCACCGCCAGCACCCGAACAAGCACACGCACAAGCCGGGCCACTGACATCATCGCTGCAACACCGCGTGGGGATTCGGAGCGCCGGCTCCGTTTGGGCGTGATGGGTGGAACGTTTGATCCCATCCATCACGGCCACCTTGTGGCTGCGAGCGAAGTTGCTGCCAAGTTTGACCTGGATGAAGTTGTCTTCGTGCCCACGGGACAACCGTGGCAAAAGTCCAGCAAGAAAGTCAGCAAGCCCGAGCACCGCTATCTGATGACGGTCATCGCCACCGCTTCCAATCCCCGGTTCACTGTGAGCCGGGTGGATGTGGATCGTTCAGGCCCCACGTTCACTATCGACACCCTGCGCGATCTCCGCCATCAGCGTCCGGATGCCGATCTGTTCTTCATTACGGGCGCTGATGCCCTGGCGCAAATCCTGTCCTGGAAAGACGTTGACGAGCTGTGGTCGCTGGCCCATTTTGTGGGTGTGACCAGGCCCGGACACGAGCTCCACAACCTGGGCCGGGACGACGTCAGCCTGCTTGAGGTTCCAGCCATGGCCATCTCGTCAACGGACTGCCGCAACCGGGTGAATGAAGGAAATCCTGTCTGGTACCTCGTGCCGGATGGTGTGGTGCAGTACATCGCAAAGTATGGACTGTACGCGCCAGGAAGCAGCGCAGGGGAGTTGGCACCAGCGCTGGCCGGATCAGACGACCAAGCACGTACTGAATGAGTTTTCAATGAGCAGCCAGGAACAGCGACCCATCCGCAGCAGGCGTGAGCTTCGCCGCGCCCGCGAAGAGCAGGAGCAAGCCCAGGCCACAGTGACGACGCCGGATGCAGCCCGGCCTGCATCCCCATCGGAAGCGCCCCAGCCGCCGCAGGCCCACGACAACGGCCGGAACCGTCGCGCCGCTGACGCCCCCCTGGACGCGGTGGTGCCTGCGCTGGAGCGCTCATCACAGATCCGTGCCCGCGACCGTGCCGCCCTCAGGACAATCAAAGAGCTCGCCAACAAGGAAGAGCAGCTTTCCGGTGGTGGCCCGCCCACCCGGCGCCAGCTTCGCCTGCAACAACTCCAGGCAGAGGTTGCTACCTCCGCCAATCCGATTGTGCCGGCGCCCGGTGCCAAGGCTCCGGAGCCGGCCGCTTCCGGTGACGACGCAAAGGGCGCCCCCATCTCGGCCGTGCCGGAGGCGAAGGCCGCCGGACCGACAGACACGCAGTCCGCAGCGGATGGGTCCCAAATGTCAGTGGAGCAGGCCCTGGCGGTCCGGGAGCTGATCGCGGCCCAGGTGCAGAACCAGACTGCCAAGCTGGAACATATCGCGGAGCAGGATCCCCTCGCGGTGGATCCCGAAGTCCTTGCACAGCAAATCGCGTTGGCTGAGCGTGCGGCCGTCCTGAACAAGAGGGCAGCGGCCAAGCAGAAGCTGGCCGAGCAGGCCGCGCCCGAGAAGGCACCTGGAGAAAAGACCGAGTCGAAGGCGTCCGGCACGGAGTCGGGGCCGTCCACGGCAAACAACCTCGCGATGGTCACACCGCTTGAATTCGTGAAGGTGCCTGGCGTTGAGCGTCCGGTCATGAAACGGCCCAGCACCACCTTTGTCCCCGTCGTAACGTCTGCCAACACCAAGGCCGCGCCCGCTGCGGGTAGCGGACGGTCCTCCCGGGGGCGTGCCGGAGTTCTTGCCCGTGCCGAAGCGGTGGCCAGGAACGCGCGGAAGCGCAATGCCGCCGTCGTTGATCCGGGGCAGGAGGCCGAGCGTCCGCCGGTTTCGGCACGCACCGCCTACGGGCTGGACCCCCTCGATGCCAACACCGCGGGCCTGGCCAGGGCACAGCGAAGCCGCATTCTGCAGTATGGGGTCCTCGCCTTGGGCCTCGTTGCGCTTATTGTCGGCATCATCATGATCACGAGCGGTTAGTTCCGCTGGAATTACGGCTTACGCCACCAAAGGCCCTTCGGCCACTACAAGGAGTCCCTGTGTCTGCACATGAACAATCCATAACCCTTGCCCGCCACGCAGCACGCGCCGCGGCAGAGAAGCTTGCCGAGGACATTGTCGCCTTGGATGTCAGTGAGCGCCTGGCGTTGACTGACGTCTTCCTGATCGCTTCGGCACCCACTGAACGCCAGGTCAACGCGATCGTGGACGGCATTGAGGAAGAGCTCCTGAAGCAGGACCTTCGTCCCGTGCGCCGCGAAGGCCGTTCTGAAGGCCGCTGGGTACTCCTGGACTACGCCGACATCGTTATCCATGTCCAGCACGCCGAGGATCGTGTGTTCTACGCGCTTGAGCGTCTGTGGAAGGACTGCCCTGTGGTGGACCTCGAACTCGGTGATGACGCTTCGGCCAAGGCCGTAGCTGGCGAGGATTCCGACGCGCAGTAGGCATTTCACCTCGGAATATGCCCGATTTGGAATTATCGGAAATGCTGTTCTAAGATATTTGAGTTGCTTCGGCAGGAAGGGCTGGAAAGCCTGAAAGCGAAACGACAAGAATATGGGGCTGTGGCGCAGCTGGTAGCGCACCTGCATGGCATGCAGGGGGTCAGGGGTTCGAGTCCCCTCAGCTCCACCATAACGATCTCCCTCTTCGCAAAGGCGAAGGGGGAGATTTTGTTTTCCGATGAATGTCCGCGCCATGTGATCCACAACATTCCGGCCCGATTTCGCATCTCGATACTTTGTGGGTAGTATTGACGAGTTGCTTCGGCAGGAAGGGAAAACTTCCAACGAAAACAACAAGTCCGGGGCTGTGGCGCAGCTGGTAGCGCACCTGCATGGCATGCAGGGGGTCAGGGGTTCGAGTCCCCTCAGCTCCACTTCGGACAAAAGGCCCCGCTCGTCAGAGCGGGGCCTTTTTCGTGGAACGGCTTTTTCGTGGAACGGGGCGTGCCGGGGCTACTCCTGTGGCCGGGCGAATTCCGCAGCGCTCAGGAATTCGACGCCCTGGAAAGGTTCGTCGCCGACGACCCGGGCGTTGTGGCCCGGCGGGATGGTGTAGGAGTCTCCGACGGAAATGCTGATGCGGTTGCCGTCGTCGGTTTCCACTTCCAGGGCCCCGGAGACGCAGAAGCCGACGTGGTTCAGTTGGCACGTGTCGGTGCCCACCACCGGCTTGATGCAGTCTGCCCACGTCCAACCGGGTTGGAAGGTAAATCGCCCAATGGTGTAGTCGCCCACGGTGACGATGTCCACCACGGTCTTGTCCGGACGGCGGGTTTCGTCCGGAGAGTTATGTGACTTCACTTGCAGTTGCGTGACAACATTGACAGTCATGGTTTTGCTCGCAGGGGAGAGGAGCCGTATCGCTGATGCTCCCGGCGCCGGGCTCACGGGGAAGCCGGGATCAGTGCCCTGAACGGGTGTTTGTGCTCTGTGCACCAACCACGTTCCTCCCAAGCGACCGTGAAGTCGAGACACTTTGGCGTACGAATTTCTTACATCTGCAAAGAGGAAAAGCACCGTGATCTTATCTGGTTTGGATGCTTTGTTCGGAACCTTGGGGCGCTTTCCCGATGTTGAGGCGGACAACCTGCACGCCTACGATGCGACGGACAGGCTCCTGCTGGACACCGCTGCCGAACTGCTGGCAGCGGATACCCGCGCAGTGGTGATCGGCGACCGCTACGGAGCCCTCACCCTCGGTTCCCTGGTGGGCCTCGGCGTCGACCATGTCCGTGTCCACCAGGACCTCTTTACCGGCCGCATGGCCCTGCAGTACAACGCCCTTGCAGCGGGCCTTGAGGGCCGTTATGCGGCGCACGAACTCGGCGTGGAGCTGCTGTCAGGCGCAAACCTGGTGCTTCTGCAGTTGCCCAAGTCGCTGGCGGAGCTGGAGGAAATCGCCGACGCCGTAGCCCGGTTCGCTGCGCCCGACGCGGTGCTGCTGGCCGGTGGCCGCGTGAAGCACATGAGCCTGGGCATGAATACGGTGCTGGAGAAGTCGTTTTCGGCGGTGCAACCACAACATGCCCGCCAAAAATCCAGGGTGGTGAAGGCCAGCGGACCCATATCCACAGTTGGCAAGCCGCCTTATCCGGTCCTGGAACACGTGGCTGAGCTGGATCTGGACGTCTGTGCCCACGGAGCTGCGTTCTCCGGGTCCCGGCTGGATATCGGCACACGTTTCCTCCTGGGTTTCCTGGACCGCATGCCGGCCGCCGGCACAGCGGTGGACCTTGGATGTGGCACCGGGATCCTGGCCGCGATGTATGCCCGCCGCTTTCCTGCGTCCAGGGTGCTGGCGACAGACCAGTCCGCAGCCGCCGTTGCCTCGGCCCGCGGAACAGCTGCTGCCAATGGCCTGGACGGACGGGTGACAGTGGTTCACGACGATGCGATGTCCTCGTTCGACTCCGGCAGTGCCAACCTTATCCTGCTGAACCCTCCTTTCCATCTGGGTGCCAGCGTCCACGCCGGCGCAGCCCTCAAGATGTTCGAGGCAGCGGCCCGTGTGCTTGCCCCGGGCGGGGAACTCTGGACCGTCTACAACAGCCACCTGCAGTACCGTCCGGCATTGGGACGCCTCGTCGGACCAACAACAGTGGAGGGCCGCAATCCGAAGTTCACGGTCACACGGAGCCGGAAGGCCTGACACCCGGCACGCCCGGCGTGTCATGAAACACGTCAGTGCCGCAGGCGTCACATAGAATTCAGTGTCGTCGGTATCTGCCCCTGGCTCCGGTCGCTGTGTGCGCACATACCCGTCTGAGCGGGGGTGACGTACGATTCTGACACAGACGAAGTTCAATGAATTTGTTTCTCAAGACAAGGGGAATCCGTGACCGAGATCCGGACGCCGGCACCAAGGCGCGGAACGAACCTACCCCGTATGGGCGACTTCAATCTGACGGTGATCCTGGAAGCGATCCGGCGGTCTTCCGGAGGGCTCAGCCGTGTTGAACTCGCACACATCGTGGGGTTGTCGCCGCAGACCATTTCCAACATCTCCCGCCGCCTCCTGGACCAGGAACTCATTGTCGAGGCAGGCAAGGAAGGCACCGGTCCAGGCAAGCCCCGCACCATCCTTCGCTTGAATCCGTCCGGCATGTACGCAGTGGGTGTCCACCTGGACCCGGCAGTCATCACGTTCGTGGTCCTGGACCTGCTGGGGGATGTGGTCAGGCATTCGCGTATGGCCACCCCGGGTGGCGATCCGGCCGGGGTCATTACGAGCATCGCCGGGCAGATCCAGGTGCTCATCGAGGAATCGGGTGTGGACCAGTCAAAGATTGCCGGGCTGGGCGTCGCCGTGCCGGGTCCGATCGACCTCGACGAAGGTTCCGTTGTTGAGCCGCCGTTGCTGACCCGATGGAACCGGGTGCGCATCCGTGAAGCCCTCACCGAAGCCACGGGCCTTGAGACGTTGGTGGACAAGGATGTCACCAGCGCCGCCGTTGCGGAGACGTGGGCAGGTGGAGCGAGCGGGGCCGGCAGCTTTGTCTTCATGTACATGGGAACCGGCATCGGCTGCGGCCTTGTCCTCAACGACGAGGTGGTCCGGGGTACGTCGGGAAACGCGGGCGAGATTGGGCACATCATTGTGGATCCGGACGGCCCTCCCTGCGATTGCGGGCTGCGGGGATGCGTGAAATCCTCGTGCATCCCGCAGGTTCTGGTGGCCGAAGCAGAGGCCGCCGGTGTCCTGGATGGTCATGGCCAGGAGGACGGCCCGGCCGTGCAGGAACGCTATGCAATGCTGTGTGACAAGGCGGACGCTGGAGACGAAAAGGCGATCGCCATCCTGGAGAAGTCCGCTGTCCTCGTTGCCCGCGCGGTTTCCGTGGTAACGAACACCCTCGATGTTGAACGCGTGGTGTTCGGCGGGCCGTTCTGGGGCCGGATGTCCAAGTACTTCCTGGGCAGCGTTCCCCAGCTGATAGCCCAGAACAGTGCCGCCCGAATGATCCACGGCATCGATGTGGTGGGCTCGGGCGTAGGCGAGGACGTGGGCGCCATTGGGGCAGCATGCCTCGTCCTGGAACACACCCTGGCTCCCCGGGCGCAAAGACTACTGCTGGAAGGCTGAGCTGTCTTGGGGATCAGTCGATGTCTTCGACGATCTCCCCGTACGGAATGGACTCATCCACGTGGGCCTGGTGACCGGTAGGTCCGTGGTTGTACGTGATCCGTACCCCGTGGCGCTGGTCCGCGGCGGACTGGAGCAATACGGGCCGGATGGCGTCATTGACGTGTTGGGTCTGGCTGTCGAGGTACTGCTGGTAGGCGGCTGGTAGCTGATGCATGGCAAAAGGATAGACCTCCGAAGTCCGCATGGGGAGGGGTACCCATTGCGGGCCAATGCGGTTGCGGCTTGGATAGAGTGGCCGGATGCAGGGCCGCGCCGGACAGCTGGTGCGGCAAAGGGAAAAACCGAACGCCACCAAGGGGATAACGAGTGCTTCAAAACACCGCCACAGCCGGGATCGATGCACCGGATATGGCCCGTGCGCAGCAACTCGTTGGCGGTATCGTCCGCAGTTTCGAAGCCAAGGTGGTGGGCCAGGAACGGTTGCGGGAAACCTTGGTGATCGGCCTCCTCACAAGCGGCCACGTCCTCTTGGAAAGCGTTCCGGGGTTGGCAAAGACCACCGCCGCGCATGCCCTGGCCGAGGCTGTCAGCGCTGACTTCCGGCGGATCCAATGTACTCCTGACCTGCTTCCCAGCGACATCGCCGGTACACAAATCTTCGACGCGGCCAAGGGCACGTTCGTTACCCAGCTCGGCCCCGTCCACGCCAATATCGTGCTGCTCGACGAGATCAACCGTTCCAGCGCCAAGACCCAGAGCGCCATGCTGGAGGCGATGCAGGAACGGCAGACGTCGATTGGCGGTGAGTCGTATCCGTTGCCCCAACCCTTCCTGGTTTTGGCAACACAGAATCCTATCGAGCAGGAAGGTACGTACCGCCTACCAGAGGCACAGATGGACCGCTTCATGCTGAAGGACGTCCTTGACTACCCCACCCCGTCAGAAGAGGCTGAGGTTATCCGGCGGATTGACGCCGGCGTGTTCGACTCAGGGCAGAAACCTCCCGCTGCGGCGTCGTTGGACGCTGTGCTCCAGGTCCAGGAACTGGTGCGGCGGGTCTACATTGATCCGGCGATTGTCCGGTACATCGTTGGCCTGGCGTACGTCACCCGGAATGCTGCACAGTACCTTGAGCCGCAGCTGGCCTCACTGATCGAGTTCGGCGCAAGTCCACGGGCGAGTATCGCTTTCAGCCAGGCCGCCCGGGCACTGGCGCTCCTCAGCGGACGTGACCACGTCATACCGGAAGACGTCAAACGCCTGGCCCATAGGGTCCTCCGGCACAGGATCGTGCTTGGCTTTGATGCGGTAGTGGAGGGCGTTGCCGTGGAGACAGTCATTGACGCAGTCCTGGCGTCGGTGCAGACACCCTAGGGGCGTCAGTGCCCAGCCTGCTCCAACGCGTCAAGGCGAAGATGTTCATCTTTGCCCATCGGAAAACAACGGCATTGCTTGACGGCGAATACGGCTCGGTCTTCAAGGGACGGAGCCTGGACTTCGACGACCTCCGTTCCTATGTCCCCGGTGATGAGGTCCGCGACATCGACTGGAAAGCCACCGCCCGGCACGGTTCACCCCTGGTGAAGCGCTACACGGCCGTCAGGCGCCACTCCGTCCTCTTGCTGGTGGACACCGGGCGGACCATGGCCGCCGAAGCGGCATCCGGGGAAGCCAAAGTGGACCTTGCCGTCGAGGCGGCAGGGGTTATGGGCTTCCTCGCCTGCCGCCACGGTGACGACGTCGGCCTCCTCCACGGTTCAGCCGAAGCCACCCGCTACCTCCCGCCGCGTTCCGGTGAAAGCCACCTCGAACAACTGCTGCGCGAGGTGCAGGAAGCCGTGCGGCCCGACGGGCCTGAGAGCGCACTGGCCGTGCAGCTCGACTACGCGTTGAGGTTCCTGAAGGGGCGGCTCCTTGTGGTCGGGCTGGCCGATGAGTTCATGCCGGACGCACGGACTGAGGAGTTGCTTCGCCGGTTGAGGGTGCGCCATGAGGTTCTTTGGCTCACCATCAGGGACGCTGATCTGGCGGGGGAGGGACGTGGCGGGTCCAGCCGGGATGTTGGGCATGGATTCGCGATTCCGGGGGCGCTGGCGGACAGCAGCGGAGTCCGGCAGGCCTATGCGGCAGCAATGGACCGGCGTGACGCGCAACGCAGGGACGTTTTCCGGCGGTTGGGGATCGCCGAGGAGCAGGTGGGCAGCAGCAGGGAGTTGGTGTCCGCGGTGTTCGCGTTGTTGGAGAGGCACAAGTCCGGGAAGGCCAAACGTGCAGGATAACTCCGGATTCTATGGTCCTCTTCCGTACAGCCCGGCGTGGTTATGGGTGGGTGCATTGGTCTTGCTGGTGGTGGCTGCCTGGTATGCCTTTCTCCTTTGGCCCCGCCGCAAGCGGGCACGCGGGACCCATCCGGTGGTTCCCCGGGATCTGACGGGCTTGCGGATCTCCTGCCTGCAGGCGATAGATTCGGTCGTGGCCGATGCCGACGCCGGACGGTTGACTGAGCGCGCCGCACACCAGCGGTTGAGCTTCCTTGTGCGGGAATTCGCCGGGCACGTGACGGGAAAGCCAGCCACCTCCATGACGCTCGAGGAGCTGCGCAGGCACGGCCTGGAACCGTTCGTCAACGGGATAGCAGGCATCTATCCTGCAGAGTTTGAACCCGCCAGTGGCCGCACGGTCCACGACTCCGCCACAGCCGCACGGCAGGCGGTCCGCGCATGGAACTGATGTTCTGGTGGATTGTCCCCGCAGCATTGGCCGTCGTCGTTGTCGCGTGCTTCCTGTACCGCAGGCGCCGGCAGGAGTTTTCCCGGCTGGTGGCCCATGGAGACCGTCTGACGGCGTTGCCGGAGTACCAACGGGCCCTCGGCCGGCACCGCACATCCTTGATCGTGGCGCTGGTGCTTGCCTCGGTCTTCCTCGCCGCCACGGTGACGGCAGCGGCCCGGCCCGCCCAACGCACCACGGAGCAACCTGAAGCCAGGAACCGGGACATCGTCCTTTGCCTTGACGTCTCCGGCTCCATGACCAGTACCGACGCTGCCTTGGCTGCCGTCTTCGAGCAGCTTGCGCGGGAATTCGACGGCGAGCGCATCGGCATGGTGATTTTCGACAGCAGCAGTGTCCAGCCGTTCCCCTTGACGGATGACTACGACTACGTGGCCGCGCAACTTGCCGAGGCCCGGAAAGCCTTGGACAGCGGCGCTGGGTCCTTCTTTGACGGAACCTGGAGCCGGGGAGGATCGTCGCTGATCGGTGACGGGCTGGCATCCTGCGTGCAGGCTTTTCCTGATACGCCGCCCGGCACCGGAGACGCCCGGCGTTCGCGGTCGATCATCTTTGCCACGGACAATTTCCTGTCCGGAGACCCGATTTTCACGCTGGAGCAGGCCAGTGAGCTGGCCCAAGGCAAGGACGTGAAAGTGTATGCCCTGAATCCGGGGGACCTGGACTACGGCGGGGCCGCAGACCAGCCGGGGGCACAGCTGAGGGTGGCCGCCGAAGCAACCGGTGGCAGCTATTACACGCTGGACAGTCCGGACGCCGTCCCAGGCATCGTTGCCGCTGTGGAGGAGACCGAGGCCGCGAGTTACTTCAAGGCGCCGCAGGCAGTGATTACCGACTCGCCCGCGTGGCCTTTGGGCCTTGCCCTGGTGTCCGGCGCGGGTCTGTTGCTGCTTGGCTGGCGGTCGCGCCTATGACGCTGGCACCCATCATTCCCTGGCCGTTCATTGCCCTTTCCGGCGTTGCAGTGGTCGCGTTCGTCGTCTGGACCCTGTCTGCCCGTAACCAGCCCCAACCGCTGGTGCGCCGGACAGCGCGCCGGGCTGCCGCCGTCGTGCTTTTGCTGATGGCCGCCCTCCGCCCGGGCTGGCCCGGTGAAGGCGGCCGGACCGCAGTTGCCGACCTGGATGTGTTCTTCGTGGTGGATACAAGTACCAGCATGGCAGCGGAGGACTATCACGGCAGCGGGATGCGCCTCGGTGGTGTCCAAGAGGACGTGCTGGGCGTGGCCAAGGAACTCGCCGGCGCCAAGTTCTCCCTGATCACTTTCGACAGCAAGGCGACCGTGCGCATGCCGTTGAGCCAGGACGCCACAGCGCTCCAGACGGCCGTAGCCACCCTGCAACCGCAAAATCCCCGCCACGCCGCAGGCAGCAGCATCACCGAAGCCGGTGCGCTGCTGAAGAAACAACTCGCCGCGGCCAGGGAGAAGCACCCCGGCCGTCCTGCGTTGGTGTTCTATGCCGGGGACGGTGAGAACACGGCAGCGTCGGCGCCTGAACGCCTGCCGCTTGATCCCCCGGTAGTCAGCGGGGGAGCGGTGCTCGGCTATGGAACCTCTGACGGTGGCAGGATGAAGGACCCCTCGGACCCGAAGGGCGAATACGTGAAGGACAAGAACGCTGAGGCAGCCATCTCGAAGATCGACGAGGACGCCTTGAGGACCATCGCCACCCAACTGGGCGTCCCGTACGTGCACCGTACGGGAGGCGGGGAAATCGGAGAGATGCTCAGCAAGGCCAACCCCGGTGCCGTTAGCGCAGTTTCCGAGGACGGATCCGGACGTGTGGAACTGTACTGGTTGTTGGCGCTGGCAGCTTTCCTGATCCTGGTGCTGGAGCCGTTCCGGCACGTGACGGCCCTGAGGGCCCTGCGGGGGTCCGGTACGCGGGGAAGGGGGTTCGTCCGGTGACTCGTCCAGGTACCGAAGCAGGCAATGCACGACGACGGAAGCGTCGCCTGGCGTTGTGGTCCGCTCCGGCTGCCCTCGCTGCGCTCGCCGTTGCTGCAAAGCTGCTGAGCATTGGAGCCTTGGGTGGCGCAGCGGCGGAAGCATTCGCAGCGGGAAACCAACACGGGGTTTCGGATGCTGCAGGCGGGCTCTTGTTCGCCAATGTTCTGGAGCCGCATAAGGCCCTGGTTGCCTCCGGCGATGCACACGTAGTGGCTGGCGATTTCACCTCGGCGCGCAGCGAGTTCACGAAAGCCCTGAATGTCGGGCCGGGGGATGACGAATGCAAGGTCCGGGTCAACCTTGCCCTGAGCATCGAGAAGCTGGGCGACTCCGCCGCGTCCTCCCGGGACCCCCAGGCTGCCGCCCTGTATGCGGAGGCCTTGGAGGTGGTGCAGGAAGCTCCGGCGTCCTGCCACGAGGACGGGCCGGGCAACGGGGACGGTGAAGGCCAGCGGCTGGATGCGGCACGGGAGCGCCTCGAAGCCAAGAAGACTTCCTACTCCGGCGAATCGCCATCGAAAGACCAAGGGTCCGGGCAGCCTTCGGTCCAGCAACAGGACCAACTCCAGCAGCTGCAGGAGAGCGCCCGGAAGGCACAAAGTGAGCGGACCGAAGGCCAGGACCGTGATCGGTACCTTCGTGGCCCCGACGACTCAGGCGTGGACCGGCCCTGGTGACGATATGGAAAAGGCGACCGGCCGCCGTCGGGCGTTAACGCCTACTCCCAGACGATCTCGTCGTCCACCACGCCGTCTTCGTCTGCGGAGACCACCAGGGTTTCGTCCGTGAAATGCGAGCCGAGCGTGAAATCGAGCACAAAGTAGCGTTCAGGCTGGCCCGGATAGATCGCTACGTGGCCGAGCCTGAGGGCTTTGAGGAAGACATCGTTGGTGAGTTGGGTCTTGTCCTTGACTCCGAAGACGGATTCCAGCTGCTCCTCCTTGAGCTGGGTGCTGTGGAAGTGCAGGAATTGTTGGGGGTTGGTACCGTCCTGGTCCAGTTCGTCGGCAATCATCTCGCGGACCTGGTCCACCAGCTCCGGGAGGAACCTGAGGCGGTAGTCCACCTTGTGCAGTGCTGCCTCGTCGAAATGGTCGTGCGCCGTGACGTTGAGGTCCAGCTCCAGGGCGTTTCCGGCTATTTCGTGTTTGGCCACGAAGCAGTGTTCACGCCCGTGATTGAGCTCGATTTCCCCGAAATGCTTGCTCGCTACCTTGCCCATGTGATCAATCTAACCCCATCAACCAGAGGGTTCCAGCACTTGGGGATATTTCACCGCCGCCGCTGCGGAGCCTTCGACGGTACGGGTTTGAGCGGCGGCAGTCCGGCCTTCCCGGACGTTCCCCGCAAGGTGTCCGCAAGGAGCTGGGTAAAGAGCTGTACCTGCGCTGTGCGCTTCTCGTTGATGAGCAGCGCGAACACGTTGCGCGCCAGCCGGATGTCCGGAACGTCAAGGACCACGACGCCGGATGGCCGGTTCCGCAGCGCCAGTTCCGGAACCAGCGAGGCGCCGAGTCCGGCTGCCGTCATCTCGAGGCTCGCGTGGAAGTCGTCGCTGTACGCCACCACCCGGGGGTGCAGGTTGCAGCTGGCGAACAGTCGCTCAATCACCAAGGCATCGCTGGTGCCGGGGTGGTGCACGATCCACGGCATATCCGAAAGGTGCGCCGCTTCGATCTCCGCGTCCTCGCGAATCTTCCAGGAAGCCGGGAGCACTACGCGGAAGTTGTCATCGCCGATCCACTGGCGTTCCAGGGAGTGCGGCCAAGCCAAGCCGGACTGGCCCACCTGGTAAACCAGGGCAACGTCGAGTTCGCCGCCAGTCCGCAGTCCTTGGATAGTCTGGGCAGGCTCGGCGACGGAGACTTTGAGCTCGATCCCCAGGCCGTTCCAGCGATCGTTCCCCAGGATGTCCGGCAGGACATAGGTTGCCAGGCTGGGGAAGATGCCAAGCCGGAGCTCCTGTGCCGGTGCGTCGTTGGTCCTGGATGCGGCGGCCATGAGCGCTTCCACGTCCGTGAGGACTTTGGAAGCATGGCGCGTCATGGTGACCGCTGCCTCCGTCGGCACCACGCTCCGGGCTGAGCGTTGGAACAGTTCCACGCCCGTGTCCCGTTCCAAAGCGGCCATTTGCTGCGAGACAGCAGAAGCCGTGTAGCCGAGCTGGGTGGCGGCGGCCGCGAATGACCCCAGCCGGGTAACCTCCAGCAGGGTCCGGAGGTGGAGAAGATTGACCATCAGAGGATTTTAGCTGTTCCCCACGCCACAATTTTCAAAGTGTCACGACACGCCGGGAGCCGGCGACACGCGGGAGATTTAATGTGGCTAAGTAGTCCACAGGGTGTGGATTTCATCTCTCACTTTGGCGGAATTACGGACATTTTGAGGCCCCCCGCCTGTGGACGACCGGTGGATTGAATGACATACTTGTAATACATCATCTTGGGGTTCCGGCGAGGCGCTTGCACTACATGTAGTATCGATTTACGGATTGAGCGGGAAACCAGCACAAGACCAAACAGAGCGTGTTGGCTGTCACGGCAGCCCGCGGGTCGTCATCGGATGCAGTACATGGTTCCGGTTGAGCCCGCCAGATACGAAGAGCAACAGACTTCAACTAAGGGGACAGGGATCATGACCGTAACGGTTTACACGAAGCCGGCCTGTGTTCAGTGCAACGCAACCTACCGGGCGCTCGACAAGAAGGGCATCGCCTACCAGAGTGTCGACATCTCCCAGGATGCCGAGGCCCTTGAGCGTCTGAAGGCACTGGGTTACCTGCAGGCGCCGGTCGTGGTAACCGAGCAGGACCACTGGTCCGGATTCCGCCCGGACAAGATCGAGGAGCTGGCGCAGACCGTTTCCTCCTCCGTGGCCTAAGGTTCGTCAACCACGGCGCCACAACAGACAAAGAATTCCTATGTAGTCGAGGTGACTCCCATGGCACCGCTGGTAGCGGCCACCGTACGCAACACCACCACGGAAGCTGTCACCACCAGGAGTCACCTCATCTACTTTTCCTCCACCTCCGAAAACACCAAGCGCTTTGTCCGGAAACTGGGCCGGGATGCCGCGCGCATTCCGCTTTACGCCCAGGATGCTCCACTTCAGGCGCTTGAACCCTTCGTCCTTGTGCTGCCCACCTACGGGGGCACCAACGGCGAAGGATCCGTGCCCAAGCAGGTCATCAAATTTCTGAACAATCCGCGGAACAGGGAACTGATCCGCGGTGTTATCGGAGCGGGGAACACCAACTTCGCGGACAACTATTGCGCAGCCGGGGACATCATCGCCGCCAAGTGCAAAGTGCCGCATCTCTACAGGTTTGAACTCATGGGGACGCCCGAAGACGTCGACCGGGTCAATCAAGGATTGGAAAAGTTTTGGACACGACTGTCGCAGAAACAGAAGTAACCGGGGGCACTGTGGACACGGCCAAGAAGCCACTGCCGGAGGCCTATAAAGGCCTTGGCTATCACGAGCTCAACGCGATGCTGAACCTGTATGGCGCCAATGGCGAGATCCAGTTCGAGGCTGACCGCGAAGCCGCTCACCAGTACTTCCTGCAGCACGTGAACAACAACACGGTGTTCTTCCACGACCTGGAAGAGAAGCTCGATTACCTGGTGAAGAACCAGTACTACGAGCGCGAAACGCTGGACCAGTACACCATGAACTTCATCCGCGACCTCTTCAACCGGGCGTACAAGAAGAAGTTCCGCTTCGAGACCTTCCTCGGCGCTTTCAAGTTCTACACCTCCTACACCTTGAAGACTTTCGACGGCAAGCGCTTCCTTGAGCGCTACGAAGACCGCGTCTGCATGGTGGCCCTCCACCTTGGCCGCGGCAATGAGGAACTCGCCACCCGCTTGGTGGACGAGATCATCGACGGCCGCTTCCAGCCGGCCACCCCCACGTTCCTCAACGCCGGCAAGGCGCAGCGCGGCGAGCTCGTGTCCTGCTTCCTCCTCCGCATCGAAGACAACATGGAGTCGATCGCCCGCGGCATCAACTCCGCCCTGCAGCTTTCCAAGCGCGGTGGCGGCGTTGCTCTCTCACTGACCAACATCCGTGAGCACGGTGCCCCGATCAAGCAGATCGAAAACCAGTCCTCCGGTGTGATCCCCGTGATGAAGCTCCTCGAAGACAGCTTCTCCTACGCCAACCAGCTCGGTGCCCGCCAGGGTGCAGGTGCCGTGTACCTGCACGCCCACCACCCGGACATCTACCGCTTCCTGGACACCAAGCGCGAGAACGCCGACGAGAAGATCCGCATCAAGACCCTCTCCTTGGGTGTGGTCATTCCGGACATCACTTTCGAGCTCGCCAAGAAGAACGAGGACATGTACCTCTTCTCGCCGTACGACGTTGAACGCGTTTACGGTGTGCCCTTCTCCGACATCTCCGTAACGGAGAAGTACTACGAGATGGTGGACGATTCCCGGATCAAGAAGTCCAAGATCAACGCCCGCGAGTTCTTCCAGACCCTCGCCGAGATCCAGTTCGAGTCCGGCTACCCGTACATCATGTTCGAGGACACGGTGAACCGGGCCAACCCGATCGACGGCAAGATCACCATGAGCAACCTGTGCTCGGAGATCCTGCAGGTTTCCACGCCGTCCATCTACAGCGAGGACCTGAACTACGAAACCGTGGGCAAGGACATCTCCTGCAACCTCGGTTCCATGAACATCGCCAAGACCATGGACTCGCCGGACTTCGGCTTGTCGATCGAGACCTCCATCCGTGCGCTCAGCGCGGTCTCGGACATGTCCTACATCAACTCGGTGCCCTCCATTGCCCAGGGCAACGCCCAGAGCCACGCAATCGGCCTCGGCCAGATGAACCTGCACGGCTACCTTGCCCGTGAGCACGTCCACTACGGTTCCGAAGAGGGCCTGGACTTCACCAACATCTACTTCTACACCGTGCTGTTCCACGCCCTGCGTGCCTCCAACAAGCTGGCCATCGAAACGGGCCAGACGTTCGGCGGCTTCGAGAACTCCAAGTACGCCTCCGGCGAGTTCTTCGACAAGTACACCGAGCAGGAATGGGCTCCGGAGACCGAGCGGGTCCGTGAACTGTTCGCCGGCCACCAGATTCCTACCCAGGACGACTGGCGGGAACTCAAGGCCTCGGTCATGGAGCACGGTATCTACAACCAGAACCTCCAAGCCGTTCCGCCAACCGGTTCCATCAGCTACATCAACAACTCCACCTCCTCGATCCACCCGGTGGCCGCCAAGATCGAAATCCGCAAGGAAGGCAAGATCGGCCGCGTCTACTACCCGGCTCCGTACCTGACCAACGACAACCTGGAGTACTACCAGGATGCGTACGAGATCGGCTACGAGAAGATCATCGACACCTACGCCGCTGCCACGCAGCACGTGGACCAGGGCCTGTCCCTGACGCTGTTCTTCAAGGACACCGCCACCACGCGCGACATCAACAAGGCCCAGATCTACGCATGGCGCAAGGGCATCAAGACGCTCTACTACATCCGTCTCCGCCAGCTCGCGCTGGAAGGGACCGAAGTTGAGGGTTGCGTCAGCTGCATGCTCTAGTCAACCGATATCGGTTGACACATTGCGGCAGTTGCCGCGCTGAAAACCAAAGAGTACGACGGCGGGTCACCACCCGCCGTCGTAGGCTTACCTCAAGAACTACCCACTGCTTAAGGGGATGAAATGACCGAAAAGGTCAAGCTGCTGAGCCACGTCGAAGCCATCAACTGGAACAAGATCCAGGATGACAAGGACGTGGAAGTCTGGAACCGCCTGGTCAACAACTTCTGGCTGCCGGAGAAGGTGCCGCTTTCCAACGACGTCCAGTCGTGGCACACGCTGACGCCGCAAGAGCAGCAGCTCACCATGCGTGTCTTCACCGGTCTCACCCTGCTGGACACCATCCAGGGCACTGTGGGCGCGGTCTCGCTGATCCCGGATGCGCTGACCCCGCACGAAGAAGCTGTGTACACCAACATCGCCTTCATGGAGTCGGTGCACGCAAAGTCGTACTCGTCCATTTTCTCCACCCTGTGCTCCACCAAGGAGATTGACGACGCCTTCCGCTGGTCCCTCGAGAACGAGAACCTGCAGAAGAAGGCGCAGATCGTCATGGACTACTACCAGGGCGACGATCCCCTCAAGCGCAAGGTTGCCTCGACCCTGCTTGAGAGCTTCCTCTTCTACTCGGGCTTCTACCTGCCCATGTACTGGTCCTCGCGCGCCAAGCTCACGAACACGGCCGACCTCATCCGCCTCATCATCCGTGACGAGGCCGTGCACGGTTACTACATCGGCTACAAGTTCCAGAAGGGCCTGGAGAAGGTTTCCGAGGCCCGCAAGCAGGAAATCAAGGACTACACGTTCGAGCTCCTCTTCGAACTGTACGAAAACGAAGTCCAGTACACGCACGACCTCTACGACGGTGTTGGCCTGGCCGAGGACGTCAAGAAGTTCCTGCACTACAACGCCAACAAAGCCCTCATGAACCTGGGCTACGAGGCCATGTTCCCGGCATCCGTCACCGACGTGAACCCGGCCATCCTCTCCGCCCTTTCCCCGAACGCCGACGAGAACCACGACTTCTTCTCCGGCTCGGGCTCCTCCTACGTGATCGGCAAGGCCGTAAACACGGAGGATGAGGACTGGGAGTTCTAAGCTTCAACTCGATTTGGTAGTTTCAAAGCCCCTTGCGCTGACCGGCGTGAGGGGCTTTGGCGTTAGGAAGGCGACCCGTATGACCAAGTACCTGATCTCATTTCCCGGCGAGGCCATGGACATCCCAGAGGGGCAGTTCCAGGCCGTGGCCGACGCCGCACATGCGGTCATCGAGGAGGCCAAACAAGCTGGGGTCTACGTTTTCGGTGGCGGTATCAATGAGGAAGTCGAGCCGGTCCGTGTTTCAGGAGATGGGTCAATCCAACCTGGTACGTATCCGGACCACACGGTACCCAACGGCGGCTACACCGTCCTCGAGCTGCCAAGCCGTGAGGCAGCCGTTGAGTGGGCAGCGAAGATTGCGGTGGCGTGCCGATGCCCGCAGGAACTTCGGGAGTTCCAGTACGATCCCGCGAGCTAACAGATCCTGGCCTGAGCCAGCGGCCGTGCTCCTAAGGGCCCCGTTCGAGGTTTGGGACCAGTTGTTTGGCCCGCTCATGACCGGGTAGTGGCGGAGCGGTGGAGGAGTAGGTGTGGCCGGTGGGGGTGGTGATTTTGAGTTGGTGTCTGTTGCCTGGTTCGGGTTTGGTGCTCCAGCCGGGGTTTTCTTTGGTGTGGTTGCAGTGTTCGCAGAGTCCGGCTGCGTTGGTGAGGGTGGTTTTGCCGCCTTGTGACCAGGGGATGATGTGGTCGTGGTGGCGGATGGGGGCGTCGCAGTAGGGGGTGCGGCAGAGGTTGTCGCGGGTTTGGATGAAGCGGCGCATTCCGGCTGGGAAGAAGCGGGCTCGTGAGTCCATGGCGAGGAGTTCGCCGGTGGTTGGTGCGGTGTAGAGGCGGCGGAGCCAGATGTTGAGCTCGGGGTTGCTGGTGCTGGTGCTGGTGTTGCTGAGGTCGGGGTCTGGATGGTCTGGGACGAGGAGGTTTCGGGCCCACTCGGCGGGGACGGTGCCGTAGCCGTCCAGGCGTGCTGGTTCGGAGTCGCCTTGGAGCAGGGTGCGGTCGGTGATGACCAGTTGCAGGTCGATGCCGGTGAATCCTTGGCGGGTGCCGGTGATGCATTCGGTGAGGGTGTCGGCCATGATTTGGCCTTTGGTTCTGGTGTCGCCGTCGGAGCGGGCGGTGCTGGCTGCGTTGGTGAGTGCTTTGTAGACGGCGACTCCTTGGGCGACGGGCAGGAGCGCGGTGAGGTAGGTCATGGTGTCGGGGGCGGGGCGGAGGCTGACGTGTCGTTCGGTGGTGGCGTGGGCTGCGCGTTGGGTGATTGAGCGGGGGTCGCGGCGGTAGGCGGCGGCTTTGGCGGCTGCGGTGATGGTTTTGTCTCCGGCGCCGTTGAAGGTGCCGGTGTCCGGGGCGAGTTCGTCGTCGACGGCGCAGCGGTCTTCGGCGGAGAGGCAGGCGGTTTCCTTTACGAGGAGGGTGGCGCGCCATTCGTTGAGTTGTCCTGTTTCGAGGGCTGTGAGGGTGCGGGGCATTTCGGTGACGAGTGCTTTGGCCAGGCCCAGGAGGCGGGAGCCTTTGCTGGGTGATTCGCGGCGGGCCAGTGCTACTTGGGCGGCCACGCCGCGGCCTTGCTCGCTGGCCGGGACCCCGGCGATGGCTTGTTCCTGCCGCTGGGCCAGGTCGAACGCCACCGCGATCTTGGCTTGCAAGGCGGAGATCGCTGACTTCATGTCCTCAAGAACCCGCAACTGATCGACCAGATCCTTGCTGATGGTTGAGGCCTGCGGCGTGTTGCTGACTTCGTCTGCCGGTCGCATCAAGGGAGCGAAGTCTGACGCATCAAGGCGCGTAGACAACGAAACGGCGTTGCCCGTCGCATGTGTGCCCTGAACCTTTTCCATAGTCACACTCTGCCAGGAGGCACTGACAAAATAGGCCCGGCCGGTGAGCACGGAATCCAACCAGCTGAAACACAAGCCTTCGGCCTGCCAGGTCGACGCGTCGGTTGCTCCCTCGAACCTCGAGTTGAACCACGCGCCCCTTGTCCGCGTCCTTACATCAGGGGAGGATTTGTGGCATTCAGGGGAGGACAACCGCCATGACCAAGCTAGAGAAGTTCGAAAAATACCTGATCGAAGAGTTCTACGACGACTACCGTGCCGGTGAGATGTCGCACCACACCTTTACCAGACGGGTGGCGTTCATCATGGGCAGCATGACAGCTGCCGCAGCTGCTATGACCCTGGTTGGCTGCACGCCGGAGGAGGTACCCCGGAACGGAACGCCGATGCCAACCCCGAACGCGTCTACGGCGTCCGGCGCGAGTACTACGGCCGTGCCGAACGCCAAGAGTCCACTCTCTGTACCGGAGGGAGCAGCGGGACTGACTACTGAAACGGTGAAGTTCCCGGCCCAAGGGACGGATATCAGCGGCTACCTGGCCCGTCCGGAAGGTGGCAAGCCCGGGCCGGCAGTACTGATCTGCCACGAGAACCGCGGGCTGACCCCGCACATCCAGGACGTTGCGCGGCGCTTCGCCAAGGAGGGCTACGCCGCCCTTGCCTTGGACTTGCTGAGCCGGGAGGGCGGTACGGCAAACATGGATCCGGACGCGGTCCCCGGGGCATTGACGAACGCCGGTGCCCAGCGGCACGTTGACGACTTCAAAGCCGCCTTGGATTACCTCAACGGCCGGGACTTCGTGGATCAGGGGCGTATCGCGATGGTGGGCTTCTGCTTCGGCGGGGGCATTACGTGGCAGTCAAGTACCGAGATCCAAGGACTGAAGGCGACCAGCGCGTTCTACGGGCCCGCGCCGGACCTTGCGAAGGTCCCGGGCATCAAGCCTGCGGTGTACGGAGTGTATGCGGAAAAGGACGCCCGGATCACCGGCCCAATGCCGCAACTCAAGGAAGCGTTGGACAAGACCACCGTCAAACACCAGCTCAAGGTCTACCCGGGCGTGGACCATGCGTTCCATAACGACACCAGCGACCGCTACGTAGAGGCACAGGCCACCGCGGCCTGGAACGATACCCTGCAGTGGTTCAAGGACAACGTCTGATCCTAGCCGCCAAGCCGTTCAGCCTCGCTGGCCAACTCCGCTTCCAACGTCTCGATGCTCGGCAAGCTGGAGACCAGTTCATCGGGCAGGGAATCGGCCAAGGAGGTCCGCCACTCCGCGATGCCGATCGGTGTGTTGAAGCCGCGCAGCGCGTACTCGGCCACCACGCTGTTCTTCTCCTTGCACAGCAGCAGGCCGATGGTGGGCTTGTCGTCCGGGTGCGCCATGAGGTCGTCCACGGCTGCCATGTACATGCCCAGCTGGCCGAGGAAACCGGGCTCGAACTTCACGGCTTTCAGCTCGATCACCATGTAGCAGCGCAGTTTCAGGTGGTAGAAGAGCAGGTCGGCAAAGAATTCGTCCCCGCTGATCTCCAGCCGCACCTGCTCGCCCACGAACGCGAATCCCTGTCCCAGTTCCAGCAGGAACTTTTCCACGTGCTTCACCAATTGCAGTTCGAGGTCCCGTTCGGTGTGCCGTTCGGTCATGGAGAGGAAATCGAAGACGTAGGGGTCCTTGGTGGCCTGCTGCGCGAGGTCCGAATCGGCCGGAACCATGGTTGAGGCGAAGTTGGTGATGGCCTGGCCGGAGCGCTCGTGCAGGCGGGTGGCGATCTGGTGCACCATCACGTTGCGTGACCAGCCATGGGCAGCGGCGGCCGCGGCGTACCAAAGCCGCGTGGCGCCGTCGTCTAGCTTCTCCAGGAGGGCGATCTGGTGGTACCAGGGCAATGTTGCAAGCGGCGCTTGCAACATTGGGTAGTCAGGCCAGGCCTGGGCGAAGCTCTTCATGTAGCGGAGGTTCCTGGGGGAGAAGCCCTTGGCTTCCGGGAACCGGGTGCGGATGTCCGCTGACAAACGCGTGACCACCTTGGCGCCCCACCCTTGTTCCGATTCACGCTGGGCAAGTTGCCGCCCGATGCTCCAGTAGGAATTCAGCAGCTCACCGTTGGCCGCTGCCTGGGCACGAGTCCGGCCGGCACGAACCTCCTTGGCAACGGTGTTCAACAGGGCCGGGTACCAGTCCGGCATGGACGAAGCGGCGGGCACCCCCGGGAAGGAGGCGGCATCGGTAACGAGGTCTTGCGACGGCATGGTGTCTCCTGTCGATGGGCTGGCAGGAACCACGCTAGGGGGAGGCACTGACAGAATAGGGACGTGAGCGATGCCGGCGAATTCGTGGACTACACCCTGCAACGGGAGTCGTCGTGGGAGAAGGCCTACGGGATCCGTGAGCGGGCCGGGGAAGGCCTTGAAGTGTACGGCGCGTCGGTGGGGGCGGTGCGGGGGACTGTGCGGGACACCCTCAAGCGCTACAAGGATCTGGGCCATGACGACATCACGGCCCTGAGCTCGGAGTTGTGGTCCACGCCCGTCTTTGAACTGCGGCTGGCGGCGGTGGTCCTCCTGCAAACCAAGGTAGGGGTACTGGTCAACACGGACCTCACCCGTATTGAAGGCTTCATCAGGCAAGCCGGAACCGGGAATCTGGCAGATCCGCTCGCGCTGGATGTGGTCCGTCCTTTGGTGGATCGGCTCCAGGGCAAAGCCAAGGAGAGGGCCGGGAAGGTACTGGAGCGGTGGGCCCAGGACCCGGATCCGGCACTGCGCCGGGCGTCGGCGCTTGCCAGAGGCCAGCAGCCGCCCCCTTGATTAGCCCCCATGACCGGCCTAGCGTTTTCCTCAACACATGCCAGGTGTCAATTTTCGTGGATTGAGAGGCAGGTTGTTTGATGAAATCGCTGTGGCTGGACCGCGAAGCCGGCATTACCTCCGATCCGCTCCCCGACGGGAAACACTTTGACACGATAGTTGCCGGCGGCGGATTGACGGGGCTGGTGACTGCGCTGTTGCTCTCCCGTTCCGGACAGCGGGTGGCAGTCTTCGAGGCCCGGACGGTGGGTGCCGTGACCACGGGAAACACCACCGGCAAACTGAGCCTCCTGCAAGGGGGAACCCTGTCCAGCCTGCGTGCACAGTACTCGTTGAAGATGGTGCAGGCGTACGTCGAAGCCAACAAGAGCGGACAAGCGTGGCTTACCCAATACATGGACCAGCAGCGTATTGCGTACCAACGGCGCACGGCCGTTACTTTCGCCACCAGCGACGACGGCGGCCAACGGCTTCGGAAGGAAGCTGCGGTATCGCGCGACGCGGGTTTGGATGTCCACTTCAGCAGGGATGCGGGCCTGCCGTTCCATGTGGTGGAAGCCCTGGAACTGGAGAACCAGGTCCAGGTCAACCCGATGGACGTGCTGGAGGTCCTGGTCCGTGACATCCGGGATCATGGTGGCGTGGTGGTCGAGGGCGTCCAGGTGCAGAACGTCGGCTCCGGCCAGCCGCTGGAGGCCACCACGCGGAAGGGCTCGTTCAGGGCCGACACCGTCGTGCTGGCCACAGGCACCCCCATACTGGACCGCGGCCTCTACTTTGCCAAACTTGAGCCGAACAGGTCCTACGCGGCGGCCTTGAAGTTTCCCGCTGACAACAAGATTCCCGGCGGAATGTACTTGTCCATCGACCCGCCCACGCGCTCGCAGCGGACTTTTCCCACGGACCAGGGGGAGTTGCTCCTGGTGGGTGGCTACGGCCATCCGGGAGGCCGGGCAAAGTCCCCCAAGTCCCACGTTGACGCCTTGTTGGCGTGGGCGCATCAGCACTATCCCGGCGGTGAAGTCACGCACACGTGGTCTGCCCAGGACTACCGGGCAACCAACCTGATGCCGTTCTTCGGCAAGCTGCCCCGGGGCCACGGCCGGATCCTGTTCGCCACGGGCTACAACAAGTGGGGCATGAGTAACGGTGTGGCCGCGGCCATGTCCGTTACCGCAGACATCCTGGGTGGTCATTCGGACTGGGCAACCACCATCCACCACAGGGTCACGCATCCGCAGGGCGCAGCGGAGGCCATCCGCCTGAACGCCTCAACGGCAAAGCGGATGATCGATGACCGGGCGCGCGTGAAGAGAAACCCTGAAATCACCGGGGAAACCAAGCCGCCGGAAGGCAAGGGCGTGGTGGGGCTGTACAAGGGCGAATCCGCTGCGGTATCCACGGTGGACGGCAACGTGTGCATGGTGTCGGCCAGTTGCGCCCACTTGGGTGGGCTGTTGACCTGGAACGATGCCGAGAAATCGTGGGATTGTCCACTGCACGGCTCCCGGTTCACTCCCGAGGGAAAATACTTGGAAGGACCGGCCACACACAACCTGCAAAAACCTCCGGTCAAGAAGGACTAGCCCAGCCGTTCAAGCCGGCGCTTTGCCTGATCCGCCGCCCGCCGCTTCTGCGTTGCGGTTCGGACTGCCTGTTTGTTGGTCGATTCCGCGGCTTCGGCATCCCGCGTGATGCCGATCAGTTCGGCTTCAAGCGACGCCAGGCGCTTCTTGGCGTCCTCGAGGTCTGACCGTAGTTCCTTGCGTCGCCGCTCCAGCGCCTGGACTGCCTGCCAGGTCCCGGCGGCCGTTTCTTCGGCTCCACGCGCCTCGTTGTCGGCGGTTTCGAATTCGGCTGTTGTTTCGATGAGGGCGGCTTGCCGTTTGGCGGCACGGCGCTCGGCCAAAGATGTGGCAGCCTCCTCGGGGGCCTTGGCCTTGGCCTTAGCCGGGGCTTGCCTCACAGGCTTGGTGGGGGGCTGCGGGCGGGAGTCCGGCTTAGGTTGGCCGGGAACCGCATCCTCGGGAACGCCCGCTGCAAGCGCGCCGCTAAGGTCCACGGCCTCGAAACCGCTGCTGCTGAGCCCGCGAACCAGCCGTCCAGTAGCAACGGCGGCGGCAGCCCCGGCGTCGGACATCGCCGCCCGGATGGTCTGCTCGACGTCGGCAGCGGCCGCCGCGCTCAGCCCGGCACCCAGCTCACCGGCCAGGTCCTTCGCGGCTTTCACCGCCGCGCCCAGTTCGCCTTGGCGCCGCTGTCCCAGTTCACGGAAAGCTTCGGCGTCGCCCTCCTCCTGCGCGTGGCGCAGCGCAACACCAAAGCGTACGACGCCGTCGATCACCTCCGGCTTGTTGACGGCCAGTATGTTGATGGCCCAGGCACCGGCAGCCGGCTTTGGCAAGGCAGCGATCTCTTTGGCCAGGTCCTGGTTTCCTGAGTCCTTGGCTTCGCGGGCCAAGGCCGTTCGCCGGGCGGTGAAGTCGCGCGGCAGCACCGCATACAGCTCCTGGGCGGCATCGCTGAGGTCCATGCCCTTATCCTAGGGTCCTTGTCCCGGGTGTCCGGCTGGGAACCCGCTTCACGGCATTGGGTCGGCGGCCCGGCTCGGCTTAGGGTAGCCTAAGTCTCGTGGACCAGATCATGAGCTTGCCCTTCGGCGTCGCGCTCGCGGTGCTCTTCGCCATCGTCATGATCCGGGTCAATGCCACCTACTGGCTGGGCCGCGGAGCCGTGACTGGATTCGCCCACACGCGCTTCGGGGCCTCGTTGGAAAAACCCAAGGCAGCCCGTGCCCAAGCGCTGATCCAGCGGTGGGGACCCTACGCCGTCGTGGTTTCCTTCCTCACCATCGGCCTCCAAACGGCCGTGAACCTCGCAGCAGGTGCCGCGCGGATGCCGCTGCGGCGGTACTTGCCGGCGGCCATTGTTGGTTCGGTGCTGTGGGCGGTGCTCTATGCGACCATCGGGCTGGCCGCCTTGGAAGCGTGGCTGGCGGTAGCCGCGGCGTCGCCCGTGGGAGCGGCAGTGGCAGTCGCCGCCGTCGCAATCCTCGTGGTAGTGATCGTCGTGGCCCGGCGGCGTCGGGCAGCGGCCAAATCTGCGGATACAGTGGTCTGAGTTCTACTGCTGCATCGGCGAAAGGTTCGGCTTGACTACTGCATTACCGGAACTGGCGGAAGGCGATTTCTACTACGAATCGTTGGGTGATGGCCGGTACCGTTCAACCATCCATGCCCAGGGTGCCTGGAACCCCCACGAGCAGCACATGGCCCCGGCCTCGGGCATCATCGCCGATGCCCTGGTCCGCCACGAACCCCGGAGCGACGTCCGGATGGCACGGATCAGCTACGAAATCCTTGGCCTGATCCCCGGCGGTGAGTTCCAGGTGATTACCTCCACCCTGCGGCCGGGCCGCACCATCGAACTGATCCAGGCCGAGCTGGTGGCCGCGGGCCGCCCAGCCATCCGTGCAACGGCCTGGCGCATGGTCACCAGCGATACCAGCGCCGTCGCAGCCGTTGAGGACGAGGGCATGCCCTCCCCGGACGAATGCAAGCCGTGGGATGGTGCCAGCGTTTGGCCAGGCGGTTACATCCGCTCGTTGGAGATGCGCATCGCCGAGGGGCACCGTCCGGGATCGGGCAGGGTCTGGATCCGCACCATGCATCCGTTAACTGACCAGGAAGACAGTGGCGACCTGGCACGCCTGATTGGCCTGGTGGACACGGCCAACGGCATCGCGGCCAGGGTGCCACCCGGGGAGAACAGCTATATCTTTCCCAACGTCGACCTGCAGATCCACATGTACAGGGAACCGGCTGGTGAGTGGCTTGGCCTGGACAACAAAGTGTCCTTCGGCGCCGACGGCATCGGACTGACCTCCACCGTGCTCCACGATCTGGACGGACCGTTCGGCAGGGCCGAACAGATCCTGACCCTGAGGAAGAGTTGATGGCAGCCCTCACCGTCTACCGGCAACCCCAAACCTTGGGCGCGGCCGAAGACCTGGACTTTGCGCTGGAATTACTGCAACGCGCACGAAGGGGTGAACTCACACCTTCCTTGCGTCTTTACCGCCCTGAGCCCACGGTGGCTTTTGGGCAACGGGACGCGAATCTTCCCGGTTTCAAGGCCGCAGAGGAAGCATGCCGGAACCTGGGTTTTGAACCGCTGGTCCGTAAGGCCGGCGGACGCGCCGCCGCCTACCACCAAGGAACACTCGTGGTGGACCACGTTGAGCCGCACCCTGATGCGATCGTCAAAGCCAAAGCCCGCTTCTCGGACTTCGGCGAGTTGCTGGCCGGTGCGCTGCGCAGCGTGGGCATCCATGCCGCCGTCGGGGAAATCCCCGGCGAGTACTGCCCGGGCGAGTTCAGCGTGCACGGCGAAGATCCGGATTTCCCGGCGCACCGCATCAAGCTGATTGGCACGGCGCAGCGCGTGGTCTCCGGCGGATGGTTGTTCAGTTCGGTCATTGTGGTGGAAAATTCCGCCCCTATCCGTGAAGTCCTCACGGCAAGCTATGAGGCACTCGGGCTGGAGTGGGATCCGGCCACGGCCGGGGCCGCCAATGACCTCCTTCCGCACCTGGACGTCGCCACCGTGGAGGATGCGGTGGTGCAGGCGTACGGCACCTATGCTGACGTCGTCGAAGGGGACTTCGGCGCACTTATCGCCTGAAACGGGCTCCAGGCATAGGGTGGAAACGTAACACCGCCAAGACGAAAACCGTGGTGGAACGATGGCACGCAAACAACACCCGCCGCAGGACACGGACGCGGAACTGTCCGTCAGTGAACCCAAGAGGTTCGCGGCGGGAATCCCGAGCCTGAGTGAAACCCTGCCTCACGCCGTTGCCGGGATGGGGCCGTCGCGGGCCTGGAAGACGCTGACGGCGATCAACCAAAAGGACGGCTTCGATTGCATGAGCTGCGCCTGGCCTGACCCGCCGGAACGCAAAGCCGCGGAGTTTTGCGAGAACGGCGCCAAGGCGGTCGGCTGGGAGGCCGAGCCCCTGCGGATTCCAGCGGAATTCTGGGCGGAGAATCCGTTGAGCACGTTGGAGCAACGGTCCGAATACTGGCTGGGTCAGCAGGGACGCCTGGTTGAGCCGGTCTACAAGGCGGCGGGGTCGGACCACTACCAACCGGTTGGCTGGGACGAGGCCTTCGCCATCGTCGCGCGTGAGTTGAACGCCTTGACCGATCCCAACCAGGCCACCTTCTACACCAGCGGGCGGACCAGCAATGAGGCGGCCTTCCTGTACCAACTCTTCGTCCGGGCCTTCGGCACCAACAACCTGCCCGACTGTTCCAACATGTGCCACGAATCCACCGGCCTGGCCATGGGCGAGACCATCGGCGTGGGCAAATCGGCCATCTCCTACACGGATTTCGCGCAATCCGACCTGATCGTGATCATGGGCCAAAACCCCGGGACGTGCCATCCCAGGATGCTCACCGCACTCGAAGAGGCCAAACAGGCCGGCGCAACCATCGTGGCGGTGAATCCGTTGCCGGAGGCCGGGCTGATCAATTTCCGTAATCCGCAGACTCCCCGCGGACTGATTGGCAAGGGAACGGATCTTGCGGACCAGTTCCTGCAAATCCGGCTCGCGGGAGACATGGCCTTCCTCCAAGCGGTTTCCAAACGCGTGCTGGATGCTGAAAGCGCGGCCCCGGGACAGGTCCTGGACCGGGAGTTCATCGACTCCCGTTGCCACGGCTTTGTTGGCTTCGCTGCACATCTCGCTGGCCTGCGTGAGCAGGAGGTTTTGGCGGCGACAGGCCTGCGGAGCGCAGAGATCGATGAGTTCGCAGAGCGGTACATCCACGCCAACCGGGTCATCATCACCTGGGCCATGGGGTTGACCCAGCACAAGAAGGCCGTGCCGACTATCAAGGAGATCATCAACCTCCTCTTGCTGCGCGGCAACATCGGCAAACCCGGTGCCGGTCCCTCACCGATCCGTGGCCACAGCAATGTCCAGGGTGACAGGACCATGGGGATCTGGGAGAAGATGCCCAACGCCTTCCTCGACGCCATCCGTGCCGAGTTTGGCTTTGAGCCTCCCCGAGGGGCGGGTGTGGACGCGGTGGACAGCATCCGGGGTATGCGCGACGGGCGGATCAAGGTGCTCGTGGCGCTCGGCGGAAACCTGGTCCACGCGATCTCCGACACCACCGTTGCCGAGGAGTCCGTTCGGAAGACGCGGCTTTCGGTCCAGATCTCCACCAAGCTGAACAGATCGCACGCGGTGGTGGGGGAGCAGGCACTCATCCTGCCCACCCTGGGACGCACGGAGATCGATGTGCAGGGCGGCGTGGAGCAATTCGTTTCCGTGGAGGACACGGTGTGCGCTGTGCATCGATCAGCGGGATGTTTGGAACCCATCGCGAAGGATGTACTCTCCGAGGTGGCCATCATCGCTGGCATGGCGGAGGCCGTGCTCGGGAGGCAGGTGCCGGTGGATTGGGCCGGCATGCGGCGTGACTACGACGTGATCCGCGACCACGTTTCCCGCGTTGTTCCAGGCTTCGAGGATTTCAACACGAGGATCCGGACGCGGGACGGATTCATTCTTCCCCATCCGCCGAGGGATTCACGTACTTTTCCGACCGCCACGGGACGGGCCATGTTCACGGTGAATGAGCTGGAAACCATCAAGGTCCCCAAAGGCCGGCTGCTCCTGCAGACAGTCCGTTCGCACGACCAGTTCAACACCACCACCTACACCATGAACGACCGGTACCGCGGCATCAAGAAGGGCCGCATGGTGTTGATGGTCAACCCGGCGGACCTGGCTGGTATGGGACTCGCCGATGGTGGTTACGTGGACGTCCACAGCGAGGCCGACGACGGCGTGGACCGCGTCCTGCGCCAGTTGCGTCTGGTCTCGTACCCCAGTGCCAGGGGTTGTGCCACTGCCTACTACCCGGAGGCCAATGTGTTGGTGCCGCTGGATTCGACGGCGGAGGGCAGCAATACTCCGGCGTCGAAGTCGGTGATCATCCGCCTGGAACCGGCAGCCGCCCCGGTCTTCGGGCCGGCGGCCGGTCCCAGAGGGTGATCCCCAGGGCTGACGACAGGTCAGTGCCCGCGCGCGATCCACTCGTCCAGGTGCGGTGATTCCGCGCCGATGCTGGTGGACTCTCCGTGGCCGGTCAGGACCACGGTGTCTTCCGGGAGCGTCAAAAGGCGTGTCCGGATGGATTCGATGATGGTGGGGAAGTCGCTGTAGGACCGACCCGTCGCCCCCGGGCCGCCTTGGAACAGGGTGTCACCGCTGAACACGGTGTGAACACCGGCTTGGTCCGCCGCTTCGGAGGATCCGGCAGGCAGGAGGAAGGACACCGATCCGGGGGAGTGGCCGGGGGTGTGGAGCGCCGTCAGCGTGGCACCACCGACGGTGAACTCGTCGCCGTCCTCAATTCCCTGGTCCGGGTCCGTGTCCGGGAATACTGCGTGCCACAGCATCCAGTCTTCCTTGTGCAGGTGGACGGGTGCCTTGACGACGTCGCGGAATTCGCCCGCGTACCGGATGTGATCGTCGTGGCCGTGGGTCAGGAGGATCGCTGTGACGGTCCGGCCACTGACGGCGTCGGCGATCGCCTGGGGGTCGTGGGCGGGGTCGATGACGATGCACTCGGTGTCATCACCGATGATCCAGACATTGTTGTCCACGTCCCAGGTTCCGCCGTCCAGGGAGAAAGTACCTGACGTGACGACGCGGTCAATGCGTGCGTTGCTGGACTGGCTCACAGTTCCACCACCGATCGGAGGACGGCACCTTGGTGCATTTTGTCGAAGGCTTCTTCCACCTGGTTGATGCTGATGCGTTCAGTGACGAAGGCATCGAGGTCCAGCTTGCCCTGCTTGTAGAGGTCCACGAGCATAGGGAAGTCCCTGGAGGGCAGGCAGTCGCCGTACCAGGAGGACTTGAGGGATCCGCCGCGTCCGAACACGTCCAACAGCGGAAGGTCGAGCGTCATGTCAGGGGTGGGGACGCCTACCAGGACAACCGTTCCGGCGAGGTCTCGTGCGTAGAAGGCCTGCTTGTAGGTTTCCGGACGTCCGACGGCGTCAATCACCACGTCAGCGCCGAAGCCGCCGGTCAGGGCACGGATCTCTTCGACAGGATCGCCGGCGGAGGAGTCCACCGTGTGCGTTGCACCCAGTTCCTTGGCCCGTTCGAGCTTCTTGGCGTCAATGTCAACGGCAATGATGGTGGTGGCTCCGGCCAATGCGGCACCGGCGATGGAGGCTACGCCCACTCCGCCGCAGCCAATGACGGCCACGGAGTCGCCGCGCTTAACGCCGCCCGTGTTCAGTGCGGCGCCCAAACCTGCCATGACGCCGCAGCCCAGCAGGCCTACGGCGGCGGGATCGGCTTCGGGATCCACCTTGGTGCACTGGCCGGCGGCCACGAGGGTCTTCTCGATGAACGCGCCGATGCCCAGGGCGGGGGAGAGTTCCGTGCCGTCTTCGAGGGTCATTTTCTGGGTGGCGTTATGGGTGTTGAAGCAGTACTGTGCCTGGCCGCGGTTGCATGCACGGCAGTTCCCGCATACTGCCCGCCAGTTCAGGACCACGCGGTCGCCCGGGGCGATGTCCGTGACGTCGGGGCCTACGGCGTTAACCACACCGGTGGCCTCGTGGCCAAGGAGGAATGGGAAATCGTCGCTGATTCCGCCGAGTTTGTAGTGGAGGTCTGTGTGGCAGACGCCGCTGGTGAGGATATCCACCAGGGCTTCGCCGGGGCCTGGTTCGGGGACCAGTACGGTTTCGAGTGTTGCGGGGGCGCCTTTGGAGCGTACGACGACGCCCTTGACTGCATGGACCATGGGGGTGTTCCCTTCGGGCTCGCTGACAGCGGGTTCCGTTGCAGGCGCCAGGCCTGCAACGGATTCCCACTCTGTCTATCACACGAGGCAGACGGTCCGCCGGGGATGAAGGGAGTACTGCGGGGGGGGGAGCTGTTGGGCTTGCCTAGGCTGCCAGCCGGCTCTCCACCTCGGAGGCCGAGGGGTTGGTGGCCGCGGTGCCGTCCGGGAACAGGACGGTAGGCACCGTGCGGTTGCCGCCGTTGAGCTTCTCGACGAGCTCGGCTGTGCCTTCGACTTCCTCGATGTTGATCTCCTGGTAACCGATGCCCTTGGCGTCGAGTTGCTTCTTCAGGCGGTTGCAGTAGCCGCACCAGGTGGTCGAGAACATGGTGATGGTGCCGGAGTCGGGGGTGAAATCCACAGAGCTCTCCTAAGTATGGGGTCTTTTGACGGGTTGCTTTCGTTGCTATCAACGGTAACGCGGGGACCAATAATTCCCGTCCGGCAACGAAGCCGCGTTACGTCACATGCCCTTGCTGGTGGGTTGGCCGGGGACAGGGCAGACTGTTCGCATGTGTGGACGTTATGTGATGGCCCGTGCGGTGGGAGACCTCCTGGCGCAGTTCGACGCCGAACTTGAGAATGAGATTGCGCTGGAGAAGTCGTGGAACGTGGCCCCGACCGATGCTGTGCCGATCGTCCTGGAGCGTTTGGTTGACGAGGCTCCGAGGCGGCAGCTCCACGTCGCGAAATGGGGTTTGGTCCCGTCGTGGGCCAAGGACTCCAAGGGCGGTGCCAGGCTGATCAATGCCCGCAGCGAGACCCTGCTTGAGAAGCCGTCCTTCAGGAAAGCCGCGGTTGCCAGGCGGTGTGCTGTTCCCGCCGATGGCTATTACGAGTGGAAGAAGGGCGAAGGGAAGAACAAGCAGCCCTATTACGTCCACCCAGGAGGCGGCCAGGGCTTGGTGTTCGCGGGACTGTATGAGTGGTGGAAGGACCAGAGCCTGCCGGACGACGATCCCGCGCGGTGGCTGTTGTCGATGTCCATCATCACCGCCGACACGCCGACGGCCGAATCTGCCCGGACCAGGCGCAGTGCCTCCGTGTTCGATGAACTGACGGCGCTGCATGACCGGGTTCCGCTGCCCATGGACCCCGAAACCATGGCGGCCTGGTTGAATCCGCGCGAGAAGGACGCTGAGGGGCTGGTGGACATGGTCCGGTCCAAGGCGCACGATGCCGCGGCTGATTGGACCCTTGATGCTGTTGGCGCGGCGGTGGGCAACGTCCGCAACAACTCACCGGAACTGATCGAACCGGTGGAAGGCCTCTTCTAGCTAAAGGGATTCGCTGACGGGCACACCGGATTGGAAGTCCCTGCCATCGGCTTCGCTGAAGGCAGTCATGAGGTGCCCTTTGGCAAGGCCGTGGATGGCGGAAACAGGAAAGTTCCCGGTGATGACGTTGCCTTCGTGCTCGACGCCCTTGATGTCGTAGTTTTCCTCGGTGCTCAACGAATGGTTGAACGAATAGAAGGATATGGCTTCGCCATTCATGAATTCGATGCCGAGCCTGCGCTGGGATGAGTAGTCTTCGCTGGCAGCTACCAGGCCAACCACGTAGGCGCCGGACCCGGGGATGTTGCCGTCGATTTCGAAACGCGCCACGAGGTTGTCGTCCGTGGCCGTGATGCTGACCTGCTTCAGGAGTGCGTCATGGGTGCTCATGCCACAATCCTGCTCTGTGGACCCGCCCGCGTCCACCCCCGGGAATCATCCTTCGAGGAGTTGGCGGACGTTCGCTGCGACTGTCGAGCGTGCGATGTCCTGCCCCTGGCGCGCGGTCAACAGGTGCAGGGCAAGCCCGTCGCTGTAATCGGCAACGGCCTCGGCCCGCACCCTCGCATCGGGGACGCCGAGTGCCTCCAATATCTGCGCCAGTCCGGTCAACATGCGCTCGTGCCCGGCCGAGACCGATTCCGGCCGGTCCAAGGCGAATGTGAACCTGGCCCTGGTGAGGTCGGCATGTTCTCCCGCCAGTGCCAGCACTGCGCCGGCGAGTTGCTCAGCGAGCTCCGCGACCGACGTCGGAAATTGTCCTTTTGCCTGCTGCTGCAGCAGGCGTGAGTCCAACTCTTCAACACGGTCCAGGGCGGCAGTTACCAAGGCCGCCCGGTTGCGGAAATAGTTGGAGGTGGTCCCGACGGCGGCACCCGCCTCCGCGTCCACGGCGCGGTGCGTGAGGCCCTTGAGCCCTTTTGCTGCCACGACTGCAAGAGCTGCGTCGGCAAGTTCTGTTCGGCGGTCCGGCATGGAGAAAGCTTAGCCTCAACACCTGTTGCCACTACAAATGTAGTAGTACTGTGGAGGCATGGAAAAAGTCGACATCATTGGTGGCGGAATCGCGGGACTCGCGCTCGCAGCACTCTTGGACCCGGCCAGGTTCGACGTCACCATCCATGAGCAGCGTCCTGAACTCCCGACAGTGGGAACGACCCTGGCCATGTGGCCGGGCGCCCGCAAGGCCTTGGCCGAGCTCGGACTCCTTGAAGCCATCAAAGCCGCCGGCGCAGTCCTTGAGTCCGGAGCGCTCCTGGAACCCTCGGGCCATCCCATGCTCGCCATGGAAGGGGGAGGCCTGGTGGGTGTCACCAGGCCCACGTTGCTGCGGTTGCTGGACTCGGCCGTCCCATCATCAGTCCACCGCGAACGGCGCCGCGTGGGTGAACTTCCCGCAGAATCCGGACTCGTGGTTGGTGCCGACGGCGTCCACAGCGTCGTCCGAAGGGCTGCATGGGGGGCCGGGAGCCTTGCCAAAGCGACGGATTTCCTTGCAGTCCGGGGTGTGGTTCCTGGGCGACCTTCCCCCGAAACCGTAGGGGAGTACTGGGGTCGTGGGAGCATCTTCGGCCTCGCCCCGGCAGAAGGGGGCACCAACTGGTATGCGTCCTTCCGCTCCGGCCTTGGACCCGAACGCGTGGATGTCGAAGAAGCCTTGGAAGTCACGCGGCGGCATTTCTCCAGCCACTCACCGGCGGTGCAGGGCATTCTTGCCCGGGCGACGCCGGACATAAGCCTCGCCCAGCGGATTTGGACCGCACCATCACTGTCCACATACAGCCGGGGCAACGTTGTACTGCTCGGCGACGCCGCTCACGCCATGACGCCCAACCTGGGCCGGGGAGCCTGCGAAACACTGGTTGATGCGGTCACCCTGGGAAGCCTCCTCAATGTGCTGCCCCGCGAAGAGGCGCTCCGTGAATACAACAAAGAACGCGTCCTTAAAACCCAGCGGCTCCGTCTCGCCTCCTCGCTGATGGGCAGGGTTGCCCTTGCGCAAACCATGCAGCCAATGCGGGACGGGCTGCTCAAGCAAGTGGGAAAGCTCGTCTCCAGCAGGCGGGGCAGGGTAAAAACTCCAGAGTAGGATTTGTGGCTCCGTAGCCGTAAACTGGAACTATTCGAACATATCTTCGAATACAAAAGTGGTACGAGGAGCGTGGAAATGGGGCTGTTCAGCGAGTCAGTCACTGTCACCTGTGCAGAAACCGGGCAACCCCAGCGCATTCAATGGCAAAGCCGGGACTACCGCGTATCCGCCGAGCCTGTCCGGTGGTTCGAACGGCGCCAATGGTGGATAGAGGAAAGCCGCGCGCCCCTGGGTACTGGTGCGGGGCTGGTCGACCACGAAATCTGGCGCGTCCAGCTCCAGGAAGACACCGCAGGGCCAACAGGAAAAAGCATCACCCTGGACCTCGTGCGGCATGTAGGAAGCGGGCGATGGCGACTGCTCCGCATCCACGACGCCGCACCAAGCCAGGCCGTGGAACCAGACGAAGCCGCCTGAACCTTGAGCTTCACACACCTCCACGTCTCCACCGCCTTCAGCGCCCATTACGGCGTCTCCTGGCCGGACGAACTCGCACAAGCGGCCGCAGCAGACGGAGCCACAGCGCTCGCCTGCACGGACCGCGACGGGCTGTACGGCACCGTCAAACACCTCAAAGCCTGCATGGACTCCGGCCTCGACCCCATCGTCGGCGTGGACCTTGCCGTTTTCGACGACGACGGCGACCACCGCACCCAGCTCGCGGGCCGCGTCGTCGTACTCGCCCACGGAAACACCAACGGGGCCGGTTACCGTGCCCTCTGCCGCCTCGTCTCCGACGCCCATGCCCGCACCTCGGGAAAAGCCGGAGGAGTGGTACCCGTCGCCGTGACCAGGGCTGAGCTCGCCTCAAGGACGCTCGACCCCGCAACCCTCAAACCGGTCCTTACCATATTGATCGGACCCGACTCCGACGTAGGCCGCGCCATGGGAGGAAGGAAATACCTCCGGCCAAGGACCCTCTTCAAGGAATGGATCGACGCCATGCCACCCGGCACCATCGTGGCGGAGATCGTCTCCCACCTCAGCCCACCAGGCCAACCCCTCAGCACCGCCCACTCCATCCGCATGCTCAAACTCGCACTGGAATACAACGTCCCGGCAATCCTCAGCAACGCCGTCCGCTACTGCGCACAGGACGGCGCCGCCACCGCCGATGTCCTGGACGCCGCCAGGTCCTTGAAGTCACTTCCAGAACTCTCGGAAGCCCCGCTGTTGCAACCCACCGGACAGGGTTGGCTCAAGAGCAAAGAACATATGCACCAGCTCGGCAGGGAAATCATGGGAGCCGCGGGGCACAGCGCGGCCGAGCTCAACAAACTCCTGCACAACACCGAAGCGCTCGCCGACAAATGCCGGATGAACCCCGCTTTGGACATGGGATGGAAGAAGCCCGTGGTTCCCGAAGCCTCCATCATCGGCATCACCCAGGACCCCATGGTGGAACTGACCCAACGCTGCGAAGCAGGAATCACCAGACGATTCCCCGGGATTGATGGCAAGGCCTTCGAAGCCGTGCGCTCACGGTTGGACCACGAGCTGGAGATCATCGGCGGGTTGGGCTTTGCTTCCTATTTCCTGACCGTGGCAGAGGTCTCCAGGATGATCCTTGAGATGAATGTGCGGGTAGCAGCCCGGGGGTCCGGAGCCTCCAGCCTGGTCAATTACCTGATCGACATCAGCCAAGTGGATCCCCTCCGCCACGACCTCATCTTCGAGCGGTTCCTTTCCGGCCGCCGTTCCACGCTGCCGGATATCGACATTGACGTGGAAAGCGCAGAAAGGCATAACGTCTACCGGAAAATCTTTGACCGCTTCGGTGCCGAACGGGTCACCCTCATGAGCATGCAGAACGGTTACCGGGCCAGGGGAGCTGTCCGCGATGCCGGGATGGCCCTTGGCATGGACCAAGGTGAGATCGGCGAAATAGCCAAGCAACTGTGGCGGTTTTCTGCCCGGAAGTTCCGGGAAGCCATGGTGGAAAAACCCGAACTCCGGGAGTTCGCCGAGCGGGTTGAATCAGGGCGTGGACGGGGGACGCAAGAAGAGAGCCAGCAACTGGACCTGCTGGTGGACCTTACCGAGCGGCTGGACCGTTTGCCACGCCACATCTCCATGCATCCCTGTGGTGTGATCCTGGGGGATGCCACCCTCCTGGACCGGACGCCTGTCCAGCCCAGCGGCCTGGGCCTGCCCATGAGCCAGTTCGACAAACACGACATGGATCCCATGGGGATGCTCAAGCTCGATGTCCTTGGTGTCCGCATGCAAAGTGCCATGGCTTTTGCCGTCCGTGAAGTTATCCGGCTCCACCCCGGCAAAGCAGCGGTAGTGGAGGCGGGCAACCACCCTCTCGGTCCGGGGGGAGAGGGGCCGGCTTACATCGCCGAGGACGGCAGGATCGACCTCAATGCCGTGCCTTTCGACGATGAGCCCACCTACGAACTCATCCGCAGTACCCACACCCTGGGCTGCTTCCAGATCGAATCCCCAGGCCAGCGCGAGCTTATCGGCAAGATGGCCCCGCGCGAATTCAACGACCTCATCATCGATATCTCCCTGTTCCGCCCGGGACCCATGAAATCCGATATGGTCCGGCCGTTCCTGGAACACCGCCACGGGTTCGCGCCCGAGATCTATCCCCACGCCGACCTGAAACCCGTGCTGCACGAAACCCATGGCGTCACGGTCTTCCATGAGCAGATCCTGAAGACCTTTGATGTGATGACGGGATGCGGGCTGGCCCGCGCTGACGAATTCCGTCGCGCCCTGGGAGATGAAATCCAGGAACCCGGAGTGGAAACCTACTTCAGGAAACATGCCACCGGGAAGTATCCGCCGGACGTGGTGGACAGGGTGTGGGGAACCCTCAAGGCCTTTGGCAGTTTCGGTTTCTGCAAAGCACATGGCGCCGCCTTCGCTGTGCCTACCTACCAGTCGGCCTGGTTGAAGGCGCACCATCCCGAGGCTTTCCTGGCCGGGCTGTGGGAACACGATCCCGGGATGTATCCCAAGCGCCTGCTGGTTGCCGAGGCGCGCAGGCTGGGCATTCCCATCCTCCCGTTGGACATCAACCGGAGCCAGGCTGAGTACCGCGTGGAGCGGATCCAGGAAGGCGCGGACGCCGGCAAGCTGGGGATCCGTCTCAGCCTGACCGGAATCTATGGATTGTCCGGGGCTGAACTCAAGAGGATCGTAGCCGGACAACCCTTTGACTCCCTCGCCGATCTACGGGCGCGGGCAAGGGTCAGCAAGCCAAACATCAAGAGGCTTGCCCAATTGGGTGCGTTTGACCATCTCCATAAGGATTCGGGCAGCACGGCGAACCGTGCCGACCTTGTACAGCACCTCCAGTCGCTGCAGGCGGCTCCCGCCAGGAAAACCGTGGAAGTCATTGACGGCCAGCTGTCCTTGCCGATCGGAGACGTGGAACTACGCAACCTGGTTCCGGAACTCCCTGAACCTTCCACCGTGGATATGGTGCGCGCGGAACTGGACCTGATGGCGGTGGACGTCAGCGAGCACCTCATGGAAAGCCACAGACCCTTGCTGGACAAGCTGGGGGTTACCACAGCGGACAAACTGCTGGGCCTCCGCAACGGATCCGAAGTCCTGGTTGCCGGGGTGCGGGTTGCTACCCAAACCCCGCCCATGCGGGGTGGGCGAAGAGTGGTCTTCATCAGCATTGACGACGGCACAGGGTGTGTGGACAGCGTCTTCTTCCACGAAGCCCAGGAAGAATCCGGTCCTCTTTTGTTCGGCACCAGGCTCTTGTTGATCCGGGGGACAACGCGAAGGACGGGACCCAAGGGAATCAGCCTCAGTGCCAGCAAGGCCTGGGACCTCAGCCGTCCAGAAACGTTGCCGTACCCGGAAATCCTGCCTGCCGGCGTCGTCGTTCCGCCCGAATTGGTGCACGCAGGTCCACTGGACGGCATCAGCCGGAACCTTGCCATCACGGGCCTGGGGAGCTGATCCGCAGCCAGATCCGGGCCCGGCGCGCTGCTTTGGCCGCCTCCATGCGTTGCGGATACGATTGACGGTGGCTGGCTGTGGTCCCCGTACGCCACAAGCTATGAAGCCTTCACTATGAATAGGAGACACCCGTGTCAGATGCCCAACAGATCACCCTCATCGTCGATGGCGAAGAGACCAAGGTGACGGAGGGGACTACCGGCGCGGAACTCTTCTTCGAGCGCCGCGATGTTGTTGTTGCCCGTGTTGACGGTGTCCTCAAGGACCTTGACCAGCCCCTCGCGGACGGTGCGAACATCGAGGGCGTCACCATTGAATCGCCGGACGGACTCAATGTCCTCCGCCACTCCACGGCGCACGTCATGGCACAAGCCGTGCAGCAGCTGCGCCCGGACGCCAAGCTTGGCATTGGTCCTTACATCACCGACGGTTTCTACTTCGACTTCGACGTCGCAGAGCCGTTCACGCCGGAAGACCTGCGCCAGCTGGAAAAGATGATGCAGAAGATCATCAACCAGAACCAGAAGTTCGTCCGCCGTGTCGTTACCGAAGAAGAAGCCCGCGAAGCCATGGCCAACGAGCCCTACAAGCTCGAACTGCTGGGCAAGAAGAACGACGCCGCAGACTCCGCCGAAGGAGTCAACGTGGAGGTCGGCGCCGGCGACATCACCATTTACGACAATGTGGACCGCAAGAGCGGTGACAGTGTTTGGTGCGACCTTTGCCGCGGCCCACACCTGCCCAACACCAAGATCATCTCCAACGCCTTTGCGTTGACCCGTTCGTCCTCCGCCTACTGGTTGGGCAACCAGAACAACCAGCAGCTCCAGCGGATCTATGGAACGGCCTGGCCCACCAAGGAGGCCCTCAAGGCCTACCAGGAACGCATCGCCGAGGCCGAGCGCCGCGACCACCGCAAGCTGGGCGTTGAGCTGGACCTGTTCTCCTTCCCGGACGAACTCGGTTCGGGCCTCCCGGTCTTCCACCCCAAGGGCGGCATCATCCGCAAGGCCATGGAGGACTACTCCCGCCAGCGCCACGTGGACGCGGGCTACGAGTTCGTCTACACGCCGCATATCACCAAGGGACACCTCTACGAGGTTTCCGGCCACCTTGACTGGTACAAGGACGGCATGTTCCCTGCGATGCAGATTGACGCCGAACTCAACGAGGACGGCAGCGTACGCAAGCCGGCGCAGGACTACTACCTGAAGCCGATGAACTGCCCCATGCACAACCTGATCTTCCGCTCGCGTGGACGCTCGTACCGCGAACTGCCGCTCCGGTTGTTCGAATTCGGTTCCGTGTACCGCTACGAGAAGTCGGGTGTGGTCCACGGACTCACCCGTGTCCGGGGCATGACACAGGACGATGCCCACATCTACTGCACCCGTGAGCAGATGAAGGACGAGCTGACCACCACGCTGAACTTCGTGCTGGGCCTCCTCAAGGACTACGGCTTGGACGACTTCTACCTGGAACTCTCCACCAAGAACGAGGAAAAGTTCGTTGGGGACGACGCCACCTGGGAAGAAGCCACCCGCACCCTGGCCGAGGTAGCTGAAGCCTCGGGCCTGGAGCTGGTTCCGGATCCGGGTGGAGCTGCGTTCTATGGTCCCAAGATCTCCGTGCAGGCCAAGGATGCCTTGGGCCGGACCTGGCAGATGTCCACCATCCAGCTGGACTTCAACCTGCCCGAGCGTTTCGAGCTTGAATACCAGGCCGCGGACGGCACCCGCCAGCGTCCCGTGATGATCCACCGCGCCCTCTTCGGTTCCGTGGAGCGCTTCATGGGCGTGCTGACGGAGCACTACGCCGGTGCCTTCCCGGCCTGGCTCGCTCCCGTGCAGGTGGTGGGCATCCCGGTGGCCGAAGCTTTCAACGACTACATGTTCGACGTCGTCGACCAGCTGAAGGCGGCGGGCATCCGCGCCGAAGTGGACATTTCCTCGGACCGCTTCCCCAAGAAGATCCGTACGGCCAGCAAGGACAAGATTCCCTTCGTCCTGATTGCCGGCGGGGAAGACGCCGAGGCCGGTGCTGTCTCCTTCCGCTTCCGCGATGGCAGCCAGGACAACGGCGTGCCCGTGGCCGAGGCGGTCCGCAGGATCGTTGACGCCGTCAAGAACCGCGAGAACTGACGGAACGGACAAGAAACGGTGCAGGAGAACACAGGCGCTGGAGCTGATTTTCCGGGCGACGCCGAGGTAACCGATGACTTCGGCCTGGCTGGTGTCCCGGACGCCTTCCAGCGCCTGTGGACTCCGCACCGCATGGCCTACATCAAGGGCGGGCAGGACCAGTTCAAGAACAAGGACGACTGCCCTTTCTGTGTGGGGCCATCGCGCACCGACGAAGAGTCGCTCATCGTCCACCGTGGCAGGACCTGCTACGTGGTGCTCAACCTTTTCCCGTACAACCCGGGTCACCTGTTGATCTGCCCCTACCGCCATGTGCCGGACTACACCGACATCACCGTGGAAGAGACGGCGGAATTCGCGGACCTCACCCAGACCGCCATGCGCGTGTTGCGGAAGGTCTCCAACCCCAGCGGCTTCAACCTCGGCATGAACCAAGGTGTCACGGGCGGCGCAGGAATTGCCGCGCACCTGCACCAGCATGTGGTTCCGCGCTGGGGAGGGGACGGGAATTTCTTCCCCATCATCGCCCAGACCAAAGCCATTACCCAGACACTGGACGAGGTCCGGAAACTGGTGGCCGAAGCCTGGCCGGGGGAGTCGAATGCTTAACCGGCATGCGCGTGGCTTCTTTACCTCCCTTTTCACCCCCGTTGCCCGCTGGCTCCTTAGGATGGGCGTTTCACCGGACGCGGTAACGATTGTTGGCACCGCCGGAGTGATCCTGGGTGGCCTGGTCCTGTATCCGCTCGGGTACCTCTGGTGGGGTTCGGTGGTGGTTGCCATCTTTGCCTTTTCCGACGTGGTGGACGGGATCATGGCCCGGCTTCAGGGTAGGAGCGGTGGCTGGGGCAATTTCCTTGATTCGACCCTTGACCGGCTGGCCGACGGGGCGATCTTCGCGGGCATCACTATTTGGTTCTTCACGAAGGGCGCCGACCCCGCCATTGCCACGGCCGCAGTCGTTTGCCTGGTCCTGGGCATGGTGGTTTCCTATGCCCGGGCAAAGGCCGAGTCCTTGGGGTACCACGCCAGCGTAGGCCTGGCTGAGCGGGCTGAGAGGTTGGCCTCCGTTCTGCTCGTGACGGGACTCACAGGGCTTGGGCTGCCACCTGTGGTTCTGTTCGCAACACTCGTCCTGCTTGCCATTGCGAGCGTCATCACCATCGTCCAAAGGATGGCCACGGTCCACCGGCAAGCCCTGTCCGAGGCCAAGGGAACTGGCATCTGACCAGAGTCCGGATGCGCGGATTGTGCAGGTGTCCTGCCGGACCCGGCTAAATGGGGATTCGGGGCAGTAATACAAGTACAGCCACCCCATCCACTGCGACTAGTATTACTAGTACTTGGTCACCTTGACCTGAACTCCGGTGTGCGCTGAATGCGGTCCTGTGCTGTGCGTGCCGCCGGTCAAAAGGTCGTTTATCTACCCATAGGGGTTTTTGTGTCTACTCCAGATGTAAGCAACGAAGCCGGTTCGTCCGCGAACAGCGTCACGGGCAGCAACCGCGTTAAGCGGGGCATGGCGGAGATGCTCAAGGGCGGCGTCATCATGGACGTCGTTAACGTCGAGCAGGCCCGCATCGCCGAAGATGCCGGTGCTGTTGCCGTGATGGCGCTTGAGCGTGTTCCGGCCGATATCCGCGCCCAGGGTGGCGTGTCCCGGATGTCCGATCCGGACATGATCGATCAGATCATCGCCGCCGTGTCCATTCCGGTCATGGCCAAGGCCCGCATCGGCCACTTCGTCGAAGCCCAGGTCCTGCAGTCCCTCGGCGTGGACTACATCGACGAGTCCGAGGTCCTGACCCCGGCGGACTACATCAACCACATCGACAAGTGGAACTTCACCGTCCCGTTCGTCTGTGGTGCCACCAACCTCGGTGAGGCTCTGCGCCGCATCAACGAAGGTGCCGCGATGATCCGTTCCAAGGGCGAAGCCGGCACCGGCGATGTCTCCAATGCCACCGGGCACATGCGCAAGATCCGTGCCGAGATCGCCAAGCTCTCCTCCCTGCCCGAGGACGAACTGTACGTCGCGGCCAAGGAACTGCAGGCCCCGTACGAACTCGTCAAGGAAGTCGCGGCCACGGGCAAGCTCCCGGTGGTGCTGTTCACCGCCGGTGGCATCGCGACCCCGGCCGATGCTGCGATGATGATGCAGCTCGGCGCTGACGGCGTGTTCGTGGGTTCGGGCATCTTCAAGTCCGGCAACCCCGCCCAGCGCGCCGCCGCCGTCGTCAAGGCCACCACCTTCCACGACGACCCCGACGTGATCGCCAAGGTCTCCCGCGGCCTCGGCGAAGCCATGGTGGGCATCAACGTTGACGAAATCCCCGAGCCGCATCGACTCGCAGAACGCGGCTGGTAAAAGCAGCCCAACGACGCCGGACGGTCACCTCCCGAGGTAACCGTCCGGCGTCGTTTGTTTAATCCAGTCCGCGCCGCTTCGGAAGCGGATTGGGGCTGGTCATGAAATGACCTCTTTCATTGAAGTTCGTGTCCTCAAGGGCGCCGCGCCCGTTTTGCGGCAGCCGCGGCCGTAGGATGACCGGTATGGGGAAAGTCACATGGACCGCTCGCGCCTCCGTCCCAAAGCTGGCGTGGCTGCTGACAGCCAGCGCCCTCCTCGCCGCGCTCAGCGGTTGCGGGGTCATCGCCGAGAATGACTCCAGGAACACGAGCAGTGCGCCGGAGCCACCCGTCACGGCCACACCGAGCCCCACGCCAACGCCCGTCCCCACGCACGGCAAGGGGCCGGCATGCCCCACCCTTCGCTGCACCTCCGTGACGGTCACGGGCGACATGCTGGTCCACACCCAGCTCTGGCAGCAGGCACGAGCAGATGCCGCGGCCGCCGGCCAGCCCGGTTACACCTTTGTTCCACTCCTTGAGGGGCAACGGAAATATGTAGCCGCCAGCGATCTCGCCATCTGCCACCAGGAGACCCCCGTGGCCAACCCGGAAGGCCCGTTCTCGGCGTACCCGTCCTTCAACGTGCCACCCCAGATCATCGCCGCGTCCAAGGACATCGGCTACCAGGCCTGCACCACGGCCAGCAACCACACCATCGACCGCGGCACGGATGGCCTGCTCCGTACCCTGGATGCCCTTGATGCCGCCGGCCTGAAGCACACGGGGTCCTACCGAACGGAGGCGGCGTCCAAGGAAATCCTCATGCTCAAGACGCCGGCGGCAACCATTGCCGTGATTGCCGGGACGTACGGCCACAACGGACAGATACCGGAGTATCCCTGGTTGGTGGACGAACTGGACCCAGCCGTCATGATCGCCAAAGCCACCCAGGCGCGGGCCCAAGGGGCGGACATTGTCCTGGGCGTCATGCACGCGGGCGACGAGTACGCGAGTGAGCCCAATGCCCAGCAGCAGGATGTGGCCCATGCGCTGGTGGACAGCGGCCAGTTCACCATGGTCTACGGGCATCACACCCATTCGGTGCTCCCTATTGAAAACTACAAGGGGACCTGGATCGTCTACGGGCTTGGCAACGGCATTACGGAATTGTCGCCGTGGTACGTGGTCAACAACGAGGGCCTGCTGGTGCGCGCCCAGTTCAGCCAGAACGACGCCGGCGCATGGGGTGTCTCGGACCTCGCCTGGGCGCCATCCGTGATCGTCCGCGATCCCTACCGCTGGTGCTCCGTGGCCAGTGACGCTCCACAGGGTGTTTGCGCCTCAGCAGTGGCAGACGCGGAGACGCATCAGCGAACGCAAGCAGTGGTGGAGTCCATGGGCGCGGCAACGGCCGGCGCCCACGAACTCCTCATCACCAAGGAGAAGTAGCCGCTACCGCGGCCGGCGTGCGGCGTGTTCGCGCGCGAGGCGGGCGTAGTCGTCGTCGGGCATTCCCGGAACGAAACTGCCGAACTTCCGTTCCGCGGCCGTCTTGATCAGGAAGTCCGCAATCGCCGGGTTCTTCGGCAGCAGCGAGCCGTGGAGGTAGCTGGCCACCACGTTGCGGTAGCGGGCGCCCTCATGGCCGTCCTTGCTGTTGTTGCCGGCACCTTTCGTCACGGTGCCCAACGGCTCGACGCCGGGACCCAGCGTGGTCTGTCCGCTGTGGTTCTCGTAGCCCAGGACTTCGCCGAACTCCGCGGATTTCAGGGCGACGTTGCCGATCAGCCGCTCGTTGGTTCCGTGTGTTTCGACGTCCAGGATGCCGATGCCGGGAATCACCGGGCCCGCGCTGGTTTTGAAGAACTTCCCAAACAGTTGGTAAAGGCCGCAGATCACCAGCATGGGGGCGCCGTCGTCAGCCAATCCCCGCAGGACGTCGGCCCGTGCCTGGAGGTCATCCTGGATGACCACCTGGCCGCTGTCCTGGCCGCCGCCGCCCACAATGATGTCGATGTCCTCCGGGAAGTCATCGCCCACGTTGTACTCCAGCAGTTCCGGCGTGTAGCCGTGCCACCTGATGCGCTGCTGGAGCACCAGGGCGTTGCCCCAGTCCCCGTAGATGTTCATTTCCTTGGGGTACAGCTGCAGGACCCGCAGTGTTCCCTTGCTGGGCTGTGCTTCCTCGCTTGTGCTGTGTTCCGACGTCATGAGACAACCTCAACAATGGTGATTTTGGCCAGTTCGCGGCGGATGGCGAGCATGGCGGTGTAAGTGCAGAAGATGCGCTTGGGCTTGCCGCGCGATCCGTCGATGAACGTCCGCAGCGCGGCCGTGATGTCGGTTTCGACGGAGCCGAAAGGCACCTCGTCGTACTGCAGGCGCAGCGCCATGTCGTAGGCCCGGACACCGGTGAGGACTTCCACGCCGTTCCCGCGCAAGGATTCGAACTCCACGTCCCAGAGCCAGGACATGTCCCTGCCGTCGGCGTAGTTGTCGTTGATGGCGATCATGGTGGCGTAGCCGCCCGCAGGGAACGATTTGAGCCCGAGGCGGAAGCCGCTGGGGTTCTTGACGAGCACCAGTTCCAAGGGCAGGCCGTCCACCGTGAGGCTTTCGCCACGGCCGAAGGCCGGAGCCACCTCGCCGAGCGCCTTGACCAGCTTCGGGGTGTCCACTTCGCCCGCGCCCAGGATGGCCCGGGCGAGGGACAGCGCCGCTGCGGCGTTGAAGATGTTGTACACGCCGCGCAGCTTCATCTGCGTGGTGACGGTTTCGCCGTCGAACTCAAAGTCAGCGTCGTCGGCACCTACCCGGCGGAGTACGACGTCGGCCGCCGGGGCGGCGGGAGCGTCACCTGCGGCTGACGTCCCCGGGGACGTGGTGCCGGTGGCGGTCCGCATGTCGTCATCGTTGGGGAACGTGCTGCGCAGCGATTCGTCCAGGCCGAAATACCGGATGGCCGGGTGGAGGACCGCGTCGGGGCTGTGAATGGCATTCGCGATGCGGGCCACGCGTGGGTCTTCGCGGTTCAGGACGACTGTATCCGTGGTCTTGAGTGCGATGTGTTCCAAGAGCCGGGCGGTCTTGTCGATTTCGCCGAAGCGGTCCAACTGGTCACGGAGGACATTGAGCAGGAGGCTGAAGCGCGGCGAGACCTTGTTCACGAAATGGACAGCATGTGCCTCGTCCAGTTCCAGAACGGCCACGTCGGCGTCGAGCTTTCCGCGCCAGTCGACGACGCCCAGCAGCGACGCCGCGACGCCGCGGGTGAAGTTGCTTCCGCTGCGGTTGGTGAAGACCTTCAGGCCCTGGCTTTCAAGGAGTTCCACTACCATCTTGGTGGTGGTTGTCTTGCCGTTGGTCCCGCTGACCACGGCAACGCCGTGCGGCAAGGAAGCCAAGGTCCGCTGCATGAAACCGGGGTCGATTTTCTCGACCACCAGCCCGGGAAAGGCTGAGCCTCCGCCGCGGAGCCGGGACAGTCCACGGACCACTTTGCCGAGGGGGACGCTGAAGGAAAACATGCTCTGTAATATATCCCAGTTGGTGCATGGAGCCCGGTCCCGGGGCATGGTCCCGGTGTCCGGGCCACTATGATGGTCGAATGACCAATTCCCTTTCCGACGCTTCATCACGCGTGGGTGCAGGACTCCGGATCGGTGTACTGGCTCTCCAAGGCGACTTCCGCGAACACATCCATGCCGTCGAGGCCGCAGGGGCCACCGGCATCGGCGTCCGCAGGCCGGCAGAACTGGACGACATCGACGGCCTCATCATTCCGGGCGGCGAGTCCACGGCGATCGACAAACTCGCGAGGATCTTCGAAGTCGCGGACCCGCTGCGCAAGCGCATCGCCGATGGCCTGCCCGTTTACGGTTCCTGCGCCGGAATGATCCTGCTGGCCAACGAAATTGCCGACCCCGCCACGGATCTCGAGGGCAACCCGCAGCAGACCTTCGGGGGACTGGACATCACGGTGCGCCGCAATGCCTTTGGCAGGCAGCGCGAATCCTTCGAGACGGACCTCGACTTCAAGGGGCTCGATTTCAGCGCAGGGGAGTCCGGCGTCGATCCTGTCCACGCCGTCTTCATCCGCGGACCCTGGGTGGAGCGCGTGGGTCCGGATGTCGAAGTACTGGCCCAGGTGGACCCCGACCATGCCAGCCACACCGCCACTTTGCATGGATTGGCTAGAATTGTTGCAGTGCGCTCCGGCCACCTGTTGGCAACCTCCTTCCATCCGGAAGTGACGGGCGAGAAGCGCGTGCATGAACTCTTTATTCGAATGATCAGAGGAGAAGCGTAAAGCATGTCAGGCCACTCCAAATGGGCGACCACCAAGCACAAGAAAGCCGTCATTGACGCACGGCGTGCAAAGTCGTTCGCCAAGCTGATCAAGAACATCGAAGTTGCTGCCCGCATGGGCGGACCGGACCTCGCCGGCAACCCCGGTCTGGAACTTGCCGTTACCAAGGCGAAGAAGACCTCCGTTCCCAACGACAACATCGACCGCGCCATCAAGCGCGGTGCCGGCCTCACCGGTGAAGTGGTTGACTACACCGAGATCATGTACGAAGCACGCGGTCCGCAGGGCTCTGCCGTGCTCATCGAATGCCTGACCGACAACAAGAACCGCGCCGCTTCCGAGGTCCGGCTCGCGATCTCCCGCAATGGCGGCACCATTGCCGACCCCGGATCCGTCAGTTACCTCTTCACCCGCAAGGGCGTCGTGGTCTTGCCGAAGAACGGCCTGAGCGAAGACGACATCCTCATGGCCGTCCTCGAAGCAGGCGCCGAAGAAGTCAAGGACAGTGGCGAGAACTGGGAAATCCACTCCGAGCCCTCGGACCTCCAGGCCATCCGTGATGCCTTGAAGGACGCCGGGATCGATTACGACTCGGACGAAGCCGAGTTTGTCCCGTCCATGCAGGTGGACCTGGACATCGACGGCGCCAAGAAGTTCATGAAGCTGGTTGACGCGCTCGAGGACCTGGACGATGTCCAGAACGTCTACAGCAACGCCGACTTCAGCGAGGAAGTGCAGGCAGCCCTCGACGCCGACTAGGCCGGGGCAACGCATCACATCCACCACTGACAGGAAGGCCCGGACTTGACTCTTCGCGTATTGGGAGTCGATCCGGGCCTTACCCGTTGCGGGATCGGCGTGGTGGACATCGAGCGGAACCGCCGGGCAACCATGGTGGCAGTGGGGGTTGTAGGAACCTCGGCCGAACTGACGCTTGACCGGCGCTTGCTGGTGATCGCGCAGGCCATCGATGAGTGGCTGGACCTGCATGAACCCGATGTGGTGGCGGTGGAGCGGGTGTTCTCGCAGATGAACGTCAGCACGGTCATGGGCGTGGCGCAGGCATCCGGCGTGGTCATTGCAGCCGCCGCCCGGCGGAACATTCCGGTGGCCCTGCATACGCCCTCGGAAGTGAAAGCGGCCGTCACCGGCAGCGGCAGTGCCAACAAAGAGGCCGTGACGAAGCTGGTCACCAAGATCCTTCGCTTGGATGCCCCACCCAAGCCCGCCGACGCTGCAGATGCTTTGGCCCTTGCCCTGACCCATGCCTGGCGCGCAGGTGGCGCGGCAGGAAATGCTTCCGCCAAGGGCCAGTCTTCGCTGACTCCTGCCCAGCGGGCGTGGGCGGAAGCCGAAGCCAAGGCGCGGCGTGGTCGGTGAAAGCCGGCGGCGCTTGCTAGGCTATTCGTAGATATGTTCGGATAATTACAGGAGCCGGGTCTTGATCAGTTTTCTTCGTGGAACGGTTGCCCACGTTGGCTTGTCCACCGCAGTGATCGACCTCAACGGTGCCGGCATGAGCGTCTACGCCACGCCCCAGACGTTGAGCCACCTCAGGGTGGGCGATGAAGCCAAGCTCTTCACGTCCATGATCGTCAGGGAGGACTCCCTGACGCTGTTCGGATTCGCTGACGATGACGAACGTGAGGTTTTCGATGTCCTCCTGGGCGTCAGCGGCGTTGGTCCCCGGCTGGCGCTGGCCGTGCTGGCCGTCCACGAGCCGGAGGCCATCCGGGTGGCCGCCCACACCGGTGACACCAAGGCCTTCACCAAGGTGCCGGGCATCGGTCCCAAGGTTGCCGGCCGCCTGGTCCTGGAGTTGGCGGGAAAGCTGGTCCCGCACGGAACGGGGACGTCAAGCACCCCTTCAGTGCAGGTCGGTGCCGAATGGAAGCCCCAGGTGGTTGCCGCCATGACCAGCCTGGGATGGTCCGAGAAGGACGCCACGGGAAGCATCGACAAGGCCATGGCCGATTCGCCCGAACTGGTGGACTCCGGCAACGTTGCCCAGATCCTCCGGGCCACGCTGCGTTGGCTGGGGCAGGACGGTGCCCGGGCCGGCAACCGCGTAGGCAGCCGTGGCTGAGCAATCCCTCGTAGCCGGGGGAGAGGAACCGGAGGAGCGGGTCATTGAAGCCGCACTCCGGCCCAAGAACCTGCACGATTTCGTGGGCCAGCACCGGGTCCGCAAGCAGTTGTCCCTGGTGCTGGAAGCCTCCCGCATGCGTGGGAGGAGCGCTGACCACGTGCTCCTCTCCGGTCCTCCTGGCCTCGGCAAAACCACCCTGGCCATGATCATTGCCGCGGAAATGAACGCACCCCTTCGCATCAGCAGCGGCCCGGCCATCCAGCACGCCGGTGACCTGGCGGCCATCCTCTCCTCGCTGTCCGAGGGGGAAGTCCTGTTCCTGGACGAAATCCACCGCATGTCCCGGCCTGCCGAGGAAATGCTTTATATGGCCATGGAAGACTTCCGCGTGGACATCGTGGTGGGCAAGGGAGCGGGGGCCACAGCCATCCCGTTGGAACTGCCGCCGTTCACCTTGGTGGGAGCCACCACTCGTGCGGGCCTGCTGCCCGGCCCACTCCGCGACCGGTTTGGTTTTACCGGACACCTGGAGTTCTACTCGGTGCCCGAGCTTGAGCTGGTCCTGCGACGTTCGGCCGGCCTGCTGGATTTGAAGGTCAACTCTGCCGGGTTCACCGAGATTGCCGGCCGGTCCCGCGGAACGCCCCGTATTGCCAACCGACTGCTCCGGCGTGTCCGGGACTGGGCGCTGGTACACGGCATTGAGCAGATCGACGCCCGCTCGGCCGCGGCGGCCTTGGACATGTACGAGGTAGACGTGCGGGGCCTGGACCGGTTGGACCGCTCGGTCCTGGAAGCCCTGATCACCAAATTCAACGGTGGTCCCGTGGGGTTGTCCACCCTGGCCATAGCCGTCGGAGAAGAGCCTGAGACGGTGGAAACCGTTGCCGAGCCGTACCTGGTCAGGGAAGGGCTGATGGGCCGCACGCCGCGCGGCCGCATCGCCATGGCAGCGGCCTGGACGCACTTGGGATACGCAGTACCTGCCGGGGTGTTCGGCCAGGAACAGCTGGCACTGTTTGACGAGGACGAAAACAACGCTGAGAGCGTAGACACCCTCGGTTAACACGCCCCGTTCAGAATTTCCCTCTAGACTGGTATGACGCTCGGCACAGGACGTTGCCGTGAACAAAACGTAAGTACAGAACGGAACTTCCCTGTGGATCCAATGACCATATTGCTGTTCGTCATGCTTGGCCTCTTTGTCTTCATGATGTTCCGCCGCAACAAGAAGACCCAGCAGCAGCAGGCTGAAATGCAGTCGAAGTTTGCGCCGGGTGTTGACGTCATGACCAGCTTTGGCCTGTTTGGCCGCATCGTGTCCATCGACGAGGCCGAGAACAAGGTTGTCATCGAGCTTTCCCCGGGCAACGAAGCCACGGTCCACCGCCAAGCTGTCACCAAGGTGGTGGACAAGCCCGAAGAGGAAGCTCCGGTTGTGCCGGACGACGCTTCTTCCCTCACTGTCGCCGAGACTGACGGCCCGGCCGCAACTGAGACGCCCGAAGAAACCATCGCGCGCCTCAACAAAGAGGACAAGAAGGACAATTAGCACTGTCAGTCGCGGTAACACCGCGCACGTTAACTTCTAAGGCAGCGGAAAGCCGCCGGCGGACGCTTACCAGCGTCGGCCGGCGGCTGTCCGGCGATAACAGGAAGATCGATTAATGGCACGGACCGGCCCCAAAAACTCAGCCCGCAGGGTGCTGACCTGGCTTGGAGCAATTTTCGTTGTATTGACCGCCGTCCTCGGTGGTGGGGTCCTGACTGGCAACGCCAGCTGGGCTCCCAAACTCGCCTTGGACCTTGAGGGTGGAACCCAGATGATCCTGGCGCCCAAGGTGGAGGGTGCCAGCGATATCAATGAGGAGCAACTCAACCAGGCTGTCGCGATCATCCGCCAGCGCGTTGACGGCTCCGGTGTCGCCGAAGCCGAAATCAGCACGCAGTCAGGCCGCAACGTCGTGGTCAGCCTGCCGGGTACGCCGTCCAAGGAAACCCGCGACCTCATCCAGGCCTCGGCGGACATGAACTTCCGGCCCGTCATCACCTACGGTGATCCTGCTGCGGTACCCGCCGAATCCCGCACTCCGGACGACCAACTGAACAAGCCGACCGCCGAGCCGACCAACGCGAGCGATCCGAACTGGATCACCCCCGAGGTCCAGAAGGAATTCGAGGCGCTGGACTGCGTCAATCCTTCAACGGAGAAGCGCGACCGATCGGACCCCGCGAAGCCCCTGGTGACGTGCGAGGCTGCAACGGACAAGACGCCGGCGGTCAAGTACATCCTCGGACCGGTGGAGGTCAAGGGCCAGGATATCGCCGATTCCACGTTCTCCCAGGTCCAGGGTGCACAGGGAACGGTGACCAACTCCTGGGGCGTGAACATCGTCTTCAACGGTGACGCCACGGAGAAGTTCAAGCAGGTTACCGAACGACTCAACCAGTACTACGTTGCCGCGCAGGCCCAAGGCAGTGACGACCCCAAGTCGCAGTTCGCCATTGTCCTGGACGACAAAGTCATCTCCGCTCCCCGTGCCCTGGCCGTCATCACCGATGGCCGTCCGCAGATCACCGGAAACTTCACCCAGGCCACAGCCAAGGCGCTCTCTGACCAGCTCCGTTACGGCGCATTGCCCATCAGCTTCGAGATCCAGTCGCAGGAACAGATCTCAGCAACCCTTGGTGGGGACCAGCTTCGCCTCGGCCTGTTGGCTGGCCTGATTGGCCTTGCCCTGGTTGTTGTCTACTCCCTGTTCCAGTACCGCGCCCTCGGCCTGGTGACCGTGGCATCGTTGGTCGTCGCAGGTGCGCTGACCTACCTGGCCATCGCCATCCTGGGCTGGACCGAGAACTACCGTCTCTCCCTGGCCGGCGTGGCCGGTTTGATCGTGGCCATCGGCCAGACGGCTGACTCCTTCATCGTCTACTTCGAACGAATCCGCGACGAGCTCCGTGAAGGCCGCGGCCTGGTTTCCGCCGTCGAGAACGGTTGGAAGCGCGCCAAGCGCACCGTCCTGGCATCAAAGGCCGTCAACCTCCTTGCCGCCTTGGTCCTCTACTTCGTGGCCGTCGGCAACGTCCGTGGCTTCGCCTTTACCTTGGGCCTCACGGCCGTGGCCGACCTCATTGTGGTCTTCATGTTCACCCACCCCACGCTGCAGGTCCTGGCGCGTACCAAGTTCTTCGGAGAAGGGCACCGTTTCTCGGGCCTGTCTCCTGACCGCCTGGGAGCAGTACCGCTGTACCGTGGCGCAGGCCGTCTCCGGACGGCTGACGACAAGCCAGTCAACGTACGCGCCCGGAATGCGGGTGCCGCAGCTGAGGCTGAACGCCGCCTGACCATCGCCGAACGGCGCCTTGCCGAGAAGGGCCAGCTCACCGGGACCTCGAACGGCACCAAGGAGGAGAAGTAATGAAGACGAGCTTCGCGACCTTCGGCTATGAGCTCTACACCGGCAAACGTTCGTACAACTTTGTCGATTCCAAGAAGATCTGGTTCACCATCGCGGCTGTCGCAGTGGTCCTTTCGATCCTGATTCCCGTTCTTAAGGGCGGCTTCAACCTCGGCATCGAGTTCCGCGGTGGTTCGGAGTTCACGGTATCCAACGTGAAGACCACCGACGCCGCACTGGGTGAGAAGGCCGTTCACGACGTCGTCGCGGGCGCGGTGCCGCGCGTGGCGAATGTCGCCGGCAACACCATGCGCATCCAGACGGACCAGCTGACTGACGACGAAACCAACCGCATCAAGGATGGCCTCACCAGCGCCTACGGCGTGACCGAGAACGAGGTCACCTCCAACTTCGTCGGGCCCACCTGGGGCCAGGATGTCACCCGGCAGGCGCTGATCGGCCTGGTGGTCTTCGTGGGACTGGCTGCCGTCCTCATGGCGCTGTACTTCAGGACCTGGAAAATGTCCCTGTCCGCCCTGGTGGGCATGCTCGTCACGATGTTCACCACAGCGGGCGTATACGCCCTGAGCGATTTCGAAGTGACGCCGTCGGCCATCATCGGCTTCCTGACCGTCCTCAGCTACTCGCTGTATGACACGGTGGTGGTCTTCGACAAGATCCGCGAGAACACCTCTGACATTGCGACGTCTTCCCGCCGGACTTTCGCCGAAGAGGTCAACCTCGCCGTCAACCAAACCCTGGTACGTTCCATCAACACCATGATGGTGGCCGTTCTGCCGGTTGCTGCGATCCTGTTCATCGGTGCCGGCCTCCTCGGCGCGGGTACCCTGCGGGACCTCTCGTTGGCCCTGTTCGTGGGCATCCTGATCGGAACCGCCGCCACGATCTTTATTGCTGCGCCACTGTATGCCTGGCTGCGCCAAGGCGAGCCGGAGCTCGTCAAGCAAGCCAAGAAGGTCTCCCACCGCCGGACCGGGGCCGCTGTTCCCAGCGCCTAGCAACTGTTTCACCGGAAGAGCCGGGCGCCTGCTTCAGTGCAGGCGCCCGGCTCTTTGACTTGCCGGTCCATCCGTCATGTGCTGCCGGGTTGCGGAAGCATTCGCTTCCGGGAATAGACTGGGAGAATTAAATCGGTCGTGAGGGGTACTTCTGTGGAAGAACGTGCGACGTCGGCACCACCGGCGGGCGGGGAAGACGGTCACAGCGGGGTGGCTGTTCCAGCAACAAGCGTGGCTGGACGGACTGCTGCTGTCCCGGTTGATGCCCCCGGACCACGCCCAACCTTCCCTGGACGACGCGAACGCACACGCTCCCGCCTGGCCCGCCTGACCGGCAGGGGAGTGGCACCATATTCGCCCATCCTGGAGCCCTTGCTGCGGACCGTCCGGGCCAACAACCCCAAAGAGGACTTCGACCTCATCCAGCGCGCTTTCGCCGTCGCGGAGCGCAGCCACCAGGGGCAAAAGCGCAAGAGCGGCGATCCGTACATCACCCATCCTGTGGCCGTCGCCACCATCCTGGCGGAGCTCGGCATGACCGGGACCACGCTGGCGGCAGCCCTGCTGCACGACACCGTGGAGGACACCCCGTACACGCTCGCCGATCTGACGCGGGACTTCGGGCCGGAAGTAGCCATGTTGGTGGATGGCGTCACCAAGCTGGACAAAGTCAGCTTCGGCGAGGCGGCCCAGTCCGAGACGGTCCGCAAGATGGTCGTGGCCATGGCCAAGGACATCCGTGTCCTGATGATCAAGCTGGCGGACCGGCTCCACAACGCACGGACCTGGCGGTTCGTGTCCGCTGAATCCTCCTCCCGCAAGGCGCGCGAGACCCTTGAGATCTTCGCTCCGCTGGCCCACCGCCTGGGCATGAACACCATCAAGTGGGAGCTTGAGGACTTGTCCTTCGCCGCCCTGTACCCCAAGGTGTACGAGGAAATCGTGCGGATGGTGGGGGACCGGACGCCGGAGCGCGAGAAGAGCCTCAGCGTCATCCGCAACCAGATTGCCGATGACCTTCGCACCGCGCGGATCAAGGCGACCATCACCGGTCGCCCCAAGCATTACTACTCCATCTACCAGAAGATGATCGTCCGGGATAAGGACTTTGACGACATCAACGACCTCATGGGCGTCCGTGTCCTGGTGGACTCGGTCCGGGACTGTTACGCAGCCCTGGGCACCCTGCACTCGCGTTGGAACCCGCTCCCTGGGCGGTTCAAGGACTACATCGCGATGCCCAAGTTCAACATGTACCAGTCACTGCATACAACAGTGATCGGTCCTGGCGGCAAGCCCGTTGAGATCCAGATCCGGACGCACGAGATGCACCGCCGGGCGGAATACGGTGTAGCGGCGCACTGGAAGTACAAAGACCAGCCCAACCGCACGGCTGTTGGTCCGGGAAGTCCGCGTGACGGAGACATGGGTTGGCTGCGGTCACTGGTTGACTGGCAGCAGGAAACCTCCGATCCCGGCGAATTCCTCGATTCCCTGCGTTACGAGATCAACGCCCGGGAAGTGTTCGTGTTCACGCCCAAGGGCGAGGTCATGGCCCTCCCTGCGGGATCCACGCCCGTGGACTTCGCCTACGCCGTCCACACCGAAGTGGGACACCGTACCATCGGCGCCCGGGTCAACGGCAAGCTGGTGCCCCTCAACAGCGAACTGAACCATGGCGACTGGGTGGAGATTTTCACCTCCAAGGCAGAGGGTGCCGGCCCCAGCCAGGACTGGCAGCATTTCGTCAAGTCGGCGCGTGCCCGCAACAAGATCCGCCAATGGTTCAGCAAGGAACGCCGCGAAGAGGCCATTGACCGCGGCAAGGACATGCTGACGCGGGCCATGCGCAAGCAAAACCTGCCCCTCCAGCGCCTCATGACCCATGACGCCTTGTCATCCGTGGCCGAGGACTTCCATTACGTGGATATCTCCGGCCTGTACGCGGGTGTGGGAGACGGCCACACGTCTGCACAGTCGGTCATGGAAAAGCTCATGGAGCAGTTGGGTGGCCATGAGACGCCTGATGAGGACCTTGACGAGGTCAGCATTCCGACGCAGGTGGCCAAATCCAAGTTCTCCGATTCCGGCGTCATTGTGCGCGGCGTGGGCGACGTGTGGGTCAAGCTGGCCCGGTGCTGTACGCCCGTCCCGCCGGATCCCATCCTGGGCTTCGTGACGCGTGGTTCGGGAGTCTCGGTTCACAGGACCGACTGTACGAACGTCGCAGGCCTCCGGGACCAGCCGGACCGGATCGTGGAAGTGGAATGGGCTCCGACGCAGTCGAGTGTCTTCCTGGTGGAGATCCAGGTTGAGGCGTTGGACCGCAAGTCCCTGCTCTCCGACGTCACCAGGGTTCTTTCGGACAACCACGTGAACATCCTTGCGGCATCGGTCCACACGTCCAGCGACAGGGTGGCCATTTCCAAGTTTGCCTTCGAGATGGGTGATCCGAAGTACCTGCACCACGTCCTGAGCGCCGTACGCCGCATCGACGGAGTCTTTGACGTCTACCGGACCACGGGCAACCGCCGCCGAAGCTAGCCATCCTGCAACCGGGCCAAGGTGGCGAGGGCGCGCTTCTTGTGCGGTACCCGCGGGGCAGCCTGCACGGCCAGGGTCACCAGGCGGAGCCGGACTCCGAGGTCCGGCTTTTCCAGGAGTGAAGACAACGCCGGGAGGGCATGCTCGGCTTCGACGTGCAAGGCGATGTCCGCTGCGGTCCGCAAGGGGCTGCTGACGAGCAGCCCACCAAGACTGACGACGTCAAACTGGCCGAGCCGGACTTCGTGCAGGCTGCAGCCACGGGCACCACGGATGCTGGAGATGCGGTGCTTCGCATCGACCAGCAGCGTGAGGCTCCTGGGCGGCCTGGCGCAACCATAGATCCACGCCGCCGTCAGCCTCCCGGCAACCACTTTGGTCCGCATGCGCTCCGGAACGGTCAGCGCGGCAGCCCGGGCCCTGAGCCGCGGGGTGACCGCGGATCCGGGCGCGGCGTAACTCTTTCCGTACAAGGGAGTCAGGATGCCATCCGATGCCATGCTCTGGAGTTCGGGCCAGGTGAAGATGCGGGGCGCTGAGTAGAGCTCATGAAGCACGGGTTCTTGCAGATGCGCGGTGGTGACAGCGGAGACCATCCATCGATCATTTCCCGAACGCCGAAAACGAGTACAGGCCCCGTCCCGGCTATGTGGATAACCGGGACGGGGCCTGCCTTCGTGGAAAACTCCTACGCGAGGTCGCTTGCCGAGCGCTGAATCTGGTCCAGCCATGCCTGGCGGGCTTCGAGGGCTTCGCGGGCAGCCTTGATGCGGCGCTGGTCGCCTGCCGTCTCCGCCTTCTCCAGGTCATCCTTGAGGCTGGCGATGGCCGACTCAAGCTGCGAGAGTGCGCTGTTGGTGCGGGCCTTGGTCTCCGGGTTGCTCCGGCGCCACTTCTCTTCTTCGGCTTCCCGGACGGCGTCCTCTACCTTGCGCAAGCCGGCCTCGATGCGTCCCATGTCCGCACGCGGCACCTTTCCGGCGTCCTCCCACCGGTCGCGGATGGACTGGAGGGTTTTCTTGGCAGTGTTCAGGTCGTTGATCGGCAGGAGGGCCTGGGCTTCGGCCACCAGTTCTTCCTTGACAGCCAGGTTGGCGGTGTATTCCTGGTCGATCTGGTCGTTGGCCGCCTGCCGGTTGCTGAAGAAGACGTCCTGCGCAGCACGGAACCGGGCCCAGAGGGCGTCGTCGTCTTTGCGGCTGGCGCGGGGAGTGGCCTTCCACTGGTCCATGAGCCGGCGGTATTCGCCTGCGGCATAGCCCCAGTCCGTTGACGAGGAGAGTGCCTCGGCCTCGGTGATCAGTGCTTCCTTGGCGGCCTTCGCTGCGGAGTTGTTGCTGTCCAGCTGCGAGAAGTACGCGCGGCGGTGGCGGTCGAAGACCGTGCGAGCCGATCGGAAGCGCTTCCACAGTGCGTCCTCGTTGCTGCGGCCCAGGCGGACGCCGCTCTTCTGCGCCGCCTTCCAGGTCTCGAAGAGCTCGTTCATCCGGGCGCTCGAGGTCTTCCACTGGATTTGCGCCGGGTCCTGTCCGGCGATGGACTCGGCTTCAGCCACGATCGCTTCGCGGGCCGCGAGTTCGCTGGCCCGGACGGCGTCGTGGGCTGCCTTCTCCGACTTTTCCAGCTCCACGATCTGGGTGGAGAGCGAGTCCAGGCGCGCCTCGGCGGAGCGGATATCGCCCACCATGTTCCGTTCAGCCAGTTGCTCCCGCAGATGGGCAACGGTCTTCTGCATGTCCGTGGCCGGCGCCTTGGATTCCACGCGGTGCTCCAAGAGCACCACCTGGGCAATCACGTCGTCGAACTTCCGGGCGAAGTACCCCAGGGCCTCATCAGGGCTGACGCCGGGGTATTGGCCCACGGCAAGTTCTTCACCGTCCAGGGTGAGGAACACATGGCCATCGCCCTCGGCGCGGCCCCACTTGGCGGCTTCCGCGAGGGACGCTGCGGACACTGCCGGCGCGGCAGGTACGACGGCGGCCGGAGCCTTGGGACGCGCTGCGAAAGCAGCGGGGGAGGGAGCCGGGCGGGGCGCAGCAGGCTTGGCTTCCGGCGTCGTGGTTTCGACGCCAGGCGTCTCTTCCTGGCCGCTGCCTTCGGTCGCCTCGACGGCTTCCTGGTTGGTCACTGCTGCTGTTTCGTCGGATTTCTGACTGTCTGTCACCGCTAAAAGTCTTTCGCTTGGAGGGACTGCTAAAGGTCGTGCACCCCAGGCCGGGGCCGGGAGTCGGTTACTTCAGTGAAAAAGAGTCTATCGTGACAGGTGCCACAGGGGCGCCGTCGTTGTTGGCGGCACCTGCCTTCAGCCCGGCCGCCGCGATCTTGGTGACCACATCCAGGCCACTCGTTACTTTCCCTACCACGGTGTAGCCGCCGGCAGAGTCCGAGGGGATCAGGGTGTCCTTGTAGACGATGAAGAACTGGTGGCCGTTTCCATAGGCGTTGTTGCCGCTGCGGGCCACGGCGATGGTTCCCGCGGGGTACTTGTTGTCGGCCGGGGTGTTTTCCAGCGGACCCCACCGGTAGTTCGGGTCGTCGGAGCCGTCCTCGGCCTTGGCACCGCACTGCAGCAGGCCGAAGGTATCGGAGGTTGTCAGCCGGTGGCAGAAAGCGCCGGCGTAATAGCCGGAATCGCTGAGCGACTTGAGGACGGCGGCAGCCTGTGGAGCGGTGGTTCCATCGATCTGGACTCCCACCACGCCGCTGTTCAGGGTGAGTTCTCCCGTAAAGGTCTTCCCTGCGGCTGTGTCCGCACTGGGAACGTCCGCGCTGTTGGTGGCTGCGGGCGAGGCCGACGGCGAGCTGAGCCCTGCCTGGGCCGCTGCATACTCCTCCTCGGTGGGATTGGAGCTGAACACCGTCAACTGGAGGACCACGGCCAGGACCAAGGCCACGACGGCCGCGGTGGCGGCCAGGACGTTGTCCCGCTTGCGCCGCTTGCCCTGTTCCTGCCGCAGGGCACGCTTGGCTTCCATCTGCCGGATGCGTCGTCTGGCCTCGCGTTCATCGCGCGACTTCGTTGCCAAGAGTCCTCCTGTTAATGTCCGTGTACCAGGGCGGCCGAAGGGATCCGGGCATGCTGCATTAGAAGTGCACGCGAGGAAAGCATAAACTGGCTGCCGCACATAGTTTATGCATGACCGTCTGGACTCCTGCCCAATAAACGCTGATTGGATGTTTATTGTCGCCGCTTTGAATTCCGGGTCGGCTTTCTTCGAGGAGACAATTCCACCATGGCACGTACCGCCTCCCTGTCCGGATTCCCCGAGTGGCTTCCCCAGGAGCGGTTGGTGGAACTCCATGTCCTGGACACCCTCCGCAAGACGTTCGAACTGCACGGCTTCTCCTCGATCGAGACCCGCGCGGTGGAGACGGTTGGCCAACTGCTGCGCAAGGGTGAAATCGACAAAGAAGTCTATGGTTTGAGCCGCCTCCAGGATGACGAAGGTGAACCGGCGAAAGCTGATCGCCAGGACCCTAACGCGCTTGCCCTGCATTTCGACCTTACGGTGCCGTTCGCACGGTACGTCGTGGAGAACGCCGGCTACCTTGCCTTCCCCTTCCGCCGCTACCAGATCCAAAAGGTGTGGCGCGGAGAACGCCCGCAGGAGGGACGTGCCCGGGAATTCACGCAGGCTGACATTGACGTTGTGGGCGATGGTGAGCTGCCGTTCCGCTATGACGTGGAAATCGCCTTGGTCATTGCCGAAGCCCTGAGCGCCCTTCCCATTCCGGAGTTCCGGCTCCGCGTGAACAACCGCAAGCTGGCGGAAGGCTTCTACCGCGGCATCGGCCTCACGGACACTGCAGGGGTGCTGCGCAGCATCGACAAGCTGGAGAAGATCGGTGCGGACAAGGTGGCGGAGCTGCTCAAGAGCGAGCTCGGGGCCACGGACGAGCAGGCCGGCCTGGCCTTGCAGCTTGCCACGATCCGCACCGAGGACACGTCCTTCGTGGCCCAGGTCAAAGCTCTCGGCGTCAAGGACGACCTTCTTGACGAGGGCCTGAGCGAGCTCGAGCAGGTCATTGAGGCAGCAGTGCTGCGCGCCCCCGGCAAGGTGCTGGCAGACCTCAGCATTGCCCGCGGCCTGGACTATTACACCGGTACGGTGGTGGAGACCGTCCTGGTTGGCCATGAGCAGCTGGGTTCCATTTGCTCGGGTGGCCGTTACGACGCCCTGGCCAGCAAGGGCAACCGCAAGTTCCCCGGCGTTGGCCTCTCCATTGGCGTGACCCGCCTGGTCTCGCGGATCCTGAGCCAGGAGTTCGCCGCGGCCTCCCGTTCCGTGCCAACTGCGGTCCTGGTTGCCTTGAACCACGATGACAGCTGGTCCGCAGCCCAGGACGTCGCTGCGCAACTGCGCAGCCGTGGCATCGCCACGGAAGTCGCCGCGAAGGCCGAAAAGTTCGGCAAGCAGATCAAGTTTGCCGACCGCCGAGGCATTCCGTTCGTGTGGTTCACCGATGAGGATGGCAAGCACCAGGTCAAGGACATCCGTTCGGGCGAGCAGGTGGATGCGGATCCGGCCACCTGGACTCCGTCGGACGAGGACCTGTACGTCCGGGTCACCACCGCCTGACTTCCCCCGTAGTGGGGGCCGCGGCCGGGGCGGGTAAACTCGGACGGGATCGTCCTTGCGGACATCCCTAAAAATTCATGCTGAAAGGAATGCTGTGCTGCGCACACATGACCTCGGATCACTCCGTTCCGAGCACATTGGACAAACCGTTACCCTGGCCGGCTGGGTAGGCCGCCGCCGCGATCACGGTGGCGTGGCATTCGTTGACCTGCGTGATGCCTCCGGTGTCGCCCAGGTGGTTGTCCGCGAGGAAGAGGTCTTCCACGGCCTGCGCAACGAATACGTCCTGCAGGTGACCGGCACCGTCAACAAGCGTCCCGAAGGCAACGAGAACCCCGTCCTGGCCACCGGAGACATTGAGGTCATCGCGGACAAAGTGGTGATTCTCAACACTTCCGATCCCTTGCCGTTCCAGATTGACGAGCACGTGGAAGTTGGCGAGGAGGCACGCCTCAAGCACCGCTACCTGGACCTCCGCCGCCCGGGCCCGGCCCGCAACATCCGCCTCCGTTCCGAGGCCAACCGCGTAGCCCGTGAATTGCTGCACCAGCGTGGATACGTCGAGATCGAAACTCCCACGCTGACGCGTTCGACGCCGGAAGGCGCCCGCGACTTCGTGGTTCCGGCGCGTCTGGCCCCGGGTTCCTGGTACGCCCTGCCGCAGTCGCCGCAGCTTTTCAAGCAGCTCCTCCAGGTGGGCGGCTTCGAGAAGTACTACCAGATCGCCCGCTGCTACCGTGATGAGGACTTCCGTGCGGACCGCCAGCCCGAGTTCACCCAGTTGGACATCGAGGCCAGCTTCGTGGACCAGGACGACATCATCGACTTGGGCGAAGGCATCGTGAAGGCCCTTTGGCAGCTGATCGACGTCGAAGTCCCCACGCCGATCCGCCGTATGACCTACCTCGACGCCATGGCCCGGTACGGTTCGGACAAGCCGGACCTGCGCTTCGGCCTTGAGCTGACCGAGCTGACGGAATTCTTCAAGGACACCAACTTCGGTGTGTTCAAGGCCCCCTACGTGGGCGCCGTGGTCATGCCCGGTGGAGCGTCCCAGGCCCGCCGCGCCCTGGATGCCTGGCAGGAATGGGCCAAGCAGCGCGGTGCCAAGGGTCTGGCTTACGTCCTCTACAAGGAAGACGGCGAGCTGGCCGGTCCCGTGGCCAAGAACCTCACCGAGCAGGAACGCTCCGGCCTGGCGGATGCCGTGGGCGCCAAGCCGGGGGACTGCATCTTCTTCGCCGCGGGCGAGAAGTCCGCTTCGCGTGCACTGCTCGGCGCGGCCCGCGTGGAGATCGGCCACCGTACCGGCCTCATCGACCCGAACGACTGGGCTTTTGTCTGGATTGTGGACGCCCCCATGTTCGAGCCTGCTGCCGCAGCTGTGGCGTCCGGTGATGTTGCCGTTGGCGCCGGCCAGTGGACGGCCGTGCACCACGCCTTCACCTCGCCCAAGCCTGAGTTCCTGGACACCTTCGACCAGGATCCGGAATCGGCGTTGTCCTACGCCTACGACATTGTGTGCAACGGCAACGAGATCGGTGGCGGTTCCATCCGTATCCACCAGGCCGATGTCCAGGAGCGCGTGTTCAAGCTGATGGGCCTGGACAAGGAAGATGCCGAGACCAAGTTCGGCTTCCTGCTCGAGGGCTTCAAGTACGGCGCCCCTCCGCACGGCGGCATCGCCCTCGGCTGGGACCGGGTGGTGGCACTGCTGGCCGGCGTCGAGTCGATCCGCGACGTCATCGCCTTCCCCAAGACCGGCAACGGCTTTGACCCGCTGACCGCAGCGCCCGCTCCGATCACCGCGCAGCAGCGGAAGGAAGCCGGAGTGGACTTCAAACCGGAGGCCAAGCCCGCCGCAAAGCCGGAGGCCAAGTCCGAGTAACCCCCGCAGCATAAGGCTTCCCGTCACGGACGGGGAGCCTTTGCCATTCCCACCCGTCATGGAAGGTGCACGCACCGTGCTGGACAACGTCCCACTGGAACAGGACTCGATCGAACAGCTGATGGATGCCGCGTGGCCTGCCTGTGAAAGGGAAGATGCCGGTCCGTGGGTGCTCAGGGCGTCGGATGGAGTGACGCAGAGGGCGAACTCCGTCTGGCCCCGGCACCTGGACGCGGGCGCCCCCGAAACGGAAGTGGCGGCTGCTGTCCGCCATGCGTCCACCTGGTACCGGGATCGCCGTTTGCCGCTGATCTTCCAGGTTTTCGACGACGACCGCAGCGCCGGCCTCAATGACGTCCTGGACGGTTTGCGCTTCACCAGGCAGTCCGCCACACAGATTATGGTGCGCGGCACGTCAGGCCTGCCGTCGTCCGGCGACGGCCGCGTGGAGTTGTCGCGTCGGCCATCGGAGGAATGGCTCCGGCTCTGGTGGTCGGTGGACGGCCGCGGCGGTGAGCCTGAACTGGAGGTCGCGCGCAGGATCCTGACCGGCTGCCCTTCCGTCTACGCCCTGGTAAGGGACGACGGCGGCCAGCCAGCCGCCGTCGGGCGTCTCGCTGTGACGGGTGGCTGGGGCGGCATCTATGGCATGGCGACGTCCGAAGCGCACCGCAGGCGAGGCTACGCAACCTTGGTGCTGGATGCCCTGCTGGGCCAGGGTGCGAAGGAGGACCTCAAGGGATTCTGGCTGCTGGTCACGGCGGCAAACCATGGTGCTCAGAGCCTGTACCGGCGGGCCGGCTTCACGGACTATGGCAGCTATCTCTACCGGCAGGCGCCGTTGCGGCGTGCATCCTCGGGCTGCTAGGGCCGTCCCGGGCCATCGGTGACGGTGATTCGGATGGAGCAGGCGTCGGACGCGGCTTTGGGCAGGATGGCAGTCTTGGGCTCCTGCACATCAAGGAAAGCCAGCCGGGTCCGTTGAGCCCAGGCCTGCACGGCGGTGGCGTTGAGTACCTGCTCCACCAGGGCGCGGTCCCCTCCCGGGACGATGTATTCGATGAGGTGTGAAGCAAAGATCCGGGCCACATGTTCGGCTGCGGTCTCCACCAAAGCGTCTGCCTGGTTGGATCGTCGCCTGGCAAACCTTTGCTGTGACTGTCCGCCTGCAGAGGTGCGGGACTGGACATAGCGGTTGCCGCTCTTCGACGCGAGGATCCTGCCGCCGCTGGCTGCGGCAATGGCGAAGCCGCCACGTCGGACCAGGACAAGGCCAAGGCCGCGTTCCTGGGCAGCCAGGGAGGCCAGTCGCTCCAGTTCAGTGGCGCCGCGCCCCGGCCGCCCGTCGATGGGCCATGGCGGCCTGAGCGCAGCGGTGGTGCCGTCGGCGGCCCGCAGGACCAGGCCGTCGCCGTCGAAATCCTCGGCCACGGACCCGTGGCCGGCGGCAAACCGGTCCACCCAGCCCCTGAGCCGCGCGGCAGCAACCAAAGCCGTCCGGCTGGCGGCGCGGGGTCCTTGTTGGTGCGGGCTGGTTACGGGCCGGTCCACGTCAATGTCTCCTTTGCTGGAACTATGAGTAGCCTATCCATGTGGAAGATCTCTTTGGTGCCGGCGCAGTCGACGACGACGAGTCGGAGGACGTGCCCGCGGCCGGGGGAGTCTCCGACGCCAAGTGGATGGCTTCGCAGCGCAGCCCGTTGGCGGTCCGCATGCGTCCCCGGACGCTTGATGACGTGGTGGGACAACAACACCTCCTCGGCCAAGGCTCACCACTGCGGCAGTTGGCGGCCGGCGCGGAGGCCGCAGGCCCGGCCGGCCCAAGTTCCGTGATCCTTTGGGGGCCTCCAGGTACAGGAAAAACAACCCTTGCGCACGTGATCGCCCGGGGGCCGGGCCGGAAGTTCGTGGAGTTGTCCGCCATCACGGCGGGTGTGAAGGACGTGCGGCGGGTGATGGATGAGGCCCTGACCGCCCGGGACCTCTATAAGAAGACCACCGTCCTGTTCCTGGACGAGATCCACCGGTTCAACAAGGCCCAACAGGATGCCCTGCTTCCCGGTGTCGAAAACGGGTGGGTGGTGCTGGTGGCGGCCACTACGGAGAATCCATCCTTCTCCGTGGTGTCACCCTTGCTGTCGCGCTCGTTGCTGCTGACGCTCAAGCCCCTGACCGATGAGGACATTTCGGGGCTCCTGCAGCGGGCGGTCCTGGATACGCGTGGACTCGGTGGGCGGGTGGAGCTCAGCCCGGAGGCCTTGGAGCACCTGGTGCGCTTGTCCGGTGGGGACGCGCGGCGGGCGCTGACCGCGCTCGAAGCCGCCGCAGGTGTCGCTTTTGGCGATAACGCCGCCGTCGAAGGGGAAGACGCGCACGACGCCGAGCCGGGCCTTGCCGACGACGGCGCACCGGACGCGCCGGTACCCGTGGAGTTGCGCCACACCGAACGCGCCGTGGATGCGGCAGCCGTCCGGTATGACCGGGCCGGCGACCAGCACTATGACGTGGCCAGTGCCTTCATCAAGTCCATCAGGGGTTCGGACGTGGACGCTTCCCTGCACTACCTCGCGCGGATGCTCGAGGCGGGGGAGGACCCTCGGTTCGTCGCCCGACGGATCGTGATTTCCGCGGCGGAAGACATTGGCATGGCGGATCCCACCGCACTGCAAACGGCCGTGGCCGCTGCACAGGCGGTCCAGCTGATCGGTATGCCTGAAGGGCGGATCATCCTGGCCGAGGCCGTGGTCCACCTGGCAACCGCACCCAAGTCCAATGCCGCCTACATGGGCATCAACAAGGCCATCGCCGACGTCCGTGCCGGGTACGGCGGGGGCATACCGATGCACCTGCGTGACGCCCACTATCCCGGGGCCAAGCAGCTCGGCCACGGCCAGAGCTACAAGTACGCCCACGACGAGCCGCATGGCGTGGCCACCCAGCAGTATCCGCCCGACGACCTGGTGGGCAAGGACTACTACGTGCCCACCAACAACGGCGCGGAGAGGGACATTGCCCCCAGGCTCGAACGGCTGCGCAAGATCATCCGCGGCCAGTAGCTCCCTGGTGCCGGTCCGCGACCGTGGAACCGTGGCCCCGTGGTAGGATTGATCTTCGTCTGGCATGACCCGACGCACAATCCCATGGAAGTTTCCTTCGATGGCACTGTGCCGTGGGCCAGTAGCAAGAGGCAGCGGTTGGCCGATGCTCTCCCTGATGGAGGCCAGGAACACTGATACACCGCAGTAATTTGGAAGGACACAAGTGGCTAACAACACTCGTGCTCGCCGTACCGCACGCCTCTCGCGTGCACTCGGCATCGCTCTGACCCCCAAGGCCGCCAAGTACATGGAGCGCCGCCCGTACGGCCCCGGTGAGCATGGCCGTGCCCGCAAGAAGCAGGACTCCGACTACGCCGTTCGTCTGCGTGAAAAGCAGCGCCTGCGCGCTCAGTACGGCATCCGCGAAGCCCAGATGACCCGTGCCTTCGAAGAAGCACGCCGTACCAAGGGCCTGACCGGTGAAAACCTGGTTGAACTGCTCGAGATGCGTCTGGACGCCCTGGTTCTCCGTGCAGGCTTCGCCCGCACCATCGCCCAGGCCCGCCAGCTGGTTGTGCACCGCCACATCCTGGTTGACGGCATCCGCGTGGACCGCCCGTCCTTCCGCGTCGGCGAAGGCCAGCTCATCCACGTCCACAGCCGCTCCGAGGTCATGGCACCGTTCCAGGCAGCAGCTGCCGGTGCACACGTCCTGGCCACCACCCCGGCTTACCTGGATGTCAAGATCGACGCCCTGCAGGCAAAGCTGGTTCGCCGCCCGAAGCGCTCCGAGGTCCCCGTGATTTGCGAAGAGCAGCTCGTCGTCGAATTCTACGCTCGCTAAATTTTCCAGCAGCGCACTGAGAAGCCCGTGGCATACGCCGCGGGCTTCTCTGTCTTTGCGGTTGGACTATGCGGTGTTGCCTGCGCAGGTGAGATGAGGCTCCTTTTGTCTGTAAGGTACTTGGGGAAGCCCCAGCCAAACCGGAAACGGCCGGCGCGGGCAGCGCAACGATCCTAGGAGATGAGTTCTATGTCTGGTGGCGACATCGCCGGCCTGATTGCGGCAGGAGTCTTCGCACTCCTGGTTCTGTTGCTGGCTGTGCCGATCTTAAAGCTCGGCGGAGTTTTCGACGAAGTCCGCTCGTCCATCCGTTCCATCAGCGACGGCGCCACGCCCCTCATGGACGAGGTGACGGCCACGGTGTCCACCACCAACCAGCAGTTGAAGAAGGTGGACGGCATAGCATCGAACGTTTCCGATGCCTCCGCCAACATCTCGGCGTTGTCTTCGCTGGTGGCAGCCACGGTTGGTTCGCCGCTGATCAAGGTTGCCGCGTTCAGCTATGGCGTCCGCTCCGCGTTCGCCAGGAAGAGCACCCCATCGTCCGGCCGGCGCAGCCGCTGATTCCCCGGGAGGGCATCACACATGAAGAGAGTTGTCTGGATGGGCATTGGCGTCGCGATCGGCGTCATCGCCTTCAAGAAGTTCAACGAGGCGCAAGCCTCCATCGGGCCTGATGGCCTGAACCGCGCCGTTGGCCGGCTGGCCGACGGGCTGTTCGACTTTGCCGACGCGGTGCGTGCGGGCATGCACGAGCGCGAAGAGGACCTCCGGGCGGCGTTGGGCATCGACGACGCCGTCCGCCGGTAGCGGGCGGGTTCGCCCCCGCGCCCGCAACAGGGCAGAATGGAAAGCTGCGGAACGGCATCAGCCGGTACCGCGCACAACGTGTGCAGTGAATTGAGAAGGGTAAGTAATCAGCCAATGAAGTCGCAGGAGATCACCAAGCGCTGGGTGGACTTTTTTGTCAGTAAGGGCCACACAGCCGTTCCCTCCGCGTCGCTCGTTTCCAGCGACCCGTCACTTCTCTTCACTGTGGCCGGCATGGTGCCGTTCATTCCCTACCTGACTGCGCGTGAAGAGCCGCCGTACAGCCGCGCCACGAGCGTCCAGAAGTGCATCCGCACCGGCGACATCGAGGAAGTCGGAAAGACCGCGCGCCACGGCACGTTCTTCCAGATGTGCGGCAACTTCTCCTTTGGCGATTACTTCAAGGAAGACGCCATCAGGTTCGCCTTCGAACTTCTTACCAAGAGCGTGGACGACGGCGGCTACGGGCTTCCGGCGGAACGCCTGTGGGTCACCGTCTACGAAGAAGACGACGAAGCCAAGGAACTGTGGCTCAAGAACACCGCCATCCCGGCCGAGCGCATCCAGCGGATGGGCAAGTCCGACAATTACTGGCACACCGGCCAGCCCGGTCCCGCCGGCCCGTGCTCGGAAATCTACTACGACCGCGGCCCCGAATACGGTGTGGAGGGCGGTCCCATCGAGGACGAGACCCGCTACATCGAAATCTGGAACCTCGTGTTCATGCAGTACCAGATCGAGAACGTCCGCTCCAAGGTGGACTTCGACATTGTTGGCGAACTTCCCAACAAGAACATCGACACGGGCCTGGGCATGGAACGCCTCGCAATGATCCTGCAGGGCGTGGAGAACATGTACGAGACCGACCAGGTCCGTCCTGTCATCGACAAGGCTGCCGAGCTGTCCGGCAAGGAATACACTTCCGCCGAGACCGACGAAGATCCGCACCACACCGACGATGTCCGCATGCGTGTTGTGGCGGACCATATCCGTTCAGCCCTCATGCTCATCGCCGATGGCGTGGCACCCTCCAACGAAGGCCGTGGGTACGTCCTGCGCCGCCTGATCCGCCGCGCAGTGCGGGCCATGCGCCTCCTTGGCGTCGAGAACGCTTGCCTCCCCGAGCTCCTGCCGGTGTCCCGGGACGCCATGAAGGGTGTCTACCCGGTGGTCGAGACTGATTTCGCCCGCATCAGCCGCATTGCCTACGCCGAAGAAAAGGCGTTCCTCCGGACCATCGCTTCCGGCACTGCCCGCCTGGAAGATGCCGTTGCTGAGTCAAAGGCCGCCGGCGTCCCGCTCTCCGGTGCCGACGCCTTTACGCTGCATGACACCTACGGCTTCCCGATCGACCTCACCCTTGAAATGGCCGAGGAAGCCGGACTCAAGGTGGACGAGGCCGGATTCCGTGCGCTCATGCTCGAACAGCGCCAGCGTGCCCAGGCCGACGCCAAGGGCAAGAAGGGCGGCCACGCCGACCTTACCGCCTACCAGGAGCTGCTGGGCGAAGGTGACACGGTCTTCACCGGCTACGACGAGCTTGAAGGCGAGTCCAGGGTCCGTGGCATCGTCAGCGGCGGCCAACGGATAGCCCACGCCTCGACGGGTGACGAAATCGAACTCGTGCTCAACGAGACCCCGTTCTACGCCGAGGCCGGTGGCCAGTCGGCAGACACGGGCCTTATCACCGGGGACGGTTTCGTCGTCGAGGTCCTGGACGTCCAGCGGCCCGTCAAGGGCCTGAGCGTCCATAAGGCAATCGTGCGCGAAGGCGAGATTGCCGGCGACGCCCTGGTGCGTGCCGCCGTCGACCGTGAACGCCGCCACGCCGCAGAGCAGGCCCACACGGGAACGCACATTGTGCACGCCGCCCTGCACCAGATCCTCGGCCCGGAGGCCACCCAGCGCGGCTCCTTCAACAAGGCCGGGTACCTTCGCTTCGACTTCGCCTGGGGCGAAGGCCTCAGCTCCGCCACGCGCTCGGAAATCGAGGAAGTCTCCAACATCGCCATCCGCAACAACTTCCGGGTGGACACCAAGGTGATGGGCCTCGCCGAGGCCAAGGCGCTCGGAGCCATGGCATTGTTCGGTGAAAACTATGGCAGCGAAGTGCGGGTAGTGGAGATCGACGGCGCCTGGTCAAGGGAGCTCTGCGGTGGCACGCACGTGTCCAACACCTCGCTGATCGGCAGCCTTTCGCTGCTGGGCGAACAGTCTGTCGGCTCCGGAAACCGTCGCGTGGAGGCCTTCGTGGGCCTGGACGCCTTCCGTCACCTGGCCGCCGAACGTGCCCTGGTCACCGAGCTGACCGAACTGCTGAAGGTGCCGTCCGGCCAGTTGGCAGACCGCATCTCCAGCACCTTGAACAAGCTCAAGGCCACCGAGAAGGAACTCGACCGCCTGCGCAAGGAACAGCTTGCTGCAGCCGCGGCAAACCTGGCAGGTACCGCACGTGACGCTGCGGGTGTCCGTGTCATTGCCCACGACGCGGGCCAGGTTGGTGGCGCGGACGATCTCCGCAACCTCGCCCTTGACCTCCGGAACCGCCTGGGTTCCGAGGCATCCACGGTGGCTGTCGCAGGCGTCAGCAACGATCGTCCCGTGGTCCTGGTGGCCACCAACGAGGCCGCCCGCGACGCCGGAGTGAAGGCCGGTGCCTTGGTTCGCCTCGCAGCCGGAATCCTCGGGGGAGGCGGCGGTGGCAAGGACGATGTTGCCCAGGGCGGTGGTACTGACGCTGCGAAGGTCTCCGAGGCCCTCGCCGCTGTAGTGGACGCGATAGCCAAGCGCTGAGGTGGGTTCCAGTAGCAGCGGCGACGTCTACCCCCGGGGCATCAAGCTGGGGGTGGACGTCGGCACCGTCCGCGTAGGGCTTGCCATCTGCGACCCCGACGGAATCCTTGCAACCCCGTTCAAGACCGTCGGACGGGACGCCAAGAAGAATTCCGACATCCGCGTCGTGGTGAAGCAGGTGGCAGAGCTCGGCGCGGTCCAGATCGTGGTGGGCCTCCCGCGCACCATGAAAGGCGAGGAACGCGCATCCGCCCGGATGGCATCCGAGTATGCCGAGTTGTTGGCGGAAGCCTTGCTGCGCGCCGGAATGGACGTTCCCGTCAACCTCGTGGATGAGCGGTTGACTACCGTGACGGCGCACCGCAACCTGCACGAAGCTGGCATGAGCAGCAAGAACCACCGTAAAGTGGTTGATCAGGTTGCTGCTGCTGGAATACTTCAGCACGCGATCGACATGCAAAGAGCCAGAGGAACGGACGTTGGCCGCCGCGTGCAGGCGCGGGCGCAGTCCGATACACCCAGCAGTGCCCCAACGCTGCGGGCTGCCTCCGGCAGTGATCCAGATTCTTCTACGAGGGGACTGCAACTGTGAGCCCGGTCAACAACGACCCCTCCAACGGTACGGGGGGCGGTGGCATGCCGCTGACCCGCAAGGAGTTGCGCGCAAGGGAAAGATTCCTGGCCACGCAAAACCAGAACGTGGTGCCCGTTCCCGAAGCCACGCCAGGTGAGGCGGTCGCTTCGCCGGAAGTGGAGCCCGAACTTCCCCGTCCCGTACCTGCGGTCCCCAATGCCGCAGCTGCGCACCGCCCGTACGTGGCACCTCCCGCAGCCCAGCCCACCCCACCGGCAGCGGAGCCTGCCCCACCGGCGGCCGAGCCGGCGCCGCGTCGGGCCGGGCAAGCCCAGTCCGCGGATCTCCCGAATCCCGTTCCGCCTGCACCCGAAGCGGCTCCGTCCATTTCGGAGGAGCCTGCGCCTCACGATGCCACCACGCATATGCCGGTCGTGGCTCCCGTCTATGCAGGCCACGCTGAGGGCGATCCAAGCCCTGGCAGCGAGGCCGCCGACCACGGACACCACGATTATGCGGACCACGATGTCCATCACGGCGGGGACATCCACGCCGGGCACGATGCGCACTACGCATACGACGAGCATCATGAAGACCATCCCGATGATCACCATCCCGACGATCACGCCCATGTGCTGATTCCGGCGATGGAAACCCCGGTGAGCAAAGCAGCTGCCCGCAAGGCGCGCCGCCGCCGTCGTGTTCTCGCCTTGCTCATCACCCTCGGCGTCTTCGTCGCCGCTATCGTGATCGGCGCCCAGTTCCTCAAGCCCCTCCTGGGCATGGACAAGGTGACCGATTATCCGGGACCGGGTTCGGGATCAGTCACCGTCACGGTGCCCGAAGGTGCGGGACCCAAGCAGGTGGCGGCCGACATGGTGTCGAAAAAGGTCGTGGCCGATGCCGACAGCTTCGTGAAGGCCTTCACGGCGGAAGGCGGCGTCTTGTCTCCGGGTGACTTCACCTTCAAGACTGAGATGAAGAACGCCGATGCCGTCGCCATCCTTTCCAACAAGGATTCGTCCAAGGTCATCTACTTCGCCTTGAGCGCAGGCCTCCGGATCAACGAGTCGCTCGACGCGATTTCCAAGGGTTCGGGCATCCCGCTCCAACAACTCAATGCGTTCAACCAGGCCCCCGGGCAGTTCGGGCTGCCGGCCAAGGCGAAGAACCTTGAAGGCTTCCTTGCGCCCGGTGAGTACCGTTTCCCGCTGGGAACATCGGGCAAGGACATCATCCAGGCCCTCGTCACCGCCACGTTGGACGAACTCAAGTCGCAGGGCATCACGGACCAGGCCAAGCAGTACGACGTCGTGACCATCGCGAGCATCGTCCAGGCAGAAGGCGGCCAGGCCGATTACGGAAACGTGGCCGGCGCCATCTACAACAGGCTCAAGCCGGACAACAAGGAAACCAACGGCCTCATCCAGTCCGACGCCACCGTGACCTACGGCCTGGGCAAGAAGTCCTTCCACCTGACGGACGAAGAGAAGGCCGACAAGTCCAACACCTACAACACGTATGCGAACGTTGGACTCCCCGCGGGTCCCATCGGTTCGCCGGGTAAGACCGCGATCGATGCCGCCGCCAAGCCCACTGCCAACGACTACCTGTACTGGGTGACCATCAACCTGGACACCAAGGAGACCAAGTTTTCCAAGACGTTGGCGGAGCACAGCGGCTACGTTGAGCAATACAACGCCTGGTGCGCGGCCAATCCGGGACGGTGTGTGTGAGCCGCCGGGCTGCTGTCCTGGGCCACCCGATCTCCCATTCGAAGTCTCCGGCGATGCATTCCGCGGCGTATGCGAAGCTTGGCGTGGACATCGGCTATTCGGCTGTCGACGTTACAGTGGAATCGCTTCCGGCCTTCATGGAATTGGTCCGCGGAGATGGCTCGTGGTGCGGTTTGTCCGTGACCATGCCGTTGAAGACGGCAATGGTGGCGGAGGTGGACGAGGTCCGCGGTGCTGCCGCCCACTTGGGCGTGCTCAACACCGTGGCATTTGAGCACGACGGCGGTTCCGTCCGCCGGGTGGGGTACAACACGGACGTCTCCGGCATCATTGAAGCAGTCCGTTACGCTGGCCTGGCGACGACGCCCCACGCGTCCATCCTGGGTGGCGGCGGAACATCCGCTGCCGCGATCGCAGCGGTGCAGGAGATGGGGGCGGGACACGTCGATGTCTTCGTCCGCGATGTCTCCCGTGCCGTCGAAGCGCAAGCGGCCGCTTCCGCCGTCGGGATTTCCCTTGCGGTCCGTCCGCTCACGGAAGCCGCAACAGCGGTAGCCGCGAGTGACCTGGTGATCTCCACCTTCCCGCCGCGTGCCGCCGATGCCCTGGCGGACGAGTTGGCGGACCAGCCCGGAACCGGGGGCGGGGTGCTGCTGGACGTCGCCTACGACCCCTGGCCGAGCCGCCTTGCCGAGGTGTGGCATGCGCACGGCGGTGCCGTGGTTCCCGGGCTAGAAATGCTGATGTACCAAGCGGCGGAACAGATCCGGCTTTTCAGCGGATGCGACGTGGATGCCGCCGTCATAGATGTGATGTGCGACTCAGTCGGGCTTCCCCGGCGAGTGTTCTAGAGGCCTTACATGGCAGGATTGGTTATATGTTGCGTTGGTTGACAGCCGGTGAATCCCACGGTCCGGCTCTGGTCGGAATAGTTGAAGGCGTGCCCGCCGGTGTTGAACTCACCAGTGGGCAAATCCGCGACGCGCTGGCGCGTCGCCGCCTTGGGTATGGCCGTGGCGCCCGCATGAAGTTTGAGCAGGACGAAGTGACCATCATGGGTGGTGTCCGTCACGGTGTCACCCAGGGTGGTCCCGTCGCCATCCAGGTGGGCAACACAGAATGGCCCAAGTGGGAACAGATCATGTCCGCGGATCCGGTGGATCCGGAGCTCCTGGCGGACCAGGCCCGCAATGCCCCCTTGACGCGTCCGCGTCCGGGCCACGCCGACTTCACCGGCATGCAAAAGTACGGGTTTGACGAAGCACGTCCTGTGCTTGAAAGGGCGAGTGCCCGGGAAACCGCGACGCGCGTGGCCCTGGGCACGGTAGCGGCGCAGTTCTTGAAGCAACTTGGCGTCGAACTGGTCAGCCACACCGTTTCCATTGCCAGCGTCTCCGTACCGGAAGGCCGTCCCTTGCCGCTTCCGGGCGATGTGCTCGCCCTGGATGCTGATCCGTTGCGTTGCTTCGACCGCGAGACCTCGGACGCCATGGTGGCTGAGGTGGATGCCGCGCACAAGGAGGGGGAAACCCTGGGGGGCGTCGTTGAAGTCCTCGCCTACGGACTCCCGCCGGGACTTGGCAGCTACGTCCACTGGGATCGTCGCCTCGATTCACGGCTGGCGGCAGCCCTCATGGGCATCCAGGCCATCAAGGGCGTTGAAGTTGGCGACGGCTTCCTGACCGCCGCGCGCCGCGGATCGGCCGCCCATGACGAAATCGTCAAGGACGAGCACGGCAGGATCATCCGGCAGACCAACCGTGCAGGCGGCATCGAGGGCGGCATGAGCATTGGCGAAGTGCTGCGGGTCCGTGCGGCGATGAAGCCCATTGCCACGGTTCCCCGCGCACTGCGCACCATCGACGTCAGCACTGGTGAGCCGGCCAAGGCCCACCACCAGCGTTCGGACGTGTGTGCGGTGCCGGCGGCAGGCGTCGTTGCAGAGGCCATGGTGGCGCTGGTGCTGGCCGAGGCCATCACCGAGAAGTTTGGTGGCGACTCCGTGGCAGAGACCACCCGCAACCTGCAGAGCTACCTGGACAGCATCCCGGCTACCCTGGACTCGGTCGGCCGGTAGTGGCGGGCGCGATCCAGGGCGGCCGCGCCGGCCGTCCCGTTGTCCTGGTTGGTCCGATGGCGGTAGGAAAGTCTGCCATCGGCGTGCAGTTGGCGCAACAGTTGGACATACCTTTCGTGGATACCGACGCCGTTGTGGTGGCCGCGCACGGCAGCATTGCAGACATCTTCGCAGGCCGCGGCGAACATGCCTTCCGTGAACTCGAAGCGCGGGCAGTGGCCAAGGCCATCGATTCCGCCAAGGTGGTGCCCGCCGTCATTTCGCTCGGTGGGGGAGCCGTTCTTGATTCGGGGACGCAGCAGTTGCTTGAGGAATGCACTGTTGTCTACCTGGAATGCGATGCCGAAACCGTCGCAGACCGCATTGCACGGAACACCGGCCGCCCCTTGCTGCAGGGGGACGCGATGTCCCGCTGGGAGGCATTGTTCGCAGCCCGAAAGCCCGTCTACGAGCGACTCGCCAACATCGTCCTGGATGTCCGGTCGGGATCCGTGGCGGAAATCGCCCTCCTGCTGGAGGAGCGGCTGCGCGAGTACGCAGCCTTGAAAGAGGAAGTTGAAAAGTGAGCAACGAAGCAACTGTCATCAAGGTCACCGGGCAAAACGCCTCGGACAACTACGACGTCGTGGTGGGACGGGGACTGCTGGAAACACTTCCAGCCAAGCTCGGAGAGCGCGTCCGCCGTGTCCTGGTGATCCACCCCCGGGCGCTTCGGCTGACCGGCGATACCGTCCGCGACGAACTTGAGGCAGCAGGCTTCACGGCACTGACAGCCGAGATCCCCGATGCCGAAGAGGGCAAGCACATCCAGGTAGCTGCCTTCTGCTGGCAGGTGCTGGGCCAAAACGACTTCACACGATCGGACGCAATAGTCGCCGTTGGCGGTGGTGCGGTCACGGACCTGGCCGGTTTCGTTGCGGCCACCTGGCTGCGCGGTGTCAAGGTCATCCACATGCCCACCAGCCTGCTCGGCATGGTGGATGCTTCCGTCGGCGGCAAGACCGGCATCAACACTGCGGAAGGCAAGAACCTCGTGGGTTCGTTCCACCCTCCTGCCGCTGTCCTTGCCGACCTGGACACGCTGCAGACGCTTCCCAGGAACGAACTCGTTTCCGGCATGGCCGAAGTCATCAAATGCGGCTTCATCGCGGACCCCGCCATTTTGGACCTCGTGGAGAAGAACACGGACGCAGTGACGGATCCGGGGTCGGCGGTGATCCGGGAACTGATCGAGCGTGCCATCGCGGTCAAGGCCAACGTGGTGTCCCAGGACCTTAAGGAATCCGGACTGCGTGAGATCCTGAACTACGGCCACACCTTGGGTCACGCCATTGAACTCGTGGAGCGTTACTCGTGGCGGCATGGCGCGGCGGTCTCCGTCGGCATGATGTTCGCCGCTGAGCTTTCACGCAGTGTCGGGCGCCTCACGGATGCCGACGCCGACAGGCACCGGACCATCCTGGAGAGCCTGGGCCTGCCCATCACCTACCGCAAGGACCGCTGGCAGGGTTTGCTGGACGGCATGCGGCGCGACAAGAAGTCCCGCGGCGACCTTCTTCGTTTCGTGGTCCTGGACGGGGTTGCCAAGCCTGGCATCCTGGACGTTCCGGACACCTCACTGCTGTTTGCCGCTTACCAGGAGATCGCATCATGACGGCCACCCTCAGCGAAGGCATCAGCGACTGGCCAACAGCCGGCTTCCCCGGAGTCCGGATGAACCCGGATACCCTCCTCCCTGTGGTGGTCAACGAGGACGCGATGGAGTCCGCCCTGGCTGTGTCCGAAGACCCCGCCGACCGCATCATGGCACTCCTGCTGGAGAACCAGCCCAAGGAAGCCGCCGAATTGCTGGCCGAGGCTCGCTACAAGGACCCCGAGTCGTTTCGCCTGAGGATCTTCGAAGCCGAGGTCCACCGTGCCACCAACAGGCATGACCGTGCCGTTCAGCTGTTCCGCCAACTCCTTAGTGAAGTCCACGGCAGCTCCAAGGAAGCCGTGGTCCATCAGTACCTTGGGCGTGCCTACTTCGTCAGTGGCAACGCCGTCGCGGCTTCGGAGGAGTTCGCGAAGGCCCTGGACCTGCGGGTAGCCATGGCGGCCGACGCGGCCTTGATCTATTCCTCCGCTGTGGCCTTGCAGCGTGCCCGCGACGTGGTGGAAGTGGCTTCCTAGGACGCTTCCTGCTGCCCGTTGACGGGCCACTCTCCATTTGCCGGTAGAATGGTTCTTGGATTTTTGATAAATACGCGCTGGCCAGCCATTGAGGCATGCCGGCTTGGCATACGGCTGGAAGCTAGAACTTAGCTTTGACCAGTGAGAGAAACCAGAGGATACGAGTGGCAACCACAAACGACATCAAGAACGGAACCGTACTGAAGCTCGAGGGCCAGCTCTGGAACGTCATTGAGTTCCAGCACGTCAAGCCGGGCAAGGGCGGCGCCTTCGTCCGCACCAAGATGCGGAACGTCATGTCCGGCAAGGTTGTGGACAAGACCTTCAACGCCGGCCTCAAGATCGAGACCGCTACGGTTGACCGCCGCGACTACCAGTACCTGTACCAGGATGGCGAAGACTTTGTCTTCATGGACACCAGCGATTACGACCAGATCCACGTATCCGGCGCAACGGTGGGCGATGCCACCAACTTCATGCTGGAGAACCAGATGGTGAACATCGCCATCCACGAGGGCACTCCCCTCTACATCGAACTCCCGCCGAGCGTCGTCCTCGAAATCACCTACACCGAGCCTGGCCTCCAGGGTGACCGCTCGTCCGCTGGCACCAAGCCGGCAACCGTCGAGACCGGTTACGAGATCCAGGTTCCGCTTTTCGTCGAGCAGGGCACCAAGGTCAAGGTCGACACCCGCGACGGCAGCTACCTGGGCCGGGTCAACGACTAGTGAGTGCCCGCGGTAAGGCCCGTAACAGGGCCCTGGAAGTACTCTTCGAAGCCGAGCAGCGCTCGGTCTCGGCTTTCGACGCGCTGAAGGCGCGCCGGGAGAAGACTGACCTCATTGTTAACCCGTACACGGTGGAAATCGTGGAGGGTGTTGTCTCCATGCAGCCCACCATCGACGAATTCCTGCAGACCTACGCGCAGGGTTGGACGTTGGAGCGGATGCCGTCCGTGGACCGCATCATCCTGCGCATCGGCGCTTGGGAGCTGCTGTACAACGACGACGTTCCTGATGGCGTGGCCGTCAGCGAAGCCGTGGCCTTGGCCAAGACCATGTCCACGGACGAATCGCCGGCATTCATCAACGGCTTGCTCGGGCGGCTCCAGAAGCTCAAGCCATCCTTGCTGGCCTAGCACCCATGAAGGGCCCGTTTTCCCGCACTGCGAGTGCCGGAAGACGGGCCTTTTTGTGTGCCTACCCCAGGACGGCCGCGCGGAGCCCCGGAATGGCCCGCAGCTGTTCCAGTTCGTCCCGTTGATGGAGCTGGACGTCGCGTCCGCTCAGGATCCGCTGGCGGGTGAAAGCCAAAGCCGTGGCGGCCTTGATGAAGGCCCGCATGTGGGCCGAGCGGCCGCGAGTGGCAGCCCATCCGGTGGCTTGCCTCCTGCCACGGGCGGTTGACAGCATCTCCACTTCTGCCGGCGTGAACCATCCGGCAGCGGCATATTCCTGCAGGCGCTGACGTGTGAGTTTTCCTTCGGCGAGCCGGAGCAGGATGATGCCCACTGCGGCTACCAGGAAGATCGGCACCTGGATTACAAAGTATTCGGCCAGGAAGTCCTGGCCCATGCTGTTCCAGCGGTTGTGCAGGAACATTGCCGGGAGCAGGCCAACGAAGAACGCCAGGACCGCGTAGCCGGTGTGCCATTTCCGTGCAGCGAACCCCATGATGAGCCCGGTGGTCCCGGTGAAGATGGCGTGCGCAAAAGGCGACATAACCCCGCGCAGGATGAAGATCCGGACCAGGTCTGCGCCCGGCTCGGAAGACGAGGCGATCTCGCGTCCGAAGTACAGGATGTTCTCCGTGAAAGCGAAGCCGGCGGCAATGGTGAAGGCGAAGACCACCCCGTCCACCGGACCGTCGAAGTATTTCCGTGCCGCGAGGATGAGCACCAGCAAGCCAAGCGACTTGCTGAATTCCTCCACGATGGGCGCCTGCACCGTGGCCATGAAGTAGGTGAAGGCCTCTTCACTGGTGGTGGGAGCTGCCAAGGCAAACACAGGTTGGATCAAGAGCGTCGCGGCAATGGAGACGGCGGCTCCCCAGGTGAACGCAAACCACAGCAGCCGCTTGGGCTCAGGCTCCCAGCGGTCAATTAACCGTACGGTCAACAACACCACGGACAGCGGAACCAGCGAAGCCACAAAGCCGATCACGAAACCGGTGACGCCGGTGTTTCCCAGCAGGAAAGGGATAACAAGGATGAGGCTTCCGAAAACCAGGACGGCACCCACCAGGAGCAGCGGGATCAACCCCCACGTCCGTCGGGGCTGGGCGCGGGCCGGGGTGGCCCAGGATTGTTGGGGAAGCGGGCCCGGATTCCCGGGGGCAGTTTGGTAGTTGCCCGGCTGCACCCTGCCGATCCAGGTGGGATTGGGGGAAGCGCCCGGCATGCGCCCAGGATATTGCTGTGGGCCGCCAGGGCTGCCGGGAAAGTTGCTGGTCATGCTCCCGAGCCTATTCCACGCGGTGGAGATGTGAGGTTTAACTCACCGCTGCCCCGGTCGTGCGGTGAGGGCGCCGGGGGTGCCTGTGGTAGCTTTGAAACGCAAATATTCCTTTTTTAATTCCGTCCTGTGAGGCGGGGAAAGGGGAGACGAGCGATGACTGAAGCTACTTCAGCGCAGGTTCCGTCCAGGGTTGTTCTCAACCAGGCGGACATTGACCGTGCGCTCACTCGTATCGCCCATGAGATCCTCGAGGCCAACAAAGGCTCCCAGGACCTGGTCCTGTTGGGCATTCCCCGCCGCGGCTATCCACTCGCCGTGCGCCTGGCCAACAAAATTGCCGCGGCCGATCCCGCGGTCAACGCCGAAACGATTGTCGGCCAGCTCGACGTCACCATGTTCCGTGACGATCTCTCGCACCAGCCCACGCGGCCACCACACCACACGCGCCTCCCCCTCTCCGGCATCGATAACAAAGTTGTTGTCCTCATTGACGATGTCCTGTACTCGGGACGTACCATCCGGGCGGCGTTGGATGCCCTGGTGGACCTGGGACGGCCCAGGATCGTGCGCCTGGCAGTCCTGGTGGACCGGGGTCACCGTGAGCTGCCCATCCGCGCGGACCACGTGGGCAAGAACCTTCCCACGTCATCTGCCGAGAAGGTCCGCGTGCGACTGGAAGAGATCGATTCCGTGGACGGCGAACCCATCAACGAAGTAGTGATCGAGGCCGGTAAGTGAAGCATCTTCTTTCCACAGAGAACCTCAGCGCCGCCGACGCCATCCGCGTTCTGGACACTGCCGAGGAAATGTCTGCCGTGGGGGACCGCGAGGTCAAGAAGCTTCCGGCCCTTCGTGGCCGCACGGTGGTGAACCTCTTCTTTGAGGATTCCACGCGGACGCGCATCTCCTTCGAGGCCGCGGCCAAGCGCTTGTCCGCGGACGTCATCAACTTTGCTGCCAAAGGCTCCTCGGTCTCCAAGGGGGAGTCCCTCAAGGACACTGCACAGACCCTTGCCGCCATGGGTGCCGACGCCGTGGTCATCAGGCACTGGGCATCAGGGGCCCCGCACCGCCTGGCCGCCACGGACTGGATCGACGCCGCGGTGATCAACGCCGGTGACGGTACCCACGAACACCCCACGCAGGCCTTGTTGGATGCGTTCACCATGCGCCGCCACTGGTCGCAGATCAACGGGACGGCTTCCTCCGGCGCGGACCTGAAAGGCATGCGGGTGGCCATCGCCGGCGATGTCCTGCACTCCCGGGTGGCCCGGTCCAACGTGTGGCTGCTGCGCACCCTGGGCGCCGATGTCACTCTTGTGGCGCCACCCACTCTGCTGCCGATCGGCGTCGAACACTGGCCCTGCAAGGTGAGCTACAACCTGGACGAGACCCTCGAAGCGGGTGTGGACGCGATGATGATGCTCCGCGTCCAGGGCGAACGCATGAACGCTTCCTTCTTCCCGTCCACCCGCGAGTACTCGCGCCGCTGGGGTTTCGACGACGCACGCCTGAGAACCTTGGACGACCTGGGCATGAAGGACACCATCATCATGCACCCGGGCCCCATGAACCGGGGCTTGGAGATCTCCTCGGCGGCCGCAGACTCGCCCCGTTCCACGGTGCTTGCCCAGGTCAGGAACGGAGTTTCCGTGCGCATGGCCGCCCTCTACCTGCTGCTTTCGGGAGACACCCGCGAGGCGGCCCCCACTGCAACCACCCCGTCCACCAAGGAGAACAACTGATGTCCGGTGATACCTACCTGATCCGCGGGGCCGCCATTCTTGGCGGCGAAACTGAAGACCTCCTGATCCGTGACGGGCTCATCGCAGCACGCGGCAAGGACCTGGCAGCTGACGATGCCACCGTCATCGACGCGGCCGGCCTGATTGCCCTCCCCGGCATGGTGGACGTCCACACCCACCTCCGCGAGCCGGGCAGGGAAGACGCGGAGACCGTTGAGACCGGCACCCGTGCCGCAGCCCTGGGCGGCTTCACAGTCGTCCATGCCATGGCCAACAGCAACCCCGTGGCGGACACCGCCGGAGTGGTGGAGCAGGTCCACAGCCTGGGCCGCGCCTCCGGCTGGGTAGACGTCCGCCCGGTAGGTGCCGTCACCGTGGGACTTGCAGGCGAGCAGCTTGCCGAGCTGGGCGCCATGGCCGATTCCCGCGCCCAGGTGCGGATGTTCTCCGACGACGGCATTTGCGTCCACGACCCCGTCCTCATGCGCCGTGCCCTGGAATACGTCAAAGCGTTCGACGGCGTGGTGGCCCAGCATGCGCAGGAACCCCGCCTTACCGCCGGGGCACAGATGAACGAAGGTGCCGTCTCGGCGGTCCTGGGGCTGGCCGGCTGGCCGGCCGTTGCCGAAGAAAGCATCATCGCCCGCGATGTCCTGCTCGCCCAGCATGTGGGTTCGCGCCTGCACATCTGCCACGTGTCAACGGCAGGAAGCGTGGAAATCGTCCGCTGGGCCAAGGCGCGCGGCATCAACGTCACGGCGGAGGTCACGCCGCACCACCTCATCCTCACCGACGAACTGGTCCGCAGCTACGACCCCGTGTTCAAGGTCAACCCGCCGCTGCGCACGGACGCGGACGTCCAGGCGCTCCGCGAAGGCCTGGCCGACGGAACCATCGATGTTGTGGGTACGGACCACGCGCCGCACCCGAGCGAGCACAAGGAATGCGAATGGGCGCAGGCCGCCATGGGCATGACGGGCCTGGAAACAGCGCTGTCGGTGGTTCAGGCAACCATGATCGAAACCGGCCTCATGACGTGGGCCGACTTCGCGAGGGTTACCTCCTTCACGCCGGCGCAGATCGGCCGGGTCGCCGACCAGGGCCGTCCCTTGGACGAAGGTGAACCGGCCAACGTCATCCTTGTGGACCCGGCTGCGCGCTGGACGGTGGACCCCCATAAAATGGCCACCATGGGCCGCAATTCACCGTTCAAGGGCAAGGAACTGCCCGGATCAGTCGTTGCCACGTTCTTCAAAGGCCATCCGACGGTCCTCGACGGCCAGCTGAACACGCCTTACCGGCACCCGGGAAACCTCGATACCCCTGCCGCGGCGGTCAGCGGCGCCTGATGGACACCCAGACCCTCTCAGCGGTCATCACCGTGGCTTTGATCCTCGTCATCCTGGCGATGATCGGGCTGGGGTGGCGGAACCGCCTCAGGCGACAGTCCGACGTCGAACGCCTCCCGGACGTGCCTCAGCAACTGGCGCCGGCCGCAGTGGTGGCCGAGGGACAGTATGTTGCGACCACCACGGCAGGCGACTGGCTGGACCGCATCGCCGTGCAGGGACTGGGAATCCGGAGCAACGCCGAGTTGAGCATCCACGCCGAAGGCGTGCTGTTCGACCGCCCCGGAGCAGCTCCGCTGTTCATCCCCCGCGCGGCCGTGACCGATGTCCGCAGGGACGCCGGGATGGCCGGCAAGTTCGTCGAGAAGGACGGACTCCTGGTCATCAGCTGGAAGCTGGGGGACCGGGAACTGGATACCGGCTTCAGATCCAGGCAATCCGCAGACCAGCAGCTCCTCCTCGAAGCCCTTCAAGAATTGATCTCCGCAGCCCCTCAGGCAGATGCCGATAGTGGAAAGTAATAAAGTGACGGACAGTAACGCAGCCACCACACCAACCCCCTCAGCAGCCGTTCTGGTGCTCGAAGACGGCCGCATGTTCCGCGGCCGGAGCTACGGCGCCCAGGGCACCGCCCTCGGTGAAGCCGTCTTCGCAACCGGCATGACCGGCTACCAGGAGACCATCACGGACCCCTCCTATGCCCGCCAGCTGGTGGTCCAGACGGCCCCGCACATCGGGAACACCGGCGTCAACACCGAGGACGCTGAGTCCCGCAAGATCTGGGTTGCGGGCTACATCGTCCGCGACGCCGCACGCCGCCCCTCCAACTGGCGCTCCGAGCGTTCCCTGGACGCCGAACTGGTGGAGCAGGGAATCGTGGGCATCCAGGGCGTGGACACCCGCGCCATTACCCGCCACCTGCGTGAGCACAAGACCATGCGCGCCGGCATCTTTTCCGGTGAGGCCGCCCAGGCCTCGGACAAGGAACTGCTGGAGACCGTCCTGGCCAGCGCCCCCATGGAAGGCGCTGCCCTGGCGGAGGAAGTCAGCATCGACGAAGCCTACGTGGTGGAACCCAAGGACCACGGCTGGGATGGAGAACCCCGGTTCTCCATCGCCGCAGTGGACCTGGGCATCAAGGCCATGACGCCGGTCCGCTTTGCCGAGCGCGGCGTTCGCGTGCACGTCCTCCCGGCCACTGCCACGCTCGAGGACGTCAACGCCGTCAGCCCGGATGGCTTCTTCATGTCCAACGGCCCCGGCGACCCCGCCACCGCGGACCACCAGGTGACCCTGCTCCGTTCGGTGCTGGACGAGAAGCTGCCGTATTTCGGTATCTGCTTCGGCAACCAGATCCTGGGCCGCGCGCTTGGCTTCGGCACCTACAAGCTGCGCTACGGACACCGCGGCATCAACCAGCCGGTCATGGACCGCCGCACCGGCAAGGTGGAGATCACCTCCCAGAACCACGGCTTCGCCGTGGACGCGCCGATGAACGGCGCCACTGTGGCCCCGGAAGAGCGGTACGGCCGGGTTGAGGTGAGCCACGTTTCGTTGAACGACGACGTCGTGGAAGGCCTCGCCTGCCTCGACATCCCGGCCTTCTCGGTCCAGTACCACCCCGAGGCTGCTGCGGGCCCGCACGACGCCGCGTACCTCTTCGACCGCTTCATCGACCTCATGGCCGATACGAAAGCCGCCAACTCCACCGACACCAAGACTGAGGACCAGAAGTAATGCCCAAGCGTACAGATCTCAAGAGCGTCCTTGTCATCGGTTCCGGCCCGATCGTCATCGGCCAGGCCGCCGAGTTCGACTACTCCGGTACCCAGGCCCTGCGCGTCTTGAAGGACGAAGGCCTGCGGGTCATCCTGGTCAACTCCAACCCGGCAACCATCATGACCGACCCCGAGTTCGCCGATGCCACCTATGTGGAGCCCATCACGCCCGAGGTGGTCGAGAAGATCATTGCCAAGGAGCGTCCTGATGCCGTCCTGCCGACGCTGGGCGGCCAGACCGCACTGAACACCGCGATCGCCCTGGACAAGAACGGTGTCCTGGAGAAGTACAACGTGGAACTGATCGGTGCCAACATCGCCGCGATCGAGCTCGGCGAGGACCGCGAGAAGTTCAAGGGTGTCGTGGAACGTTGTGGCGCCGAATCGGCACGCAGCCACATCATCCACACCATGGACGAGGCCTTCAAGGCCGCTGAGGACCTCGGCTACCCCATGGTGGTCCGGCCGTCCTTCACCATGGGTGGCTTGGGCTCCGGCCTGGCGTACAACGAGGACGACCTCCGCCGCATCGTTGGCCAAGGCCTCCAGTACAGCCCCACCACCGAGGTACTGCTCGAAGAGAGCATCCTTGGCTGGAAGGAATACGAACTTGAGATGATGCGCGACAAGAACGACAACGTCGTTGTTGTGTGCTCCATCGAAAACTTCGATCCCGTAGGCGTGCATACCGGTGACTCGATCACCGTCGCTCCTGCCCTGACGCTGACCGACCGCGAATACCAGAAGCTCCGCGACGTGGCCATCGCCGTGATCCGCGAAGTCGGTGTGGACACCGGCGGCTGCAACATCCAGTTCGCCATCGATCCCGCCACGGGCCGTGTGGTGGTCATCGAGATGAACCCGCGTGTGTCCCGTTCTTCCGCCTTGGCTTCGAAGGCAACCGGCTTCGCGATCGCCAAGATCGCCACCAAGCTGTCCCTGGGCTACACCCTGGACGAGATCCCCAACGACATCACGCAGAAAACACCGGCATCCTTCGAGCCCACCCTCGACTACGTCGTGGTCAAGGTTCCGCGCTTCGCGTTCGAGAAGTTCCCGGCGGCGGACAACACGCTGACCACCACCATGAAGTCCGTGGGCGAGGCCATGGCCATGGGCCGCAACTTCACGGAAGCCTTGCAGAAGGCCCTTCGCTCCCTTGAGCAGAAGGGCTCGCAGCTGGACTTCAGCTCCGTTCCGGAGTACGAAGTGGCTGAGCTCATCGAGAAGGCCAAGCGGCCCACCACCGATCGTTTGTACCAGGTCCAGCGGGCGCTCTTGGGTGGTGCCACCGTTGAACAGCTCTTCGAGGCAACCAAGATCGATCCGTGGTTCCTGGACCAGCTGCAGCTGCTCAACGAGACGGCACAGGAGATCCGCAAGGCCGGTGTCCTGAGCGAGGACATGCTGCGCAACGCCAAGCGCCACGGCTTCTCCGACGAGCAGATCGGTGCCCTCACGCACAATTCCGAGGCCGTCGTCCGCGGTGTCCGCCAGGCCCTGGGCATCCGCCCGGTCTACAAGACGGTGGATACCTGCGCCGCCGAGTTCGCTGCCTACACGCCGTACCACTACTCGGCCTATGACGAGGAAGACGAGGTGGGCCTGCACTCCAAGCCCTCCGTCATCATCCTCGGCTCCGGGCCCAACCGCATCGGCCAGGGCATCGAGTTCGACTACTCCTGCGTCCACGCTTCCATGGCACTGCGCAAGGCCGGCTACGAGACCGTCATGGTCAACTGCAACCCGGAAACCGTCTCCACTGACTACGACGTCTCCACGCGCCTCTACTTCGAGCCGCTGACCCTCGAGGACGTCCTGGAGGTCATCGCCGCCGAGGAGCGCACCGGTGGCGTCATGGGCGTGTTCGTCCAGCTCGGTGGCCAGACCCCGCTGAAGCTGGCCCAGCAGCTGGCCGACGCCGGTGTTCCCATTCTGGGCACGTCGCCCGAAGCGATCGACCTCGCAGAGCACCGTGGCGCCTTCGCACGGGTCCTGGATGAGGCCGGCCTGACGTCTCCGAAGAACGGCACGGCTGTGTCCTTCGAGGACGCCAAGAAGATCGCCGACGAGATCGGCTACCCCGTCCTGGTCCGTCCGTCCTACGTCCTGGGCGGCCGCGGCATGGAGATCGTGTACGACGAAGCCAACCTGTCCCGCTACATCGCCAACGCCACGGAAATCACCTCCGAGCACCCGGTGCTGATCGACCGCTTCCTCGAAGACGCGGTGGAGATCGACGTCGATGCGCTCTTCGACGGCACGGACATGTACCTGGGCGGCATCATGGAGCACATCGAGGAAGCCGGAGTCCACTCCGGTGACTCCGCATGCGTGTTGCCCCCGATCACCCTGGGCAACAACGTGATCGAGCGCGTCCGCACCGCCACCCGCGCGATTGCCGAGGGCGTGGGTGTCCGTGGCCTGATCAACATCCAGTTCGCCCTGGCATCGGATGTCCTCTACGTCCTCGAGGCCAACCCGCGCGCCTCGCGCACTGTTCCGTTCGTTTCCAAGGCCACGGGCGTGCAGATGGCCAAGGCGGCCGCGTTGATTGGTACGGGCGTCACCGTCAACCAGCTCCGCACCGCGTACAAGATGCTGCCGGAGTCCGGGGATGGTTCCACGCTTCCGCTAGACGCTCCGGTTGCCGTCAAGGAAGCCGTCCTGCCGTTCAGCCGCTTCCGGACTCCGGAGGGTAAGGTGGTGGACTCCCTGCTCGGCCCCGAAATGCGTTCCACGGGCGAGGTCATGGGCATCGACAAGCACTTCGACACGGCTTTCGCCAAGAGCCAGTCGGGTGCGAACAACGCCCTGCCCACCGGTGGCAAGATCTTCGTTTCGGTGGCCAACCGGGACAAGCGGTCCGTGATCATGGGCGTCAAGCGCCTGTCGGACCTCGGGTTCGAGATTGTCTCCACAGGCGGAACCGCGGATGTCCTGCGCCGCAACGGCATCCAGGCAACCCCCGTCCGCAAGGTGGCCGAGGGCAGCAGCGCCGAGGGTGAGGGAACCATCGCGGACCTCGTCGTGGCAGGGGAAATCGACATGGTGTTCAACACTCCGTCCGGCGGCGAAGCGCGCAGCGACGGATATGAACTCCGGGCCGCCGCAACCTCGATCGGCATCCCCTGCATCACCACGGTGGCGGAGTTCAACGCTGCGGTCCAGGCGATCGAAGCACTGCGCACCTACGAGTGGTCCGTGACCAGCCTGCAGGAGCATGCGACCAACCTGGCTGCTTCCTATGAGGCCGCCCATGCCTGAGTCCGGCGTAACACCCGAACAACAGTCTGTCCGGGAGCCGTTCGGCTCCCGGCTGGCTGCGGCCATGGACACCTGCGGGCCGTTGTGCGTGGGCATTGACCCGCACCCGCAGTTGCTGGCGGACTGGGGACTGAACGACGACGCCGCCGGGCTGGAACGCTTTTCCCTCACGGTGGTGGAGGCGGTGGCTTCCCTCGCTGCCGCGGTCAAGCCGCAGGTGGCGCTGTACGAGCGTCACGGATCCGCCGGCATGGCAGTCCTGGAACGCACCCTGGCGGCCGCTGCGGAGGCCGGAGTCTTGAGCATCGCCGACGCCAAGCGCGGAGACATCGGCTCCACCATGGCAGCGTACGCGGATGCCTGGCTCCGTGACGGCTCCTCCCTGGCAGCCGATTCAGTCACGTTGAGCCCCTACCTGGGCTTTGAGTCCTTGCGGCCTGCCCTGGATCTCGCGGCCGAGTACGGCAGGGGAGTGTTCGTGCTTGCCCTGACGTCGAATCCGGAAGGCAAGAGCGTCCAGCATGTTGGCGGAGATGACTCGGTAGCCCGGCGGATTATTGCTGCGGCTGCTGAAGAAAATGCACGCTACGCGGGTGCGCTGGGATCGGTTGGCCTTGTGGTTGGCGCCACGATCGGTTCCGCCCTTGAGGATCTCGGAATCGATCTTGGGCCTGTCAGGGGTGCGATCCTCGCCCCCGGCCTTGGTGCCCAGGGAGCCACCCCGGCGGACCTGCGCGCAACCTTCGGTTCTGCTTACCCGGCGGTCCTTGCAACGTCCAGCCGCGGAATCCTCGCAGCCGGACCCACAGTGGCTGCCTTGCGGGCCGCAACAGAGGAAACCCTGGGCGGCTTGCGCGCCTAGGCTGCTGCCGGTAGGTTCAGCATCAGTCGCGTGATCCGTGTCACAGTTCCTTTTGAACGGGAGTTTGGCCATGGCTTTGAAAGAACTCACCCCGCAGGAGCGTTCCGACGCTTTGGAAAAAGCTGCCAAGGCACGGGCTACCCGTGCCGCAGCCAAGGAACGGCTCAAGCGGGGTGAGGTCAGCATCGCCGAACTGATCTCATCGGGCGCCACGGATGAGGCCATAGCGCGGATGCGTGTCATCGAGCTGCTTGAGGCACTCCCGGGCATTGGCCCTGTCCGGGCCGCCGCGATCATGGCCGATATAGGTATTGCGGGATCGCGGCGGATCAGGGGCCTGGGAATTCACCAGGCCCGCGCGCTGGTAGATTTTATGGATACCCAACAAAGCGATTGACGCATCTCCCCGAAGGAATCCGTGAGCACGAAACCTGGACTGACTGTCCTTGCAGGCCCAACTGCTGTTGGCAAGGGAACCGTATCCACCTACATCAGGGACAACTATCCAGAGGTTTGGCTGTCAGTATCAGCCACCACCCGCGCGGCCCGGCCCGGCGAGAAGGATGGCGTCCACTACTTCTTCAAGTCCGCCGAGGAGTTCGATTCCCTCATCGCGGACGGTGAATTGCTGGAGTGGGCAGTGGTCCACGGACACAACCGCTACGGCACATTGCGCAGCACCGTCAACGCCGCCATCGCCGAGGGCAAGTCTGTTCTCTTGGAGATCGACCTCCAGGGTGCACGCCAGGTCAAGAAAGCCGTACCGGATGCCAATTTCGTCTTCCTGGCACCCCCGAGCTGGGACGAAATGGTCCGGCGCCTGGTGGGCCGCGGCACCGAAACTCCCGACGAACAGCAGCGCAGGCTGGAAACCGCTAAACTGGAACTTGCTGCTGAACCGGAGTTTGACCACACCGTCATCAATGACGACGTTCGCCGGGCAGCGGACGAGCTTGTTTCACTCATGGGGCTTACCCCGCACCAGCGCTAAGCGCTTGCACTTGTCGGCCCGCTAGAATTTGGAGATTTCGTGTCCACGAACCTTGAAGGCATCATCAACCCGCCGATCGACTCGCTGCTTGAGGCTGCCGATTCCAAGTACGGCCTGGTGATCTTCGGCGCCAAGCGTGCCCGTCAGATCAACGCCTACTACGCCCAGCTCCACGAGGGCCTCTTCGAGTACGTCGGCCCCTTGGTCGACACCAAGCTGAACGAGAAGTCGCTCTCCATCGCCCTGCGCGAGATCAACGAAGGCCTCCTGGTCTCCACCCCGATCGAGCCCGCAGAGTAAGACAGACTGCCTGTTGACGGAGGTCACGTGCGCATAGTCCTCGGAGTCGGGGGAGGGATCGCAGCCTACAAGGTTGCATCGCTCCTCCGGCTTTTTACTGAAGCCGGCCACAAGGTAACCGTCATCCCAACGGAGGCAGCCACCCGATTTGTGGGCGTGGCCACCTGGGAGGCGCTCTCCGGCAATCCCGTCAGCAACAGCGTTTTCGACGATGTCGAGAAGGTCAACCATGTCAGGCTCGGCCACGAAGCCGATCTGATCGTCGTTGCACCGGCTACCGCCGACCTCCTGGCCAAGGCGGCAACGGGACAGGCGGGGGACCTCCTGACGAACACCCTCCTGATGGCCCATGGCCCGGTCCTCTTCGCGCCGGCCATGCACACGGAAATGTGGCAGCATGCAGCCACGCAGGCGAACGTCGAAACCCTGCGAAGCCGTGGCGTGACCGTCCTGGAGCCAGCCAGCGGCCGGCTCACCGGAGCGGACTCCGGCCCTGGAAGGCTGCCGGAGCCGGAGGCGATCTTTGATGCCGCCATGGCGCTTGCAGGCACTGAGGCGTCAGCTGCCGCGCGTGTCGGAGCTGGTCCTTTGTCAGGACGGGTCGTCACCATTTCTGCCGGCGGTACCCGCGAAGCGCTTGACCCCGTCCGGTTCCTCGGAAACCGTTCCTCGGGCAAGCAGGGCGCGGCCTTGGCTGCCGCTGCCCTTGGGGCCGGTGCCACTGTGAGATTCCTCGCAGCGCACATGGACGTCGAGCCGCCTGCCGGCGTCGAACTGGTCCGCGTCGAGTCGGCCCTGGAACTGCGCGAGGCGGCGCTTCAAGCGGCAGCTGATTCCGACGTCGTCATCATGGCAGCTGCCGTTGCGGACTTCCGCCCCGCGGATGTTTCGGACACCAAAATCAAGAAAGTCGACGGCGAGGATGCCCCGCTGGTGCGCCTGGTGCGCAATCCGGACATCCTCCATGAACTCGTGGAACGGCGCAATGCCGCGGGTGGCCGGCAACTCATCGTAGGTTTCGCCGCGGAAACAGGCGACGCCCAAGGCGATGTCCTGGAGCATGCCACCGCCAAGCTCAAACGCAAGGGCTGTGACCTCCTTGTGGTCAACCAAGTGGGCGTGGGCAGGGTCTTTGGACAGGATGACAATTCCGTGGTCATCCTCTCCGGCCACGGGGCCGAACCCCAATCGGCCTCCGGCTCCAAGGCCGATGTCGCGTCCGCCGTCGTCGACCGCGTCGGCGCGGAACTGGCCAAGGTGTTTCCCGCACCCTAGCTGCCGGCGACGCAAGCCGAAGCAAAGAACACTTAGCATAGGGACACACGGCAAATGCCTCCGCCCCGTAACCCAGTAAGGTGGTCGAGTGACTTTACCGCTTCACCATGAACACCATGGCACCCCGTCCAAGCTCCGGCTCTTCACTTCCGAGTCGGTCACCGAGGGACACCCGGACAAGATCTGCGACCAGATCAGCGACTCCATCCTTGACGCGCTGCTGGCTGCAGACCCCGAGTCGCGCGTGGCCGTTGAAACCATGGCCACCACCGGCCTGGTGCACGTGGCGGGTGAGGTCACCACCGACGCCTACGTGGAGATTCCGCAGATTGTCCGCGAGACCATCCTCGGCATCGGCTACGACTCTTCTGCCAATGGCTTCGATGGCGCACGGTGTGGCGTTTCCGTTTCAATCGGCCAGCAGTCCAACGACATCGCCGGGGGCGTGTTCAACTCGCTGGAGGCCCGTGAAGGGCGCCAGGAAGACGACTATGACCTTCAAGGCGCCGGCGACCAGGGCATCATGTTCGGCTATGCAAGCGACGAGACCGCCTCCTACATGCCAACGCCCATCTGGCTGGCGCACCGCCTGTCCGAGCGGCTTACCGAGGTCCGCAAGAGCGGTGAACTCGCATACTTGCGGCCCGATGGCAAGACCCAGGTCACTGTAGGGTACGACGGCGACCGGCCGGTTTCCGTTGAAACGGTGGTCATTTCAAGCCAGCACGCAGAGGATGCGAGCCTGGAACAGTTGCGTGCCGATCTGGCAAGCCACGTCATCGATCCTGTCCTGGCGGCATCCAACCTTGACCTCTCCCGTGCGGCGAACATCCTGAACCCTGCCGGCGCCTTCGTGATCGGCGGACCCGTGGGTGACGCCGGATTGACCGGGCGCAAGATCATCGTTGACACCTACGGCGGATTCTCCCGCCACGGCGGCGGTGCCTTCTCCGGCAAGGACCCGTCCAAGGTGGACCGTTCCGCGGCGTACGCCATGCGCTGGGTCGCGAAGAACGTGGTGGCCGCGGGCCTTGCCAAACGCGCCGAAATCCAGATCGCCTACGCGATCGGGCAGGCGCGGCCGGTTGGTACCTACGTGGAGACCTTCGGCACGGAGACTGTCGATCCCGCACGAATCAGCGAGGCCATCAACGAGATCTTCGACCTCCGCCCGCGTGCGATCATCGACGCCTTGGACCTCAAGCGCCCTATCTACGCCAAGACGGCAGCCCACGGCCACTTCGGTCGCGACGAGCCTGACTTCACGTGGGAACGCCTGGACCGTGTAGCGGACCTCAAGGAGTTCTTCAACGCCTGACCTCCGGCGCCGACGCTGATTGCCTTAATGTCGGTGGCCCGTGATTGGCTTGAGCCAGAGATGCCCGCAGTGGGTCGATCCCACTGCGGGCATCCTGCGTTTGACCGGCCGACAGGCAGAACTGACCACAGGATGGAGGTGGAGTACATGGCGGAACAGGATATCCAGCCGTCCTTGCTGCAGCCTTCGTTGCTGCAGGGCTTTCCGGCGAAGCCAGCAGTCAAGGGGCCGCCACTCGCCGCCGTTGACCCGGTGGCGCAGGTGGTCCTGGAGTCTCCCTTGCCGCACCTGGACCGGACCTTCGACTACGCCGTTCCCATCGAGCTCGCAGGGACGGCCGTCCCCGGTGTGCGGGTCAAGGTGAAGTTCAACGGGCAGGAACTGAATGGCTATGTTGCCGAAAGGCGGCAAGTCTCCGACGCGGGGCATGGGCTGATCCCCCTCCACAAGGTGGTGTCACCGGTGGCGGTGATGACACCGGCCATCAGCCGCCTCGCCGCCGCGGTGGCTGCCCGCTATGCCGGAACCCTCAGCGACGTCCTGCGGACGGCTATCCCGCCACGGGTAGCGAAGGTGGAGAAGGAAGCTTTGGAGAGCCCGGAGCAGGATGTCACCGCAACCGCCCCGGTAGTGGACGCCCGGTCTTGGACCTCCTACACCAACGGGACGCCGTTCCTGCGGCACCTGGCCGCGGGCGGCACGCCCAAGGCCGTGCTGACCGCGCTCCAGGGCTTCGGTCAGGATGGTTGGCCGGCCATGCTGGCCTCGGCCGTGGCTGCTGTCCGCAGTTCCGGCCGCGGCGCCGTGGTGGTAGTTCCGGACTACCGGGACCTGGAGCGACTGGAAGCGGCGCTGGCGGAGGTCTTGCCCGCCACCGATATTGCACGTTTGACCGCCGACGACGGTCCAACGCCACGGTACCGGAACTTCTTGAGGCTTCTGGCGGGCCAGGCGGGAGTGGCCATCGGAACCCGCTCGGCCGCCTACGCTCCAGTGCGCAATCCCGGGTTGATGGTGTGTTGGGACGATGGCGATGACCTGCATATCGATCAACGGGCGCCGTACGCGCACACGCGCGAGATCCTGTTGCTGCGCTCGGAACAGGAAGATACCGCCTGCTTGCTGGCATCGCATAGCCGCAGCACCGAGCTGCAACGGCTCGTGGAGCTTCAGTGGGCGGTGCCCATCGAGGCCCCGCGGGGAGCCATCCGCGCCACGGCGCCGCGGGTCCTTAACACCGCAGACAGCTTCGAGCAGGAACGCGACCCCTTGGCGCGGGTTGCCCGCCTTCCCGGGGCGGCCTGGAAAGCCGCGAAGGAAGGCCTGGAACGGGGCCCGGTCCTGATCCAGGTGGCCCGGGCAGGCTACGCTCCGTCCCTGGTGTGCCAAACGTGCCGCGAGCCTGCCCGTTGCAATGTATGCCAAGGCCCTTTGGCAACATCCAGCGGCTCAGCCCTGCCGGCCTGCCGCTGGTGTTCAACCCCGGCTCCGCAGTGGCGTTGTGCGCACTGTAACGGCGTCCACCTGAGGCGCGGTGCCACGGGTGTCATCCGGACCGCCGAAGAACTTGGCAGGGCCTTTCCCGGGCACGCAGTCATTACCTCATCCGGCGAACACATCAAGGCAACCGTGCCGGGATCGCCCGCTTTGGTTGTGGCCACAGTGGGTGCCGAACCGGTAGCCCAGGACGGTTACGCGGCGGCGTTGCTCCTCGACGGGAATTCCCTGTTGCGCCGCGAAAACCTGCGGTCCGGCGAGGACACGGTTCGCCGGTGGTTCAACGCGGCCGCCCTGGTGCGTCCAGCGGGCCAAGGAGGACTGGTAGTCATCACCGCCGACGACACCACGGCTACAGGGGCCCTGCTCCGATGGGATGCTCCGGGTTACGCGTCCCGTGAACTTGCCCTGAGGAAAGAGCTGCAGTTGCCTCCGGCAGTGCGGGTGGCTTCAGTCACCGGCCCTCGGACTGACGTCGTGTCTTTTTCGGAAACACTGGCCGCCGCGCTCAATCGGGCAACAGATTCCTTGCGGAGCGTTGGTCCTGCCCCGGTGCAGCTGAACGGCGCCGGTGCATCGGAGCCCGACGCCGATGTCCGCACGCTTTTCTTCATCCCGTATGGTGAAGCTGCCGTAGTCACCCAGGCGATGCGCGCGGTCAAGGCCGCCAACGCCGCCAAGCGCATGCATGGGCCAGTCCAGTTGCGGCTTGACGGAGTGGATGTCCTCTAGGACTTGGACGGACCTGTGGGAAGCGTCAGGATTTCCGCGCCGGTCTCTGTAATGGCGATGGTGTGCTCTGTGTGGGCCGTCATGCAACCCGTGGCGCTCCGGAGGGTCCAGCCGTCGGCATCGGTCACGAGCTTCGCCGTGTCCTGCATCACCCACGGCTCAAGGGCCAGCAGCAGTCCCGGACGGAGCTCGTAGCCGCGTCCCGGCCTGCCGGTATTGGGAACGTGTGGGTCCTGGTGCATGGTTGATCCGATGCCGTGTCCACCGAACTCGACGTTCACGGGGTAGCCGGCGTCTTTGAGGACCGAGCCGATCGCGTAGGACAGATCGCCGATCCGTGCCCCGGGACCCGCGGCTGCAATGCCCGCTGCGAGGGCACGTTCTGTCGCGTCGATCATGGCCAGGCTTCCGGGACTCTCCGAGGCGCCGACCACGAAGCTGATGGCCGCGTCTGCTGCGATTCCGTTCTTCGTTACCGCGAGGTCCAAAGTGAGGAGGTCGCCGTCGGCAAGCGCGTAGTCGTGGGGCAGGCCGTGGAGCACTGCGTCATTGACGCCGGTGCAGATGTAGTGGCCAAAGGGACCCCGGCCAAACGAGGGGGCGTAGTCGACGTAGCAGGATTCGGCCCCGCCCTCGACGATCATGTCCTTGGTCCAGCGGTCGATGTCCAACAGGTTGGTGCCAACTGTCGCCCTTTTCTTCAGGGCGTGAAGGATGTCGGCAACCAGTGCGCCGGTGACTTTCGCTTTGGCCACTTCGGAGGGGCTCATGATTTCAATCATTGGTGATCTTTCGCTTTTGGGGCATTGCGCTTGCGCAGGGTGACGGCTTCCTCCGCTGCGGCAAGCAACTGCCGTGCGGATTCGTCCCATTTGAAATCGGCGGCCCGTTCAACGGACCGGCGTGACCGATGCTGCCACAATGTGTCATCGTCCAAGGCAGCTACGGCCGCGGCAAAGTCATCGGGGGACCCGGGATCCACGTAGCTGGCGGCGTCAGCACCGACTTCCCGGAAGATGGGGATGTCGCTCGCCACCACCGGCGTTCCCAAGGCCATCGCTTCCACTAGCGGCAGACCGTAGCCTTCAGCACGGGACAAACTGATCAATGCCGTGGCCCTGCGCAGGAGCTCTTCGTATTCGGCGTCGGTGACCCCGTTGTGGAACTCCACCTTGGCGCCGTCCGGAATCAGTGTTTCCAGTTCCGCCCTGCGCTGGGAAGTGATACGGCTGAGCAGGTGCAGGGTGTAGTCGGGGAGACCGGCCATGCCGCGGATCATGGTCTCCACGTTCTTGTACGGCATGAACGAGCCCATGTAAAGCAGGGACTTGTCCGCGCCGCCTGCCGGATCCCGCGGCGTCTGTCCCGGCTGCGGGGCGTTGCCGACAATCCGGACAGGGCGTCGCGTAAGCCGGTACTTCGCCATCAACGCCTCGGTGGTCCGGCTGATGGTGGCCACCACTTCGGCCCGGTTCAGCAGCACGCGCTGCGGCCAGAATGCCTTGTGGTAGAGCCTCCACAGCAGGCGGACCGGCGCCGGAAGGAAGCCCGGGGGAGCAGGGTGCTCATAGTAGATGAGGTCGTGGAGGGTCAGGATCAGGCTGTACTGCCGACCCCACGAGCCCATGGTCTGCATGGGGCACACCACAACATCGGCGCCCAGTGGATTGACTTTCCGCGCCACGAACAGCTCCATGGGGGACAACGGGCTGTTCACCAGGACCCACGGAACATCGGGCAACAGCGCAAGCTGCCTTTTGTCATTGATGAGCATGGTCACGTCGGCGATCTTCGCGGTCGCCGCGATGAGGCTTGAGCCGTAGCGGCTGATGCCGTCGTGGTGGTCTGTCCTGGTAAAGCGGGCGTCGATGACGATTTTCACGCGGGATGTTCCTCCAGGAAGGTTCGGATGGAAGCAGCTGCCGGTTCGGGCGTTTCGTAGTGGATCAGATGCCCTACGCCGGGAATCACTTCCAGCGTCCCGTCCGGCAGGCGTTCCAGCAGTTTGTGCTGGTTGGGCAAGGTGGCGATCTCGTCCTTTTCGCCGGCGACCAGCAGCACAGGGAGGTTGAGCTGTTCAGCCACGTCCGCAACGGTGCCGGAGACGGAGGCCTTGAACGATTCCAAGAGGCTGTTCCGATCGGCAAAGGCGCTGAAGTAGGCGTCGTGTTGGCCGTGGATGAAGCGTCGCAGCTGCTTGTCCTTGGTCTTGGCCATGGTGATGCTCATGATCCGGACAATGGCGCGGTTCCGCAGGATGGCAAGGCCCAGGGGCCGGGGAAGTTTGGCGGAGATCTGGTAGTAGAACACCGCCAGCTTGGTCATGACGCCTTTGGGTCCCTCCAAGGCCGGCGCGGCTATGGGATTGACCAGCACCAGGGGAGTCACCGCGCCCGGATGGCTGGCAACGAAATGGCTTGCCACGATCGAACCGAAGGAATGTCCAAGAAGGACGGTTTCCGGTCCCAGATCCAGGGCGGCCATGAAGCCTTCAATGAAGTGACCGTAACGCTCTACGCTGTGTTCGTCGTCCACGAATGGCTCGGAGCTGCCGAATGCCGGGAGGTCCGGCATGATGACCCGCATCTCCGGGAGCAGGTCGGCCACCCGCAACAAGCCGTGGTGGTCGCCCCGGAATCCGTGGATGACCAGGATGGTCCGTGTCTTGTCGGTTTCCCTGACTGGCTGGTACGTCCAGTAGGCCACCGTGCTGCCATCGACGTCCACATCGGAAGCGGCTGTGCGGGCTGCCAAGGACTTGCTGAAGAATTCGACGGGGGCCTGTGCACCCCCAACGGGATGCGCGGTGTCCACTTTTTCCATTCAGTTATTCCTAATTCACGTTATCCGGATGCGAGCCCGTCCGGTGATGGCGTTCCAGGCCCGCCATGCCGTCCAGGTCCTCGCCGTCCAGTTCGAAATCGAAGACGTTGAAGTTCTCCTTGATGCGTCCGGCCGTGCTGGCCTTCGGGATGACCAGGTTCCCCAGCTGCAGGTGCCAGCGAAGGATGACCTGCGCGGGAGTCCTCTTGTACTTTTCCGCCAGGGCAACTATTGCCGGATCCCCGAGGACCTGCCCGCGGCCAAGGGGGCTCCATGCCTCAGTCCGGATGCCGAGCTGACTGTGCAGTGTCCTGAGCCGGGCCTGCTGCAGCCACGGATGCAGTTCCACCTGGTTCACGGCGGGGACCACTTCTGCGGACTGCATGAGCTGTTCAAGATGGTCCGGCTGGAAGTTTGATACGCCAATGGCCCGGACCTTGCCCTCACGGTAAAGGGTCTCCAAGGCCTTGTACGTCTCGGCGAACAGTCCACGGGCCGGGCAAGGCCAGTGGATGAGGTACAGATCCACGTAGTCCAGGCCAAGGTTGGCCATGGAGGTGTCGAAGGCGCGGAGCGTCGCATCGTAGCCATGGTGGTCGTTCCAGACCTTGGTGGTAACGAAAACGTCCTCGCGGGTCAGCGCGTGGACAGATTCACCGGAGCCGCCCGTGCCCAGGTTGGCGTCCCGCGCATCGCCGATGGCCCCGCCGATCGCCCGGCCCACGCCGACTTCGTTTCCGTACATGGCTGCGGTGTCGAAGCGCCGGTATCCTTCCCCCAGTGCAGTACTGACCAAGGCGTCGGCATCAGCCGGGGGGACCTTGTACAGGCCATAGCCCATCTGGTCCATCATGACGCCGTTGTTCAGGCTCAGCCGTGCCGGGAATCTCATAGCAACGACTCTACCCATTCCGGGGCGGATTGCCTTAGGAGTGGCCAGTGAAACTCACCAGCCTCCGCGCAGATGCTTCATCGAGGATCAGGTCCGTAGCCAGCCCGGCAGCCAACGCCCCCTGGAGCCCATTGATCTTCGAAGCACCGGAGACCACGCAAATCCGGCGCCTGACCTGGCGCAGTTGTTCGTGGCTGGGGCCGGTGGACCGTTCGTTCAAGGTGATGCCGTCCGATGATCCGTCGCTGCGGAAGAAGACCGTGGCAACGTCGCCCACCACGTCGTCCTCTGCCAGCGCCACCAGGTCCTGCTCATCGAGGTACCCGCCGGCGTAGACGTGGCTGGGGTAGTCGGAGTCCACTGAGCCCACGCCGAAGATGGCGATGCTCATGCGGGCCTGCACATCGAGGATCCGCTGCACGCTGCGCTCGTTCCACATGGCCGTCTTGGTTGCGGCGTGGTCGAAGAACGCCGGAACGGGGAATTGCTCCACCCGTGCACCGTAGGCGCTTCCGAAGCGCCGCATGATGTCGCTGGCGTAGGTAATACCGGTGGTCTGCATGTTTCCAGCCCCATTCAACTGCACCACGATGCTGTCGTGCGTTACCTTGCGGGTGAGGTGCCGGCTGACCGCGCTCAAGGTCGCTCCCCAGGCCACGCCGATGATGGCGTTCGAGTCCACCACGGGGCCAATGGTCCGGGCTGCCTGCATGGCAACGCGGTCCAGGGTCTCGGCTTCGTTCAAGGTGTCCAGTACCGGAACAACGTGCACGTCCACTCCGAAGCGGTCGCGGATCTGGCTCTCCAGTTCGGGCGCCGTATCAAAGGGGCTCCTGATCTGGACCTGAACCAGGCCGGTTTCCCGGGCCGAGGACAACAGCCGGGAAACCGTTGAACGCGAGGTCCTCAACTCACGGGCGATCGCGTCCATGGTCAGGTCCTGGAGGTAGTACATCTGTGCGGCCCTCAGCGCGTCCGAATGGCGTGATCGTCCCATCTCATTTCCTTGCTGCACGTTTGTGCAAATAGCTTGACTCCATTTTCCACCTTCGCCAGATTAGTGGTGAAAGGTGCAGCGGCGGGGAGCGCCACGCACGAACCAAGCCCAAGGGAGCAGTTTTGGGAAACAGGATTTCCGGTACCTCGTCCGAGGCACATCGGCGTGAATCGACAGCGGCCTTGAAGGAGCGCCCCTCAGCCCAGGTACTCATCATCGGTGGCGGCATCAACGGAGTGGGGACGTTCCGGGATCTGGCACTGCAGGGCGTGGACGTGGCACTCGTGGAACGCGGAGACTACTGCCAGGGTGCCAGCGGCGCGTCGTCGCACATGATCCACGGCGGTATCCGCTACCTGGAAAACGGCGAGTTCCGCCTGGTGAAGGAATCCGTGGTGGAACGCAACCGCCTGCTGCGGATCGCACCCCACTACGTCAAGCCGCTCCAGACCACCATCCCGATCTTCAGCACCTTCTCCGGCATTCTCTCTGCCCCGGTGCGCTTCCTGACACACAAGCAGGGAAAGCCGAAGGAACGCGGCGCTTTCCTCATCAAGCTCGGTTTGGGCATTTACGATTTCTTCTCCCGCGATGGCGGCAGTGTTCCGAAGCACCAGTTCCATGGCCGCGACAAAGCCCTGGCTGAGTTACCGCACCTGCACCAGGGCATCAAGTACACCGCCACCTACTTCGACGCTTCCGTGCACAACCCGGAGCGGCTCACGCTGGATGTCCTCCAGGACGGCGAGAAGGCAGGACACGCGGCAAGCGGAGCAGCAGGGGGCAGCGCCCGTGCCAGCAACTATGTTTCACTGGTCTCCATGGGGGCCAACGGGGTGCGGCTTCGCGATGAGCTGACCGGTGGGGAATTCGATTTCCAGGCAGATGTCATCGTCAACACCACTGGTGCGTGGGTGGATCTCACCAACCAGGCCATGGGTGCTGCCAGCACGTTCATGGGCGGCACCAAGGGATCGCACATCGTCCTGGACCACCCGGAACTCCTCGCCGCCTGCAACGGCAGGGAAATCTTCTTCGAGCACACTGATGGCCGCATCGTCCTCATCTACCCCATGGGCGACCGCGTGCTCGTGGGAACCACCGACGTCGACGCGGACATGTCCCAGGATGCGGTGTGCACGGAAGAAGAGGTGGACTACTTCTTCGACTTGGTGGGCCACGTCTTTCCCACCATCGTCGTGGACCGCAACCACATCGTCTACAGCTTCTCCGGCGTCCGTCCCCTCCCGCGGCATGACGCCACCCAGCCCGGCTTCGTCTCCCGGGACTACCGGATCGAACGCTCGGTCCGCACCGGCGAAGGCGCGGCGGCGACGCCAAGCGGCAAGGCCGCCGTCATACTGAGCCTGGTGGGCGGCAAGTGGACAACTTTCCGTGCGCTGGCCGAACACATGACCAACGATGTCCTCCGGGAACTCGGCAAAGAACGCAAGGTCTCGACGGCGAAACTCGCCATCGGCGGTGGTGCTGGCTTCCCCGTGACCGCCCAAGGCGAACAGGAATGGATCAAGGAGCACATGGGACCGGGCCTGGACGCCAGCCGCGTCGAAGGGCTCTTGACCCGCTACGGCACCCGCGCCGGGGAAGTCATTGCTTTCCTGCAGGCCGGCGAGGACGCCCCGCTGCGGTCCACCCGCGAACTCAGCGTCAGGGAACTGGAATTCATGGCACTGAACGAGCAGGTAGGGCACTTGGTTGACGTGCTGGTCCGCCGCACCTCGCTCGCTTTCCGAGGCCTGGTCACCGGCGAACTGCTCAATGAGATTGCCGAGGCGCTTGCTGGTCCCCTCGGTTGGGACGCGACGAAACGGCAGGCGGAAGTCCGCCTCGCGCAAGAGGTCCTGCACCGATACCACAAGGTCAACGTGCACAGCCTGGTGGACTGAAAGCCACCACCGGAACGGCACCGGCGACGGTGCCGTTCCAACGGCCCCTTCCACCCGCGAGGGGGCTGATAACAGAAGAATGAGGAGTCAAAGATGTCTCTTGGAATTGTTTTCCTTTCCGAAGTATTCGGAACCATGATGCTGACCCTTCTGGGTTGCGGCGTTGTGGCCAACGTTGCGCTCAAAGGCACCAAGGGCAATAACGCTGGATTCTTGATGGTGACCTGGGGCTGGGGAATTGCGGTCTTCGCGGGCGTCTTTGTGGCCGCAAAGTCCGGGGCCCATCTCAACCCCGCCGTCACCCTGGGCCTGCTCGTCAAGGGCAGCAGGGAATACGCCCCCGACGTCGCAGTCACGTTTGGATCCACGCTGACCTACTTCGGCGGCGAACTCCTGGGCGCTTTCCTTGGTGCCGTGGTGTGCTGGCTCGCGTACAAACAGCACTTCGACGCCGAGCCCCTCCCGGCCAACAAGCTGGGCACCTTCTCCACCGGCCCTGCCATCCGCTCCACCCCGTGGAACCTGATCACCGAAATCATCGGCACCTTCGTGCTGGTCTTCGTGATCCTGACCTTCGGCGGTACGCCTTCGGGCCTTGGACCTTTGGCCGTGGCCCTGCTCGTTGTCGGCATCGGCGTTTCGCTCGGCGGACCCACAGGCTACGCCATCAACCCCGCACGTGACCTGGGCCCGCGCATTGCGCACGCGGTCCTCCCCATCCAGGGCAAGGGTTCCAGCGACTGGGCCTATTCCTGGATTCCCGTAGTGGGACCCCTTGTTGGTGGCGCCCTCGCCGGCCTCGTGGCCGTCTGGGTTCCGGACATCATGCCCGCCGTCGCCGGCTGATCCCTTTCCATACAGGCAATACCCAACCACCCAACCACAGACAAGGACGTCACCATGAACCAATACGTCATCGCCATTGACCAGGGCACCACCAGTTCCCGCGCCATCGTGTTCGACCACGCGGGAACCATCGTTTCCACGGGGCAGATGGAACACGAGCAGATTTTCCCGCAGGCAGGATGGGTGGAGCACAACCCGGCCGAAATCTGGGACAACACCCGCGAGGTCATTGCCTCAGCCCTCTCCAAGGCGAACCTGACACGGCACGATATTGCCGCCGTCGGCATCACCAACCAGCGCGAAACCGCGGTGGTCTGGGACAAGAACACCGGCGAGGCCGTCTACAACGCGATCGTCTGGCAGGACACCCGGACCCAGCCGATCGTCGACGAACTGGCCAAGGACGGGGGAGTGGAGCGGTTCAAACAGAAGGTAGGCCTGCCGCTGGCAACCTACTTCTCCGGGACCAAGATCAAGTGGATCCTGGACAACGTCGAAGGAGCGCGGGAGAAGGCCGAAGCGGGAGACCTCCTCTTCGGAAACACCGACGCCTGGGTGCTGTGGAACCTCACCGGCGGGACCGATGGGGGCGTGCACGTTACCGATGTCACCAACGCCTCACGCACATTGTTCATGGACCTGGAGACGCTTCAGTGGGACCAGGAGATCCTGGACATCTTTGGGGTTCCGGCCTCCATGATGCCGGCCATCAAGTCCTCCTCCGAGGTCTACGGCCAGGTCCACACGTCCCAGTTGCTCCGGGAAACCCCGGTTGCCGGCATCCTGGGCGACCAGCAGGCAGCCACGTTCGGCCAGGCGGCTTTCCAGCCCGGCGAAGCCAAGAACACCTACGGCACCGGCTGCTTCCTGATCTTCAACACCGGCGAGGAGATCGTCCACTCGAAGAACGGTTTGCTGACTACGCTCGGCTACAAGCTCGGAGACCAGAAACCGCATTACGCACTGGAAGGGTCCATCGCTGTCACGGGCTCGCTCATCCAGTGGCTCCGGGACAACCTCGGCATGATCAGTTCGGCCCCGCAGGTGGAAGAACTCGCCGCCGCGGTGGAGGACAACGGTGGCGTGTACATCGTGCCCGCCTTCTCCGGCCTCTTCGCCCCGTACTGGCGTGCCGACGCGCGCGGCGCGATCGTGGGCCTTACAAGGTACGCCAACAAGGGGCATATTGCCCGGGCAGCCCTTGAAGCCACGGCTTTCCAGACCCGCGAGGTGCTGGACGCTGTCAACGCGGACTCCGGCGTGCCGCTCACCGAGCTGAAGGTCGACGGCGGCATGGTCGCCAACGATTCGCTCATGCAGTTCCAGGCGGACATCCTGGGCGTGCCGGTGGTCCGGCCGAAGGTCATTGAAACCACCGCCCTCGGTGCGGCCTACGCTGCCGGCCTGGCTGTGGGATTCTGGAACGATCTCGGCGAGCTGAGTGCCAACTGGGGCGAGGACAAGCGCTGGGAACCGCAGTTGGATGCGGCGGAGCAGGAGCGGCAGTTGCGGTTGTGGAAGAAGGCCGTGACCAAGTCCATGGATTGGGTGGACGAAGATGTGAAGTAGTTCAAAAAAGCGGCCGATGACTCCCGCCTGTACGCTTCGAGGTGCCCACCACACCATGGCGGGGAGTCATCGGCCCCTTTTTTGACGTGGGGCGCCGTGCCGCCAACCATGTTCTGTCGGTGAGTGGAATGATGATGGTGCGCTATTGTAGATCTATGCGTGCGAACCTTCTGCTTAGTTAGCCGCCCGGCAATCTTCGCCGTGCGGCCGCCCCTCCATTGTCGAGGGGCTTTTGTGTGTCCGGGGGTTTTGAGCTCCTGGGATCGCGCGACAACAGCAGAAGGTAATTCCGCCATCGAGAACAGAAGAGGGCAGCAGTGAGCGTTCAGCCGGAGACAGAAACCGGAACAGCACAGGCAACGGCAGCCGGAGCACCCGAAGAGGGCGTCTACAGCTTCGCAGCCATGGAAGGCAAGTGGCCGCAGGTCTGGGACGACCTCAAGGTGTTCACCCCCGTTGATGACGGTTCGCGGGAGCGCCGCTATGTGCTGGACATGTTCCCCTACCCCTCGGGCGACCTCCACATGGGCCACGCCGAGGCTTTCGCCATGGGCGACGTCGTGGCGCGCTACCTCCGGCAGAAGGGCTACGACGTCCTGCACCCGATCGGCTGGGACTCTTTCGGCCTGCCCGCTGAGAACGCAGCCATCAAGCGCAATGCCCACCCCAGTGAGTGGACCTACGCCAACATCGATACGCAGGCCGCGTCCTTCAAGCGCTATGCCATTTCAGCCGACTGGTCCCGCCGCCTGCACACGTCCGATCCCGAGTACTACCGCTGGACGCAGTGGCTGTTCAAGCGGTTCTACGAACGAGGGCTGGCCTACCGCAAGGACTCACCGGTCAACTGGTGCCCCAAGGACCTCACCGTGCTGGCCAACGAACAGGTGGTCAACGGTGCCTGTGAACGCTGCGGCACTCCCGTCACCAAGAAGTCGCTGAACCAGTGGTACTTCAAGATCACGGACTACGCCGATCGCCTGCTCGAAGACATGGACCAGTTGCAGGGCCACTGGCCCGAACGGGTCCTTGCCATGCAGCGGAACTGGATCGGCCGCTCGGAAGGCGCCCACGTCCGCTTCGTCATTGAAGCCGAAGGAAGCCGCCCGGAACGTGAAGTCACGGTCTTCACCACCCGGCCGGATACCCTGTACGGCGCAACTTTCTTTGTTGTCGCAGCAGACGCCCACCTGGCACTGGACCTGGTCACCCCGGAACAGCACGACGAACTCATGGCGTACCGCGAAAAGGTCAAGGCGCTCTCGGAAATCGAGCGCCAGTCCACAGAGCGGGAAAAGACCGGTGTCTTCACTGGCCGCTACGCCATCAACCCGCTCAATGGCGAAAAGCTGCCCGTGTGGGCGGCGGACTACGTCCTGGCCGACTACGGGACGGGCGCCATCATGGCTGTTCCGGCACACGACCAGCGCGACCTCGATTTCGCCAAGGCCTTCAACCTGCCTGTCCGTGCCGTACTGAACACGGGCGAGGACGATCCTGCGGAATCCGGCGTAGCCACCGCAGGCGAAGGCACCCTGCAGAACTCCGGTGCGCTGGATGGCCTGAGCAAGGCAGAGGCCATCCCGGCTGCCATCGACATCCTGGAAAAGCAGGGCACCGGTGAGAAGTTCGTCAACTTCCGCCTCCGTGACTGGCTGCTGAGCCGTCAGCGGTTCTGGGGCACGCCGATTCCGATCATCCACTGCGGTGAATGCGGCGAAGTGCCGGTACCGGACGATCAACTGCCCGTCAGGTTGCCGGAGGACTTGCGTGGTGAGGCCTTGGCCCCCAAGGGCACATCCCCACTGGCCGCCGCCGTCGAATGGGTCAACGTCGAGTGCCCCAACTGTGGCCGCGCCGCGCAGCGCGACACGGACACCATGGACACGTTCGTGGATTCGTCCTGGTACTTCCTGCGTTTCGTCTCGCCGAACTTCACCGAAGGTCCGTTCGACCCCGCGAAGATCAACGACTGGATGCCGGTGGGTCAGTATGTGGGCGGCGTGGAGCACGCCATCCTGCACTTGCTGTACGCCCGTTTCTTCACCAAGGTCATTAAGGACATCGGCCTGATCGAAGCCAACGAGCCCTTCAGCGCCCTGCTCAACCAAGGCCAGGTGCTCAACGGCGGGAAGGCCATGAGCAAGTCCCTGGGCAACGGCGTGGACCTCGGCGAACAGCTGGACAAGTTCGGAGTGGACGCTGTCCGCCTGACCATGGTCTTTGCTTCTCCGCCCGAGGACGACGTTGACTGGGCTGACGTTTCGCCCGCCGGGTCCGGCAAGTTCCTGGCCCGTGCATGGCGCCTTGGCCAGGACGTCACCAGCGAACCCGGCACCGATCCGGCCACGGGCGACCGCGCCCTGCGGACCGTGACCCACAAGACCATTGCCGACGCCGCGGAACTGCTGGACAACAACAAGTTCAACGTGGTTGTCGCGCGCCTCATGGAGTTGGTCAACGCAACGCGCAAGACCATCGACTCCGGCGCTGGTGGAGCCGATCCCGCGGTCCGTGAGGCCGTTGAGGCTGTTGCCGTGATCCTCAGCCTCTTCGCTCCGTACACTGCGGAGGATCTGTGGAACGCCCTTGGCCACCCTGCCTCCGTGGCCAATGCAGGTTGGCCCGCACACGACGAGTCCTTGCTGGTCCAGGAAACCGTCACTGCCGTTGTCCAGGTGCAGGGGAAAGTCCGTGACCGGCTGGAAGTCTCCCCGGACATCAGCGAAGACGAACTGCGTGAACGCGCGCTGGCTTCGGAAAACGTCCAGCGCGCTATGGACGGCCGTGGCATCCGCACCGTTATCGTGCGGGCACCTAAACTGGTGAACATCGTTCCTGCCTAGCGGGGATTGTGCGGCCGCCGGCACTGTGCCGGCGGCCGGCCATCATCTTTGGAGGTTGCGTGCCTGAGCGAGAACCACCCGCGTGGATGTGGCTCAAGGAAAGAGTGGCGCGCCTCCGGCAACCAGCGGCACCGGTTCCTGTCGCTGAAGAGCCGCTGGCCGCCGTCGTCAGGACTGCCGTGGTCACCGATTCGGCAGCCGCGTTGCCCGCCGACTGGGTTTCCGCCTTCACGGCCGACGGTCGTTTGGCTGTTGTTCCCATGCCCGTGATGGTGGGCAACGAAATCTACGGTGAGGGTGAAGACGACATCACCCAGACGTTGTCGTTGGCACTTGCCTCTGGCGCCTCGGTAAAGACCTCACGGCCATCGCCCGGCCAATTCGAGCAGGCGTACCTGGCAGCCCAACGTCGTGGATTTGAGGCAGTAGTCTCCATCCACATCTCATCCGAACTGTCCGGAACCGCCGATGCGGCCCGCCTGGCTGCGGCCCGCGTGACGATACCCGTGGAAATCGTTGATTCCCGGACAGTAGGAATGGCGCAGGGGATGGGTGTTCAGAGCGCGGTGGTTGCCGCGGCCGACGGCCGGGGAGCTGCCGAGGTCCGGGAATTCGCCGTGGAGCGCATGGACCGCACCAAGGTCTACTTCTACGTCCCCAGCCTTGAGCAGCTTCGCCGCGGCGGCCGCATCGGTGCCGCCGCTTCGCTCCTGGGAACGGTGCTTTCCATCAAGCCGATCCTCGCCGTCGACGGCGGCAAGATCGTCCCGCTGGAAAAGGTCCGGTCCGCCGTGAGGGCCATCGCCCGATTGGAAGAGATCGTTGCCGCCGATGTAGCGTCCCGCGCGGCCGGACAGGCCCGCCTCGCCGTTCACCACTTCGGGAATCCAGCCGAGGCAGAGTCACTTGCCGCACGGCTGGCCGAAAACTGTCCCGGTTCTCCGCTTGCCCAGATCAGTTCCCTCCCTGCTGTCCTTGCCGCACACGCCGGTTTGGGTGTGCTGGCCGTCATTGTGGGAGAAAGCAGCACGCCGGGCAATTGACGGCTTTATCCACATAGTCCCGGTGGGCAACAGCGCCCGTTCGGACCCGGCCATAGGCTCGATTCATGCCACGCCGGACCCAGGACGCCTCGTCCGACGCCGCAACCGCGGCGTTCAGGCGGCGGCTGTCACGGCATGTCCGGCCCGCTGCGCAGACTGAACCGCTGCTGGCGCTTGCGGTGGATGGGCAGGACTCCGACGGCGGTGATGGTGCCGCGGTGCCGACGGCCGTCCCTTCCCGTTTCCGGTGGCGGAGCCCTCGCGCCGTGGTGTTCGTGGTCGCTGCGGCCGCCGTAGTGGCGGCCGTTTGCTTTGTCTGGCAAAACGGACAGGACCAACCATCGATCGAACCGCTCGCCCCCGCTGCAAGCTCCGAGGCAGCAGTTCCCGGCGGGGATGCCGGACAAGACCCGGCGCCCGCTGAGACGGTGGTCATCCACGTCGCCGGTGCCGTGCAAAAACCCGGAGTGGTCTCCTTGCCGGAGGGCAGCAGGGTTTTCCAGGCCATTGACGCGGCCGGGGGTGCGGCCCAGGATGCCCGTCTTGACGGACTGAACCTGGCCGAAGTGGTGGCTGACGGGGCCAAGATCGTGGTTCCGCGCGCCGGGGATACGCCCGTCCCGCTTCCAGGGCAGGAACAGCCTGAACCCTCCGTCGGAGGTGCCGCCATGCCGGGAGGTTCGGCGAAGATCAACATCAACACCGCCAGTGTCGAGGAGCTCGGCACGTTGCCCCGCGTAGGACCCGTCATGGCGCAACGCATCGTGGACTGGCGAAAGGACCACGGCCCCTTCACCTCCGTAGAGGAATTGGACGCGATCGACGGCATCGGCCCCAAACTCATGGAATCGCTCAAGGGCCTTGTGACGGTGCAGGGTGGTTGAGTCCGACGGCGGAACCCCGGCCAGGCGGCTGGACGTGCGCCTTGTCCCAGCAGCCCTCGCAGCCTGGGCGGCCGCCTTGGCGGGAACGATGGCTCCCCAGCCGTGGCCCGCCACGATCTGCGTTTTGTTGGTACTGGGTGCCTTGGGGTTGATGGTATCGGGACGGAAACGCCGACGCCTGGGGAAGCGGGCACGGACCATGTCGTCAACCTTCGCGCTGGCCTGCATTGCCGGCGCCGCCGTGGCCCTGCACTGTGCCCTGGACACGGCCGGGCGGGAGCACGGTCCGCTTGCCTCCGCTGTCGCCCGGAGTGATGGAGTGGTCATCACCATCCGCGTTACCGGTGCTCCGGCGGCGCTGTCGGTTCCAGGGCATTCCGGCGAAAGCCGCTGGTCCGTCCCGGCACAAGTGGAACACTTCACGTCCCAGGGCAACACCGTGACAGAATCGGCCGCGGTGTTGGTCATCGGTGGGGAGGCCTGGGGGCGCGTGCAGCCGGGACAATCGCTGAGAACCACAGGAACCCTCCGGGAAGGCAAGCAGGGCAAGCCCGAAGCCGCTGTCCTGTCCGCGTCAACGGCGCCCGTGCTGGTGGCTGATTCCTATGATCCCCAACAAACCGCGGCCCGGGCCCGGGAGCAATTCCGCAAAGCATCGGCTTGGTTGCCTGCCGACGCGGCAGGCCTGCTGCCGGGAATGGTTACCGGCGACACCTCCGCGTTGCCCGAGAGCCTCGAAGCGGCCATGAAAACTACGGGCATGACCCACCTGACCGCGGTCAGCGGTGCAAACTGCAGCTTGGTCCTGGGTGGATTCATCCTGCTGGCCCGGACCTTCCGCCTCCCGCGGCCCGTCGCGGCGATCAGTGGAGCTGCGGGTCTGTCGGCCTTCGTGGTCCTCGTCGGACCGGATCCAAGCGTCCTGCGTGCTGCGGTCATGGGCACGGTGGGGCTGGCGGCCCTCACCGCTGGGCGTCGTGGCAGGTCACTGTCATATCTCTGCATCGCGAGCACCTCGCTCCTGCTCGTTGACCCAACCCTGTCTGTGTCTTTTGGCTTCCTGCTCTCCGTCCTGGCCACCCTCGGTATCGTGCTGCTCGCCGGCCGCCTGGCGTCATGGTTTCCGGCATGGGTTCCCTCGTGGTTGGCCACGGGCATCGCCGTTCCACTGTCCGCGCAGATCATGTGTGGACCCGCCATCGTTGCTCTGCAGCCCCAATTCTCGCCCTACTCACTCGTGGCCAATGTGCTGGCTGGGCCGCTCGTAGCTCCAGTCACCATCCTCGGAACCATCTCGGTGCCGTTGGCTTCGGTGTCCTGGCTGGCTGCGGCTCCCGTGGCCGTGGCCGGGACCAGCGCCGGAATGGTGGCAGCAGTGGCACGGTTTTTCGCTTCCCTGCCGGGTGCAGTGATGCCTTGGGCGGAGGGGCCGGTGGGGATCGCGTCAATGCTTGCCTTCTCCGCGCTTGCCATCTTGATAACGTGGAGCCTGCTCCATCCGGCGGGCTTCCTCGTCGCGGTGCTGACCTTCCACAGCAAAACCATGAAGTGCCTGGAATACCTGGAGCGACGTGCCCCGCGCCGGGCTGCGCTGCGGGGTGGCGGTCGACGCCATCAGCGCCAACGCCGCGGACATGGCAGACTTAAACCCTGCGCAAACCCGTCCGGAAGGAACCACCAGTGGCTGCTGCCCAAAACACCCGGGCCAAGAACATCCCGGCCAACAACGCCGGGTGGCGCGACGCGACGCCTGCCCCCGTAGTGCTGGTCACAGGACCTGAAGAGTACTTGGGAATCCGTGCGATGGACCGCATCAGGTCCCTGGTCCGCTCCTCAACCCCCGACGTTGAACTGACCAGGCTCAACGCGGGATCCTATGAGGGCGGCTCCTTGGCCATGACGGTAACCCCGTCGCTTTTCGGTGAAGGAAAACTCGTTGAGGTCGAAGGCCTCGAGTCGATGAACGACGCCTTCCTGGCTGACGCCCTGAAGTACCTCCCGCAGCCGGAGGAGGACGTGGTCCTTGTCCTGCGGCACGCCGGGGGAGTCCGGGGCAAGAAGTTGCTCGACGCCGTCAAGGCCGCGGGCTGGCCTGTGATCGACTGCCAGCCGCTCAAGAAAGACGCCGACAAGACGGCCTTCGTGGTGGCGGAGTTCAAAGCCGGTGGGCGGCGGATCGAGGGCGAGGCGGTGCAGGCCCTCGTCAACGCGGTGGGAGCCAATCTCTCGGAGCTTGCGGCCGCCTGCAACCAACTCATCGCCGACGCCACCACTGCCGTCACCGCGGAAACGGTGGACAAGTATTATGGCGGTCGCGTCGAAGCCACGGCATTCAAAGTAGCGGACGCGGCCATGGCGGGAAATGGTCCGTTGGCCCTCTCCACCCTGCGGCATGCGGTGTCCACCGGAGTAGACCCCGTTCCCTTAGTAGCGGCACTGGCGGCCAAACTGCGGACCATCGCAAAAGTGGCAGGCGCCAAGGGGTCCTCAGCCACCATCGCGAAGAACCTGGGCATGCAGCCTTGGCTCGTGGAGCAGGCGCAGCGGGATGTCCGCCGTTGGACTCCCGAAGGGCTCATCCGTTCCATCCAGGTCATTGCCGAGGCCGACGCCCAGGTCAAGGGTGAGTCGAGGGATCCGGTCTACGCCGTGGAGCATGCCGTGACGGTCATCTCGACGTCCGCCCAACGCAAATGAGGACGCTGTCATTGGGCAGGGCGTTGGGCTGGGCCTTGGGCTGGACTTAAGAGCCAGGAGGCCGGCACCCGTGGGTGCCGGCCTCCTGTTCAGCTCAGTCGAACTGGAAAAACCTTAGAGTGCGTTGACCTTCTTGGAGATCGCCGACTTGCGGTTAGCAGCGTTGTTCTTGTGAATAACGCCCTTGCTGACAGCCTTGTCCAGCTTACGGCTGGCAGCAGCAAGTGCAGTTCCAGCAGCATCCTTGTCAGCAGACGCAACGGCGGTGTTGACGGCGCGGATGGCCGTCTTCAGCTCGGACTTGACTGCGTTGTTGCGCAGGCGAGCCTTCTCGTTGGTGAGGATGCGCTTCTTCTGGGACTTGATATTAGCCACGTATGAACTCTCTTTTTAATGCGGAAATGGTCTAGAGGGTTGTCAGGTTGGCCATCGACTGAGCGGCGTGGGGATGCCTATGGCAGCCAACCATGTGTGGCCGTCGACCTGCACGGACACACAGCTATAAAGAATAGCAGAAAGACGGGCGAACTGCGGAACAGGCCTCAGTTCCTGGTGGATTGCCCGTGCAGGGCCCGTGCTACCTCACCAAAGGCGGCTTTTCCGAGTACCGCACCTTCGCGCCGGACGACGCCCGGATCCAGCCGGATGACGCGGTCCACTTTGACCTCGCTGGGACGGCCCTGGCGGTCCCACGGGCCTGCGCCGATGTCCACGTAGTCGTCCGCCCGCATCCCGTTGTCGTGGTCCTTGGACGTCAGCATCAGTCCGAGAAGCCACTTTCCGTCACGTCCCACCAGCAGCACGGGCCGGTCCTTGCCCTGCGTGTGGTCCTCCTCGTACGGCACCCAACTCCATACGATCTCGCCCGGATCCGGCTTCCCGTCCGGTTTGGGGGAATAGCGTGCTGTGACCCGGCCATGGTAGTCGCCGGGATAAACGCCTTGCGGACGTTCGACGCCGGCGGGCTGGCGCTGCTGCCCCGTGGACGCACGCCGCTGTGGGGTACCGCTGCGGGGAGCGGCTTTGGTGCCGGCACCTCCCAACGCCTTGAGGGAACGAAGGATGAAGGTGCCGAGGGGTCGCAAGTCCAAAGCCATGGGACAAAGCTACCCCTTGACCACGGCGTGCGTCGGACCGGAATGTACGTGGAACGGCCGGTTCATGGGACACTGGAGGATCAGATATGCGGTATGTCCTGCGCTGGCCCCTGCCCAGTGAACGGTGCAGCCGCGTGAATGCCGACAGTTAGGACCCTGCGTGTCTCCCATGGCCCGCACCGCACCGGTGCCCGCCGCAACAGATCCGGCCATCATCCGGAACTTCTGCATCATCGCCCACATCGACCACGGCAAGTCCACCCTGGCCGACCGCATGTTGCAGTTCACCGGCGTCGTTCAGCAGCGCGACATGAAGGCCCAGTATCTGGACCGCATGGACATCGAGCGTGAGCGCGGCATCACCATCAAGTCCCAGGCCGTCCGGATGCCGTGGGAGGTCGAAGGCACCGCGTACGCCCTGAACATGATCGACACCCCGGGCCACGTGGACTTCACGTATGAGGTTTCCCGTTCCCTCGCGGCCTGCGAAGGCGCCGTGCTCCTGGTGGACGCCGCCCAGGGCATCGAGGCGCAGACCCTGGCCAACCTGTACCTGGCCATGGAGAACGACCTCACCATCATTCCGGTCCTGAACAAGATCGACCTTCCCGCCGCCCAGCCGGAGAAGTACGCCGAGGAACTGGCGAACCTCATTGGCGGCGACCCGGAGGATGTCCTCAAGGTTTCCGGCAAGACCGGCGTGGGCGTCGAGGCCCTGCTGGACAGAATTGTCCGCGACATCCCGAACCCCGTGGGCAACGCGCAGGCACCCGCCCGCGCCATGATTTTTGACTCTGTCTACGACACCTACCGCGGCGTGGTGACGTACGTGCGGGTTGTTGACGGCCAACTGAGCCCGCGTGAGCGCATCCAGATGATGTCAACCAGGGCGAGCCATGAACTCCTGGAGATCGGTGTCAGCTCTCCTGAGCCGGTCCCGTCCAAGGGGTTGGGCGTCGGCGAAGTGGGTTACCTGATCACCGGCGTCAAGGACGTCCGCCAGTCGAAGGTGGGCGATACCGTCACCAACCTTGCCAAGCCGGCCACGGAGATCCTTGGCGGCTACCAGGACCCCAAGCCCATGGTGTTCTCCGGCCTCTACCCGTTGGATGGAACGGACTACCCCAACCTTCGCGAGGCTTTGGACAAGCTCAAGCTGAACGACGCCGCCCTGGTCTACGAGCCGGAAACGTCCGCCGCTTTGGGCTTCGGGTTCCGTGTCGGCTTCCTCGGCCTCCTCCACTTGGAGATTGTCCGGGAGCGCCTTGAACGCGAATTCAACCTGGACCTCATCTCCACGGCACCGAACGTCGTCTATGAAGTCACCCTCGAAGACAAGTCCATTGCCACCGTGACCAACCCTTCGGAGTTCCCCACCGGGAAGGTCAGCGAGGTCCGTGAACCGATGGTGGCGGCCACCATCCTGGCTCCCAACGAATTCGTGGGCGCCATCATGGAACTCTGCCAGAACAGGCGGGGCCAGATGCGGGGGATGGACTATCTGTCCGAGGACCGCGTTGAGATGCGTTACTGGATCCCGCTGGCTGAAATTGTGTTCGATTTCTTCGACCAGTTGAAGTCCAAGACGCGTGGCTACGCTTCCTTGGATTGGAAGGCCGACGGCGAACAGGTTGCCGACCTGGTGAAGGTGGACATCCTGCTGCAGGGTGAACAGGTTGACGCGTTCAGCGCCATCACGCACCGTGACAAGGCCTACGCCTACGGTGTGATGATGACCGGGAAGCTCCGTGAACTCATTCCCAGGCAGCAGTTCGAGGTTCCCATCCAGGCTGCGATCGGTTCCCGGATCATTGCCCGCGAAAACATCCGGGCCATCCGCAAGGATGTCCTTGCCAAGTGCTACGGCGGTGACATCACCCGTAAGCGCAAGCTGCTCGAGAAGCAAAAAGAAGGCAAGAAGCGCATGAAGATGGTTGGCCGTGTGGAAGTTCCGCAGGAGGCCTTCATCGCTGCCCTTACCACGGACGAATCGAAGGACAAGGCAAAGAAGTAGATGCCCAGCGTCCTGCCCCTGGGCGACCCCGCACCTGCGGACGGCATACTGCCTCCGCAGGTGCTGGACGGAATCGGACAGCGCGCGTTCGGCCTGTACGTCCACATTCCCTTCTGCGCGGTCCGCTGCGGTTACTGCGATTTCAACACCTACACCGCCACCGAACTGGGTGGCGGTGCGTCGCAGGATGCCTATGCCGGCACAGCCGTTGCCGAGGTGGATTTCGCGGTCCGCGCGCTGGAGGCTTCCGGCGTTCCATCCCGGCCCCTCAGTACCGTCTTCTTCGGCGGTGGCACCCCTACGCTGCTCCCGGCGGAAGACCTGGCACGGATCCTGCGTGCCGCCGTCGGGCACTGGGGAATTGAGCCGGACGCAGAGGTGACCACCGAGGCGAACCCGGATTCCGTCACCCCCGAGTCCCTCCAAGTGCTCGCGGATGCCGGGTTTACCCGCGTGTCCTTCGGCATGCAGTCCGCTGTGCCGCATGTCCTCAAGGTCCTTGACCGCACCCACACCCCCAGCAGGGTCCCGCTGGTGGTCCAGTGGGCACGGGAGGCGGGCCTCGCGGTAAGCCTCGACCTGATCTATGGCGCCCCGGGCGAATCCATGGACGACTGGCGGCTGTCCTTGGAAACCGCCCTTTCCTACAATCCGGACCACATCAGTGCGTACGCGTTGATCGTTGAGGACGGCACCAAACTCGCTGCCCAGATCCGGCGCGGGGAAGTGCCGGGAATCGACGACGACGACCACGCAGCAAAGTACGAGCTCGCCGACCAGCTGATTTCAGCGGCGGGCCTCACCTGGTACGAGGTCAGCAATTGGGCCCGGACTCCCGAACAGGCCTGCCGCCATAACCTCGCCTATTGGCGGGGCGATGACTGGTGGGGGATCGGACCCGGAGCCCACTCCCACGTTGGCGGTGTCCGGTGGTGGAACGTCAAGCACCCCACCGCCTACGCTTCACGGCTGGCAGCTGGAACGTCGCCTGCTGCGGGCAGGGAAACCCTCGACGCCGGTACGCGGGAGGTGGAGCGCATCATGCTTGAGGCGCGCCTCGGTTCGGGATTGGACGTGGATGCCTTGGACAAAGTGGGCAGGCACGCCATGGCCGGGCTGATTGCCGATGGCCTGGTGGATCCCGCTGCCGCCTTCAAGGGTCGTTTGCTGCTGACCCTCAAGGGCCGCTTGTTGGCGGACGCAGTGGTGCGCAGGATCCTGCCGGACTGACCGGCCCGGGCGCTATTTGATCCAGCGCAGGTTGAAGCGGTAGCGGTGGGGTTGGCCGTGGTTGACCCGGATGCCTGCGGAAACGGAGAAGCACGTAAGGGCCACCCAGATGGCCGTTGCGATGACCGCGAAGATGTTGCCCACAACCGGCAGCAGCACCAGGATGTTCGCCAGGACAGCGGCGATGGTGGGCGGAAGCGTGAAGTTCAAGGCTTCCTTGGACTCCTGTGCCGTGAATGGCCCACGCTCGCGGAAGATCAAGTAGATGAGCAATGACGGAAGGCAACCGAGGATTCCACCGAAGTGCGCCAACGTGGCCCACTGCCGGTCTTCGCTTGCCGTGAGGGGCAGTGCATTCGCAGGTGCACCATGGTACTGGGGCTGGCCTGCGGCCCTGCCCTGTTCTTCTGGAGCGTTCTCTGCCACGGTGTCTTCCCTTTGCTGTAAAAATGCGGTGTTGCTGTCCCAGAATACTGGGTCCGGACTCCCTGCAGGGACCATCCGCCCCCGAAACGGGCAGGTGTCCCGGCTCAGGGGGCGGTCAGGAAGTCGATGACTTCCTCCACGCGCCCCAGAAGGGAGGCTTCCAGGTCCGCGTAGGTACGTACTGCCCCGAGCAATCGCTGCCAGCCGAGCCCGATGTCCTCCGCCGTTTCGTGCGGCCAGCCGAAGGCCCGCAGGATTCCCGTCTTCCAGTCCGTGCCGCGAGGCACGGCAGGCCACTGTTCGATGCCCAGTACCTTGGGGCGGATCGCCTGCCACACATCGACGTAGGGGTGTCCCACGATCAATACGTTTCCCGCGGCTCCCGGTACCTGCATGGCCTGGGCGGCAATGCGGGACTCCTTCGAACCGGCCACCAAGTGGTCAACCAGGATACCGAGCTTGCGCTGCGGACCGGGTCCAAAGGCGGCGATGGCGGACCGGAGGTCGTCCACGCCATGGAGCGGCTCCACGACGATGCCTTCCACCCGGAGGTCGTCACCCCAGACCTTTTCCACGAGTTCGGCGTCGTGCTTGCCTTCCACCCAGATCCGGCTTGCCTTTGCCACTTGTGCGCGTTGGCCTTGGACTTTGACAGAGCCCGACGCCGTCCTGCCGGGCTGCACAGCGCCGGCCGGCTGCCTTGCGGCCGGAGGGAGCAGGCGGATGGCCTGGCCTTCCAGAAGGAAACCGAACCCCAGTTGGAAGGACCGGGTCTTGCCCCGTCGGTCCTCAAGCGACACGATGTGCATTCCGCCGGACTTCTCTACCCGGACGACCTCGCCCACCCACCCGGATTGGACGTCTTCCAGGACCATCCCGCGCTGGACAGGCACTTCGGGAAGCTTCTGTTTGACGGGTGCGGAAAGGTCCTGCGGACCCCAAGTGTCGAAAGCCAAGGACTTCATACCTCTTCGCGCTGGGTTTGATGGGCCGGTAACGGGTGGAGCCGGCTCCCCGGACGTCATCCGCGGGCGTTTTCAATGCTAGCAACGGGGTGGCCCATACTAGACTTGTTAGCACTTAGGCATGTTGAGTGCTAAAAGCCATGGTCAATCCGGGTCCATCCCACGCTGGGCAGCCCGGATTCGGAGCGTCGACAGGAGGTGTTGCACATGAGTGAGCCACGCAAGCTGGAAGTGTTGCGTGCCATCGTCGAGGACTACGTGCACTCACGGGAACCTGTCGGCTCCAAGGCACTGGTGGAGAGGCACCACCTCGGCGTTTCAAGTGCCACCATCAGGAACGACATGGCCGTCCTTGAAGAGGAAGGCCTCATCGCCGCCCCGCACACCAGCGCGGGCCGTATTCCCACGGACAAGGGCTACAGGTTGTTCGTGGACCGGATCTCCCAGGTGAAGCCGCTTTCGGCCGCCGAGCGTCGGGCCATCCATTCCTTGCTTGAAGGCCCCGACGATCTTGACGACATCCTGGAGCGGACAGTCCGGCTCCTGTCGCAGTTGACCAACCAGGTGGCAGTGGTGCAGTACCCGCACTCCAAGCGGGCCTTGGTCCGGCATGTGGAGTTCGTGCTGCTGGCACCCAAGCAGGTGCTGGTGGTCATGATCGCGGACACCGGCAGCGTGGGACAGAAAGTCATCGATGCCGGAACCGAGGTCACCAACGAGTCGTTGCTGGCCCTGCGGGCAAGGTTCCTGGGCAGCATTGCCGGCACCCCGCTGGAGCTGTTGCCGCAGGTGCTGCCCTCTGTTGTGGCCCTGTGCCGGCCGGAGCTTCGCGGGGTGGCGCAGGTCCTCGCCGCCGGACTCCAGTCCCTCAGCGATACCAGCCGCGAAGAGCGCATCCTGATGGCGGGCACGGCCAACCTGGCCCGCTCCAACGTGGACTTCCCCTTAAGCATCGGCCCGGTACTCGAGGCCCTTGAGGAACAAGTCGTGATGCTTCGGTTGTTGTCGGACATGGGCGATGATCCGCGAGGGGTCACCGTGAGCATCGGCCGGGAGAACCCGTACGACGGGCTCTCCGAGGCTTCAGTGGTCGCGACGGGTTACGGCTCCGGTGCCAAGGTAGGCATCCTGGGGCCCACCCGGATGGACTATCCCACCACCATGGCCGCTGTGCGCGCCGTGGCCCGTTACCTTTCCCGTATTCTCGGCGGCTGACACCAGCCACCGACGCAAGAACCGCAGGACAACAAGGAAGAGATACTGACTTTGAGCAGCCACTATGACGTTTTGGGAGTCTCCCCGGAAGCCACCGGAGAAGAGATCAAAAAGGCGTACCGCAAGTTGGCGCGAAAACTGCACCCGGACGTGAACCCGGGCGAGGACGTCGCTGAGCAGTTCAAGGCCGTGACGCACGCTTACGAAGTGTTGTCCGACCCGCAGAAACGCCGCGTGTACGACGCCACCGGCAATGAGAATGGAACCGACAACGGCTTCGGTGGCGGGTACTCCGGGCAGGGCTTTGCCTTCCAGGACATCTTCGATACCTTCTTTGGCGGTGGCGGCGGGGGACACGCAGGCCCTGCCTCACGGGTCCGGCGCGGCCAGGATGCCCTCATCAGCGTCCGCATCGATCTCAAGGACGCAGTCTTCGGCGTCAACAAGAAGCTCGAAGTCGATACGGCGGTTGTCTGCCCCACCTGTGATGGCAGCTGCTGCCGTCCCGGTACTCACCCTGAACGCTGCGACATCTGTGGTGGCAGCGGCCAGGTCCAGCGGGCAGTGCGCTCCATCCTGGGCCAGGTCATGACCACGGCCCCGTGTGGGTCCTGCGAAGGCTTTGGCACCATCATCAAGGACCCCTGCAACGAATGCAGTGGCCAGGGCCGCATCCGCAGCCGCCGCTCGCTGACCATCAAGGTGCCGGCGGGCGTGGCAACGGGAACGCGCATCCAGCTGTCCGGCCAGGGTGAGGCAGGTCCTGCCGGCGGCCCCGCCGGCGACCTCTACGTTGAGATCCGCGTCAACAGCGATTCCACGTACATCCGCGAAGGCGACGACCTGCACGCCACCCTGAGCGTGCCCATGACGGCCGCCGCCCTGGGAACGGAACTGACCCTGGAGACCTTCGATGGTGCCCAGGAAATCGACGTCAAGGCCGGTACGCAGTCTGGTGAAATCATTACCCTGCGCGGGCTGGGGGTTACCCATCTTCGTGGCTACGGCCGGGGAGACCTCAAGGTGCACTTGCATGTTGAGACGCCGGTCAAGCTGGATGCCGCGCAGGAAGACCTGCTGAGGCAGCTTGCGAAATTGCGCGGTGAGCAGTTCACGGAAGGCAAGCTCGTGGCCAGTGGCGGCATGTTCGCCAAGCTCCGGGACAAGCTCGGTAACCTGTAGCGGTGAGCAACCCCGTCTTCTTCACCCCTGCCGGGAGCCTGGACGGCCTGGGGCCCGGATCCGTGTTCATCCTCGAGGGTCCGGAAGCCCGCCACGCCGTGACAGTGAAGCGGTTGGCCGTCGGCGAATCCGTGGATCTCGCGGACGGGTCGGGCGCCCGGCTCACTGGCAAGGTGTCCGACGCCGGCCAAGGCTCGCTTTCGGTGACGGCAACGGACGTGGTCTTCGAGGAACAACCGCGGGTGCGGCTGGTGTTGGTGCAGGCACTGGCCAAGGGAGACCGGGACGAGCTCGCCATCGAGACCGCCACGGAACTCGGCATCGACGCTGTCATTCCCTGGCAGGCGGAACGTTCCATCGTGCGGTGGAAGGGCGACCGTGCGGCCAAGGCCCATGCAAAGTGGCAGTCAGTGGTCACGGCCGCTGCCAAGCAGGCCCGGCGCGCCTGGATCCCCGAGGTCAGGTCCATCGTGGACTCCGTATCGCTGGCCAAGGCAGTGGCTGGGGCAGACGTGGCCGTCATCCTCCATGAGGATGCAAAGAACGGATTACGGTCCGTCCTGGAAGACGCGGCCCAGCTGGCTGTTGCCGGCCCCGACGCGCCCCGGGAAGTCCTGCTGATCGTTGGACCGGAGGGTGGCATATCGCCGCGCGAAGTGACGCGCCTTAGTGATGCGGGTGCTGTGACGGCCCTGTTGGGCCACCATGTCTTGAGGTCATCGACGGCCGGGCCTGCCGCCGTCGTGCTGGCGAGCGATGTCCTGGGGCGCTGGCAGGAGGCTTGACCGAGGGCCGTCAGTTGACGTTGAAGAGCCTTGTGTCCAGCGTCGATTCGTCGGCCTGCCCGGAACTGTCCACCTGGGTCACGCGAAGCTCGTAGCGGCCGGGCTTCAGCGTGGCGCTGAAGGTGAAGACGCCGAATTGTCCCGGTTCACCGGTGGATTTCACCTGGCCGGTGAGCAGGCTGGTCCTGGTGCCGCCGTTGTCCTGCAGGATTTGCCAGTTCACGGGCATGGAGCTGTCCGTGCTGCGCCCGTTGAACTTGACGGCGCCCGCTGGCAACGTGGTGTCCTCCTGGGGGTCGATGATCCACAGGGGAGCCACCATCGAGGCGTCCCTGGCCATGGGTTGGCCGAGTTTCACTTGGCCGAAGGCCATGAAATCGGTGTGTCCATCCACCAGGATGACTACCTGGATCTGTTGCCCGGAGTTGATCAGTCCGGATGACGAGGCAGCGGCAGTGGCCGTATAGACCAACTGCTGGACCGCACGTTGGGCCATGCCGGCGTCGAGGTTCGAGTTGAAGGCGTCCCGCGAAATGTCCACGGTGATGACGTTCTTGCCGGAGATCGATGTGGCCAGGCTGCCGGGTTCCTGCCATGGGGTGAAGAAATCGTGGTCCAGCGGCTTCTCGGCCATCATGATGCGCAAGGCCGTGGTGACGGGGTTCTCGTCGCCGGAGATGTCCCGGAACTCGCGGTAGAGGTAGACGTTGTCCTTGCTGCGCCCGATCCAATAGACGGGGATCTTGGTGGAGGCCTGGGTGGTCTCCAACGGCGCGTTGCTCGCCGGGGCGTCCTGGACGCTGATGGCCGGGCTCGAGGTGGGCGCGGTGGTGCCGCCGTTGGCGATGCAGCCGGTCAGGAAAAGGACGGCAGCCATCGCGGGCGCGGCAACAGCGGACTTTGTCCGCTTGCGGGCGCCTTGCTGTGGGGTGGCTGACTGCGTGATGTGGGGTTTCCTTGCCTTGCTTCCGCCGGAGTGGGCGTCCGGTCCTGCGCGGGCGGACGTTTCACCCCGCCCTGCCAGCTTGGCACACGTCCGACGGCGGCTGGCCGGGTTTTGCCGGACCGGCACCAACTGAAACAGGATTGATACCGGCTTGATGCCGAGTTGAGACAAACTGCCGACGGCGCGGCGGCCACGTCCGGCCCATCGCGCGGTGGTGGCGTGGCAGTTCGGAGGGCGGCCTGCTGGCGTAGGATTGAAGGCATTCCGGCATATGGCCGGACCACGGTGGGCCCGGCGGCTGACCGGGGCAATGGCGTAAACCAACCGGAGGAGAACAGGCCGTACGGCCAGCACTATGAGTGAATCCCTGAATGGGCGGCTGCGGACCGGCAACGGGAACCCGGCGGCTACAGAGTTCCCGCACACCTTGCCGGGCACGCGCACGGAAATCGTCACGTTCGACAATTCAGACCAGATGGTTCACTCGCTGGGCAGCCACGACGAAGCCCTGCGTTACATCGAGGACCAGTTCCCGGACGTCAACTTCCATGTTCGGGGCAACGAGTTGTCCATGTCCGGTCCTTCAGCGGTGATCCCGCGGATCATGCGGCTTCTGGAAGAAGTGCGCGGACTCGTCGCAAAGGGCACCACCGTCACTCCGGACATCCTGCAGCAGCTCGTTTCCTTGCTGAGGGCGCAGTCCGTCCAGAACCCTGTCGACGTCCTGACGCACAACATCCTGTCCAGCCGGGGCAAGACCATCCGACCCAAGACGCTGAACCAGAAGAACTACGTCGACGCCATCGACGGGAACACCGTGATCTTCGGCATCGGTCCGGCCGGTACGGGCAAGACGTACCTGGCCATGGCAAAGGCCGTCCAGGCCTTGCAGAACAAGGAGGTCAGCCGGATTATCCTGACGCGTCCGGCCGTGGAAGCAGGGGAGCGGCTGGGCTTCCTTCCCGGTACCCTCAGCGACAAGATCGATCCCTACCTCCGTCCGCTGTACGACGCCTTGCACGACATGATGGACCCCGAGTCGATTCCCCGCCTCATGGCCGCCGGCACCATCGAAGTTGCCCCACTGGCCTACATGCGTGGCCGGACGCTCAACGATGCCTTCATCATCCTGGACGAGGCGCAAAACACCACTCCGGAGCAGATGAAGATGTTCCTGACGCGCCTTGGTTTCGGTTCCAAGATGGTAGTGACGGGAGACGTGACCCAGATTGACCTTCCCTTCGGGGCAACGTCCGGCCTGCGGATCGTCAGGGAGATCCTGACGGGCATCGACGACGTCAACTTCTCGATCCTGGAGGCGGCCGACGTCGTCAGGCACCGCCTCGTGGCAGACATTGTTTCTGCGTACAGCAAATGGGACGACGCCCACCGCCCGGCGACAGCGGGCACCCAGCACAAACGCGGAGAACACAAATGAGCATTGAGGTCAACAACGAATCCGGCGTGGTGGTGGACGAGGCCCGGTTGGTCACGTTGTCGCGCTTCATCTTCGAGCGTTTGTACATCCACCCCCAGGCCGAGTTGTCCATCCTGCTGGTGGACGAGGCGGCCATGGAGAAACTCCACATCGAACTCATGGATGAGCCAGGGGCCACGGATGTGCTGTCCGTGCCGATGGACGAGCTGACGCCGGGCACCCCGGACCGGCCCACACCCCAGGGCATGCTCGGCGATATTGCCATTTGCCCGCAGGTGGCCGAAGTCCAGGCGCGCAATGCGGGACACCCCACGCAGGACGAGATGCTGCTCCTGACCACCCACGGGATCCTGCACCTGCTCGGCTTCGACCACGCCGAGCCGGACGAGAAGGAAGAAATGTTCGGCTTGCAGCGCGAACTGCTGTCTGAGTTCCTGGGCAAGGATGCCCCCATGGAGACCATGCAGTGACCTCGCTCCTCCTGGTCGGCATGGCGCTGGTCTTCCTGAGCTTTGTCGCCCTACTGACGGCGGCCGAGGCCGCCTTCAATTTCCTGCCCCGGCACGAAGCTGAACAATCCGTGCACCGGAGCAAGGGCAAAGCGCTGGGGAGCATCCTCAAGAACCCCGTGGCGCACATCCGGGCGCTGCGCTTTTGGCGCGTATGGTTCGAAATGGCAGCTGCGGTGGCGGTCGCCGTCGTACTTCACAGCCTTCTGGACAACGTATGGCTCGCCGGGCTCGCAGCTACGGGCATCATGGCAGTCATAGGTTTTGTCCTGGTAGGGGTTTCGCCGCGGCAGCTGGGGAGGGCGCACTCAGGTCCGGTGGTGCGGTTCACGGCCCCGCTGATCCGGTTCCTCTGCTGGATACTTGGACCGATTCCCGGGTGGCTCGTTGCACTGGGCAGCGCGGTGGCCCCCGGCGCTCCAGGCGGCGACGATGCTTTCGTCAGCGAGGAAGAATTCCGCGAGTTCGTGGACCGCGCGGCCGAGTCGGACATGATCGAGGACAACGAGGCCGAACTCATCCACTCGGTGTTCGACTTTGGCGATACCTTGGTGCGGTCGGTCATGGTTCCCCGAACGGACATTGTCAGCATCGGTACCGGTTCCGGGCTGGAAGCGGCAATGGCCCTGTTTCTCCGCTCCGGCTATTCGAGGATCCCGGTCATCGGCGAGAACACCGACCAGATCCGCGGCATCCTCTACCTCAAGGACGTTGCGGCTGCGCTCCATCGCAGAGAGCACGGCCTGCAGCCGCACGACGTCGACTCGCTGGCCCGCGAGGTCCGGTACGTTCCGGAGTCCAAACCGGTAAGCGACCTCCTGAAGGAACTCCAGCAGGAATCGACGCACGTAGCCATCGTGATCGACGAGTACGGCGGCACGGCCGGCCTGGTGACCCTTGAGGACCTCATCGAGGAGATCGTTGGGGAAATCGTGGACGAGTACGACGCCGCTGCAGAAGAGGCTGTTGACCTTGGCGACGGGACCTACCGCGTCAGCGCCCGCATGAGCATCGACGATCTCGGCGAACTCTTCGACATGGACCTCGACGACGACGAGGTGGACACGGTGGGTGGACTCCTGGCGAAGGCGCTGGGCCAGGTGCCGATCGTGGGAAGTTCAGTGGAGGTGAACGGGGTGTCGCTCAGGGCCGATAGGCTTGAGGGTCGGCGAAACCGGGTCAGCCACATCATTGCGGCAGCAATGCCAAAAGAAGAAACTGACCTTGAAGACCTTCTCGACGAGGCCGGCACAACGCAACAGGGAGTTCCACGTGAGCAAGCAAAATAAGAAATTCGACGCCGAGGACGCATTCGGCGGCTTCCACGCCGGTTTCTCCGTCCTGGTTGGCCGCCCCAACGCCGGCAAGTCCACCTTGACCAATGCCTTGGTGGGGCAGAAGGTGGCCATCACATCGGCCAAACCGCAGACCACCCGGCACACGATCCGCGGCATCGTGCACCGGGAAGATGCCCAGCTCATCCTCGTGGATACTCCGGGACTCCACCGTCCCCGCACCCTTCTGGGCAAGCGGCTCAACGAGCTCGTGGCGGATACCCTGGCCGAGGTTGATGCCATTGGTTTCTGCCTTCCCGCGAACGAGAAGATCGGGCCTGGCGACAAGTACATCGCCGCCCAATTGGCGGGAGTGGGCCGCAAGCCCATCGTGGCGATCGTGACCAAGACCGATCTGGTGGACCGTCAGGCCCTGACCGAGCAACTGCTTGCTGTCGCCGAACTCGGAAGGGAAGTCCTCGGAGACCAAGGCTGGGCAGATATTGTCCCTGTCTCTGCCGCTGACGGATTCCAGGTCAGCACGGTGGCGGACGTCCTCATCGGGCATATGCCGCCGTCTCCGCCGCTCTACCCGGACGGCGAACTGACCGACGAACCTGAAGCAGTCATGATTGCCGAACTGATCCGCGAGGCCGCACTCGAAGGTGTCCGCGACGAACTTCCACACTCGTTGGCCGTGGTGGTTGAGGAGATAGTTCCCCGTGAGGGCCGGACTGAGGACAATCCCCTGCTGGATGTCCGCGTTAATCTCTACGTGGAGCGTCCCTCGCAGAAGGCCATCATCATTGGCAAAGGCGGTAGCCGGTTGCGCGAGGTGGGCACCAACGCACGCAAGGGTATAGAAACCCTGCTGGGCACTCGCATCTACCTGGATTTGCATGTCAAAGTCGCCAAAGACTGGCAGCGGGACCCCAAGCAATTGGTGAAGCTGGGCTTCTGATTGGCTCTACGCTTCGGCGTGGTCCGTGCATGGATAAGCAAGTTCACAGAAACGGCCACTATGATTGCGGAGATTCACCTGTTTGAGGAAAGGTAACCGAATAGTGCGACGTCGTGAAGCCCACGCCCAGGGCACCGGCACCGCTGCTCCCGGTGAGGCGCGCCATGGTGGGGGTCCCGAAGGAACTCCCCGCCACATGAACGCGCCCAAAGGGCTGCCCGTGTGGCTGAAAATCGTCACCGGAGTTGTTTCCGTGGCTTTGGTGGCCGGCGTAGCTTTCGCGGCATTCTGGTTTATCCGGCTCCAGAGCAACATCACCAAGGCCCCGCTGAGCGCCGGCGACGAGCGGGTTTCCGGCGACGCCACAGTCAACGACAAGTCCGACAGGCTCCAGATCCTCATCCTGGGATCCGACACCCGGGACGGCAAGAACGCGCAATACGGCACGTCTGAGGATTCCACAGGCTACGGCCACTCGGACGTCATGATGTTGCTGGACATTTCCGCCGACAACAAGCGGGTCAGCGTCATGAGCTTCCCGCGTGACCTGCTGGTCGACGTGCCGCAATGCACCGACCGCACCAACAACCAGACCTTCCCCGCGCGCAGCGGCGTCATGATCAATGCCGCCATGGCGGAAGCCGGGATCGGTTGCGCCGTGGATACGATCAACAAGCTCACGGGCCTCACCGTGGACCACTTCATGATGGCAGACTTCAACGCGGTCAAGGAGTTGTCCAAGGCCGTTGGCGGAGTGGACGTCTGTGTGAGCGACCCCGTCTTCGACCCCGACTCCGGCCTTCGCCTGGCCAAGGGCAACTCGCAGGTTGAAGGGGAGCAGGCACTGGCCTTCCTCCGCACCCGCCACGCCTTCGGTGACGGCGGTGACCTTGGCCGCATCAAGGGACAACAGGCCTTCCTTTCTTCCTTGACCCGGAAGTTGAAGTCCGAAGGCACCTTGGCCAACCCGCAGCGCCTGCTGCAGATTGCCGACGTGGTGACGCAGAACCTCACGGTGGACGAAGGCTTGGCCTCAGTCCCCACGTTGCTGACCATCGGCGGCCGATTGAAGGACATTGATGTCTCCAAGGTGGCGTTTGTGTCTGTCCCCACGCAGCCGGCGGCCCTTGATCCCAACAGGCTTGAGTTGGTGGAACCACAGGCCTCGCAACTCTTCGCTGCCCTCCGCGCGGACCTTGACCTGACCAACCCGGGAGCTACATCGAGTCCTTCGGCAACGCCTTCCGCGACGGACACGGCGTCGGCCGCACCCACTACGGTTGCGCCTCCGGCGCCGGCGTACAACAAGGCCATCCAGCCTGTTTCCGTGGCTAATGGCAGTGGCGTGGGTACGCGGGCCCAGGAAATCATGTCCGTTATGACCGGCAACGGATTCACCCAGGCGGTGTCCTACCTGGCGAACCCGGTGGAACAGACGGTCGTCTACTACGGTGCCGACTTCGCCGACGTGGCTACGGACGTGGCGGCGCTGTTCGGGATCCCTGCAACCCAGGTCAAACAAGCCGCGGGCGTTTCCGGAGTGCAGGTTTACGTGGGTACCGACTTTGCAAGTGGTACCGCGTATGGTGCGGCTTCGGTTCCCACGGATGTTGTGAACCAGACGGCCAAGGATGCCGTGTGCCAGCAGGTGAACCCCCTCTACATCACTCAATAGCTTCCGCCAGCAAAATGGCAGTGGCCGGGCCCCTGGTGGGGCCCGGCCACTGTGCTTCGCAGACGGTTACCAGATACTGACGCGCTCCGCGGGTTCCATCCACATGGTGTCCTGCTCCCGGACATCGAAGGCTTCGTGGAAGGCGTTGAGGTTCCGGGCGATCGCGTTGGTCCGGAATTCGTTGGGGGAGTGGGGATCGGTGGCGAGGCGTCGGATGGCTTCCTCGGTACGGATCACTTGGCGCCATCCCGCTGCCCAGGACATAAAGAAGCGCTGCTGCCCGGTGAAACCATCGATCACCTCCGGCTCGGTACCGTCGAGGCTGAGAAGGTAGGCCTTGTAGGCGATGGTGAGTCCGCCGAGGTCGCCAATGTTTTCGCCCAGCGTCAGTTTGCCGTTCACCTTGTGGTCCGGTGCAGCGTATGGGGACAGGGCATCGTACTGCTCTACCAGCTTGGCGGTGCGGGTCTCGAACGCGGCCCGGTCCTCTTCGGTCCACCAGTTGCGCAGGGCGCCACTGCCGTCGAACTGGGACCCCTGATCGTCAAAACCGTGGCCGATCTCGTGGCCGATCACTGCACCGATGCCGCCGTAGTTCACAGCGTCGTCGGCGTCCGCGTTGAAGAATGGCGGTTGCAGGATGGCTGCGGGGAAGACGATTTCGTTCAGCATCGGGTGGTAGTAGGCGTTGACCGTCTGCGGCGTCATGAGCCATTTGTTGAGGTCCACCGGCTTGCCGATTTCATCCAGGTGGCGGTCGATGTCTGCGTCGTGTGCGCGCTCCACATTGCCCAGGAGGTCATGGGGGTCGATCTCAACGGCGGAGTAGTCGATCCACTTCTCGGGGAAGCCAATCTTGGGGCGGAAGGCTTCCAGTTTCTTCAGGGCCTCCGCCTTGGTCGCCTCGCCCATCCACTCAAGGGAGGAAATGCTGGTGCGGTAGGCCTCGATCAGGTTTGAAACCAGGGTTTGCATCCGTGCTTTGTGGCCTTGCGGGAAATGCCGTTCAACGTAGATCTGGCCCACCGCTTCACCCAGAGCGGACTCCACCACCGCCACGCCACGCTTCCAGCGTTCCTTGTTTTGCGGAGTGCCGCTGAGCGTGGTGCCGTAGAAGTCGAAGTTCGCATCAACGAACTCAGCGGACAGGTAGGGCGCAGCCGAGCCGAGGACACGTAGGGTGAGCCATTCCTTCCACGTCCCAAGCTCGGCCGACTCCAGCAGTCCGGCGGCGCCGGCAAAGAAGTCGGGCGTGCTGACCACGATTTCCGTGCGTTTCCCTTCGTCAATGCGGGCTGCTTCGAACCACGTATTGAGCAGGGGGAAGAGGTCGGCCGCCTCTTTGGCGGTCTTGAGGTTGTAGGTTTTCTGCGGATCCCGCAGCGTGACGTTGTCCCAGTGATGGGAGGCGAGCGATGTCTCCAGGGCAACGATTCGGCCTGCGGCCGCTTCGGCATCCGGTACGCCGGCCAGGCTGAAGAGCTTCGAAATGTACTCACCGTAGGCGGTGACGATGGGGGCGAATTTCCCGTCACGGTAGTAGGACTCGTCCGGCAGGCCCAAGCCGCCCTGGCTGATGTACAGGACGATGCGCTCGGGATTGCCGGCATCCGGGGCGGGGTAGATACCGAAGAGCCCCGAGACATCGGAGCGGAACAACCGTCCGATCAGGGCAACGAGGTCACTGCTCGAGGACACCGCGCGGACATCCTCGAGGCGGCCGCGAATGGGGTCCAGCCCCTTGGCCTCAGCGGCCGCCTCGTCCATGAAGCTTGCGTAGAGTCCGCCGACTTTCCGTTCGACGCCGGTCGCGGCCTCGCCCTTGCCCGCAGCTTCTTCGATGATCGCCTTTACTGCCAGTTCCGCTTCATCGCGCAGGGCGGTAAAAGTGCCTTCCAACGGGCGGTCGTCCGGAATGGTTGTGCTGTTAAGCCAGGCTCCGTTGACGTGCTGGTAAAGATCGTCCTGCGGCCGGACGTTGTGATCGATGTTGGAAAGAGTGATCCCCGACTGTGGCACTGTGGCTCCTTGGATGGACGCTGCAGCCGGCGTTGCCACCGTCGCGGCGTCTGCATAGTGGACGTTGCATTGGGTGTTGCAATGTCATCATACGCACCGTGTTACTGTGAACTTGTGCGTGCGGAGATGCTTCTTCTTAGCTGCCGCGGCGAGGCCTGATAGCTGATTGAAAGCTGGGCCATCCTCGCCGCGGAGTTTCGGTGTGCCCGGCTAAGCTTTCACTTAGTTCTTAGAGAAAAGGCCACACGTCATGCGCAACGCACAAAAGCCCTCCGGTATGCCGATTCACCGCTACCTGCCGTTCCAGGACCAGATCACCGTTGAAGTCCCGGACCGCACGTGGCCGGACAAGGTCATTACCAAAGCTCCCCGCTGGTGCGCCGTCGACCTCCGGGACGGCAACCAGGCCCTGATCGATCCCATGAGCCCGGCCCGCAAGCTGAAGATGTTCCAGTTGCTGGTGAAGATGGGTTTCAAGGAGATCGAGGTCGGATTCCCTTCGGCCTCGCAAACCGACTTCGACTTTGTCCGCCAGCTGATCGAAGGCGGACATATTCCGGACGACGTCACCATCCAGGTGCTGACCCAGGCGCGCGAGCACCTCATCGAGCGGACGTACGAATCCCTGGTTGGCGCCAAGCAGGCGATCGTGCACCTCTACAACTCCACGTCCGTGCTGCAGCGCCGTGTGGTTTTCAACCAGGATGAGGACGGAATCCTGGACATCGCCTTGCAGGGCGCGCGGCTGTGCAAGAAGTACGAAGAGACCCTCACGGATACGCACATCACCTACGAGTACTCGCCTGAGTCCTTCACGGGAACCGAGCTGGAGTACGCGGCCCGCGTGTGCAATGCCATCGCGGATGTCTTCGAAGCCTCGGCGGACAAGCAAGTGATCATCAACCTGCCGGCCACGGTAGAGATGGCAACGCCGAATGTCTACGCCGATTCGATTGAGTGGATGCACCGGAACCTGCACCCGCGTGAGGGCATCATTATTTCGCTGCACCCGCACAACGACCGCGGCACTGGCGTGGCTGCGGCCGAGCTGGGCTACCTGGCCGGCGCGGACCGGATTGAGGGTTGCTTGTTCGGCAACGGCGAACGGACGGGCAATGTGGACCTGGTGACGCTGGGCTTGAACATGTTCGTCCAGGGGATCGACCCCATGATCGATTTTTCCGACATCGACGAGGTGCGCCGCACGGTCGAGTACTGCAACCAGCTGCCGGTTCCGGAGCGCGCGCCCTACGGTGGCGACCTCGTGTTCACGGCTTTCTCCGGTTCGCACCAGGATGCCATCAAGAAGGGCTTCGAAGCCCTGGAGAAGGACGCCGCCGCAGCGGGGGTTCCGGTCAAGGATTTCACGTGGCAGGTTCCGTACCTGCCGATCGATCCCAAGGACCTCGGCCGCAGCTACGAGGCCGTTATCCGCGTCAACTCCCAGTCCGGCAAGGGCGGCGTAGCCTACCTGCTGAAGAACGAGCACAACCTCGACCTGCCACGCCGGGCGCAAATTGAGTTCTCGGGTGTGATCCAGCGTCGCACCGACGCTGTTGGCGGCGAAGTCAGTGGTGCCCAGCTGTGGCAGATTTTCCAGGACGAGTACCTGCCCTCGGACGAGGAGCAGTCGCAGTGGGGCCGTTACTCCCTGGGCAGCGTCAGCACGGAGACGGACGAGTCCGGCGCCATGACCATGAACGCCAACCTGCGCATTGACGGCGTCGAAGTACGACGGACCGGGCACGGCAATGGCCCCATCGCCGCGTTCCTGGACATCCTGCACCATGACGGCGTGGACGTCCGCGTCCTGGACTACAGCGAACATGCATTGTCCGAAGGCGGCAGCGCCAGCGCCGCTGCCTACGTTGAGTGCGCAGTGGGCGAGCGGGTCCTGTGGGGTGTGGGGATCGACCCCAGCACCACCACCTCCTCGCTCAAGGCCCTGATTTCGGCAGTGAACCGGGCTGTCCGGGACGCGCAGGCCTAACCGGATCCGTGGGGTGACGGGAAATACCGTCACCCCACGGCTTGGCGGTGCTCCCGGAAGCCGCCGCAATGCGAAGATTAGATGTGGCCAATCCATCGTCTTTCGCAGCCCGGTCGTACCGGGACGATGCTGTGGTGCTCCGTACCCACAAGCTCGGTGAGGCTGACCGGATCATCACGCTGCTCACCAAGCACCATGGGCAGGTCCGGGCGGTGGCCAAGGGCGTGCGCCGGACCAGCAGCCGATTCGGAGCCCGGCTTGAACCCTTCATGGTGGCCGACCTGCAGTTGGTGTCCGGCCGTACCCTGGACATCGTGACGCAAGCGGTGGCCAAGGGTGCCTACGGCAGCAGCATCGCTTCGGACTATGGCCGCTTCACGGTGGCCGCTGCCATGACCGAGACGGCAGAGAAGCTGACCGACGTCGACGCCGAATCAGGCACAGCCCAGTACAACCTGCTGGTGGGTGCCTTGGCAGCGCTGAGCCGTTCGGAGCATCCTCCGGAACTCATCCTGGACTCCTACCTCCTGCGGGCCTTGGCCACGGGCGGCTGGGCGCCCAGTTTCACCGATTGTGCCCGGTGTGGAACCCCGGGTCCGCATACGGCCTTCGCCGCGCCCTTGGGCGGGATGGTCTGTGGCGACTGCCGTCCGCCGGGATCACCGGCGCCTGCCCCTGAGACGGTGGTGCTTCTCGGTGCCCTGTTGACGGGGAACTGGGGTGTGGCCGACGGCTCCGACCCCCGGCACCGCAGGGAAGCGGCAGGCCTGGTGGCGGGCTATCTGCAATGGCATTTGGAACGCGCCGTGAAATCCCTCAAACATGTGGAGCGAAGCTAGCAGTGGTACTTGGTAAGAAGAGCAAAACACCCGCCCGGACCGCGCCGGTCACGGCACCCTACGCCCACCCCTCGGGAGCAGTTCCACCGGAAATTCCACAAGAGCTCGTTCCGCAGCACGTGGCCATTGTCATGGATGGAAACGGCCGTTGGGCGAACCAGCGCGGGCTTCCCCGCATCGAGGGGCACAAGGCCGGAGAACCGGCCCTCCTCGACGTTATGGCCGGAGCGATCGAGCTCGGCATCAAATACGTCAGCGTCTACGCTTTTTCCACGGAGAACTGGCGGCGGTCGCCCGAAGAAGTCCGCTTCCTCATGGGATTTAACAAGGACGTGCTACGGCGCCAGCGGAACCAGCTCGACGAATGGGGAGTCAGGATCCGCTGGGCGGGACGCAAGCCTAGGCTCTGGGGCTCGGTGATCCGTGAATTGGAAGAAGCGGAGGACTACACGCGGGGCAACGACACCTGCACGTTGACCATGTGTGTTAATTACGGTGGCCGGGCAGAAATTGCCGACGCCGTATCCGCCATCGCCCAGGACGTGGCGGCGGGCGTCCTGAAGCCAGGCTCCGTGACCGAAAAGACCATCCAGAAGTACCTGGATGAGCCGGATCTCCCCGACGTGGATCTTTTCCTGCGCAGCTCCGGCGAACAGAGGTTGTCCAACTTCCTGCTGTGGCAGTCGGCCTACGCAGAGTTCGTCTTCATGGACACACTCTGGCCCGATGTGGACAGGCGGACCCTCTGGGACGCCGTGGAGATCTATGCCAAGCGCGATCGCCGCTACGGTGGTGCAGTGGATGCGGCACCCTCGGCTACGTAGCGGGGTTGTGCTATTTCAATAGGGATAGGACGCCAACCACACAGCCACATCCCGGTATGCCTGTTGTCGGATGGTCCTGCGCGACAGGAAAACATCGTGGAGCGCACCGGGGTACCGGAACACCGCCGTGCGCCGGCCGAGGCCCAGGGCGCGCCTTGACGTTTCCTCCACATCGATCACGGCGTCGGCGCGCATGAGCTCGGCTGTCCATTCGGCCTGGATCCTGGTGCGCCCGGACAGCAGGACCAGGACGGGTGCGTCGATGTTGAGTTTCCGCTCCACCGCACTGTGCCCGGCCAGGACGGCCTTGGTCCAGCCTGCCCTGATCGGGAACGATGCCCGGGGGCGCCACACAGGATCCAACAGCCACTCTCCGTGGGCATCGCTGCTGACACTTTCCCAGTAGGCGGGCATATCAGGGAACCGGAAGGGCCGCTTCGGGTCCGTGCGCGCGAACGGCTCAATCAGGTGCATGGCTATGCTGCGTACCAGGCTGCTGCCCTGGAGCTCCAACCATGGGGAATTCAACACGAGCGTCCCGATGCGGCCCGGATTGCGGTCCGCCCACAATGCCGCGATCAGGCCGCCCAGGGAGTGGGCGATCATATGCACGGTTGGCGGAACAGGGTTGCCGGTCCGCGAGGCCACGTCAACTTCGATTTCGTCCAGCGCGGCACTGATGTCGTTGTCGTAGACAGCCAGGTCCGATGTGTACCCGGGAGTTTGACCCGGAAGCAGGCTCCGGCCGAACTTGCGGAGATCGAGGGCGTAAAAGTGGAATCCCGAGGCGGTGAGGTACTCGGCCAATTCGGTTTGCAGAAAGTAATCGGCCCAACCGTGCAGGTAAAGGATCGCGCGTGGAGCCGCTGAAGGATCGGGTAGGACGTGGCGGCGCTTGCGTCGCGCGAAGCCCTGGAAAAAGTCCAGGATGCCGTGCGGCAGGGGCGCGGCCGGCTCCGGAAGATAGCGGACCAGGGTTGCTTTGACCTCGCCTTCCTCGTCCGTCCCCAGGGGAAGGTCGAGGCGTTGGTAGCCACCGCCGAGGATGTCCGGTTGCCAGGTGCCTACTGATTCTTCCGTGGTGGTCATGTATCCCCTTCCCCCTGGCTGACAGATGTGTTCTCCTCCATGAAACCGTGGATCCACCGTGCCAGCCGTGAGTACGCCTCGGCGCGTACCTTCGGCGCGGAGAGGAAGACGTCATGGAGTCCGCCGTCCACCCGTTCCAACGTGACGCTCTGTCCAAGTGCCATGGCCCGCACGGCGATGATGTCCACGTCCAGGACGGCATCTGAGCGGCGCATCGACTCCTGCCACACCATGCCGTTGGCGCTGGCGGCAGACGTGAGGACCAGCACAGGAATATCCAGCCCCAACCCGCGGGCCACCCGTGTATGGCCGTCGAGGACGGCCCGGAGCCATCCTGCGCGGACCGGAAAGGCGAGTGGCGGCCTGTACTGTTCGTCAAGGGGCCATTCCCCCTCGGCAGTACTGCTGATGCTCCGGAAGTAGAAGCCCCGCTCCGGGAGCTTCAACACCATTTCAGGGCGCAGCCGGGCCAGTGGATGCACCATGGCCTGCGCGGCCCGGCGCACCACCGAATTCCCGTGCATCTCCAGCCAGGGGCTATTGAGGATCAAGTACTGTATCGCGCCGGGATGCCGGCTGGCCCACAGCGCGGCGATGAGGCCACCGGTCGAGTGGCCCATGAGCGCCACGTTGTGCCCATTCCGGGCCGCGGGGTCGTTGTGGATGACGTCCAGGGCCTGCTGGATCTCGGCGTCGTAGTCGCAAAGGTCGGCAACGTAGCCGCCGGTGGTATCGGTCCCCAGGCTTCGGCCGTGGTTGTGCATGTCAAGGGCATAGAACCCGTATCCCAGGCGGGCCCAGAACTGCGCCAGTTCAACGTTGAAGAAGTAGTCACTCCACCCATGCAGGAAAAGCACGGCCCCGCGACCCTCCCGGGCAGCGGCCTGCCCCGTACCGTCGTCGGGAACCGTATCCGGCCTGTGACGCACCAAGGTGGCCCGTCGGCTTACGCCGCCGGGTCCGTGGGCCTGGATGCTGCAGGACTGGAAGTCCGGGCCGAGGATGTCCGTTGACCACTCCATGGCTTCAGCTTAGACACTGCCTGCTGCGTCGCGGCCGGCCGCCCTGCCGGTGAAGAGGCACCCACCCAGGAACGTCCCCTCAAGCGCCCTGTAACCGTGGATGCCACCACCACCGAATCCGGCAGCTTCTCCCACGGCATAGAGCCCCGCGATGGCAGATCCGTCACTGCCCAGGACACGCGAACGCAGGTCCGTTTGCAGGCCTCCGAGGCTCTTCCGGGTGACCACCGACAAACGGATGGCAAGGAGCGGTCCATGGGCGGGGTCCGTGAGGCGGTGCGGGGGAGCCGCCCTCATGAGGCGGTCCGTCGCAAAACGCCGGGCCGCGCGGATTGCGGCCAGCTGGGGATCCTTTCCGAGCCCGCTGGAAATTTGGAGGTCGCGTGCATGAATGAGCGCTGCCAGGGAGCCAGGGTCGATCAGTTCCGTACCCGCCAGCCCGTTCATGCGGGCTGCCAATTCCCGGGGCGAGCTTCCCTGGACGAAATCGGCGCCCCGTTCCAGGAACCGTTCGATGGGCGTGTCGCCCCGCGGCTTGAGGCGGCCCAGCAACAACGGGATGTCCTTGCCGGTCAGGTCCGGGTTCTGCTCGGATCCGGAGAGGGCCAGTTCCTTCAGGGCGATGGTGCGGTTCAGGACGAACCACGAGTACCCGTGGCCGGTTCGTACGATGTGGCGGAGCGCGCCCTGGGAGTCAAAGCCCGGAAACAAGGGCGCCGGCAGTTGCCTGCCCTCGGCATCCAACCACAGCGACGACGGCCCAGGCAGGATCCTGATTCCGTGCTTTGGCCACACAGGATCGTAGTTGTGGATGCCCTCGGGATAGTGCCACATGCGGTCCCCGTTGACCAGCGTCGCACCGGCGGTCTCCGCGACCGCCAGGAAGGCGCCATCAACGGAGGCAGGCACACCGCTGAGCATTTCCGGAGGTGCCAGGCCACCGGGCCACTGGCGGCGCACCGTGTCGTGGTTGCCGCCGATACCGCCGGTGGCTACCACCACGGCTCCGCCCGCCGCTTCGAAAGGCCCGACGACGGCACGCGAGGAAGCCTGGCCGCGCGCCGCCGTCGTGGGTTCCAAGACGTCACCGCCAACACCGGTGACGGTGCCCGAGGCGACGGTCAGGGATGTTGCGCGGTGCCGCAGGTGCAGCGTGATGCGTCCGACGGCAACTCCCTCTTGCACCTTGGCGGCGAAGGGTTCGACGACGGCGGGACCGGTTCCCCAGGCGACGTGGAAGCGGGGGACGGTGTTTCCGTGGCCTTGGGGACCGTAGCCGCCCCGTTCTGCCCACTGCACGAGTGGGAAGATGCCAACGCCCAGGCTCTTCAGCCACGAACGCTTTTCACCGGAGGCGAAGTCTACGTAGGCCTCGGCCCACCTTCGCGCGTGGGCATCGTTGTCGCGATCGAATCCTGCAGAGGCGAGCCAGTCCTGGAGGGCGAGTTCAGCGCTGTCCTTGACGCCCAGGCGCCGCTGCTCGGGGGTGTCCACCATGAACAAGCCACCGAACGACCAGTGCGCCTGGCCACCCAGCGATGCGGATCCTTCCTGGTCCAGGATGGCCACAGACTTGCCTGCTGCATAGGCCGTGGCGGCAGCAACCAGGCCCGAAAGGCCGGCCCCGACCACCAGCACATCTGATTCGATGCGGTTTCCATGATGTCCGTCACGATCCTGAAGCGGCATGGGTACATGCTAGCCCCAGGCAGGTCACGGGTTTGGTGAGTCGTGCGGAAACCGGAAAACTAGGATCATGCGTGTTTACCCCACCTTCTTCAAGCTTGCCTTCTCCTGGATGGATGCCGAGAAAGCACACAAGATCGGTTTCCAGGCCATCCGGGCAGCCCACCGCAGTGGTGCCGGCCGGATCCTGGCCAGGATCACCGCCCCTGATGCATCGCTCCGCACCGAGGCGCTGGGCTTGACCTTCCCCTCTCCCTTTGGCCTGGCCGCGGGATTCGACAAGGAGGGCCACGGCATCTTGGCGCTCTCCGAACTGGGTTTCGGACACGTCGAGGTGGGCACCATTACGGGGCAGGCCCAGCCCGGCAACGACAAGCCGCGGCTGTTCCGCTTGGTCGAGGACCGCGCGGTCATCAACCGTATGGGCTTCAATAACGACGGCGCCGCGGCAGTGGCTCCGCGGCTGAAGTCCGCGCGGGCCGCCTTGCAGCGTGCACACGCGGGAGTGCGGCCGGTGATTGGCGTCAACATTGGCAAGACCAAAGTGGTGGAGCTCGATGCTGCCACGGAGGACTACCTGGTCAGCGCACGCGGGCTCGCACCAGCAGCCGACTACCTTGTGGTCAATGTCAGCTCTCCCAATACGCCGGGGCTGCGGCTGCTCCAGAACGTCGAGACACTGCGTCCCCTGCTGCGCGCCGTCGGTGACGCGGCTGACGAATCCGCGGGACGCCACGTTCCGCTGCTGGTCAAGATCGCTCCTGACCTCAGCAACGCAGACATTGACGACGTCGCCCGGCTGGCATTGGACCTCAAGCTGGACGGCATCATCGCCACGAACACCACCATTGGCCGCGAAGACCTTTCCAGCGATGCCGCCAAGGTGGAAGCGCTCGGCGCCGGGGGACTGTCAGGTGCACCGCTGAAGCAGCGTTCTTTGGAGGTGCTGCGCCGCCTGAAGGATGCCGTGGGGGACCAGTTGGTGCTGATCGCCGTTGGCGGCGTGGAAACAGCGCAGGATGTCCAGGAGCGGCTGGATGCCGGCGCCACTCTGGTGCAGGGTTACACGGCGTTCCTCTACGAGGGTCCGTTCTGGGCATCACGCATCAACAAAGGACTTGCCAGGATCCGGAAGCGCGCTGCCTAAGGGACGCGGTGCCTAAGGGAAGGGCCCAGGCAGGCACGAAGGCCCCGGACCAAGTGGTCCGGGGCCTTCGCATTAAGGTTGGTGTGCTCTTAGGACGGGTACTGGCCGCGCTTGACCAGGGGCTTGGGGAGGCGGAGCTTGCGGAACTGCAGGGCGCGCATGCAGCCATACCATACGGTTCCGCGTTCCACTTCGCCGAACTTGGCAGTAAGCCGCTTGCGGAGCTGGCGGGAGAGGATGAAGACATCCACGAAGACTGCCAGGAACATGATCCAGAAACCGATCAGGACATACGTGATCTGGGCGCTGTTGGACGGAATGATGAACGACACCACCACGAACAGGAGCGCACCGAACATCAGGTACTCGCCCAGGGTGAACCGGGCATCGACGTAGTCGCGGGCAAAGCGCTTCTGCGGACCCTTGTCCCTGAGGGGCAGGTACTTTTCCTCGCCGGTATCCAAGGCCTGCCGCATCTTCTGCCGCTGGTCCTGGATGGCCACCCGTTCTGCTTCCTTGGAGGCTTTGCGGTCCGTTGGCACCAAGGGGCGCTTCCGTGCCGCTTCCTGGGCCTTCCGTTTGGGCGTGGGCGCGCCCTTCCCAATGACGGGATCCTGGGCGGCGGCGTGGGCCTGGTCAACTACTGATTGAGCGCTTGGCTCTTCCTTTTTGCGTCCGAACACCACTACAGAATACAGCGCGGGCTGGTGGCGCACGTTACGCACTGGGCTGAAGCGAGGGCGTGGGGTGCCGTGCCTCACCATGCGGGGAGCTACCCGGCGGTAAGGTGTGGGGCATGACTTCAGCACGTGCGGGGAACCCGCAGAACACGCCAGGGAACTCCGACACCACCCCGGTCGCGGGCCAATCCGTGGACGGTGTGGATACCGCTGCACTCAACGCGGCCGTCAACGAGCATTTCGACCGGACGGTCTCAGCCCTCAAGGACCTGGTGGCCATCCCGGGCATCGCGTGGGCCAGCTTCGACCCCGCGGAACTTGACCGCAGCGCCGAAGCCGTCGCGGCACTGGTCCGCGAATCGGGCATGGAGGACGTCCGGATCCTGCGGGCCGCAAAAGCCGACGGCACGCCAGGCGGGCCGGCCGTCGTCGCCCACCGGCCCGCGCGGGACGGAAAGCCGACCATCCTGCTTTACGCCCACCACGACGTCCAGCCTCCGGGTGACCGTTCGCTCTGGACGTCCGAGCCGTTCCTGGCAGAGGAGCGCAAGGGCCGCCTCTATGGGCGGGGTGCTGCCGATGACAAAGCCGGCATCATGGCGCACCTTGCGGCCTACAGCGCCGCCGTGAAAGTCCTGGGCGAGGACTTTGGCCTTGGCGTGACCTTCTTCTTCGAAGGTGAAGAGGAAGCCGGCTCGCCTACGTTCCGCACGTTCCTTGAGGAACACAAAGAGCTGCTGCACTCCGACGTGATCGTCGTGGCTGATTCCAGCAACTGGAAAGTGGGCGTCCCTGCCCTCACCACCAGCCTCCGGGGACTCGTTGACGGCACGTTTGAAGTACGGGTCCTGGAGCACGCCGTTCATTCGGGAATGTTTGGTGGGCCTGTGCTGGATGCGCCCACCCTGCTCTCCCGCCTCATCGCAACCCTCCACGACGAGCACGGCAATGTGGCCGTCGAGGGGTTGGTGGCCCGTGACGAGGTTGCCGTTGACCTCGCCGAAGCCGACTACCGCGCCGATGCGTCCGTGCTCGACGGCGTGCAGCTGGCCGGCAGCGGCACCATCGCCTCGCGCCTGTGGACCAAGCCGGCACTGTCCATCATCGGCATCGATGCGCCGGCGGTGGCCGTTGCCTCCAACACGCTGATTCCAGCAGCCCGGGCAAAATTCAGCATGCGCCTGGCGCCTGGTCAGGATCCGGAAGCAGCCATGGACGCCCTGGAGCGGCACGTCCATGCCCACGCTCCGTTTGGCGCAAAGGTCACCTTCACCCCGGGGGAGCGGGGCAACGCATTCTCAACGGACACGAGTTCCGAAGCAGCGCAGGTGGCGCTGTGGGCTCTCGGCCAGGCCTGGGGAGTGGAACCCGTTGAAATGGGCATAGGTGGTTCCATCCCGTTCATCGCCGACTTGATGGAGGTCTATCCGGAGGTCCAGATCCTGGTCACCGGCGTGGAGGATCCGGACAGCCGGGCCCACAGCGCCAACGAATCCCTGCAGCTCGAGGACTTCCGGCACGCCGTATTGGCCGAGGCGCTGATGCTGGCCAGGTTGAACGGGAACAAGTAACTGCGGGCCGTGGTTACGTCAGGAGTTATAGCTGAGCGTCTGCGCGACGTAGCATGGAGCTATAACCCGTACGTAATTGGGTAAGGGCAGGCAGCGTCCCCGGCGCAGCCGCCAAGCGCGTTATAAGAAGGTAGGCCAATGAGCACTGCAACCAACGAAAACAGCACTGGAGCACAGCTCGCCGAGAGCGAAGAGCTTCCCACGCACGAGGTCAACCTGACCGACGTCGCAGCAGGCAAGGTCCGCAGCCTCCTGGAACAGGAAGGGCGTACTGACCTGCGCCTGCGCGTTGCAGTCCAGCCGGGCGGTTGCTCGGGCCTGATCTACCAGCTCTACTTCGATGAGCGCCTGCTCGACGGCGACGCTGTCCGGGACTACGACGGCGTCGAAGTTGTGGTGGACAAGATGAGCGTCCCTTACCTCAGCGGTGCGAGCATCGACTTCGAGGACACCATCTCGAAGCAGGGCTTCACCATTGACAACCCGAACGCCGGCGGCTCGTGCGCTTGCGGCGACTCGTTCCACTGACGTGAGCCATCGCCGCATGTCGGCGCCGTCCCGGACGTGTTTGACCGCGTTCGGAGCCACGGCGCCGACATGTGCGCGAAAACCGCCTCATAGCGGTAAGCTCTACATCGGGTAGTAAAACTTTTAGTGTGCCCGGTGGGCCTTCGGCCTGCCGGGCGACAGCAACAAGAGGAAGGGCCGTCTGTGAGTTCGCAGAACCGAACCGGCAGCCGACGCATAAAGATCACCTCGATCACTGGCTTGGCACTAGCCGGCGCGTTGGTTTTGACCGGATGTTCACCAGAGGTAGAGAAGGGTTGGCTGCCTACAGAGCGCGGCACCACCAACCACACTGACCGGATCATGGACCTCTGGGTCAACTCATGGATCGCCGCCTTGGCAGTCGGTATCATCACGTGGGGCCTGCTGGTCTGGTGCATCATTGCCTACCGCCGCCGCAAGGGCACCACCGGTTTCCCGAAGCAGCTCAGCTACAACCTGCCGCTCGAGGTCTTCTACTTGACCATCCCGCTGTTCATGGTGCTGGTGTTCTTCTACTTCACCGACCAGGACCAGCGTGCGATTGATGACCGTTCGCAGCCTGCAGACGTCGTCGTTGACGTCCGTGGCAAGCAGTGGGCATGGGACTTCAACTACAAGCAGGGCCAGGTTATTTCCGAGGACCTCCACGAGGCCGGCGTCCAGGCCCACCTGACAGGCAACGAGGTCAACAAGGATCTCCTCCCCACCCTGTACTTGCCCGTCAACAAGTCGGTTGACCTGGAGCTCAACTCCCGCGATGTCATCCACTCCTTCTGGGTACCCGCCTTCCTGCAGAAGCGCGACATGATCCCCGGCAAGACCAACTACATCCGTTTCACCCCCACCAAGGAAGGCACCTTCGACGGTAAGTGTGCTGAACTTTGCGGTGAATACCACTCCGAAATGCTCTTCCGCGTCAAGGTTGTCTCCGAGTCCGAATTCCAGGCTCACATGGACCAGCTTCGCCAAGAGGGCAACACGGGCCTGCTCGGTGCGGAATACGACCGCAACCCGAACCTGAACGAGAAGTAAGGGGAGCGACGTGGCTACATACACTCAATCCGCCGGGACCCTCGAGGCTCCCGTAGTTCCTAAATCCAAGGGACGCATCGTCGTCAACTGGATCACCTCCACGGACCACAAGACCATCGGGTACATGTACCTCATCGCGTCGTTCGTGTTCTTCTGCCTCGGTGGCGTCATGGCGCTGCTCATCCGTGCTGAACTGTTCGAACCCGGTATGCAGATCCTGCAGACCAAGGAACAGTACAACCAGATGTTCACCATGCACGGCACGGTCATGCTCCTCATGTTCGCGACGCCGCTGTTCGCCGGCTTCGCCAACGTGATCATGCCGCTCCAGATCGGCGCGCCGGACGTCGCGTTCCCGCGTCTGAACGCGCTGGCCTTCTGGTTCTTCCTCTTCGGTTCCACCATCGCCGTCTCCGGCTTCATCACCCCCCAGGGTGCTGCGTCCTTCGGCTGGTTCGCCTACGCTCCGCTGTCCAACACGACGTTCAGTCCCGGTGTTGGTGGTGACTTGTGGGTCTTCGGCCTCGCCCTGTCAGGTTTCGGAACCATCCTTGGTGCGGTCAACTTCATCACCACCATCATCTGCATGCGTGCTCCCGGCATGACCATGTGGCGGATGCCGATCTTCACCTGGAACACCCTGGTTACGGCCATCCTGGTGCTGATGGCCTTCCCGCCGCTCGCGGCTGCGCTCTTTGCACTCGGTGCCGACCGCCGCTTCGGTGCGCACATCTTCGATCCCGAAAACGGTGGCGCGGTCCTGTGGCAGCACCTGTTCTGGTTCTTCGGACACCCCGAGGTTTACATCATTGCGCTGCCGTTCTTCGGCATCGTCTCTGAAATTTTCCCGGTGTTCAGCCGCAAGCCGATCTTCGGTTACAAGGGCCTCGTCTACGCAACCATCGCCATTGCTGCCCTGTCTGTCACGGTGTGGGCCCACCACATGTACGTGACCGGCTCCGTGCTGCTGCCGTTCTTCGCGTTCATGACCATGCTCATCGCAGTCCCCACCGGCGTGAAGTTCTTCAACTGGATCGGAACGCTGTGGCAGGGTTCCATCACCTTCGAGACCCCCATGCTGTGGAGCATCGGCTTCCTGGTGACCTTCCTCTTCGGTGGCCTCACCGGCATCATCCTTGCTTCGCCGCCTCTGGACTTCCACGTATCCGACTCCTACTTCGTGGTGGCACACTTCCACTACGTCGTGTTCGGCACCGTCGTCTTCGCAATGTTCGCCGGCTTCTACTTCTGGTGGCCCAAGTGGACAGGAAAGATGCTCAACGAGCGCCTCGGCAAGATCCACTTCTGGCTGCTGTTCCTCGGCTTCCACGGCACGTTCCTGATCCAGCACTGGCTGGGTGTTGAGGGCATGCCCCGCCGTTACGCCGACTACATGCCGCAGGACAACTTCACCTGGATGAACCAGTTCTCCACGATTTCCTCGTTCGTGCTGGGCGCGTCGCTGCTTCCGTTCTTCTGGAACGTCTACATCACCTGGCGCAGCAACAAGAAGGTTGAAGTTGACGATCCCTGGGGCTTCGGTGCCTCGCTTGAGTGGGCAACCTCCTGCCCGCCTCCGCGTCACAACTTCACCTCCCTGCCCCGGATCCGTTCGGAGCGTCCGGCCCTGGACCTCCACCACCCGGAGCTTGCACAGGTGCACACCGCTGAAGCCCCCTCGCCCGCAGCTGCCGTTCTCGGCAACGCAGACCAGAAGGACGTCCGCAAGTGAAAATCGAATCATGGCTCTTCGGCGCTGGAGTTTTCTTCTTCGTCCCCGTCACCATCGTCTACGGCGTCCTGACCGAATGGTCTGAATGGGTTGGCGTCCTGGGCATCCTGCTGGTGGGTGGCCTGGCTGGCATGATCGGTGCGTACCTAGGCTTCACCGGTCGCCGTGTTGGCATGCGTCCCGAGGACCGTCCCGATGCTGAAATCCATGAAGGTGCCGGCGAGCAGGGTCACTTCAGCCCCTGGAGCTGGTGGCCGCTGGTTCTGGGCCTTGCCTGCGCAGGGGGCTTCCTGGGCCTGGCAATAGGCTTCTGGGTCACGTTCGTTGCTGCTGGTCTTGCCGTCGTCGCACTCGTCGGCTGGGTCTTCGAATACAGCCGCGGCGATCACGCCCACTAAGCAATACAGGCATTACGACGTCGGCCCCCACCATATGGTGGGGGCCGACGTCGTTTTCGTGTCTTTATAACTGCAGCCCCGGTAATTCACCCAAGGGGCCTGGCAGTCGCTCAGTGGGCCTCTGAAGCTTCAAGTATGGCGGACAGCGCTGAGAGTGCCTCTTCGGCTTCCAACGCCGTCTGCGGGCCTCCAGGGGTGTCCTGGGTGACTTCCAAGACGACTTCGCAACCGTGGGCAAAGTCTTCGGTCATGACTTCCAAAAGGGACCTGGCATCCACCGGCTCGCCGTCGATCTTTCGGATGGTCACTGGAAGTCCCGTTTCCGTGACGGCGCGGACAAAAACGGCTGCCGCCCGTGCGTGTAGCCCGATTTCGGCGGCGACAAAGGATTTCAGCTGCGGCAAGCCAGCTCCTAGCGTTGGGCGATAGACCCGTTGGGTATGGGATTCATCCAAGCCTAGCGGTCGCAATTCCCTTTCCCGATATTGCGACCGCAACTGGTCTAGACCTCCGCAGCTCTGTTTTACCCTTGATGTATGAGCCAAACATCGGTTGGGACACGTTGTGCCTGAAGCGGCCAACATCGCCGGCGAGATCGACCGCACCAGCAGTACGCCCATTTACATTCAGCTCAGGGAGATCCTCCGGGCCTTCATTGGGCAATCCTGCCCGCCCGGTTCTTCCTTGCCATCGGAGCGGGATCTGTCGCTGCGCTTCGGGCTCGCCAGGATGACCGTGCGCCAAGCCATTGACGCCTTGGTGGGTGAAGAAGTCCTGGAACGGGTAGTGGGCTTGGGGACCTTCGTCAAGAAACCCAAACTGGATCTCCAAGTGAAGCTGACTTCCTACAGCGAGGAAATGCAGCGCCGCGGCATGGTGCCGGCCGCCAAAGTGCTCAGCTTCGAGCAGATCGCGGCCAGTGCCTTCCTTGCGAGGGAACTGCAATTGGAGGAGGGCACACCCCTGGTGCGCTTCCGCCGGTTGCTCCTTGCGGACAATGAGCCCATGAGCGTGGATGAGAACTTCATCCCCGCGCACCGTGTCCCCGGGCTGTTGGACGATGCTCCACCAACGTCCCTCTACAACGTCCTCAGCGAACGTTTCGGCTTGGTCATGGAGTGGGGCGAAGACATGATCGAGGCGACGGCGGCCTCCCCATCCACGGCACGGCTCTTGAACGTCGACGTCGGCTCGCCGCTGTTGAAAATCCAGCGCCACGCCTTCGTGGCGCGGGCCATGGTGGACTACTCGGTCTCCTACTATCGTGCGGACAGGTACAAGTTGTGGATACCTCTGCAGAGGCCCGGTGTGCGGCCCACAAGGAACTATTCGTCGGGCTACCGGACTCAATAGCAGCATGACTGGGGTCCGGCATGCAGGGTAGCGGCGGGACATGCTGAAAGGGCGGGCCCGATCCCCAGGGATCGGGCCCGCCCTTTCAGCGGTTTCAGCTAGTGGCTGAGGCTCTTCTGGTCGGCACCGGCTTCAATGGCTTCGTGGTGGCCATGAGCATGTGCGGCCTCGAGTTCGGCAGGTGTTGCCGGGGCAACCCTGTCCTCGAAGAACCACTTGGAGAGGGCGGCGCGACGCTTTTCCTTGCGGGTAACCACGCCGTGCTCGTTCGGTTCCGCAGGCAGCGGAGCCGGGGACTCGAAACCAACGAGCTTGTAGCGCTTGTACTCGTCCAGCGGCGCGTGGACCTCAATGAACTCACCATGGGGGAGCCGCACGATACGGCCGGTTTCGCGGCCGTGGAGCGCGATTTCGCGGTCCTTGCGCTGCAAGGCGAGGGCGATCCGCTTGGTCACGATGAATGCGATGACCGGACCCACGAAGAACAGTGCACGCAGCCAATAAGTGACGTCGTTGAGTGAAACGTGGAAGTGTGTCGCGATGAGGTCGGATCCGGCAGCTGCCCACATGACGCAGTACCAGGTGAAGCCGGCAACACCGATGGCCGTACGCGTCGGAGCGTTGCGGGGACGGTCGAGAACGTGGTGCTCACGGTTGTCCTTGGTGATCCAACGTTCGATCCACGGGTACATGAACAGCACCGTGAAGATGATGCCTGCCGGTACCAGCGCCGGGAGCAGGACATTCAACGTCAGTGTGTGCCCGAAGATGACGTATTCGAAGTGGAAGCCATTCACGACACCAGGCATCAGGCGCAGGGCACCGTCAACGAACCCGATGTACCAGTCAGGCTGGGTACCAGCCGAAACCGGGGAGGGGTCGTACGGGCCGTAGTTCCAGATCGGGTTGATGGTGAAAGCGGCTGCCATGAGCGCCAGGACACCGAAGACGATGAAGAAGAAGCCGCCGGCCTTGGCTGCGTAGACAGGACCGAGGGGGTAGCCAACAACGTTGCCGTCGTTGCGGCCCGGGCCAGGGTACTGGGTGTGCTTGTGGACAACAACCATGAACAAGTGCACGACGATCATCAGGAGGATGAGGGCAGGCACGAGCAGGATGTGCAGGACGTACAGGCGGCCGATGATGGCCGTACCCGGGAACTCGCCGCCGAAGAGGAAGAACGAGATGTACGTGCCGATGACCGGGATGGACTTGATGACGCCGTCGATGATGCGCAGGCCGTTGCCGGACAGCAGGTCGTCGGGGAGGGAGTAACCGGTGAAGCCTGCGGCCATCGCAAGGATGAGCAGGACGCCACCTACAACCCAGTTCATTTCACGCGGCTTGCGGAATGCGCCCGTGAAGAAGACGCGAAGCATGTGGACACCGAGGGAGGCTACGAACAGCAAGGCCGCCCAGTGGTGTACCTGGCGCATGAACAGGCCGCCGCGAACGTCGAAGGAGATGTTCAGCGACGAGTTGTAGGCCACGGACATTTCGACGTTGTACAACGGCGTGTACGAACCCTGGTAGTGCGTTTCCGCCATGGAGGGATCGAAGAAGAACGTCAGGAACGTTCCGGACATCAGCAGGATGACGAAGGAATACAGCGCCACCTCACCGAACATGAATGACCAGTGGTCGGGAAAGACCTTGCGACCGAATTCGCGCAGGATACCGGAGCCACCTACACGCTCGTCCACGAAGTCAGTAAAACGGCCAACCTTGGTCTTCGCTACGAAGGGGGCTTCAGCTGTTGATGAGGCGCTCATGCTCGTCACGCTCCCAGTAACTCGGTCCTACAGGTTCTTTGAAGTCGCTTGTGGCGACGAGGTAGCCCTCTGCGTCAACTGCGATCGGCAGCTGGGGAAGCGGACGGCTGGCCGGTCCAAAGATGACCTTGCATTCCTGCGTGAGGTCGAATGTGGACTGGTGGCAGGGGCACAGGAGGTGGTGGGTCTGCTGCTCGTAGAGGGCAACAGGGCAACCAACGTGCGTGCAGATCTTGGAGTACGCGACAATGCCGTTGTAGCTCCAGTTTTCGCGGCCCTCGGACGGGTTCAACGAGTTCGGGTCGAGGCGCATGAGCAAGACGACGGCCTTGGCCTTCTCGTTGAGCTTGCCCTCGTGAAGTTCGTTGAGGCCCTCGGGAATGACGTGGAAGGCCGAACCGATGGTGACGTCCGATGCCTTGATGGGGGTGCCATCGGGGTCGCGGGTGAGGCGCTTGAGCTTGCCATCCTGCGGAGCCCACATGGTGTGCGCCAGCTTGTCGTCGGGGCGGGGGCCGAGGTCGCCGAAGATCGCCAGCGCGGGCAGGGGAGCCAGTGCCACAGCTCCAAGGAGCGTGTTGCGGATCAGCGGACGGCGCTTGATGCCGGTCTCTTCGACGATGTCATCCACGATGCGGACCGCCGCCTGGCGGTCTTCCTCGGTGCGGATGGCGTGGCGCTCTTCAGATACTTCGTGGTCCGGCATGAGTGCCTTGGCCCAGTGGACGATTCCGGTGCCGATACCGAGCATGGCGAAGGCGGTGCCCAGGCCAAGCAGCAGGTTCTGCGTGCGGATCGTCGCGATCGTGGAGTCCTCGCCCAGATCGATGGCGAAGTACGCCACCAGGAACACCAGGGTGCCGATGACGGAAATGCCAAACAGAATGGCTACCTGACGCTCGGCGCGCTTTGCGGCTACCGGGTCCGTGTCAGCCAGGCGCAAACGATGCGGAGGAAGACCAGGATCCTGGAACTTCTCCACCTCATTCTGACCAGCCGTAGCTACGGTGCCCGAGTGGTTCGGACTGCCGTCACTATGGTTGCCCATAATTCGCCTCATCCTTCTCTCGTTGTCCCGGCCTGCGCCGGGTTTGTTTTCAGTTCAAAACTGCTGTCAGTGCAGCAGAAGTTTGTTTCCGCCTGGATCAGGACGTACGGGACGTCAGCCAGATGGTGAATGCGATGATCACGCCAAGGCCGGCCACCCACACGAACAGGCCCTCAGACACCGGACCGAGTGAGCCGAGGTCGGCTCCACCGGGCGAGCCGTTGGCTTCGATCGTCTTGAGGAAGGTGATGATGTCGCGCTTGTCTTCCGGGGTGACGTTCGAGTCGTTGAACACGGGCATGTTCTGCGGTCCCGTGGCCATTGCCTCGTAGATGTGCTTGCCGGTGACATCGGCAAGGGCGGGTGCGAACTTACCGCGGGTAAGTGCACCACCTGCAGCTGCGGCATTGTGGCACATGGCGCAGTTCACACGGAAGAGCTCGCCACCCTTGGCGGCGTCACCCTTCTCATCCAGGAGGTGTTCCTCGGGGATGGCAGGGCCGGCGCCGAGCGATGCGACGTAGGCCGAGAGCTGCTTGGTCTGCTCGTCGTTGAACTGAACGGGCTTCTTCTGTGCCTGCGGGCCATTCATCTGCATGGGCATACGGCCAGTGCCAACCTGGAAGTCAACTGCTGCTGCACCCACGCCGACCAGCGAAGGGCCGTCCTGGGTTCCGCTTGCACCCATGCCATGGCAGGTGGCGCAGTTGGCGGCAAAGAGCTTGCCGCCTTCCTCTACGTCACTGGCGCTGTAGCTCGTGGTGTCGGCTTTGGCCTGGTTGACGGAAGTGGCGATGGCGTAAAGCCCACCAGTGAGGAGGAGGCCCATCAGCAGCAGCGCAATGGCTGCCAGTGGGTGACGTCGCTTCTGCGAGAGTGCCTTCACGTGGTGGTTCCTTTATTCGATCCTGCGTCGGCTCCGTGAGCCGCTTCTTGAAATTCTGCCTCTTGTAGAAAAAGAGTCAAGGCCGGCTACTTGAGGACGTAGATGACCAGGAAGAGGCCGATCCACACGACGTCGACGAAGTGCCAGTAGTAAGAGGTGACGATCGCCGAGGTAGCTTCGAAGTGTCCGAACTTCTTGGCTGCGAAGGCGCGGCCAATGATGAAGAGGAACGCGATCAAACCGCCGATGACGTGAAGGCCGTGAAAGCCGGTGGTCATGTAGAAGGCGGAACCGTAGGCGTTGGAGGACAACGAAACGTGCTCGGAGACGAGCATGGCGTATTCCGTGGTCTGACCGGCTACGAAGAAGGCACCCATGATGAAGGTGAGGATGAACCATTCATTCATGCCCCAGCGGGTGAACTGGAAAGGGCCGCCCGTGCGGCGTGGTTCGAGCCGTTCGGCGGCGAATACGCCCATCTGGCAAGTGAAGGAACTGGCCACGAGGACGATGGTGTTTACGAGCGCAAACGGGAAGTTGAGCTTGGCCGTCTCTTCGGCCCACATCGCTCCCGAAGTGGAACGCAGGGTGAAGTACATGGCAAAGAGGCCGGCGAAGAACATCAACTCACTGGACAGCCAAACAACGGTTCCAACAGAAACCAGGTTGGGGCGGTTCAGCGTCGGGTGCGCCGGGGTACTGGGGGCATGGGTCGCAGATGTCACAAGGACATTATGTCTGTAAAAGTCCAGAGTTCCCAATGCAAACCACCGTTTGGGGAGACTTTTTCTACAAAGACGCGAAATCGCGCGGAAAAGTTCCCGGGCAGGTTCACATTGGTCATCAGCGCTGCTCGGTCGATAGCATCGGGGAGTGACTTCTCCGGCATCGGCACCTGCAGCCAGCAACACCTGGCCAGGGCTCATCTCTGCACTGATCAATGGCGACGACCTTGCGGTGGAGAACACGCAGTGGGCCATGAACACCATCATGGCCGGAGATGCGACTCCGGCGCAGATCGCCGGCTTCCTTGTGGCCTTGCGCGCCAAGGGTGAGACCGTGGAAGAACTCGCGGGCCTGGTGGAAGCCATGGTCCAGAACGCAAACCCCATAGAAATCTCCGGTGAGAAGCTGGACATTGTTGGTACCGGTGGCGACCGGCTCAACACGGTGAACATTTCCACCATGGCGGCCCTTGTTGCCGCCGGCGCCGGGGCCAAGGTTGTTAAGCACGGCAACCGTGCCGCATCATCCGCCTCGGGCTCCGCCGATGTCCTCGAAGCGCTTGGGGTCCGTTTGGACTTGTCCATAGAGCAGGTGGCCCGCAATGCGGAGGAGGCAGGAATCACCTTCTGCTTCGCGCAGGTCTTCCACCCGTCCTTCCGGCATACCGCTGTTCCCCGCAGGGAACTTGCCGTTCCTACGGCCTTCAACTTCCTGGGTCCCATGACCAATCCTGCCCACGTGCAGGCTTCCGCCGTAGGTGTGGCCAACGCCCGCATGGCCCCGCTGGTGGCCGGCGTGCTTGCGCGACGTGGCAGCCGCGGACTCGTTTTCCGCGGTGACGACGGATTGGATGAACTGACTCCCACGGGTCCCTCGACTGTCTGGGAGATCCGTGACGGCGTGGTTGCCGAGCAGGTCTTTTCTCCGGCGGACCTTGGAATCGGTCCGTCCACCGTGGCGGACCTCCGCGGCGGTGATGCCGGGGCAAATGCCCAGGTGGTTCGGGAAATCCTCGACGGCAGGACCGGCCCCGTGCGTGATGCCGTGCTGTTGAACGCGGCCGCAGGGCTCGTCGCTGCTGACCTTGCCGCGGAGGGGACGCTCGTGGACCGGATGCGGGCTGCTTTCGGCCGGGCCGCCGAGTCCGTCGATTCCGGTGCTGCCGCCGGTGTCCTGGCAAAATGGACGGACCTCAGCCGGAGCTAGGCTCCAGGGGATTTCAGGACGGGATCCCGGGGATTTACTCGAACCCGAGCGCAAAGGCAGCATCGAGGTCGTGCTGCGAGTAGGCGCGGAAGGCGATATGCGTGGTGGTGTGGACCACCGACGGAACCTTGGACAAGCGGTCTGCGATGACGTCTGCCAGGTCTTCATGCTTGGACACGCGTGCCACCGCGATCAGGTCCCATTCGCCAGTCACTGAATAGACCTCGCTGATGCCCTGGATGGCCGAAATCTGTTCGGCGGTTTCCGGGATGCGGGAAGCGTCGGTCTTGATCAGGACAAATGCGGTGATCACGTGGGGCCTTTCCGAAAAAAGCGTCATTGCGGACGCTCTCCAGCGTAGTGCATATGGTCTGTTCCGGTCCCTGTCAGGAGCGGCTGTGGCGTTTCCCCGAAAGCCTGCCTGCGATCGCCACAATCCCGCGGAAACCCAAGAGCAGGATGCCCAGGGCAAGGAGTGCCACAATCACGAAGGGCAACACGACGCTTTGGCCGGTGAGTGCCCTGAGCAGCATTCCCACAACGAGCGCGCCCATCCACACGGCGACTCCGGCGGGCCAGATTGCAAAGGGCCTGGCCCACACCCGCAAGGCCAGCCATGCTGCGGCGGCGCCCACCAGGAATGGCCAGGCGGTGAGGAACGCGCCGCCGATGATGTCGCCACGGGCATGGGCGTCACGTCCTATGGCGGCGAAAACAAGGATCAGGATGAGGTCACCGGCGGCAGCGAAAATCCACCGGCTCTTGGGGGTAGGCATGCAACCGACACTATCCATGCCCGGCGGATATCGCGAAGCGGGGGAACTTCCGTTGATTGGCGGGCTCCTTACCGGGACGTCCGGCGACCAGGCTGCGTTTCGCGGATCAGCGCCGGTGACCCGCGCCGCCGTCGGGCATTGTTCCGAACGCTCCGGAGCGCTAGCCTCAACCGGGGACGGCTTGTCCCGACGACATGGGAGGACCAAGGCAATGCAGAAGATTTCCACGTGTTTGTGGTTCGACGGCCAGGCGGCGGAAGCAGCCGATTTCTACACCTCGACCTTTGACAACGCAACCATGGGGCAGTCCATGCCAGGGCCGGATGGCCGGCCCTTGACGGTGGAGTTCGAGCTTGAGGGGCGGCAGTTCATGGCCCTGAACGGCGGCCCTGCCTTTACCTTCAACGAGGCCATTTCGCTGGTGATCAACTGCGATTCGCAGGAAGAGGTGGACCGCTACTGGGACGCCCTGCTGGTAGGCGGGGAGGAAAGCATGTGCGGGTGGCTGAAGGACAAATACGGGCTGTCCTGGCAGGTCATTCCCAAGGGCCTGACAGAAGTGCTCACCGGGCCGGATCCTGAGGGTGCCCGGCGTGCCATGGAGGCCATGCTTAAGATGCGGAAGCTGGACCTGGCGGCACTGCGGAAGGCTTACGACGGCGACTGAAGAGACACCGCGACAGGCACCTGATGCCGCTGCTAGCATGGCCGCACGGCGACTTGCGCGCCCACCACAACCATGAGGAGAACACTGCTATGACATCGCGCCTCAACCCCTACATCTCTTTCCGCGACAACGCCCGGGACGCCATCACCTTCTACGAGACGGTCTTCGGCGGAGAACTGACCATCAGCACTTTCGGTGACTACCAGGCCAGCCAGGATCCCGCCGAAGCCGACAAAGTGATGCACGGCATGCTTGTTTCGCCGAACGGCCTCACACTGATGGCTGCGGATACGCCCAACGGCATGGAGCACAACCCCGGAAACAACATCTCCGTATCCCTCAGCGGTGAATCGTCGGATGAAGCTGAACTCCGCGGCTACTGGGACAAGCTGGTTGATGGCGGCACCGTCACCATGCCACTTGAGAGTGCTCCCTGGGGCGACGTCTTTGGCATGTGCGTTGACAAGTTCGGCATTGCCTGGCTCGTGAATATTGCCGGAGAGCAGCCGGCACAATAGTTTCAACCGCAGGCTGGCGAGGTGCCCTCCCCGGAGTTCCGGGGAGGGCACCTGCATCTGGGGAACGGGGGAGGAAGATGGTTGATGTCCAGCATTTCCGCGTCCTGCTGGAGCGTGAGCGGGACGCGAAGCTGGCCCTGCTGGCCGCCCTTCGCGGTGACATAGCCTCGGTCAGTGCGGCGAGGGTGGACTCGAATGTGGATGACGAGCACGACCCCGAGGGCAGCACTATTGCCTTTGAGCTCTCGCAAGCGTCCGCGCTGATGGAGCAAAGCCGGGTCGGACTTGGCCACATTGAGGAGGCCTTGGCGCGTATCGCCGCCGGTACCTTCGGGATATGCATCGTTTGCGGGGTGGAGATACCGGAGGGGCGGCTCGAGGCGCGGCCGTGGACGCCGTACTGCGTCAATCACGCCTCGGTCGGTCGCTGAGCGTTCCTTCCTTCTAGGCCGCGGGGCCGGGTTGCCATTCGTCGTGTGCTGGCCCCTGTTGATCAGTGCCAGCCGGAGTCGAAGTCGAACGATCGGCCGCGGCCGACTGCCGCCGGCTGGCGATGAGGAACGGGACGGCGATGATCTCTATGACTCCGGCCATGGCCAGCGATGCCGGGTAGCCATAGAGATCGGCACCCCGCCCCAGCAGGGGCTGTACCACAACGCCACCGCTGGATCCTATGAGCGAGTCGAAGCTCAGGACCGTAGCACGCTGCTTGGAAGGAATCATGTCGTTGACGTAGGCCTGGCGCACCGGCATCGCGGCTGAACCCACAACGGCCCACACGGCAAGGAGCACCAAGGCAACCCAGAACACCCGGGTGAACCCGAGGACCAGCAGGATCACAGTGCCCGCCACACTGGAGAGGATCAGTACCGATGTGCGTTTGTGGAACAAGCTGCGGGCATGCGGCGCCAACCAACCTCCCAGTACCTGCGAACCGGCAACGATGGCGGCCGCAAGTCCGGCGATCGAATAGGCTTTCGGGTCGCCGAACAAATCCAACAGGAACGGCTGCAGGGCGTAGAAAACATAGATCCCGACGCCGGCACTGAAGGGAGCCGCCAGCATCACGTACCGTACGGGCGGGTTTTTCAGGCCGTTGTCGATCGAGGCGGCCAGGACCGTCCGGGTCGCCTCCAGGGGGTGCGTTGACCGCTCCGGCGAGAAGCCGACGTCGTGCATCAACCACAAAGCCACGGCGAACATCGCCACCAAGACCAGGACGCGCAACAGGAACGGCACACCGAGGTTGGTGGCCTGGGCAATGACGCCACCTGCCACGGAACCAACCAGCATGGCAACACCTTGGACCATCTGGCCCCGGCCGAGCACGGTCTCGAGGCCGCCCTCGTAGCCGGAGAAGCGCAAGGCATCGACGAGCCAGGCCTCCACCGCCCCTGAAAAGAAGGTGAAGCCGAGTCCCAAAAGCACCGAGACCACCGCCCACATCCAGAACGGTGCCGAGATCTGCCACATCACGTAGTACAAATAGGTGGACGCTGCCAAGGTGATGGTGCCCAGGAGGAACGAAACCCTTCGTCCCCATCCATCGGCCACCACGCCGGTGGGCACTTCGAAGAGCACCATCCCCGCGGTGAAGAACGCGTTCGCGGCGAAAGCCTCAAGGTTGCTCAAGCCAGCATCGAGCAGGAAGAGGGTGTTGATTCCCCAGATGAACGACGCGGCGATGGTATTGCCCAAAGTCAGCGTCAAATAGACGCGCTGGATTTTCCTGGCGGCATCATTCATGGTGTCGCCGCGTCCTTCACCACGAGGATTGGCCACCTGCTCATTCTCGTACCGTTCCCACCCTTTAGCCAGAGGCTGTGGGAGGGGCGGCGGCTAGGTTTCGTGCGTGGTGGGAATGTCCTGCGAGGCTGCCCATTCGCTGACGTCCCGGCGCTCAATGGCTGCGGCCATCAGGTCCGGAAACAGGTCCGGCGTGCAGGCAAAAGCAGGCACCCCAATCCCCGCCAAAGCGGCTGCGTGGCTGGAGTCATAGGAAGGATGGCCGCTGTCGCTCAAGGCAAGCAGGGCGATCATGGTGGTGCCCCCACCCACAATCGAGGCTGTCCGGCGAAGCATTTCCTCGGCAATACCGCCCTCGTACAGGTCGCTGATGAGTACCAGCACCGTTTCTGTAGGTTTGGTGATCTGGTCCTGGCAGTAGGCAAGGGCGCGGTTGATATCCGTCCCGCCACCAAGTTGCACGCCGAAGAGCACATCCACGGGGTCGTCGAGGTCCTCAGTGAGGTCCACGACTTCGGTATCGAACACCACCAGCCGTGTGCTGACAGAGCGGACGCTGCTGAGGACCGCGCCGAAGACACTCGAGTACACCACGGATTCAGCCATGGAACCGGATTGGTCGATGCAGAGGATGATGTCCCGCTGGATCTCGGTACTGCGGCGGGCATGGCCCAGGAGGCGCTCGGGAACAACCGTGCGATATGCGGGCTGGTAGTGCTTGAGGTTGGCCGCTATGGTCCGGTTCCAGTCAATGTCCCTGTGGCGTGGCCGACGTGTCCGGGCCGAGCGGTTGAGGGCCCCGGACACGGCTTGGATGGTCCGCGCCCGGAGCCGGTCTTCAAGTTCCTTGGTCACTTGCCGGACCACCGAGCGTGCCGTCTCCCTCGAGTGTTCCGGAATAACCCGGCCCAGCCCTACCAAGGTGCTGACAAGGTTGATGTCCGGTTGGACGGTGCGCAACATTTCCGGTTCGAGGAGAAGCTGCCGCAGGCCCAGCCTGTCCATGGCATCGGCCTGCATCACCTGAACCACGGACGACGGAAAGTATCCTCGAATGTCACCCAGCCACCGGGCAACTTTCGGACTGGAACCGCCCAGTCCGCCTCTTCCCTTGGTGGGCTCACCGTAAAGCTCTTCCAGGGCTTGGTCGCGCCGGGTATCTGCGGCCGAGAGCTCCACTGGCTGGCCGTTTGGCGTGGACACGCCGTCAGCGTCGTGTCCACCCAGCACCAGGCGCCACCGCCCAAGGCGTCCACGACCGCCGTCGTCTTGGGCCGGATTGGTGGTCATGCGGTGATCTCCCATCCCAGGAACCGGGTCATGGTCTTGATCGCGGGTCTTGCCCCGGCAAAGTCCAGCAGGTTTTCGGTCCCTTCGAGCGGCGCGCTCCCGTCGCGGCTGAGCTGTTCGCCGATTTCCCGGCGCTCCGGCTTGCTGAAGGCGGAGAAGGTCCTCCGCAGCAGCGGCAGGACGTCCTCAAAAACGTCATCCTGCACGCCATCAATCCAGTTATCGACGATCCGGAGGAGGCGGTGATCATGGATGAGCAGGGTGGCGTCGCCGGAAAGCAGGCCGTCAAGCCACGCTGCAGCCTGCAAAGCCGGCGTGGCAACCGACAGTCCACGGCTCAGGCTTGCCGCAACACGCTCTTGGTCGATGACACCCGCATCCAGGAGTAGCCTCGTGGCACGCCCCGCAACGGAACCATGGATCCGCTCCGAACGGGCCACCGCCATCAGTGCCGCATGCCAGTCGTCAAGGGGGAGGTCCGGGAGGAGGGACAGTCCGTCCTGTGCCGAGTCGATGGCGCTCCTCATGGTCGCAGCAGCGTCATCGTCAAGGCCGGCGCACGCCACGGGCAACCCAACACATGCCCGTACGGCGGTGACTTCAAGGATCTTCCGAACCGCGGTGACGTCCACTCCACGAACGTTTCCGTAACGGCACGTGCGGGCTAGCGGCGCGATGGTCTCCAGCAGGGGTGGTACATCATGTTGTAGCGCTGTGCGTTCCGCAAGGGCCTCGACGACCCCTGCAATGCCATCGGGCAGCTCGGCAAGCAGGCAGTTGGCCAGGAGTTCGCCCAGCTCTGCGAGCGATTCGGCCGACTGGGCCCGTTCAGAGACGATTGTCGCCGCTGCGCCGGAGACGGTGGTGCCGTACAGGCTGGCTTCCACCACGGTGATGGCCAGCTCGGGCCGCCACTGCAGCGTCCAGGCTTCCTTGAACGTTCCTGTGGTTCGCCCTGTTTCCGTTTCGACACCCCAGTCGATGCCAAGCAACGCGAGCCGATGGAGGAGCACAGACCGTGCCAGGTGGTTCGGCTTTCGCAGGTCAAGCACCATGGTTTCCTCCATGGCACTGGTTTTCATCCTTAGCTTGCGTTGGGTGGCGTTGAGGTCTGCCGCCAACGGAACGGTGGGGACGCTGTCCGGAACAGTTCCAAGGTCAATGCCGATGGTGAGTTCGCGGTGCACCAGGACCAAGGGCAAAGGAGAGCCGTCACAGAGCACGGTTTGGGTGGCGTCGTCCAGCTCGGGCAGGCCCGGGCTGGGGCGTCCCCGAACCGCCGCAAGGAGAGTCGCCATCCGGCTTGCCTCAACCACCGAGGCCGTGGACGCATCCAGGTTTTCGCGGCGCAGGGCGTGAGCCACCCTGACCAGCCACGTAGTGGCGACGTCGGCTTCCATTTTCGGTTCCGTCCAGTGCGCGAACAGGTGCTGGTACCAGCCGGGCGAGCTGACGCCGGCCCCGTAGCCGCTGCGCAGGCTCAGCCTGTCGGAGGTCCAGGGCACCCACGTTGCAGAGACTTTCACTTTGGGCAGTCCGGCCAGGACTCTGTTGTCCGCTGCAGCAGCCGGAAAGGCGTCGGGCAACAGCGCGGGCGCGTGGTAGGCGCCGCAGACCACTGCAATCCTTTTGTGGCCCTCCCGCATTGCGCTGCGCAGGGCCCGCCGCATGGAAGCTTCACGGCGGTGGTTCTCCACCACATCCGGGTGGTCATCCGGGCGTTCGTCCAGGACCCGTATTTCCGCGATCGCATCGATGAGGGCTTCAAAGCGATCGGTTGGCCTCGTGTTTCTGTGTTCTACGGCGTCTTCCCACCATCTCTCAGCATCGGTGTACCCGGCAGCGCTTGCAAGCATGGCGATGGCATCGGGCCGGTATGGTTGGCGATCCGATGCCGGCGGTTCGGCCACGGGCCCGTCTTTTGAGGCTCCTGATTCTGCCGCGGCTTCCACTTGGGCTTCCGCTTCGACTGCAGCGCGCCGCAGCGCGAAGCTGTTTGCGGCGGGAAGGTCGATCGCGCGGACCTGTGAACCAGTAGACAGGGCCCATTTGATCGCGACCCATTCCGGGGAAAAGGACGCCATCGGGTAGAACGAGGCAAGACGCGGCTCGTCGACCGCGTAAATGAGTCCGGCCACAGGAGGGACCATGCCGTGGTCTGCGATCAAGGGCAGCACCTGGTCCAGCTCCGGTGGCCCCTCCACGAGCACCAGACCAGGGCGGAGCTCCGCCAGGGCCTGCGCCACGGAGTGCGCGGAACCCGGTCCGTGGTGGCGGATCCCCAGGACGTGGACGTCACTCATGGCGTGAAGAACCCGTTCAGTTGCTGGATTCGAGGTCGCGGCAGGCCCGGTAAAGGTCCTTCCACTCCGGACGGTTCCGAACCACTGTCTCCAGGTACTCCTGCCAAATGACGCGGTCTTGGACGGGGTCCTTGACCACTGCGCCAACCAGGCTTGCGGCAACGTCGTCGGCACGGACCACACCATCACCGAAATGGGCTGCCAGGGACAATCCGTTGGTCATGACGGAAATGGCCTCGGCGGTGGACAACGTGGCAGACGGCGATTTGATGGTGGTCCGCTGGTCCTGGGTAACACCGGAACGCAGTTCGCGCATGACGGTCACTACCCGGCGGATTTCCGAGAGCGCGGCCAAGTCGGCAGGCAGCTCCAACGCCGTGCCGAGGCTGCGCACCCGGGTGCTGACGATGTCGACTTCCTGCTCAATGCTGTCCGGCAGTGGCAGGACCACGGTGTTGAAGCGTCGGCGCAAGGCCGAGGAAAGATCGTTGACGCCCTTGTCCCGGTTGTTGGCCGTCGCTATGACGTTGAAGCCCTTCCGGGCCTGCACCTCGGAGTTCAGTTCCGGAATGGGCAGGATCTTTTCGCTGAGGATCGTGATCAGGGAGTCCTGGACATCCGAGGGTATACGCGTCAATTCTTCAATCCGCACCAGGCTTCCGGTCTCCATGGCGCGCATGACCGGTCCCGCCACCATGGCAGCCCGGGATGGTCCCTCCGCGAGAAGCCGGGCATAGTTCCAGCCGTATCGCAGTGCTTCTTCGGGTGTTCCAGCCGTTCCTTGGACCACAAGCGTTGACGACCCTGAGATGGCAGCCGCGAGGTGTTCCCCGAGCCACGTCTTTGCCGTACCTGGAACGCCCAGCAGCAACAGGGCCCGGTCTGTGGCGAGGGATGCCACAGCGATTTCCACCAAACGCCCGGAGCCGAGATACTTGGGCGTGATGTCGACGCCGTTGGGCAGCGTGCCCCCCGTGATGTATCTCGTTACGGCCCACGGTGAGAGACGCCAATTCGGCGGCTTGGGTCGCTCGTCAACGGCTGCGAGGGCCTCGAGTTCGCCTTGGAATGCATCCTCGGCGTGGGCACGAAGAACATCGGTTCCGCTCTGCCCATCAGTTTGTTCATAGGTCATCGGAAGGCCTCCGTCAGGGATTGCAGGAACGATTGGTACTGGATGGCGTCGCGGAGGATGCGCCGGCGGGTGGCGTCGTCGTCGGAATGCCCAAGCATACTGCGGCACCGGTCCGCTGCCTCCGGTGGAAGCGCCGTTGGGAGCACCCCGGCCAGCCGGGCGGCCAGTAGTCCGCCGTTCTTTTCGGCAATGCGGTGGAGCACGGCTGCTGCCAGGTCTGCGGGCCAAGGACGCGGGATGTCAGCCAGCACGGGAACCAGCGTGAGCGTCAGTTCCGTACTGCTCCGGATGTGCTGTGCGAGGTAGTCGGACCGTTCGTCGGCCGGGAGGACGTTCAGCAGCGAAGTGTCAGTGAGGACTGTCAGCAGGGCCCGCACCCATGGCAGGTCGCCGCGCAGGGCCGCAGTGGCAGCCACTTGCCGCAGGATCCGGGCTTCGCCCTTGAGCAGCTTCACGGTGCCCTCGGGGTCCTTCCCGGATGCCGAGGACCACACCGTCAACGGGGCTCCACGAATGATGGTGTCGAGAAGGGCGAGCCTGTCCGGTTCACCCGATCGCGGGTGTGGTGCCAGCCCATCCCGCAGCCCGTCCGGGCCTGGCTCACCAGGCAGGTCAATCTCGATCCTCTTGGACAAGACGCCCCTGACGTGCAGCAGCGGCTCCAGGCGCCTGGCCATGCGGCCCGCCCGGGCGCTGTCCGGCAGCCGGTCCAACAATGCGGCGCCCACCTCCCGCACCGTCTTGGCTTTGTCATCCAGGGCGTGTTCAAGCAATGGCTCGTCGTCGGGGTTGAGGCCGGTGGCCAGGACCTCCAGGAACTTTGCCCGGTCGCGGGCGCTGAGTGTCTTCCACTGTGCCTGCAACTGCACGCGACCGTCGACAGGATCCTTGGCGCGCAGCCGTTCGAGTTCCACGGCGGCTTCGGCGCTGCCCAGCCCGGCCCAGTCCACTTCTGACGGGGCCGCCTCTGTGTCCTGGCCGACGGCATCCCGCCGTGACATCCGGCCGGCTGCGGCTCGCGTCCCGGGATCAAGACTTTGCAACCAGCGGCCTCGTGCGCCGATGGCAGGCTCCAAGTGATCCGCGACGGCGGTCCTGGCTGCAGCCAATCCGAACAACGCCGGCAGCAGCCGGTGCGGGACACGGCGTCGTGCATCTGCTGCCAGCTGAAGCCAGTCGACCACAAGCTGCCACCGCAGTTCCTGGCCCACAGGTGACTGGTTGAGCAGCAGGTCAAGGAGCCGGGCGGCCTCTGCGTTCGCTTCCGGTTGAGGATCGGCAGGAGCGGGTTCATGCCGGGGAGCACCCCTGGCTTCCGCTTTCCTTGAAGCCCGGGTGATTGCGTCGGCCAGCGCAGCCTGGCCAAGCAACAGTTCCTCGCTGGTCAGGCCAGGGGGCGGTTGGGCGGCAAGCCCGTCAGGAAGCGGCGGAACAGGGTGGCGTCCTGTTCCCACGAGCGCGGTGGTCCGAAGATCGTCGAACCAACTCATGGAGCCACCACCGCTTCGTCCACGACCACCGTGAGCGGGCGGAAGCGACCGTCCTCCATTTCGCCGAAAGCATCCACCGGGTGTCCACCAGTGATGGCGAGCAGCGCATCCAAGGGTGCGTCGACCAGTGGCAGCGCCCTGCCGGAGCCGTCCCGGACCCAGCCGGAGTCGTCGGGGGCGAAGCTGACGCCACCCAGGAGTATGGGGTGCCGTATGCGCCACGGCGATGCGGCGACGGCGGATGACTCGCGTTCCAGGGCTTCGTCGATGCTGACACCCGGCCCCAAGGTGGTGGCGAGGCCCTGCGTCTCAGCCGTGCCGGCGAACATGGCGCGACGCGGGGCGGAACCGGGATAGAGAGCCACTTTCGCGTCCAGGACCGCGCCGGCCAACTGCGGGACGGCGAGCCCTTGGCCTTGCCCGGCGAAATCGAGGACGACGACGATCATTGCGTCGGGCGCGCGCAGCCACGTCCGCTGCTGCTGCAGTCGTCCGTCGTCGCTCCGATGGGCTCCGAGAACCAGCCACGGTCCAGGGATCGCGTCGCCCGCCAGGACATCCGCCGACGCCGTGGCCCAGCCCAAGGCAGCCCGGACGTCTGCGAATTCGTCCTTCGTAAGGCCATCCCGCCCTTCCCAGGCCTTGGTGAGTGCCCACCAGCGGCCGGCGGTGAGGAACAAGTGATTGGTCCAGTCGGGCCGGCCATGAATGTCCGAGGCCATGCTCCGGACCTGATCGGCAAGGCCCGGCAATTGAGCGTCCACGAGCCTGGCCGCCACCCCGTCCCACCAGGAATAGGGCTGGTTTCGCGCGGCCGCAAGTCCCGTCCGGACAAGGTCCGTTAACCACCTGGAAAAATCTGCGATGCCCGCGTCCATCAACTCCAGCCGATCTGCCAAGCGCTTGGCCTGAGCCGCAGGATCGCCGGTTGGTTGTGCCTGCCGGCGCTCCCGTGCAGTGGCGCGTTCCGCCCGTTGGGCTGCCCAGTCCTCTGCGAAGTCCGCGGTAGCGGAACCGGAATCTGCTGCCTCACCCCGGGACCACATCAACAGCAAGGCCAACGCGTGCTTGCACGGGAACTTACGGCTGGGACAGGAACACCGGTAGGCGGGCGCCACGATGTCCACGCTGACTTGGTAGGGATTTTTCCCGCTGCCTTGGCATTTGCCCCATACCAAGGTGTCATTGCTTCCTGTTTCAGACCAAGGGCCGGGCTTGGCAAGCTTACGTGCGGCCGCCAGGGATGATGAGTCCGGGGCGGCGCCGACTACCCTCGCCTCGTCCCATCGCGCCATGGGAAACATTCTGCCCGAAGGCACTGACACAATTGAGCAAGACGGCTGCGTGGCCCGGAAGTTGCTCCAATCGCAGGATAAAGTGATGCCATGAAGTTGCCTGCCCCGAAGGTAGCAGTAGTGGTCATCGTCGGTGTGGTTGCGGCAGGCCTGGGCGTGGCCGTCGTCGCTGCCACACCAGGCTCCGAACCAGCGGACCCCGGCTATTGCAGCGCCCCCGGCAGCCGCGCAAGCCAGGTCAAGCAATACGTTGCTGACGGCTACAAGGACCCTGAGGACACCTCCAAGGCACTGCAAAAAGCCATTGACGATGCCGCAAGCGATGGCGGGGCAATCGTCCAGCTCCCTGAAGGGATCTTCACCTTGGACCGGCCCTTGGTCCTCAAAAACAACGTAGCCCTCAAAGGCCAGGGAGCATCCACGGTCCTGAAGGCCGGGCCGGGCTTCCTTGCTGGGAAGGGACCCTTTGGCGGGCATCCCCTCATCACCACCAACGGAGCCAACAACGTGACCATTGCGCAACTGACGGCCGATCAGAGCGGAAATGAGCTGAATGGCAATACTTCGGGGCGGTTGACCGAATATCTCGTTGACGTCAGGCATTCCACCAACGCGTTGGTTGAGGGCGTCCGGACCAGGAATCCCTTCACGTATTCCCTCGCCGTGGTGGCGAGCAGCAACTTCTGCGTCCGCAACAACGACACCCTGGCGGCCAGCAGTGGCACGTACGATCAGCTGGACGGAATCCACATCACCGACTCGCACGGCGGCATGGTGGAAGGCAACACGATCGACCAGGGCCAGGGAGCTGACGGCGACGACGGCTTGGTGGCCCAGTCCATCGGGGCGGCCGTTCATGACGTGACCTACAAGAACAACACCGTCCGCGGCGGCCCGCACGGATCAGGAATGCAACTGGCCGTGGGCAAGTTCGAGATCTACAACATCACCGTGACCGGCAATAAGTTCCAGGGTTCACCCAATGGCATCCAGACCGGTTACTACGACGGCAAGGCGGCGGTGCACGACGTCGGGATAGCCGGTAATACCTTCACGGACATGCCGGGTCCGTGGCTCGACTTCCACGGAGACCTCCGGAACATCAAAGTCACGGACAATACCCACTGCCGCACGGGCACCCTGCAACTCGGCAACGGCTCAGGAAATGTTGACTCCAACAACAGGGAAGCCTGTTAGCGGGGATTCTGCCCATGGGTTGGGTTTCAGCGGCTCCACGCAGGGACAAAATAGGTCTCCGCCCTTGCCGGTATATAGCCGTCAGGGAACAAGGCGTCAGCTTGCGTTGCGTATTGGCGGATCCGTTGCCGTTTGGCCGGGAGTCCAACATCCCAGGACCACGGCTCCAAACCCAGGCGTTGAAGCCTGGCGCTGTCCGGCCGTGATACCAGGTCATACGGGAAGTCCGAGTACAGGACGAGGCTGCGCGGATGGCCCGTCCCTGCTTCGCGGGTGATGAGGTGGTCCACGTGACGACCCACGCCGGCGGGGCAGAACAGGAGCTCGGCACCTGTCAGTGCCATGAGCTCGGCCACGTCTCCTTGGAGCCTGCCCATCATGTGGCGGTCTGCGCGGGAGACCCGGCCCAGGGCAATGTCGAAACGGTACGTGGGGTAGCAGTGGCTCAATTCGGGCAGGAGCCTGTCCCAGGCGGCGCTGCCGGGAGTCGCGGGCCGGCGCCTGCGGAACAAGGCATCCACGCCACCAAGATGAACGCAGCGTACCCCCATGGACTCCAGGACCATCTTGTCCTCGGCTCTGCGGGCCTCGAACAGCTCGCTTGCGACGCGGTGCGTGCACTGTCGCAGGAAGGACCGTGCAGCGCGGGTGTGTGGTCCCGGACTTGCCTCCGTGAACAGGGTCGCCACGATGATCTCCCGTCCGCGAGCCTGAGCTTCCATGAGGGCGCCGCAGGACAAGACCGCGTCGTCGAGGTGGGGAGAGAGGAACAGCCACGGAGCGTCGCCTTCGAGGGAACGTTCGATGCGGGATTTAATGGGCATGGGGCTCTCCTAGCTGGTGGCGTTCTCAAGGTCGCCGCAGGCATCCGCGACAGCAGCTCCGTGCGGGCTCAGGGCGGCCAGAGCGGAGCAGTAGGTGGTTGCTTGTTTGTCCGCGAGGGCGTCCCAGTCGTAGCCGGCAGCGAACTCCCGGCCTATGGCACCGGCCTTCTCCAGCCCGGGATCGTCGTAATGGCGCCGTATCGCCTGGGCGAGGGCGCCGGCGTCGAACGCGGGCACCACGCACCCGGCACCTGCCGGGACGTTCTCCCGCAAACACGGAATGTCGAAGGCTATAACGGGCGTACCAACGGCGAGGGCCTCGATAGCCACCAAACCGAAGGTTTCCTGCCTGGACGGAACCACCACCAGCCGGGCGTCTGCCATTGCCTGGAATTTCTGTTGACCGGAAAGCCAACCGAGGAACTGGACGCGGTCGGCAAGGCCTGCGGAGTCGATCGCCGCCCGTAATTTGGTTTCGTCCGGTCCGGTGCCGGCAATGAGGAGTTGTCCGTCAATGTAGCCGGCGGCTTCTGACCAGGCGGCGACGAGGAGATCCAGGCCCTTGCCGGTGAACTCGATCCGGCCAATACAGAGGACGTCCCGACCCCGATTGGACAGTACCTTCCGCGCAACGGGATCGACGCCGTTGCCGATGACATCCACGTGCAATGTGGGGTTCAGCATGGTGAGGCGCTCGGCTATTCCTTCTGAGACGGCGATGATCCGATGGTGGGTCCGGACACCAAACCGTTCCATCCAGTGCAGGGGGAGTTTGTATTCCCTGGCCTTATCGCGGGCGTGCAACCACTGAACGATTCCGATGGTGGGTGCGTTGGTCCATAGCGGAGCGGCCATGCTGGAGAAGGGGGCAAAGAAGTCTTCCACAACGAGGTCGACCGTTGAGCGGCGCCTACGCACTTCGAACGGCAAGCGTGCAACGTATCCCAGCAGGCGGGTGAGCCTGTTGTTTCCCTGGCCAAAACCCACCGGAATGTAGCGGACACCGTCCTGGACGCGTTCGGACCACCCCGGGAACCTCGTGGTCAGCACCGTCACGTCGAAGCCTTTGTTGGCGAGGCGCCGGTTGATCTGGTGGGTGCGGACGGATCCTCCGCCGGCGCCGGGCATCGCCGGATCCTCGAAGCCAAGATGGAGGATTTTCACGTTGCCCTACCGTTCCGTTTCATAGTTTTTGGACGGGATGCCGGTTCCGGTGGTTGCTCCGGAGTCCAGGACGGCCGGGGTGACATACCACAGGGTGGTGGCTCCGTTGGTAGGGCCGTCGACGCTGACCATGGGGGTGGCGTTTGCGGTGAGCCAGCGGAGCATTTCCGGTGTAGCGTATCCGTAGCCCTGGCTGGTGGGGTGCGATTGCGTGAGGATGTAGCTGGCTCCGGCGCCTTGCATGAGGGGCGCAGATGGCCACACTCCAAACCTCGGATCAGCTGCGAATGCGAATTCCGCGGTGCTGTTGGTCACACTGACGCGGGCGTCGGCGGGCAGGTTGCTGCTGACCCAGTCCCGTACCTGGACGAAGCCGTTGTCCACCGTCAGCACTGTCCGGACACCAAGGAACACGGTCAATGCCACAAATCCCAGGCCAAGGACGGCCAGCAGTTTCCGGCCCCTCACGAACCTTTCCCGCAGCTCCACCACAAGCAGTACGGAACAGAGCACCCCTGCGATCATGACGCCGTATCCGTACTGCTCTTCGAAGGTGCCAAAGGCGGCGCTGTAGGCCCCTGCGAACCCGAGGGCGAGCCCGGCCAGGCCGATCAGCCGGCGTCCGGCCCTGTGACTGAAGCAGAGCAAGGCCCCAGCGATCGGGCAAAGCGCCAGGAGGACGTAACTGGTGCCGAAGTGGCTGCTTTGGTCAAGGAGCCGCGCCACGATGTCGGGTGATCCCTCAGCCGTGAATCCGGTGCTCTTCTCAAGTCCGGAGGCCCGCAAGAGGCCGCTCGACTTCGCTGCCCACCAGTCCGGCAGGTGGCCTTGGGCTATGGCGACCGCGAGATAAACGGCGTAGGGGAGTGCTGCTACCGCGCTCACGACGGCGGCCTGCCGCCAAGGCAGCGTCCGTCGCCACAACACCGCCACGATCACGGGTGCCACGGTGCAGATGATGAAGAAGTCCTTGCAAAGGACCGCGTATCCGAGCAACAGGCCACCGGCGATCAGGCGTACGACGGCGGCCCGTCTGCCGGACCCGGTATTGCCTCCCAGGACCAGCAGGAAACCAGCCAGCACGGCGGTCATGGCCGATGTCTCCAGGAAGGCATGGCTGTTGTTGCGCAGGATGAAAGGTTCGAAGGCCAGGACGATGGCCGCAAGCCAGGCAGCAGCCGAACCGGCCAAACGGCGGACAAGCACGAAGCCCAGCCCCACCGTGATGGCTCCGAGGGCTGCATTAAGCCAGCGCAATTGCAGGACGATGTCCACGATTTCCCCGCTGATGCCGAAAAGCCGGATCACCCCGCCTTCGAGGAGGAAGTAGCCGGGCGGGTGCAGGAAGAAAGGCCCGTCCGGGAGCGTGGGGAACTGGCCTTGGCTGACGGATTGGCCCAACTGGACGTACAGCAGTTCATCCACCCACAGCTCGAACCCCCGGCCCAATCCGACCGCCCGGACCACAAACGCCGCAGAGGCCGCTACCAGGAAGCCCGTGAGTGTGCTGGCAGCGACGCCCGTTCCGACGCTGCGGAGGCTGCTCTTCAAAGGCGGTGCCACCCTGGAGTTCCGGCCGCTGGAGATGCTGTCAGTGGAAGCGGCAGGTTCGGCTGTCCGCCGTCGTGCGTTGCCTGGGCGCCTAAGCTGCAACAGCCCGCGCTGGTGGGCGAGCACCGCTACCCCGCTGACTCCTGCCAGGACAAGCCAGGCAACAGGCTCCAACCACGAGGCCACGGACAGCACCAGGACAAGCGCCAGCGTACCGGCCGCGGGCCGCGTCACGTCAGTCCCGGTCGTTTCGGCTTTCAGGACCGGTCTTGAGATAACCAAAAGCACGACGGCGGCAGCAACGGCGGCGGCAGCGGAACCGACGGCCATGCCGTCCACGGCCCCGAAGAGCCACCCGGTCCAGAGCCCGCCGACCACCAGCACGCACGCGCACGCAAGCCCCACTTGGCATCGACGGTAGGCGCGCAGGGCGAGAAGTATGGTTGCCAGCACCGTCAGGACGGCGTAACCCAGGCCTGCGGCAGCCAGCCAGGGCAGGAGCCCGAGGGAACCGTGGTACTTCTCAGGCACGATCACACCGGCAAGGGCCTGTGGAGCCGTGGCGATGATGGCAAAAGCCACTACGGCGAGTTGCGCGAACGATGAGAAGGCGGAGCCCAGGACCTTCCGGGTGTCGACTCCGGGGGTGCGAAGCAGCGGGAAGGCTACCAGGGCGGTACCTGCTGCCACGTACACAGGTCCCTTGGCGATGGTCGCCAGGGCTTGGAAGCCTGCCCCGGCCGGTCCTTGGTCGAGGAACGCCACGAGGACAACATCGACGCCCACCAGGACAGACACGACGCACAGCACCGAGGCGATATCGGCAGTTTCCGCCCATCGCCATTTCTCCTGCAGCACCTTGGGCCGCCACGTGAGGTCGCGGTAGAAGGACCACGGCACCGCGAGGAGTGCCACGGCCCCGATCGCGAAGCCAGCGACCGCGCCCACGGCGCCCCAGGCCAGGGTGACAACCAGGAGGCTGAACGCCAACCGCAGCAGGACCTCGCCAACGGTTGTGAGTGCGTACCACTTGAACCGCAATTCACCCTGCAGCCAGCCCGACGGCGCGGCCACCAGGAAAATGACCAGCGCCCCGAGAGCCACCGCCATAGCGAGTTGCGGGGTGGAGAAGGCCAGGGCCACGGCGCCGGTGACTCCCGCGGCGGCGAGACCGGCAAGGAGGGAAACGAAAACCGAGAAGGCCACACCGTCCCGCCTGCCCTCGGACCCCGCCGGATGGACTGCCACGAAGTGGGAGAGAGGCAAGGGCACCAGGGCGGAAGCAACAATGCCCACCACGCCCAGCAGCATCGCGGCAGCCGCGAACTGGGTGTAATCCTGGGTTGCCAGCAAGTTGGCCATGAGCAGCGTGCAGGCGTAGCTGACAACGCCCACGACGCCTGCCGACACAGACAGGAAGCCGCTGTTTTCAGCTACTTTGGTGCCCTCTTGGGTGAGTGGATGGCTTGCGGCTGCCTGCACGTCGGCATCATGCACGGTGTCAGTCATGTTCCCCCTTGGTTATGGCCACATCAATGTCATCTAGCGGGCATCAAGCGCATCGGCGGGCGAAAACCTGCTGCCCGGCCCGGCCAGGAGCGCGCTTCGTCCGGCCGGACGAAGCTCAGCCTGCACCACACCGAGCCGCCGCATCACGGCGAAAGCCTCGAACTCGTCCTTGCCCTTCATCAGGACAGAAACGTGGTTGCCGTGCTCCGCAAGTTCGTCCGTTGGCCGCATGGCGTTCCGCAGTCCCGTGCCCGCCGGCCCGGCGAAGCTGACCAGCGTGGACATGTCCGAATGTGCGTTGGCGTCATCCGACCGACCCCGGAGCCTCAGCCCTTCCTCCAGCAGTACGCCGGCCAACAGCTCGGAACTGCGTTCCCAGGTAAAGGAGCGAGCCCAGTCCCGGCACTCGGCGGAAATTCCACGCGCCACGTCCTGCCGCGACATGGTTTCAAGAGCAGCAACGAGTGCCGTTCCAAACTCTTTGGGAGTGTCAACGAGCCAGCCGGTGCGCCCGTCAACCACGGAATCGCGAATGCCCGGCACGCGGAGGGCCAGGCACGGCACACCCCACGCGGCAGCCTCAATCACCGAACAACCCCAACCTTCGGAAGCCGACGTCGACACGGTAAGCCACGCGCGGTTGAGCAGGGCGTTCCGTACGGCATTGGGCTGGTAGCCGTGGAACGTCACCGCGTCATCCAGGCCCAGGTCCATGGCGAGATGCTGCAGTCTTGCGCGTTCCGGGCCGTCCCCCATGATTTCGAGCCTGAGCTTTGGAACGCTCCTGGCGGCCACTGCGAACTGACCCAACAGCAGGTCCAGCCGCTTATGCGGCACGAGCCGGCTGACGACGGCGATGGTCGGCTCCGGATCGCGTGGCCCCACCGTTTGCGGGATCTCGATGGTTCCGTTGGGAACCACATGGATGGGGCCCTGGAAGCCGAGCTTCCGCAATTCGAGCCTGGTGGAGGGTGAAACCGCCGCGATGGCACGCCGCCCATAGACGGTCTTGGCTCCTGTGCTTTCCAGGAACCGCCCCACCGCTGCCAGCGGCGCCGAGAACCTGGTGCGGAATTGTTCCTGATGCACGTGGTGGATCAATTGGACAATAGGAGTATTCCTTGGGAGGAACGCCGGGGAAAAGAAGGGAATTCCGTTTTGGCAGTCCACCACGGCATCGAACTGCCCGCCGGTCTGCAACAGTTTCAACGCCGCGTGGGCGTAGAGTGCCAATGTTCCACCGCTGCGGAGAATTCGTATTCCATCAATGACATCCTCACCGGATTGCCCGGATTCGCGACCTGTAAACCAGGTGACTTCCGCGCCTGCACGAACCCAGTGAAGGGAAATTTCGTGCATGTATTGTTCGGCGCCACCGGCTTGGGTGTGTTTGACGTCCCGCCAATTGAGGACAAGGATTTTCTTCCCGGCAAGATGTGCAGTGTTGTTGCCGGGGTTCGGGGCAGAGTCGGTCATGGCATGGCTTTCTGCAGTTGAAGTACCGATGCGAAACTGGCGATTCCGTCCCGGAATGGTCGGAAGGTGGAGGCTGCGCCGTCGGTCCAGGCAACCGGCAATTCAATGATCCGCGCGTGTTCGTGCTGCAGGCGGACAAGCAGCTCCACGTCGAAGGCGAAACCGGTGGTGCGGCATTGGACCATGGCCGCAGTCAGGGCATCCCTTTCAAAGAACTTGAAACCGCATTGGGTATCCCGGATGTCTTTGACTTTTGATTTGGTCAAGACCCGAAAGGCCGTGCCCCCGAGGCGCCTGCCTATCTGTTGAGGCCGCACGAAGGTGGAACCCGGGGCGTGTCGGGACGCTATCACCGCCGCGGCACCTTGTTCCAAGTGCGCCATGGCGGCGGTGAGAGTCTCAACCGGCGTAGCGAGGTCGGCGTCGAAAAACCCCGTGTACTTGGAGGTTCCGCTCAGGAGGCCCCGCCTGACGGCTGCTCCCTTGCCGCGACGCGAGCACCCAATGAGGGAAATCGGAACGGAGTGGGAGCTGTCCCGGGAAATCTTGTCGACCACGGCACCGGTCTCGTCAACGCTTCCGTTATCCACCACGACAATGCGGGAAGACCACGGTTGGCGGGCCAGGAATTCGACAGTCTGGATCAGGGTGCCCGGTATTCTGGCGGCCTCATTGAAGGCTGGAATGATGACTTCAAGATCTACATTGGACCGTCGCAGGGATTCGGAATGCCGACGCGCCTGCGGGCCCCCATTACGTACGGTTTCGGTTTTGAGCGAGTGGAGCAAATCCACCTGGAACCTCCCATTAGTCAAACAAATTGACGTCGAGGTCCAAGCTATTGGGGGAGAGCACCATGTGGCACGAGTAGTGGCTACTCGAAAATTCCAGGCCAGGTTCCTGGTTCGCAGACCGAGTACGCAGTTTCCAAGCCAGGCCGATACTTGTAAGGTACCTGTTTGTCTTATTCCGGCTGGGTTACATAACCGTCACAGCGGATGCAGAAATGCTAGGCCTGTTGTGTTCTGCGGGCAAGCCCGCTGCAACCATGCACGTCAGGGAATATCGGCCTTCAAGGTGGACGGGCGAAGCCCGAGCATTACTGGCACAAGTGGTCCAGCGTTTCCTGTGCAGCCGAGACCATTTGCGCGGAATAGAGTCCCACGCGCCTGTTTACGGCCGCGTCGTCAGGGTCAGCCGGCAACGGCGGAAGTGCGAGGCCGATCGTGACCTGGCTGCCGCCGTCGTCCGTGCTGATCGACGCCGAAAGGTAGCCCGGGACGCTGCTTGTGTGGCCATACCGGTGGTCTGCAGCGCATCCGACACTGAACCGCTGCAAGCCCAGACCATAGTTGCCCAACCCGGTCTGTTTCATTTCTTTGACCAGCCCGGGGGAAACCACCCGGCCGGAGAGCAAACTCCGGTAGAAATCGTTGATATCGGCCGTGGTGGACACCACGCCACCGGCGGGGGAGCCCACCAGGGACTCAACCTGGGTGACGTCGACGCGATCGCTGCCGTCCAGCACGTAGCCGTGCAGGTTGTCCCGCGCTAACCTGTCCGGTTCGGCGAGGGAGGTCCTGGCCAGGCCAAGTGGCTGGAACAGATCATCCTGCAGTACCTTGCCCAGGGGCTTGGACCGGGCGTCCTCAATCAACAGACCCAAGACGAGGTAGTTGGACTCCGAGTAGTTGAAGAATCCCTTGTTGAAGGACTCCCACGGCAGCTGCGCCGCCAGGCGGAGGCCCTCCTGCATGCCGACCCTGGACTGCAAGGCGTCGCGCACGCTGAGGGACTGGAGGAGTTCGTGCCCAAAGTCCGGCAGTCCGGACGTATGGTTCAGCAGCTCCCTGACGGTTACGACCCCCGGCGGCTTCAACTCGGGCGCCACGCGCAGGAGTGCGTCGTTCACAGGCCCATCGAGGCTCAGCCGCCGCTCGGCCACCAACTTCAGGACCTCCGCGGCCACCATGGATTTCGTCACGCTGCCGGCTGCGAACCTGTCCAATGGCCGGGCGGGATCGTTGGTGGACAGGTTCCGGACACCGTATGCCTTGGACCATTCACCGCCAGGCCACCGGACCTGGACGACAACGGAGGTCACGCCATCCTCCAGGAAATGCAGGACCGTCCGCTCGAGCGGGTCCGTGGTACCGGGCGCCGGGGCAGGCAGGGGCGACGGCTCCGGCGGGCCGGCCGTGCATCCGCCCAGGAACCACAAACTGAGGCAAAGGGCCAGCAGCAACCTCCTGCGCCTGATGGCCATAAGCCCGTTCTACGCCGGGCACCGACCAAAAACCAGCGCCTCTTAGATGTGGGCGTTAGCGGTCCGGTCGGGTTAGTGCCACAGCCCCAGGGCGAATTCGGCGATTACGGCCGAGAGGAGGAACGACGCCGTGATGGCCACGAGGCCCACCGGAATGATCTTCCAGCCGATGTTGCGCAGCAGCGGGATGTCCTTGCCGAGGGAAAGTCCTGCCAAGGTCAGCATGACAGTAGCGATGGACAGGAAGTCCACTGTCTTGACGGCCTCGTTCAGCACGCCGGCACCGAAGAACCACGGGCTGGATATGTAGGCCCCGATGGTGGTGATGAACACGATCGCCGAGATTTTCCGCGTGATCTTCGCGAGCAGGAGGCTCACCAGGACCAGCGCCAGCATGATGCCGTAGCCGGCCAGGATGGACAGGCTCAGGCCCTTTGCCGCGACAGCCGCCGTGCCAACACCCAGGACAGTCAGGACAGAGAGTGAAAGCCACAAGGGCAACTGCATGTGCGCCGAGGACTTGGCGACTTCCTCACGGAAGCGACGGTTCTCTTCCGCCTGCGCCTCGTCGTGGTCATTGACGACGGCGATCCCCGCCTTGGGTGCGTTCGCCGTGCCGGCTGCCACCTTGTGCTCGTCCTTGTTCCGGGTCAGGAACTTGTAGAACTTGTCTGCCAGCGGAAGTGCGATGAAGATTCCCACGTACACGCCGAGGACCGTAGTGATGAGGTTCGAGACGGCGGCCATGCCCAGGATGGCATCCTGGTCGCCGGGGTAGGCAGCCACGATGCTGGCCGCCGAAGCCGCCATCATTGACCCGGAGCCAACGCCGGCACCCATGGCAAGGGCCAGCGGATCGAAGATCTTCCAGTTGGAGACGAGCGAGGTCAGCAGCGTGATGAACACGGCGCCGAACAGGGTGCCGAAGACGTACATCGCCAGAACCCCGCGGTACTGGTCCGAGTCGGGTCCGTACTTCTCAGAGACCATGGCGAAGGAAGGCTCGCGGTCCAGGGAAAACGTCGCACCTACCGTGGCCTTGCCCATGCGGAGCAGGACGGCAAGGGGGAGTGCAAGGACGATGGTCCCCAGGAGGTGTCCGACTTCCTGCAGCAACAGTGCCGGTCCTGCCTTGATCAGGCTGGGCAGGCTGGGGCCGATGTTGAAGGCCAGGCGTGCCACCAGGAGCAGGACGGCCACCCCCACCAGGGCAGAGGCGACGCGCTGGAGGTCAAGGCCCAGGGGCTTGAATTTCTGGATGGAGACGAGGAGGCCCAATATCAGGCCCCACACCATGGGGAAGATGATGATTGCGCCAATGCCGAGATCGATCTTGGCTTGGCCGATGAATTGGACAGCAAGGGCGATGACAAACGCCAGCGCGGCAATGGGGAGGGTCAGCCGCATACCGGCTTTGTCCGTCCGCGCAGTTTCGATGCGGGTGCTCATGATGTTGCTTCCTGGATCAGGGCTCCGCCGCGGTACGCCGCGTTGGCGAAGCGTTCTCTTTGTTGGGGATGGGTTGCGGCTCCGGCCACGGTCCAGGCAAGGGCCACGGCCGCCTCGAACATGACGTCGTAGGCCTCTGGGGTGTTGGCCAAGGCGGCGAAACCGTGCGAGTGGATGGGCACGTTGGCGCCGGGGATGCTGAGCCACGGGTGGAGCGAGGGGATGACCTGGGAGATGTTGCCCATGTCGGTTGATCCACCGCCCATTCCGGCGGACGGTGAGGTGTCCTTACCAAAGGCGTCCATGGCCTCGGTCCAGTGGGCGGCAAGGTCGTCGTCCTGGATCAGTGGTTCGTACAGTGGTTCGACGGCGCTGATCTCCAGGGTTGTCCCGGTGGCGAGGGCTGCCCCTTCGAAGCAATGCCTGACGCGTTGCAGGAGTGCTTCATATTCCGGCAGGGTGAACGCCCTGCATTCGAAGGGAACCACCGCGTGGTCCGGAATGATGTTGGTGACATGGCCGGCCTCGGCCACGTAGCAGGCGATCCGGTGATCCCCGGGGATCTGTTGGCGAAGCAGCCCGATGGCCACTTGACTGAGCACAGCCGCGTCCCCGGCGTTGACGCCAAGGTGCGGGGCTGCGGCGGCATGCGCCGCTTTACCGGTGAAGACCGCCTCATACCGCCCTACAGCCTGTGCAGTGGTACCGGCGGGGTTGTAGGTCACGCCGTCCTGTACGGGGTGCACCATGAGTGCCAGTCCCACTCCGTCAAAAGCGCCCCGCTCCCGCATCAGGGCCTTTCCGCCGCCGTGTTCCTCGGCGGGCGTACCTATCGCCTTCAACGTGATGCCCAGCTCGTCCACGTGGGGGAGGAGGGCGAGTGCTGCGGCTACCGATGCCCCTGCAATGAGGTTGTGGCCGCAGGCGTGTCCAACCGAAGGCAGGGCGTCGTATTCCACGCACAGGGCGACCGTCAGATCGCCGCTGCCGGCGGTGGCGGTGAAGGCGGTGGGAAGACCGGCTGTAGCGGTTGCTACCTCGAATCCGGCTTCGGCCAGTACAGCCGTGATGGAAGCGGCGGCCCGGACCTCCTCGAAGGAGAGCTCAGGGTTGGCGTGCAGTTCCTGCGACAGGGCCTGGACCCGTGGGCGCCAGCTTTCCACGCCGTCCTTGAGGGACCTGCGAAGAATGTCTTGTGGTGGGTGCGTGTGGCTTGCTTCCATTGCTTCTCCTGGTCTGGGGCCTTGGCTTGTATGGACAGCGGTTTAGTACGACAACGACGGGAACGGGGAGCCCGCGGCCCGCGTGGGCACCCAGATGGCCTTTGTTTGCGTGTATTCGTCCAGGACGCCGGGACCGGACGAACGGCCATGGCCGGAGTCACCGAACCCACCGAACGGAACCGCCACATGGATGGTCTTGTACGCGTTGATCCAGAAGGTTCCCGCCTTGACTTCGCGGGCCACATGGTGGGCCCGGGACACGTCCGAGGTCCAGACGGCCCCGGCCAGGCCGAAGTTGGTGTTGTTGGCCCGCGCGATAGCCTCTTCCTCAGTGTCGAAGGCATCCGCGCCCACTACCGGACCGAACACCTCGGTTGTTTCGAGGCGGTTCGACGGCGTCACGCCGTCCAGCAGGGTGGGCATGACCCAGTGGCCGCCGGCCAGGGCTGAGCCAGCCAGTGATTCAGGGAGGTTTCCGCTGGTGACCCGGCGGCCGCCGTCGTTCATTGCCGCTTCGATCAGCGAGGTGACCGTGGCGAATTGCCCGGGAGTGATGATGGGACCCACCTCGGTTTCGGCGTTCAACGGATCGCCCACGCGGAGGCGGGCAGCACGCTCGGCCACCAGTTCCACGAAGCGGGCGTGGACGCTGCGTTCCACCAGGAGGCGCGAACCGGCGACGCACGATTGGCCCGCGCCGGAGAAGATCGCGGAGATGGCACCGTCAGCGGCACGTTCCAGGTCCGCGTCGGCAAAGACGATGTTGGCGCTCTTGCCACCGAGTTCCAGCAACGCGGGGATGCCTGCCCCGGCAGCCGCGACGGCGACGCGGCGGCCCGTGGGTACCGAGCCGATGAAGCTGACCTTGCCGACGCGCGGGTCCGTGGTCAGGGCCGACCCCACCGTCTGTCCCAACCCGGTGGCCACGTTGAAGACGCCATCCGGGAGTCCGGCCTCATGGGCCAGTTGCGCCAGGCGAAGGGTTGAGGCCGGAGTGAATTCGCTGGGTTTGATGATCACGGAGTTGCCCGCTGCGAGGGGTGCTGCGGAGTTCCACCCTGCTGTGAAGAGCGGTGCGTTCCATGGAGTAATGGCCACCACGACGCCCCACGGCACGCGCTCGGTGTAGGTGTGCCAGTTGCCGGGTACCGGGATGGTCTGGCCGGTGAGTTTGTCCGCCCAGCCCGCGTAGTAGCCGAACATTTCTGCGACTTTGGCTGCTTCCGCGCGGGCGTCGCGGATGGGCTTGCCGGTGGTGGCCGACTCGAGGATGGCGAGCTCTTCGGTGTGCTGTTCGACGACGCGGCCCACGTTGCGGAGGATGGCCGCCCGTTCGAAACCGTTCAGTTTGCCCCAGGCTGCGGCGCCTCGGACGGAACTGGCCAGCAATGCGTCGGCACCTTCCTTTCCGGGGTCGGCGTAGCTGGCGAAGGGCTCGCCGGTTGCTGCAGCGGTGAGCGTGATGTGCTCGCCGGCGCCAGGTGCCACCGAGCCATCAACGAACGCGCCGAGGCCGGAGGGGAAGGCGGCGTCGAGGACTGCCCGGGCTGTGGCTGTGGATGATGCGGTGGGGAGTGTGGTGATGCTCAAAGTCGTTCCTTTGGTGCGTGGGGTGTGTCTTGGGGGGGGGTTAGGCGGCGTCGCTGGATGTCGGGGCGCCTGCGGGAGTGACTGCCGGCGCTACGGTCCGGGCGATTTCCGTGAAGTCCGCTGCCGGACCCAGAAGCGCCAAGGCTTCCTGCCATTGGCCCGCGGCCGCGGAGAGGAGCGCCGGCTGTTCGCCGATTTCACGGGCCACGTCGATGGCCAGGGCTGCGTCGCGGGCCATCAGGCCAAGGGAGAAGCCGGAGTCATGGGAGCCGCTCAGGACCCAGTTGGGGTACATATTTGCCGAGACCTTGCTGCCGCCCGAAGCGTTGCTGATGCTCTCAGCCGCCACCGCGGGGTCGATGCCGTAAGCCTTGGCCACTCCCAGGGCTTCACCCACTGAGACCAGGTTGGCCGCAGCGAGGACATTGTTGAGGAGTTTGACCACGTTGCCGCTGCCGGGTCCGCCGATGTGCGCAAACTTGCCTCCGGTCAGTGCCTGAAGGACAGGTTCGGCACTGGCGAGGGCGGCATCCGTTCCACCCACGAAGGCGCTCAAGGTCCCTGAGGCTGCGCCAGCCCGGCCGCCGGACACGGGGGCGTCCACGAAAGCGGCACCCTTGGACGCGGCGAGTTCCGCCATTGCCTTGCTGGTGCCGGGCTCGGAGGTGGTGGTATCCACGATGGCCACCACGCCGGGCTTTGCCAGCAGCGTCGGCACGGTGGCCTCGACGATCTTTGCCGAGGGGAGGGACAGCACTGCGTACGGGGTCCCTGCCGTGTCCTCGAGGCTGGCCGTAGTGGTGATTCCTCCCGCTGCAGCAGCGGTGCGGGCAGATTCGGAGGGGTCGAATCCGATGACGTCCCACCCTGCGGCGTGCAGGGTCGAGGCCATGGCTCCGCCCATGGATCCGAGGCCCACCACGGCGACGCGGCGTTTGGTGTTCATGAAGTACTCCTTTGGTCTTGAGAATGTAATGAGGGGGAAGCAGTTGCTAGTCGAGGTAGACGTCCAGGTCTTTCCACAACTGCTGGGTTCGGCGGATGGCGGCCCGGCTTCGTTCGGGGTGTGCCGCTTCCATGCCGGCGAGGAGCCCGTAGACCATGGAGTTGGCCGCGGTGACGGACTGAAAGAAGGAGATTCCCTCCGATGCGACGATCAGGAGGTGGTCGGCTGCTGCGGCGAGGCGGCCCCGGCGCATGTCGCTGATGGCGACGACGGTGGCTCCAGCCTCCTTGGCGGCCTCAGCCGTGAGGATGATCTGTTTGACCGAACGCCACATGTTGATGACCACCAGCACGTCGCCGGGTCCAAGGTTGTTGGCTGCCGAGGCGAAGTGCACGCCGGCCCGGTTCTCCAAGGTGATGGGGTAGCCCATGGTTGAGCCCAGGTGGGCCATGACGCTGGCCGGTCCAGCGAACGAACCGAGGCCAATCACGGTGATCGACTTCGCCGCGGCCAATGCAGCGATGGCGGCTTCGACGTCGTCCGGGGTGTTGGAATCAAGGGTGAGCCGCAGGTTTTCGATGTCGTGGTTGAGGGCGTCATGCAGGGGGCTGCGGTGCTCGCCGTGTTCATTGAGGGTGTCTTCTGTGGAGATCATCACCAAGTACCTGGACCGCAATTCACGCTGCAGGTCCGGCCAGCCGCGGTAGCCAAGCCGCTGGGCCGTGCGGACCACAGTGGAGTTGTTCACGTCCGAGCGTTGGGCGATTTCGGCGATGTCGGCGTAGGAGGACAACTGTGGATTGCGGGCGATGACTTCAACTACCCGGGCCTGCGACTTGGAAAGCGTGATGCTCGGAAGAGCGTCGCCCAACCACGCATAATCCGCGGATTCCCAGGTAGTTCCATTCGCGTTGCTGGCCTCGGTTTCGAGCTGCTCACTCCTCACGGCCTTCCTCCCTGTAACGTACATCACTATGCAATCAGCATTGCAACAAAGATACTCTGCAATTCTGATTGCCGCTAGTAGATTTCGTTTCCGCGAGGTAAAACTTGCCGGCCGTTCAGGCGAGTCCCCTTTAAAACACGGTTGCCGGGAGCCTTGCGTGGCTCCCGGCAACCTCTCTTTGTTGGTGTTTCGGTCAGGCGTTGCTGAGTTGGTTGGCGTTCCTCGGCTTGGCGTGGAGGCCTGCGAAGAATGCTCCGAGTTCGGCGGTTGCGGTCAGCGGCAGGATGTTGGCGACGTACTGGTCCGGCCTGACGACCACCACGACGCCGTCGCGGCTGAGGCCGCGTTGGTCGTAGATGTCGTTGGCGGGGTCGGTGCCGAAGACCTTTTCCAGGTAGGTCAGTTTGAACGGGCCGACCGTGGGCTTGAAGACCGCGGGGACGGCGTTGATGTCAACGCCTGTGTGGTCTTGCTGGTAGATCACTTTGATGTCGAACCAGGCGTCGCGGTCAAGGTACGACGGCGTCGCGGCCAGCGGCGAGTCGCCCGCGGTCGCGAGCCACTCGGCGAGGTCCGCCACGGCTCCCGGGGCGCCTGAGGCTGGGGTGTCGGCGAAGACGTAGATCCGCCAGCGGCCGTCGGCTTTGGCGTGGTGGCCCAGGTGCATGGGGTTGGTATCGCAGACCCGCTGTACCGGGGCGGACTTGAAGCGTTTGCCGATGGGGAACCCGGTGGCGAGATCCTGGTGCGTGGGCTCTGCGACCAGCATGGAAGGCGCGTACTGGGTCATGAACCCGGCCGGGAACTCCGCGGTGCTGGTGTAGAAGGTTTCCAGTTCGGTGGGGTCCTTGAATTCCTCGGGCTTCTTGGCCATGAGGGTGGACCATTCCTTATCGAAGTCGATCAGGTTCTTCGCCACCACCTGACGCTCGGCCGAGTAGGTATCCAGCAACGATTCGGGGGACCGGCCCTCGAGGACGTGGCCGAGTTTCCAGCCGATGTTGAATCCGTCCTGCATGGACACGTTCATGCCCTGCCCGGCCTTTGCCGAGTGCGTGTGGCACGCGTCTCCGGTGATGAACACCCGTGGAGTGCGCGTGCCGCGGTCCTCCGGCAGGACGTCGTCGAACCTGTCCGTGAGGCGGTGGCCTACTTCGTAGACGCTGTGCCAGGCGACGTTGCGCACATCCAGGGTGTAGGGGTGGAGGATGTCGTTGGCCTTGGCGATGATCTGCTCGATGGTGGTCTTGCGCACCGCCCCGTGGTTATCCGCTGCAACTTCACCGAGGTCCACGTACATCCGGAACAAGTGCCCGCCCTCGCGCGGAATCAGCAGGATGCTTCCACCCGTGCCGGACTGGATGGCGCACTTGGTCCGGATGTCCGGGAAGTCCGTCACCGCAAGCACGTCCATCACGCCCCAGGCGTGGTTCGCCTGGTCCCCGGCCAGGTGGCAGCCGATCGACTCACGGACCTTGCTCCGGGCACCATCTGCACCCACCACGTACTTGGCCCGCACAGTGCGTTCCTGGCCCTCGTCCGGACCCGCCGTGTGCACCAGGGTCACTGCGACCGGGTACTCACCTTCGCCCGTCACCTTCAGGCCGACGAACTCGTACCCGTAATCCGGGCGAAGGCGGGCCGGGGAGTTCGCCGCGAATTCGGCGAAATAGTCCAGCACCCGGGCCTGGTTGACGATCAGGTGCGGGAACTCACTGATCCCGGCGGGATCATCCACCGCCCGCGCAGCCCGCACAATCTTCGAGTGGTCCGCCGGGTCCGGCTTCCAGAACGCCATCTCCGTGATCCGGTACGCCTCGGCAATGATCCGCTCCGCGAACCCAAACGCCTGGAACGTCTCCACGCTCCGGGCCTGGATCCCATCGGCCTGCCCGATCGCCAAACGACCCGGACGCCGCTCCACAATCCGGGTGGTGACGTCCGGGAACTGCGCCAACTGCGCCGCCGTCAACATCCCCGCCGGGCCCGTACCCACAATCAGGACATCCACCTCGTCGGGAAGCACCTCCGGACGATCCAAACCAACCCCGGCAGCGGGCTCCACCCGCGGGTCACCGGATACATAACCGTGATGATGAAACTGCACGGGCTTTCCTCACTTCTTCGTGGGCACAAGTGCCTGGGATAGGTAGCGTGTTCGATAATAGAATTAGGTGTTCGATTATCGCTCACACAATGGTAATCCGGCTCACACAGACGTTCAAGTCCCCGTGGCAAGCGCGTTGGTCCCCAAAAAGGTCGGCGGCATGTCAGGATCAGGTATGCCTCGCCTCATGCTTCTGGATACCGCCTCGCTGTATTTCCGTGCCTTCTACGGCGTACCGGACACCATCCGCCGTTCCGACGGGACATCCGTCAACGCCGTCAGGGGGCTGATGGACATGATTGCCCGGCTCACTGCGGACTACGGTGCCACCCACCTGGTTGCCTGCTGGGACAACAACTGGCGCCCGTCGTGGCGGGTCGCCCTCATCCCCAGCTACAAAGCCCACCGGGTTGCGCGGCCGGTGAAGGGCGGGCCGGACATCGAGGAAGTCCCGGACGCCCTGGAGGCCCAGATTCCGCTCATCCGGCACGTCCTGTCCCTGGCAGGAATTGCCGTTGTGGGTGTGGACGACCATGAGGCTGATGACGTCATAGGCAGCTACGCAAGCCAGGCAACGCTTCCCGTGGACGTGGTCACGGGGGACAGGGACCTGTTCCAGTTGGTCGATGACCAGCGGGATGTCCGGGTCATCTACACCGCCCGCGGAATGCGGAACCTCGAAGTGCTGACGGACGTGGACGTGGTGGGAAAGTACCGTGTCCTGCCCCAGCAGTATGCGGACTTCGCGACGCTCCGTGGCGACTCCTCGGATGGCTTGCCCGGAGTGGCCGGCATCGGTGAGAAGACCGCCGCATCCCTTCTGGCCACGCACGGAACGCTGGACGGCCTCCTCGAAGCCGCGGGGCGCACCGACGGCGGGTTATCGGCCGGCGTGAAGGCCAAGCTGTCCGCAGCCGCGGACTATTTGGCCGTGGCACCCACCGTGGTCAAGGTGGCCCGTGACCTTAAAGTTCCAGCACTGGACGAAGCCGGAGCGGCCCTTCGGCCCGTGACCGGTACGGCAAGGAAGGAACTGGAAGGCCTGGCTTCTGACTGGAACCTCGGTGGCGCCGTCAAGCGCTTGCTTGACTCCCTCGACGCAGCAGGCCGGGGCTGATTCACAGCTTTCGGTGCTGCTTTCACAGCTAATCAACAGCTTCGCGACAGGGCGGACTGGGTTCCGTGCCGGATGCTGGGAACACGATGGCGCAACCTGCTGTCCGCATGTCACCAGCCGTACTTACGGTGCAGCAACTGTTCCGGCTGCCGAATCAGGAGAGGCATATGTCAAAAACCAAGAAGATCACGCTGGGCGTAACCGCCGGAGCGCTGGCATTGGGTGCCGGCCTGGGAGTCACGGGCGTTGCCTCGGCCACCAGCACCCCGACGCCCAGCACCCCGACATCCAGTGCCACCTCGTCCACTGACGGGGCCACGCAGGGCAACGGCCAGGGACGCCATGGCGGCCACGGTCGTGACGGTGCCCAGCTCGCATCCAAGCTCGCCACCAAGCTGGGTGTCGACGAATCCAAGGTCACCGACGCCTTGAAGGCGTTCCGTGATGCCAACAAGCCCACTACTCCGCCCAGCGAAGGTACCGAAGGCACCAAGCCGGACCGTGCGGCGCGGGAAGCGGCCTTGGCCAAGTCCTTGGCGCAGGCCCTTGGAATCGATGAGTCCAAGGTGACGGCGGCGCTTGAGGAAATCCGTTCCGAGGCGAAGGCCGACCGCTCCGCAGAGCTCAAGTCCCGCCTGGACAAGGCTGTTTCCGACGGCAAGCTGACGCAGGCCGAAGCGGACGCCGTCACCAAGGCCGTCAACGCGGGAGTCATTGGGGGCGGCGGCCGGTAGTTTTTCGGCCCCCGCCCGAAAACCGACAACAGAATCACCACAGGAGGGCAGGATCCGCCGGCCGACCGGAAGGATCCTGCCCCTTTTTTTGAAAAATTTTTGGTTTCCGTGTCGATTCTTCCTCGATCCGTTCGACCCATCAGTGAGAAGGTCGGAAAGCGACCTTCCACAACCGAGGAGATTGAGTGATATGGCCAAGTAGATGCTGATCATGCGGGCAACCGATGAGTCGATGGAGAAACTCCAGACCGCCGACTTCAACGAAATGCTCGAGGTCATGGGCAAGTTCAACGACGAACTCATCCGCGCCGGCGTGCTCCTGGCGGCGGAAGGACTCGACGACCCCAAGGAAGGTGTGGTGGTGGACTTCACCGGCGAGACTCCCGTGGTGACCGACGGCCCTTACGGGGAGACCAAGGAATTGTTCGCCGGGTACTACATTCTTGACGTGGCTTCCAAGCAGGAAGCGGTGGAATGGGCAAAGAGGGCGCCCATGACGGCGGGTACCAAAACGGAAATCCGCAGGGTCCCGGGGATTGACGAGTTCCCCCAGGACAACGAATGGATCCAGAAGGAACGTGCCTGGCGTGAACAGACCGGGCAGCTCTGATCGCCGGGCCTGATTCTCCGGGCGATACCTGACGTGGGCAACACTGCTGCAAGGGCCGCCGTCGAAGCTGTGTGGCGGAGTGAATCCGCCCGCATCGTCGGCGCCCTTGCCAGGTACACAGGCGACTTTCCGCTGGCTGAAGACCTCGCCCAGGAAGCAGTTGCCGAGGCCTTGGTGTCGTGGTCCGTTAATGGCGTCCCCACCGAACCGGTTGCCTGGCTGCTGACTGCGGGCCGCCGTCGTGCGATCGATGCTTTCCGCCGGCGCGCCGCCCGTGACGCAAAATATGCGGTGCTGGCCGGCGGGCTGTCAGAAGAGGACCCTTCAGTGGATGCGCTGTTCAACCCCGAAGCGGTCCAGGACGATGTCCTGGCGCTGATGTTCATCTCCTGCCATCCTGTCCTGTCCAAGGAGTCCAGGATCGCCTTGACCCTGCGTGTGGTGGCAGGCATGGGCACGGATCAGATCGCCAAAGCGTTCCTGGTTCCTGTGCCCACTATCCAGGCCCGCATTACCCGGGCAAAGAAGACGCTTGCCGCTGCCCACATTCCGTTCGCCGTGCCGGAAGAGCACGAACTCCCCGAGCGGCTGGGTTCCGTGCTGCAGGTGGTGTACCTCATTTTCTCTGAAGGGTCCTTCGCCACCGCCGGCGATGACTGGATACGTAAGGATCTGGCCGGGGAAGCCCGCAGGTTGGCCCGCACCCTGGTGCGGCTTTCGCCCGAACCTGAGGCTTTCAGCCTGCTGGCCCTGATGGAATTGACGGCGGCGAGGTTCCCTGCCCGGCTGGACGGCGCCGGGCGCCCGGTCCTCCTTGAAGACCAGGACCGACGGCTGTGGGACCAGTCCGCCATTCGGCGCGGCAAGGCGGCACTCGCCACCGCGGTTGCTGCTGGACGAGGGCTGGGCGCGTACGGACTGCAAGCGTCGATTGCGGAGTGCCATGCTGCTGCTGCCAGCGTCGCCGCTACCGACTGGGCCCGAATCGTGATCCTTTATGAGGCCCTTGGCAGGCTGACCCCCTCGCCGATCGTCGAACTGAACCGGGCCGTGGCCGTCGCCATGGCTTCGGGACCCGCGGCGGGCCTGGACATCGTGGACGGGCTGGTGGACGACGGCGGGCTGCGGGGCTCCCATGTTTTGCCGGCGGTGCGCGGCGAGCTGTTGACGCGCATGGGCAGGAAAGCAGAGGCCAGGGAAGCGCTCATGCTGGCGCTTGACCGATGTGCCAACGCTGCTGAACGGTTCGTGCTCGAGCGGAAAATCGAGGAACTGGGCGCTTGATCGGGGCGACGCCATGGGTAGGACTCCCAATCCCAGTCTCAACAGACACTCCCTCCCGTCGAAAAAAGCAGGTTTGATGGAAGCATCCACACATCATGATCAACAGGAGAAACATGCCTACCGCTATGTCATACGCAGCCCCTTCGGCCACCGGCGATCTGGTCCTGACCACCATTGAGCGCCGCGAGGTGGGACCGCACGACGTCCATATCGACATCAAGTTCGCGGGCATCTGCCACTCCGACATCCACACGGTCCGCGGCGAGTGGGGTCCACAGCAATATCCGTTGGCACCGGGCCACGAGATCGCCGGCATCGTCACCAAGGTGGGCGCCAAGGTGACCAGGCACAAAGTGGGCGACCGGGTTGGCGTGGGCTGCATGGTCAATTCCTGCAAGGAATGCGCAAACTGTAAGGCCGGGGAAGAACAGTACTGCTTGAACGGCAACGTGGGTACCTACGGCTCGGTGGACCGCGACGGCACCATCACCCAGGGCGGCTACTCCAGCGATGTGGTGGTGAACGAGGACTTCGTGGTCACCATCCCGGAGGGCCTCGAGCTCGACGTGGCCGCACCGTTGCTCTGCGCTGGAATCACCACGTACTCGCCGCTTCGCCACTGGGGTGCGGGCCCGGGCAAAAAGGTGGCGGTGGTAGGACTGGGCGGCCTGGGCCACATGGCCGTCAAGCTGGCACACGCCATGGGCGCCGAAGTGACTGTCCTGTCACAGTCGCTGAAGAAGATGGAAGACGGGCTCAAGCTGGGCGCAGACCAGTACTTCGCCACGAGCGATCCCGGCACTTTCGAGCAGCTTGCCGGCACGTTCGATCTCATCATCAACACGGTGAGCGCTTCGATCGACATCAGTGCCTACCTCCAGTTGCTCGCCCTTGATGGCACGCTGGTCAACGTGGGTGCCCCGGCCGAGCCGCTGCCCGTCAATGCCTTCGCCCTGATTGGTGGCCGCCGGTCCTTCGCTGGTTCCGCGATCGGTGGCATCCGGGAAACCCAGGAAATGCTCAACTTCTGCGCCGAACACCACCTTGGTGCGGAAATCGAGGTTATCCCCGCGGAGAAGATCAACGAAGCCTACGAGCGGGTCCTGGCGTCCGACGTCCGCTACCGCTTCGTCATCGACGCCGCCACCATCGCCTAGTCGTCAAGCCCGGCACCGGGTGGGCCGTGTGCCGGCGCAGCGCGTCCAAGGGAAGATGGTTCGGTGACTTTCAACCTGGATACCATCGGCAAAGGCCTGGTCTTCGCCGATTCCCTGGACAACCTGGCCTCGGCCATCAAGGCCAAACCCGGCGGCACGGCCGTGGTGCAGGCGCCGCCCGGTACGGGCAAAACGACCCTGGTGCCGCCCTTGCTGGTCAATCTGCTGCACCAGGAAGGCCACACCCGGCCCCGCGTCGTGGTTACGCAGCCCCGGCGCGTCGCGGCCCGTTCCGCGGCGCGCCGCCTCGCTGCGCTGGACAGCCTCACACCCTTGGAGAGTGGGACGGGCGGCCGCAATCCCGGAGGCCGCGTGGGCTACACCGTCCGCGGTGAATCCCGGGCGGGCAAGGACACCTTGGTGGAGTTCGTCACGCCGGGTATCCTGCTGCGGCGGCTGCTGTCGGACCCGGCGCTCGAAGGCACGCACGCGGTGGTCCTGGACGAGGTCCATGAACGTGGACTCGAAACGGACCTCCTGCTCGGCATGCTGGCCGAAGTCCGCCAGGTACGCGAAGACCTGCTGCTGGTGGCCATGTCCGCCACCCTGGATGCGCCGCGCTTCGCTGCCCTCCTGGGGGAGGCAACCCACGACGGCGGAACACCGGCACCGGTGGTTGACTGTCCATCCGCCCTGCATCCCTTGAGCGTTGAATGGGTTCCGGGGCCCTTCCTTCGACTGGATGACCGCGGTGTGGCCCGGAGCTTCCTGGACCACATCGCGGACACGGCGGCGCAGGCCCACCAGCGGATGCTCCACGACGATCCGGAGGTTGACGCGCTCGTTTTCCTGCCCGGTGTCCGCGAAGTAGCCCACGTTGCCGCGCGCCTGCGGAATCGCGCGGACCCTGGCACAGAGGTGCTTGAGCTGCACGGCCAGGCATCGCCACAGGAGCAGGACCGGGCAGTATCCGGCCGGAGCCCGGGCGGGCCGGCGCGGATCATAGTGTCCACAGCCCTTGCCGAATCGTCGCTGACCGTCCCGGGCGTCCGCTTGGTGATTGACTCGGGCCTGTCGCGGGAACCACGCAGGGACGCGGGCCGGGGAATGTCCGGGCTGGTCACCGTGTCCTGCTCGCGGGCTTCGGCCGGGCAAAGGGCCGGGCGTGCGGCACGCCAGGGCCCGGGAAGGGTGGTTCGCTGCTACGACCAGCAAGCCTTTGCCGCGGCCCCGGAACACCAGACCCCGGAGATCACCATAGCGGACCTGACCGGAGCCGCGCTGCTCCTGGCCTGCTGGGGTGCTCCGCGCGGACGGGGCCTGGCACTCCCCGACGCGCCGCCCACGGTGGCCATGGACGATGCCGTGGAGGTCCTCCGCGAACTCGGCGCGGTCACCGCAGACGGCAAGGCCACGGGTCTTGGCCGGACCCTGGCCGGGATTCCGGCGGATCCCCGCCTGGCCCGGGCGTTGTTCGACGGTGCAGCCGTGGTTGGTCCGCGGACAGCGGCGGAAACAGTGGCCCTGGTTTCCGGCGACCAGCGCGCTCCGGGCGCCGACCTGTCGCGCCTGCTCTCGGAAATGCGCTCCGGTTCGGGCTCGGCCGGCAAGCGCTTCGCCGAGGAGGCCAAGCGCTTCGAAGCGATCGCGCGGAAGGACGGAACCGCCGTCGTCCATTCCGCACCGCACCGAAGTCCGTTGCGCGACGAAGAGCCTGGGTTCGTCGTCGCCTTGGCGTTCCCGGACAGGATCGCGCGCCGCGTGGCGGAGGACGGGCCGGCGACTTACCTTCTCACCTCCGGCACCCGTGCCGGACTCCCGGGCGGCAGCCCACTCGCCGGGCACGAGTGGCTCGCCGTGGCTGAGGTCTCCCGTGCGCAGGGGCGGGATGCCGCAGGCACGGGAGCTGTGATCAGGTCGGCGGCCCCGCTTGCCGCGGACCTGGCACTCTCGGCGGCCCCGGACCTGCTGGAAGAGGCTGTCCGCGCACGCTTTGACGGGGGTAAAGTCACGGCACGGCTGGAACGACGCCTCGGTGCCATCGTGTTGTCGTCCACGCCGGTCCGACCGGACCCGGAAGCCAGCCGCGCTGCCGTGGCCGAGGCCCTCGCCAAGCGCGGGCTGTCCATGATCGGGTGGTCGGATGCCGCCGACGCGTTCAGGCGCCGCCTTGCCCTTCTGCACAACGTGCTCGGCGAACCGTGGCCGGACGTCGGCGAACCGGCACTCCTGTCCCGCCTGGACGAGTGGCTCGGCCCCGAACTGGAGGCCCTCGCCAACGGCAATGCGGCCACGGCGCTGGATCTTGCCGAGCCGCTGCACCGGCTCCTCCCGTGGCCCGAGGCTGTCCACCTGGACAACCTTGCCCCCGAGCGTCTGCAGGTTCCGAGCGGCTCCCGGGTGCGGATCGACTACCCTGACGTTTCAGGCCACCCTGGGGAGAACCACGACGTCGGCCGTCCGGTGGTGGCGGTCAAGCTGCAGGAATGCTTTGGCTGGGACAGCACGCCACGGCTGGTGGACGGCAGGGTTCCGGTCCTGTTCCATCTGCTGTCTCCGGCGGGCCGTCCGCTGGCGGTGACGGACGACCTCGCGTCGTTCTGGTCCGGCCCGTACGCCCAGGTCCGGGCCGAGATGCGGGGACGCTACCCCAAACACCCCTGGCCCGAGGATCCCTGGACAGCCCAGGCGACGGCCAGGACCAAGAACCGGATGTAGCCCCTACAACCTGTCCAGCATGAACTGGACCTCGCCATCAACAAAGGTGCCCAGGACGGAGCTTGCCGCAAGTTCGTCGGGCGCCGTGGTGAGGGGATCGAGGTCGAATACCGTGAAGTCGGCCCGTTTGCCAACGTCGATAGAGCCTGAGACGGCCCAGAGTCCGGCAGCCTTGGCGGCATGGGAGGTGTACCCCTCCAAAGCCTGCAGCGCCGTGAGCGCCTGGGCCGGAGCGATCGGTTCCTGCCCGGGGTGCCCGGAACGCCTGCGCAATTGGGCATCGGCCAGGATGGGCAGGGGTTCATAGGGGGCTATGGGCCAGTCCGAGCCGATGCCCAGGACGATGCCCGCGTCCCGGAGGTCCCGGCAGCGCCAGGCCCGGTCCGCGCGCTCCGGGCCCAGCCGTGTGGACCAGTTGTCGCTGTGGTCGGCGAGCGAATAGTGGGTGCAGTGCGTGGGCTGCATGCTGGCCACCACTCCGGCGTCCTTGAACCGCTCCACGAGTGCGTCGGGGACCGTCTCGATGTGCTCGATCCTGTGCACCGTCTGCTGGTAACGGGACCGGACAGACCGGGGGAGCGAGCCGAAGGCGTTGAGCACATGCTCCACTCCGGCATCACCGATGGCGTGCGTGGCCGTCGGAATCCCGCGGGCCGCAAAGAATTGGACTGCCGCGGCATATTCTTCCGGCCGCGGCCAGAAGGGCGCCGTGGATTGACCGTAAAGGTCCGGCTCGTAAAGCCACGCCGTTCCATTGTCGATGGTGCCGTCCACGAAGAGCTTGATGGCTTCGATGGACCAGCGTTGCCCTCCTGTCCCGATGGAGGCCGCCAACTGCCTCCACTCCGTTTCGACCGAGCCGGGCATGCACCAGGGTGCGGTCCGCAGCCGCAGCGGCAGCCCGCCGTCGGCTTCCAGGGCATCCAGGAGGGCGGCTGTTTCGTCCCCGTGGTCCATGACATGTCCGCCGGTCAGGCCCGAACGGGCGAAGTCCTGCAGCAAGCGGCCCAGCCGGACCTTCCGTTCCGCAAAAGATTCCCGGGGAATGTGCTGCTGCACGAGTCCCATGGCGGCCGCCTCCAGGAGCAACCCGGTGGGAGTGCCATCGGCATCGCAGACGACTTCGGCCGCTTGCGTGAAGTCCCGGCGACCGTCGACGCCGGCAATCTCCAAGGCACGGCTGTTGGCAAGTGCTGAGTGACCGTCGAACAAGCGGATCATCGCGGGACGGCCACCTGCGACGTCGTCGATCACCGAGCGGTGCAGCGGCTCGGTTCCAAATGCGTTCGGGTTCAGCCCCCACCCGCGCAACCAGCCGCCGTCGTTGGTCCGTTCCGCCTCCGCCTTCAGCAGCGCGCGGACGTCCTGCAGGCCCGCTGCTGCGGAGAGGTCGACGCCGATGGTCAGGTCCAGCCCGAACACCGGGTGGATATGGCAGTCCACCAAACCCGGCGTCAGGGTGGCCTCGCCCAGGTCCACCACCTGCGTGCCGGACCGTCGCCAGTCGTGCGCATCGGCTCGGCTCCCGACGGCGGTTATCACGCCGCCTGTGACGGCTACGGCTTGGATGGGCTGTTTTCCGCCGGCAGTTGTGCTGAGGGTGTGGACGGTATCCGCCAGGACGATGAGGTCAGGAGTCATGGGTTTCAAAGCTTCCAATGCGGTCGAAGACGTGTGGACGGGTGGTGCGCAGGCGGCGTGCAATCAGCAGGCCGGCCAGGAAGACAACGGGGGCGACCAGCAGGAGGATGGTGTTGGTCAGGGCGTCGGCGAAGGTCAGGAGTTCGATGTTGACGGCAATGAGCACCACGACGCCGAACAGAAGGATCGCGGACGCCACGCTTAGCGGAACCATCAGCCGGTTGGTGGCGGCTGCGGGAGTGCGGCGGAGGTAGATAAAACAGGCCACGGACACCAGTCCCTGGAGGGCCACGATTCCGAAGATGCCGGGGGTGTTCACCCAGATCAGCAACTGCTTGTAAGGGTCGGCCCCGGCAACGGCGCACACGGCAATCACGACGGCGGCAAGCAGCGTCTGGATCTGCCCGGCGCGGTGCGGGGATTTGTACTTGGGGTGGGTCTTGCCAAGGAAGGCCGGAAGGACGCCGTCTTTGGCGAGCATGTAGACGTAACGGTTGATGGCGTTATGGAACGCCAGTTGCGATGCGTAGACGCTCGTGACGATCAGGACGTACATCACCACTTCCGCCCACGGCCCCACGTAGTGGTTGATGGTGGCAAAGAACATCCCGTCGGCCAGTTCGCCCGCTGCCGCCACCACGTCGCCGTCGCCGAAGGCTTGCACCACCGTCCAGACGATGAAGGCGTAGAAGACAGACATGAAGCCCACGGCAATGTAGGTGGCACGGGGTACGGACTTGTCCGGGTTCCGGGCTTCGCGGCGGTAGAGCACAGTGGATTCGAAGCCCATGAAAGCGGCGAAGCAGATGGCCAGGATTGCGAGGACGCCGGGCGTGAAGGCGTTCCCGGGTTCGAACGATGCCCCGCTGATGCCGTGCGCCCCACCGGAGGCAAGGATGCCCGCGCCCATGATTGCCAGGATGGCTGTTTCGGCAATAAGCAGGACACCAAGGACCTTCGCTCCGACATCGATGCCGCGGTATCCGAGGAACCACACGGCGCCGATGGCCACGAGGGCCACGGCGGGCCAGGGCACGTCCAGGCCGAAGAGCGTCCGGAGCATGGCCTGCGTCTGAACGGCGAACAGTCCATAGACGCCGATCTGGAGGCAGTTGTAGGACACGATCGCCAGGATGGCGGAGGCCAGCCCCACCGTCTTTCCCACGGCCAAGGTGACGTAGGTGTAGAAGCCGCCGGCGGCTTTGACGTGTTTGGTCATGGCCATGAAGGCGACGGCAAAAACGAGCAGGACAGCGCCGGCGATGAGGTAGCCCATGGGGGCGCCTATGCCCCCGATGCCGATGGCTACCGGGGCCACACCGGCCATGACGGTAAGCGGTGCCGCCGCGGAGATGACCAGGAAGGCGATGCCTCCGGTTCCGATGGCATTGCGTTTGAGCCCATTGGCAGCCTCGGCTGCCGGCGGACGGGTTTCGGTGTCAGACATGGGAGTCCTCGAAGGGTCTGGAAGTTGGAAAGTGGGGGATCGAGGCGTTAGCGAAAGCCTTTCGTTTTATCGTAGGGCGTTGTGACCCGCCGCACAATACTTTCCTGCGAAGTTCCGGGAGATGTGGCTAGAGTCGTAGCAACAACCGATTGGAGTACCCATGCCGCGCCCGCCCGTCCCGCTCATATCCATCGACGCCTTGGTAACGGCCGCTTTGGAACTGGTGGACGAAGCCGGCGACTTCAGCTTGCCCAAGCTGGCCAGGAGAATCGGCGTCAGCCAATCGTCCATCTACAACCACGTCAGCGGCCGCGACGAAATCCTCGAGCTCATGCGCGGACGGATCATCTCCGAGAGCCCCTACCAGCTTCACGAAGGCCAGGGGTGGGAAGAGTCGCTCCGGGCCATCGTGCGCAGCTATCGGGACGCGTTCGCCCGGCACCCCCGGCTGGCGCCGCTGATGGTCCTGCAGACGGTGCAGGACCCGCAAGTGCTGGCCCTGTATGAAAATCTGGCGATCGCCCTCGAAGAGGCCGGCTTCCGCGGGCAGGACGTGGTGTCCGCCATCTCCACCATCGACAGCTTCGCGCTGGGCTTTGCCCTGGACCTGGCAGCGCCGGAGGTGGTCTGGGCTCCGCCGGTGGACGGATACCCGGCGCTGTCCGGTGCCCTGGCGCATGCGGGCCCGTCCGCGGAACGTGGTGAAGCGGCTTTCGACTTCGGCCTGGAGATCCTCATGGCGGGCCTGCGCTCCCGTCTCAAGCAGGCGTTGGTCTGATTCCCAGATTTCTTGCGTACCATTCGACGGTGACCCGTACCGCCTTCGATCCCGCGTCCGTGCCCGAGACCTGGTGGGCGGCCGTCGTCCGCGGCTTCACTGAGGTCCACACCACTGCAGTGCCCCTGCCTGTGCTCCTCGCCATCGTTGCAGGCGCCACGCTGCTGAGCATCCCCAGGGCGACGTGGCGGTGGTTCGGACTCTACGTCACATTCGTGCACGAACTCGGCCACGCATACGCGGCCCTCATGACCGGGCGTTTCGTGCACAGCCTGCGGATCGGCCTGGACCATTCCGGCCGCCTCGTCAGCAGCGGGCGGAGTGCCTTTGGAGCGGCGTGGTCCGGGTTCTGGGGGTATCCGGCCCCGGCGGTGGTGGGCCTTGCCCTGATCGCCGCTTTCTCCGCCGGACGCTCCGGAGCCGCCATGTCCATCGGCGCCCTCATCCTCTTGGTGTCCCTGGTCTTCCTGCGGAACCTGACCGGGATGCTGGTAGCCGTGGTCAGCGCTGCCACCGCCCAGTCATTGATCCTCTTCGCCCCACCCGAGGCTGTGAACTACGTGGTGCTGGCACTGGGTATTGCCCTCACGGTGGGTGGCCTACGTGACCTGCTGAAACTCGCCGGGGTGCACACCAGGCGCAGGGAGCGTCTCCAAGCCTCGGACGCCTGGATCCTGGGGCGCACCACGGGCGTCCCCAGCTTCGTCTGGATGACGGGCTTCACGCTGGTCATCACCGGATGTGCCGCTGTTTCCGCGGGGCTGCTCTGGGGGATGCTGGGGATAGTCGCTGCCTAACGACCCGAATCTGCGCTGCTGCCTCTTGCCCTGTGGTTGCCTCAGGGTGTCCAATCCTTGTACACGTTCGAACCAAGCCATGCGTTCGGACTCCGAGCCTGGATACGAACACCGGGAGGCGCCCATGTCCGCGAAGGGCACGCGCGAGACAGTCAAGGCCACGGGATCAAGCGCCACGGAACCCCGACGAAGCGAGAATGGTGCAGCACTGACTGCCAGCCACCCTGCCCGGATCAGGAACGTCGCCCTGGTGGGGCATTCGGGAGCCGGCAAATCGATGCTCGTGGAAGCGCTGCTCGCAGCCACCGGTGCGATCACCCGGATGGGTTCCATTACCGAAGGAACCACCGTCAGCGACTCGGATCCCTCAGCTGTTCATCAGCAACGTTCCGTCTCCTTGTCCGTGGCGCCGATCCTGGTGGGCGACATCAAGGTCAACCTGATCGACACCCCGGGCTACACCGACTTCACCGGCGAGTTGCGTGCCGGTCTCCGGGCCGCGGATGCGGCCCTTTTTGTTGTCTCCGCCATCGACGGAATAGACGGTGCCACCATCGCCCTGTGGGGCGAGTGCGAGCGGGTCCGGCTGCCGCGGGCCGTGGTTGTCAGCAAACTGGACCATCCGCGCGCAGACTTCAGTGCCGCCGTCGCGCGCTGCCAGGAAGCCTTCGGCGAGTCGGTGCTGCCGCTGTACCTTCCGGACGCTGACGGGGTGGCAGGAGTCCTGCACGGCGGCGGCCAGGCCGATGACGCCGCGCTCGAGGAAGCGCGCGGGCCTTTGATTGAGGGCATCATTGCGGAGAGCGAAGACGAGACACTCATGGACCGCTACCTCGGCGGAGAAGAGTTGCCACTGGGGGACTTGATCGAGGACCTGGAAAAGGCTGTTTCCCGGGGCAGCTTCTTCCCGGTCATGCCAACGTCGGCCGAAACGGGCCGGGGGCTTCAGGAACTGATGGCGCTCCTCACCGACGCCCTGCCGTCGCCCTTGGAACGTCCCGCCCCGCCAGCCATGAAGCTCGACGGGTCTCCGCTCAAGGACCTGGCATGCGACCCGGAGGGGCCATTGGCGGCCGAGGTGGTGCGCACTACAGTGGATCCCTTCCTTGGCCGGGTGTGCCTGGTCCGGGTGTTTTCGGGAACGTTGAGGGAAGACTCCTCCATCCATATCGGCGGAAGGGGTCTTTCGGGCAGGGGCCATGAGGACCACGACTCCGACGAACGGGTAACGCATCTTTACTCGCCAGTGGGGTCCAGCCTGAAGCCCGTCCGGGAATGCGTCGCCGGGGATATTTGTGCCATCAGCAAGATCGCCGGCGCAGAAACCGGGGATACCGTGTCGGACAAGGATGCACCGCTGCTTATCGAGACCTGGCACATTCCCGAGCCCCTGATGCCCGTAGCCGTGGAAGGCGCGTCCCGCAGCGACGAGGACGCCCTGGCCAAGAGCATCGGCAAGGTGGCGGCGGCGGACCCGACACTGCGGGTGGAACGCAACCAGGACACCCATCAGTTGGTCCTCTGGTGCATGGGGGAGGCGCACGCCGAAGTGGTCCTGGACCGCCTGCGTGGACAGGGAGTCAAGCTCCAGACCGTGGACGTGATCACGCCCCTGCGGGAGACGTTTGCCAGCAAGGCGGCCGGTCATGGCCGGCACGTGAAGCAGTCCGGTGGGCACGGCCAGTTCGCCATCTGCGACATCGAGGTTGAACCCCTGGGGCGCGGCGAGGGCTTCCAGTTTGTCGACAGGATTGTGGGCGGCGTTATTCCCGGAACCTTCGTGGCGTCAGTCGAGAAGGGCGTGCGCGCCCAGATGCTCAAGGGTGTCGCTGAAGGCTTCCCTGTGGTGGACATCAAGGTGACGCTGGTCGGCGGAAAAACGCACAGCGTGGATTCCTCGGACGCCGCGTTCCAGTCGGCCGGGGCACTGGCCCTTCGCGAAGCGGCTGCGGTGGCGAAAATCCAACTCCTGGAACCCGTGTCCCGGGTGGTCATCAGCGTCCCGGATGAATACGTGGGAACGGTGATGAGCGACCTTTCCGGACGGAGGGGGCGGGTCACCGGCACCGACAGCGGCGGCGGTGAAGGCGCCGAGGTCAGTGCCGAAGTGCCGGACCAGGAACTCCTGCGGTACGCCATTGAACTCCGGGCACTCACGGCCGGGACCGGACGGTTCCGGCGGGAGTACCTGCGCCACGAGCCTATGGCGAAGTAACCCCGGCCTTGTCGTCAGTGCGCATGAAGCCCGCCACGGCCGGTGCCAGCGATGCGCCGACCTCCGCTGCCGTGCGTTTGACGCCCTTGACGGCGAAGGAGTGGTCCCCGCCTTCTACCCATTGAAGGGTGGCCGTTGGCCCGATGCGGGACACCACGGACTCGAGCAGTTCCGGAGTCGCGAAGGTGTCCCTGGTGCCCTGAAGGAAAAGCATGGGCGTGGTGACCCCGTACAGGTGCTCGTCCCGGAGCTTTTCGGGTTTGCCTGGAGCATGCAATGGATAGCCGAGGTACACGAGGCCTTGGACGTCCATGCCCTCGGCCACGGCCATGGATGCCATGCGTCCGCCGAACGACTTCCCCGCCGCCCAGAGCGGCATACCGTTGGAGAGTTGGGCGGCTTTGGCCACCACTGCCCGCCACGTGGCGATGGCAAGCGGTGGACGGTCAGGGAAGCGGCGGCCGGCCGCACGGTAGGGGAAGTTGAAGCGGAGCGTCGCAACACCCTCTGCCACCATCGCCTCGCAGAAACCCTGCAGGAAGGGGTGCTCCATGCCCGCCCCGGCGCCGTGGGCCACCACCAGGGTGGCGGACGGGTCCTCCGGACTGAGGTGGATGCCCGGGACATCGGTGTCGTCGACGGGGATGGTCAGGGCGGTTTCGGTGTTTGGCATGCATCCATCATGGAGCAGGTTTAGATACGGACACGCACCAATTTCTCCCAAAACGATCCCAACCTGCTGACGGGCAGGGTCCGCGCACGGTAGCTTGTGGCCATGGCGAGCGAATCCACCACCCTGACCGTGCCCGGCCCCGATGGTCCCCGCGAGGTCCGTATCTCCAGTCCAAGCCGCGTCATCTGGCCGGAAGCGGGACTGACCAAGCTGGACCTGGCAAGCTACCTCTCGGACGTGGGGGAAGCCTTCGTCGCTGCCAACGGAAACCGGCCCGTCAGCCTGCAGCGCTATTCAGGCAATATCGAAGGAGACATGTTCTTTTCGAAGAACCCTCCCAAGGGTGCCCCGGACTACATCCGCTCGGTCATGGTCACCTACCCCAGTGCCCGGTCCCATCCGCAACTGGTGATTGACGAGCCCGCCGCCGCCGTGTGGGCAGCCCAAATGAACACCGTGGTCTTCCACCCCTGGGCTTCGCGGGCCAACGATCCGGACAATCCTGACCAGTTGAGGATCGATCTCGACCCTCAGCCAGGCACGGATTTCGCCGACGCCATCCCGGCGGCCCAGGAACTCCGCTCCGTCCTGGACGAGGCCGGCCTGACGGCCTTCATCAAGACCTCCGGCAACCGGGGCCTGCATGTCTATGCGCCGATCCATCCCAAGCACGAGTTCCTCGTTGTCCGGCACGCCGTCATTGCCGCGGGCCGGGAACTGGAGCGCAGGATGCCGCACCACGTCACCACGGCGTGGTGGAAGGAAGAACGCGGTTCCCGGATCTTCGTGGACTTCAACCAGGCAAACCGGGACAGGACCATTGCCGGCGCCTACAGTCCCCGCGCCGTGGCCCAGGCCCAGGTCTCCTGCCCGCTGGCCTGGGACGAACTGGAGAATGCCGACCCCTCGAAGTACACCATCCAGACCGTCCCGGACCGGCTCAGGACCATCGGCGATCCGTGGGCGGCCATGCATGAAAAGCCCGGCAACATCGATGTCCTTCTGCAGTGGTGGGAACGCGACGTGAATAACGGGCAAGGGGAGATGCCGTTCCCGCCGGAATTTCCCAAGATGCCCGGCGAGCCCATGAGGGTCCAGCCGAGCCGCGCACGCAAGCCGGAGGAACAACCGGAGAAGTGAAGTGAAGCGGGCGTCTGCACACAGGGCTGCCGGTGTTTGCTGCAGCCTGTTGCTCGCCGCCTGCCTGGCGTCTTCGTGCACCGATCCGCCGGACCCGCTCCCGCCGCCGCCACCGGCGTCGTCAACAGCGCCGGTGACGGGCACGACGACGGCCCCTCCTTCCGCCCGGACCGCACCGCCGGTTCCCGCCCCCTCAGCACCGTCAGCGTCCACGGATGCCACCACCTCCATGGTGTTCCTGGAGCTCCAAGCGTCCTTGGAAGTGTTCAGCAGGGACCTGATCAGCCAGGGAGCTCCGGCGGTACTGATTGAGGCGCGCTCCGGCCAGCAAAGCTGGGCGTATGCGGCAGGGGTCCGCAGCCTCGAAGATGGCCGGCCGGTGGAGTCCGCCGATCCGATCGTTGTGGGCGGGGTGCTCCGGAGCATGCTTGCCGTGTCCGTCCTGAATTTGGTCGAGGAAGGCAAGGCGGCCCTCGATGTCCCCGTCAGCGCCTACGTGCCGGACCTTGCCGATCAGGTGGCCGCGGGCAGTGACGGTCCCGTGGGAGAGGTTTCCCTCCGCAGGCTGTTGGCCGACCCGTCGGGCCTTGATTCGAGCCGATGGGCGGACACGGTGCTCACCCGTGTGGTGGAGCGGCTCAGGGGAGCAGCCCTCGCCGATGTGCTCCGCCGCGAGGTGTGGGGTCCCCTTGGGCTGGGATCCATGGCTCTCCTGGAAGACGCCGGGGCCATTCCCAACCTCGTCCACGGGTATGCCTCCATCGACGGCGGGACCGTGGACATCACAGAGACCCCATTAGCGTCAGGCCAGTCGCCGCCACGGCTGGTGTCCTCGGCGGTGGACGTGAACACCTTCCAGGCTGCCCTCCTCGCCGGGCGCCTGCTGGCACCGTCCAGCCTGCTCCTGATGAAGGGCGTGGTGTCGGCTGACTATGGGCTGGGACTGGACCAATGGGATGACAGGTGCACCAACGGAAACTACTACGGCCATGCCGGCGACCTTCCCGGCTTCGGAACCATCACCATGAGCAGCGCGGACGGAAACCGCCAGCTCACAATCGCGGTTGCCTCTCCGCCGGAACCCATCAGCGGCGAGCCCTCGGCACTCGCCCTTGAACTGACCAACGTCGCCCAGGTGGTCCTTAACGGAAGCTGCCGTTTCCGCTTTGGCTAGTGGCGGCGTCGTCCTATTCGAAGCGGGACGGGTCGCCGGTGCCGCGGCGGACCACCTCGGCCACGCCGCTGGAGAAGTCGATCACCGTTGTGGGTTCTGAGCCGGTGTCTCCCGAGTCGATGACGGCATCCACCTCGTTGTCCAGGCGCTCCTTGATCTCCCAGCCCTGCGTCAACGGTTCTTCCTCGTCAGGCAACAGGAGCGTGCTGGACAGGAGCGGCTCGCCCAGCTCGGCGAGGATTGCCTGGACCACCTTGTGGTCCGGAATACGCACGCCCACTGTTTTCTTCTTCGGGTGGAGCAGGCGCTTGGGTACTTCCCTTGTGGCGGGAAGGATGAACGTGTAGCTGCCCGGGGTCACGGCCTTGATGGCGCGGAAGACGTCGTTGTCCAGCATCACGAACTGGCCCAGCTGGGCAAAATCCTTGCAGACCAGCGTGAAATGGTGCTTGTCGTCCAGCTGCCGGATCGCCCTGATCCGGTCCAGGGCTTCGCGGTTCCCGATCTGTGCTCCCAACGCGTAGCAGGAATCGGTGGGGTAGGCGATCAGCCCGCCGTCCTGCAGCATGTTCACCACTTGGCCGATGGCCCGGGGCTGGGGATCTACAGGGTGCACGTCAAAGAATCTGGCCATGGGACGAGCCTACGCCAAAGCTAGGAAAGGACGTCCTTGGTGGAGAACTTCGCGTATGCCAAGGCACCGCACACAACCACGTAACCGGCCTGGAGGAGTGCGTTGTCAGCAAAGGAGTCCCACGCTATGGGTTGCCGCAGCAGGTCGGCAAACCCGAGCCAATGGTGGCTGAACAACCACGGATGCAGCCACTCGAGCTGGGGGAGATTGTCCAGTACCTGCGAGACGACGGCCAGGACGATTGTGGCAGCCATGGCACCTACCGGCACGTCCGTGAACGTGGAGATCAGCAGTCCGATCGCGGACAGGCCCAACAGCGAGACCGTGATGTAGGCGGCGATCAGCAACGACCTCACCACGGATTCGCCCACGCTGATGGTGTCGCCGGACAACAGCGTCACAGGACCGATCGGAAAGAGCACGACGCCGGCCAGGGCACCCGCAGCGGCGACGGTTGCCGTGGCGGCGAAACAGAAAGCGACGGCCCCGGCGTACTTGACCAGGAGAAGCCGTATCCGGCCGGCCGGTGCCAGCAGCAGGTACCTCAGGGTGCCGAGGTTGGCTTCGCCCGCAATGGTGTCGCCGGCTACCACGCCCACGGTCAGCGGGAGGAACAGCGGGACGCACACCACCAGTGCCGTCACCGCCACGAACAGGCCGTTCTGGCTCACCCGGTCAAGGAACAAGGGGCCACGGCCGGGCGGCACTTGACGCGAGGAGAGCTTCACCGCCACGGCTATCAGGATGGGCACTGCGGCCAGCGCCAACAGCATCGCCCACGTGCGGAGCCTGCGGAAAAGGACAGCCACTTCGGAGCCCAGGAGGCGCCAACCCACTCCAGGGCGGACGGATGGCTCGGAAACAGTGTCAGCCGACAACGTCGAACCCCTCTCCGGTCAGTGACACGTATCGATCTTCCAGGCTGGCATTCTCCACGGAGAAGCCACGCACGCGGACCCCGTCGCCAACCAAGGCAGCGACGATCGCCTCAGGTGCCATTCCGTCGAGGCCGCCACCCAGGACAGTGCCCGGCGTTGGTGCCGGGCCGGGGACCAGCCCCAGGCGGGCCAGGACACGGGTGGCAGGTTCGACGTCGGGCGTCGTCACCAGGACGGTGGACTGGCCCGTGGCGCGCAGCTCGTCCAACGGGCCCTGGGCCACGAGCCGGCCGGCGCTCATGATGCCCACATGGGTGCACATGTGTTCCACCTCGGCCAACAGGTGGCTGGACACGAAAACCGTGGTGCCACCTGCTGCCAGGGACCGCACCAGGTTGCGGACTTCGCGGGTGCCCTGGGGATCCAGGCCATTGGTGGGTTCGTCCAGGACCAGGAGCCTGCGCGGCCGGAGGATGGCGTTGGCCAGTCCAAGGCGTTGCTTCATGCCCAGGGAGTAGGCCCGCACCTTCTTTCCCGCGGCGTGGCCCAGGCCCACCCGTTCCAGGGCATCATCCACGCGCTGGCGGCGTGTTGCGGGTGGGGCATGCCTGTCCGCGGCATCGAGCCTCAGCAGGTTTCCCACGCCGGTCAGGAACGGATAGAAGCCCGGCCCTTCCACCAACGCGCCAACATCCGGCAGCACCTCGGAAAGGCTCCGGGGCATGTCCCGCCCCAGGACCTTGATGGTGCCCGCATCAGCCGAAACCAGGCCCAGGAGCATGCGGATGGTGGTGGTCTTCCCGGATCCGTTTGGACCCAGGAAACCGAAGACGGAACCACGGGGTACTGCCAAGGCAATGCCATCCACGGCAGCGCGGTGGCCGAAGCGTTTGGCTAGTCCCAGTGTCTCCAGGGCGAGCTCGGTGCTGTCCCCGCCGGGCGATTCCGTGGCACGGAGCCCCTCAGCCGGCGGCAGCGGCTGACTCAAGTCGGTCCAAGGGAACCATGCCCGCAAGCACGCGGCCGTCGTCGAGAATCAGCACGCTGGCCAGCGAAGTGGTCAACGCCCGTCCACCGGAAACCGGCTGGAGCAGTTGGCTGAGTTGCGGGTTGCTTGTGAGTTCCGCGGGTGCGGAACCCGCCGGCAAGGTTGCTATGGCGTCCCAGCCCTTGCCGGTCACCGCCGGACGGGCATGGGGCGACGGGTTCGCTGGATCTGCGCCCGGGGCCGGAACCGCTTCTTGGGGTGCCGGAACGGCCGGTACCGGGAGGGCGGGCTTGGCGGGGAACGCCTTCTCTGTCACGCTCGCCCCGGCTGGCAGCGTGAAGGTGAACAACGACGCATCCGGGGTGGCCAGGTTCAGGTCCGTGTAAGCGAGGGAGTAGGCAGGTTCCGCCTGTCCTTTGGCTCGCACGGTGACGCCGAGCGGCAGGCCTGTTTCAGCATCGACGCTGAGGGACACCGATTCCACCAGGGTTCCCTCGCTGCGCGGAGTCAACGTCAGGCTATAGGCGCTTCGACCGGCAACGGTTGCCGACTGGCCCACCGTCACGTCCGTGGTGGAGTCAATGGCCGCCAGGAAGCGGGTGGCGAGGGCCTCGGGGGTTGCGGCCAAGGGTCGGGGAATCTCCGAAGGCATGCTTCCCGCGCCGGGCCGTGGCGGCAACGCGGCATGCACCACGCTGTTGTCGGTCGAGTTGTAGTACCAGGCATCGCTTGCGTTGACCACAACGTCACGTTCGGCCAGTTGGTCCAGGATCTGTATGCGTGCCTTGCCGGGCGCATCGAGGTAGACGCGGGCCGTGTGCGTGCCGGTCAGGAACTCCAGGGGTGAGCCGGTGCCGGGCCCGCCGCCGGTGCCGGACAGATCCGGCAAACCAAGGTTTGCTTCCTGGGACACCGTCCCGGATAGCGACCGCACGTTGCTGTTGGCGATCATGACCATGAGGTCCTGGGCCGTCTTGGGCGGCAGGGACGGGGCCGCGCCTGCCTGGATGGAACCCACCAGGATTCCGGCGATCAGCACAAGCGGCACCAAGAGGGCCGGCAGCCACCGTTGCTTAACCCGTCCCATTGCTACCGACCACCGTCCGTGAGAGGCATGTTTCCAGACTACTCCGGTTGACTGCCTGCATCACGGGTGGACGGTAGCTGGAAAACCCAGCGGATCTTGCGCCACCGGCGGGGGCTACCAGGTTTCGGTGACCTTCAGCAGTCCCCGCGGCGCGTCAGTATTGTTGCCACGCTCCACGGAATGGAGGAGGTCCGCTCCGGAGAACGCATGCGCCGGAAGGTAGGAGGTCTCCGTGAGCTTGAGGGCGTGGGGTCACGCCTGAAGGAGTTCGACTGCAAGCCGCACTGCACCGCGTACCGGCGAGTCGGTGAGGATGCGGACGGCCGACGGGTCCTCCAGTTCCACCTTCCGCGCGACGGCCCCGGCCAGTTGTTGTTGGTTGACCAGCAAACCTCCGGCCATCACCAATGGCAGGTCGAGGCCGAGTTCACCCAGCACCTGGCGCGCCATGGTCGCAAGTGAGTGGGCCGCCTCCGCCTGGATGCGCAGGGCGGCCGGATCGCCGTCCACTGCCAGTTCCAGGACCAGTGGAGCGAGGCTTGCCCAGTGGTCGGGCTCGGGTTTCGCGTAGAAGAAGTCCATCAACTGCAAGGCATCACCGCTGCCCGTGGCTGCCAGGAGTGCCTGCACCAAAGTTCCCGGTTCCAGCCCCGCGTAGTGCTCGCGGAGGGCCTCCCTGACGGCATCCCGGACCACGGAGTAGCCGCCCCCCTCGTCGCCCAGCAAGTAGCCGAAGCCGCCGCTGCGGGCCTCCCGGCCTTCGCGGCTCCGGCCCCAGGCCACCGAGCCCGTTCCGGCAACCAGCACGGCTCCGGCGTCGAGGCCAGCCGCGGCGAGGATGATGCGGGTGTCATGGACCACGTCGATCCTGGCACCCGGGAAGTGCTCGGCCAGGAGCCCCGAAAGCACCGCGCGACTGGCGGGCGTATCGGCACCTGCTGCTCCCGCGCACACCGCGCGGACCTCGCCGCCTGCGGCTCCCGCGATCCGGCGCAGGACGGCGTCCACGCCGTGGAGTCCAACGGACGAGAGGTTGGCGCTGGACTCAGTGATTTCCGGAAGGTCAACGCCGTCGTCGTCGCCGGCATTGTCCAGCTCTGCGCGCAGGGCATGTGTCCGGGATCCGCCGATGTGCAGGCCGAGGACGGCGGGGCTCATTCGCCTGCCGCCTGGAACGCGGGGGCTTCGAGGGAGCTCGGGACTTCGAGGTAGCAAGGGCGGTGCGTGGCGAACTTCATGGGACGATCCTTCCGCTTCAGGCCAACTCGGACTAGATTGGCATAGACCAATATTTGTGTCTACAAGTAGGATGTCCAACATGTCCACAGATGTCGCGCCGGGTGCTCCAAAGTATTACGTCCTCAAGACCGAGGTCCTGGCGCTCATCTCAGGACTCCAGCCGGGCACCCTCATCCCCACTGAACGGGCACTCGCTGAGACGTATAAGACTTCACGCACCACCGTCCGGCAGGCCATCAGCGAGCTTGTGGCTGAAGGCAAGCTTGGCCGGGTCCAGGGCCGCGGAACGTTTGTGGCGCCTCCGAAAATGACGCATGTCCGCCAATTGACGTCATTTTCGGACGATGCCCGCAGCCAAGGGCTCCGCCCCGACTCAAAGCTCCTGGCGCTGGCGGTAGTGAACGCGGACGCCGAGGTGGCGGCCCACTTGGGGCTGGAGCAAGGAGATCCCGTGACGCGGCTGGAGCGGATCCGGCTTATCGACGGCGAACCGCTGGCGCACGAGGTTGCCTGGCTTCCCGGGCGGCTTCCCCGGTTCAAGGCCAACCTGTCAAAGGCGGGTTCGCTGTACGCGGCTCTGGCCGATGCGTACGGCATCCGGATTTCCGACGTCGAGGACACCGTGGAAACCGCCCTCGCCGGGCCTGGCGACGTGCAGTTGCTCGGCATCGAAATGGGTGCGCCCCTGTTGGTGGTCCACCGTCTGGGCCGGGATGCCGAGGGCCGGCCGGTGGAATGGACCCGCAGCGCGTTCCGCGGGGACCGGTTCAAGTTTGTCTCGCGGGTCCAGGCGGACCGCGGGGAGTAGGCCGGAAGCCGTCCACGTCATAGTCTGGGGCGAGCTACCAGGAGGCATCGTGGCCAATTCGCCCACCGGAGAGTCCGTGATCAGAAGAGTGGTACGTCTGGTCGAAGCGTTCGACGACGAGCACCGCACCATGAGCGTCGCTGCCTTGTCGCGCCGATCCGGCCTCCCGGTGAGTACCACGTACCGATTGGTCGGTGAACTGCTCGCCGAAGGGCTCTTGGAACGGGAGCCAAATTCGGAAGTAAGGATCGGGACCAAGCTGTGGGAACTCGTCTCCCGCAGTTCCCGCATGGTGGGCCTGCGGGAAGCCGCGCTGCCCTTCATGGAGGACGTACAGTCGGTAGTCCAGCACTCCACAACCCTGGGCATCCTCGATTCCGGCGAAGTTCTGTACATTGAGCGGATCGGTTCCCGGGAATCGATGGTGGACATTACCAAAGTGGCCGGTCGGCTCCCTGTCCACGGGACCTCCTCCGGCCTGGTCTTGCTGGCCCATTCCCCGGCCGCCTACCAGGAACTGTTTCTGTCACGACCTTTGCAGAAATTCACGGATTCAACATTGACTGATCCCCCTGAGTTACGGCGGCACCTGGCCCAGATCAGGCACCGTGGGTTCGCCGTCATGCCAGGAATCATCGTCCCGGAATCCAGTGGCATCGCCGTGCCCGTTTTTGGGCGGTCCAACACCGTGGTTGCCGCGCTCAGCGTCGTGGTGCCCAGGAATGAGGAGAATGCGCCCGTGCGTGTTCCCGTCCTCATGACGGCTGCCCGCGGTATCTCCCGCGCCCTCGGATGGCGGGGAGAGCTGAAAGGCGCGCTTCGGCAAAGCAACGGACAGGCCTGATTCCCGTTCATCGGTAATGCTGTGGTTCCACCCACACTGAAGCTGCCAGAGTGGAAACAAGCGCCGGGCAACTCGCCCACCAACCCTTCCTGGCAATACCTGCCTTGATGCGTGCTGCCCTGCGCCGACAGCAAGGTTCTACCTGCCGCAAGGACGCGGCAAGCAAGGAGAAGGACGTGCCCACAGTATCCAGCCCCGGCCAGGAGACCGCGGCAGAAGCAGGAAGCACACATTCCCCAAGACAGCAGCGCGTCGCGGGGAAAGTCGCAATCGTGACCGGCGGTAGGGGAGACCTGGGCAGTGCGACTGTCCGTCTGCTGGCGGCCCAGGGTGCGCGGGTGGCCAGCCTGGACCGGAAGGGTACCGCAGCTGCCGTCGCCCACCCCTCGGTGACTGAATACGACGTTGACGTTACCGACGAGGCCAGCATCGCCGACGTTGTCCAACAAGTGACCCGGAACTTCGGCGGTACGGACATCCTGGTCAACGCAGCGGGCATCATCGGTCCCGCGGGCGCCAGCCACACGGCATCCACGGCGGACTTCGACCTCCTCTTTGATGTCAACGTCAAAGGGGTCTGGCTGATGACCAAGCACGTGGTCCCCTTGATGCTGGAGAGGAAGGCCGGGAGCATCATCAACTTCTCCTCGATCCACGGGATCACCGGTGGCCGCAACGTGCCCTTGTACCACGCCACGAAAGGCGCGGTTCGCCTCCTCAGCAAGTCCGATGCCGCCGCCTACGGTTCCCACGGCATCCGCGTCAATTCCATCCACCCCGGATCCATGAACACCCGGATGAGCCGGCGCTCGGCCGAACAATCGGACATCGGACCCGAGGCCTACTACAAGCAACTCGTGGGTGGGAACCCGGTGCCCCGCCAGGGTGAGCCGGAGGAAATCGCCTACGGCGTGCTGTACCTGGCCTCCGACGAATCGCGTTTCACCACGGGATCGGAGCTTGTCATTGATGGCGGCTACACGGCTGTCTAACGCCCCCGCCCCTACGGACGACCAAGCAAAAGACCTGGAAAGGTTCCCCATGAAATACCTGAACGGCACTCCATCAAATACCTTCGACGTCGTGGTTGCAGGTTCCGGAGCCGGCGCTTTGACGGCGGCCGCGACCGCAGCGCGCGCCGGAAAATCCGTCGTCGTGCTGGAAAAGACCGACCTCCTTGGCGGCACGTCGGCAGTGTCCGGCGGCATGCTGTGGGTGGCGGACAATCACCACGCCCGCGAAGCCGGCCTCACCGACTCCAAGGAGGCGGCGGCGCAGTACGTCAGGGCCGTCGCCCGGGGCAGGGGCCGGGACGAACTCCTGGACGCCGCGCTGAACCATGGCGACACCATGCTTCGCTTCGCCGAGGAAGAATGCGGCGTGCGTTTCATCTTCTTGAACAACTTCCCCGACTATCGCCAGGACCTGCCCGGTGCAGTGGACGGTGGCCGGACCGTTGAGCCGGATCTGTTCAATGCCCGCGAGGCCCTCGGTGACCTCGCCCCGCACGTCCGGTCGGATGGCCGTGCTCCCTTCACCATGCAGGAATACGAGACCTGGGGCGCGTTCACCAAGTTCCCCTGGGCGGAACTTGCAGAGCGCCAGGAGCAGGGACTGGTTGCGAAGGGCCACGCCCTGGTGGCTATGCTCCTGGCCAGCCTCCTCCGGGACGGTGCGGCACTGGTCACCGGGGCCCGCGGGCAGAGGCTGCTGTACGACGGCGGCAGGGTAGTGGGCGTCGAGCTCGCCTCGGGCGAGACTTTTCACGCGAACGACGGCGTGGTGCTCGCCACAGGAGGGTTCGAGTGGGACAAAGCATTGGCCGACTCACTCCTGGCATCCCGGCTCTACGTGATGTGCTCGCCACCGTCCAACACTGGCGACGGCCTCAAGATGGCACAACGCATCGGGGCGCAGACCCGTGGAACGCGCGAGGCCTGGTGGGCGCCGATGGCTATCACCGGAGACACCAGGGACGGCCAGCCGGTGGGCACGCTGCTCCGTTTCGAGCGGCAAGGGCCAGGATCCCTGATGGTCAACCGCCATGGGCGCAGGTTCGCCAACGAATCCCAGAACTACAACGATCTGGCCCGCTGCCTGCAGTCCTGGGACTCGCCAAACAACCAGACACTCAACACCCCTGCCCACGTGGTCTTCGACCACAGCTACCTGGAACGCTACGGAATCCTCGCCCACCGGGCGGGCCAACCCACTCCCGGCTACCTCATCGAGGCCCCCACGCTCGAAGAACTGGCTGTGAAGATCGGAGTTCCCGCGGAGAACCTCAAGGCCACCGTGGAGCGCTTCAACACCTTTGCGGTCAAAGGCGAAGATCCTGATTTTGGGCGCGGCCAGAGCAAATACGACCAGTATTGGGGAGACGACGCCTGCCCTTGGCCCAATCCGTCGCTTGGCCCGCTGCACAAGGGTCCGTTCTACGCACTGGAAGTGGTCAATGGCGCCTTCGGGAGCAACGGTGGCGTGGCAACGGACGGCCTGGCCCGCGTCCTGGACGTGGACGGACAACCCATTGCCGGCCTGTTCGCGGCCGGCAACACCGCAGAGAATGCCTACGCCGCAGGCTACCCGGGCGCCGGGGCGACCTTGGGACCGATCATGACCATGGGCTACCTGGCCGGCCGCACCGTGTCCGGCCAGCCCGCGGCCTACACCCCCGTTGCGGCCGGAGTCGGCGGATGATCCGCCACACTGTCCTGTTCAAGTTCAGGCCCGGCTTTCCTCCAGCAGACATGGCTGCGTGGATCGCAGGCCTGGACCGGATGCGTGGAACCATTCCGGGGATGCTGCACCTGACCCACGGACCCGATGTCCTCGGGAACGAGCGGTCCTTCGACTACGCGATTGTGGCCGACTTCAACACTGTCGAGGACATCGGGGTGTACAACAGCCACCCCCTCCACGAACCACTCAAGAAATATTCGTTTCCCAACAGCGAGCAGATCATCGCCGTTGACTTCCACTTGTAAGCAGGACAACGCCGTCCAAGGAGAGATCCACATGCAAAGCACCACCACGCAGTCATCACGGCCGCGAAAGACACCCCGGAAAGCTGCCCTCGCCTCGTTCCTGGGCAGCACGCTTGAGTACTACGACTTCTTTATCTATGGCTCGGCGGCGGCCCTCGTTTTCGGGCCCCTGTTCTTCCCCTCGGAGGATCCCACCGTAGGCCTGGTGGGTGCCTTCGCCACGTTCGGCGTTGCCTACGTCGCGCGGCCCGTCGGAGGTCTGGTCATGGGCCACTTCGGCGACAAACTGGGCCGGAAGAAGATCCTGCTCATCACGCTCGGCGTGATGGGGCTGGCCTCACTGGGAATTGGTTTCCTTCCCAGCTATGACCAGATCGGCATCTGGGCGCCTGTTTTGCTGGTCATCGGACGGCTCGCCCAGGGTTTCTCGGCCGGAGCGGAATCCGCCGGAGCCTCCACCCTGACCCTTGAGCATTCCCCCGACGGGCGGCGCGGCTTCTTCACGAGCTTCGTCATGACCGGGTATGCCTCGGGAATGGTGCTGGCAACCCTGGTGTTCATCCCTGTGGCCGCACTGCCGGCGGAATCGTTGATGACGTGGGGATGGCGGATCCCGTTCTGGCTGTCCATCGTTGTCCTCGCCATCGCCTATTGGGTCAGGACCCACCTTGACGAGACCCCGGTCTTCGACGAGGCAAAAGAGCGTTGCGCCGTCACCAGGCTGCCGCTTCGGGACGTCTTGCGGTTCCAGTGGGCGGATGTGCTCCGTGTTGTTGGGATGTCCATCATGTCCGTCATGCAGACCATCTTCACGGTGTTCGGCCTCGCGTACGCGACGGGTTCAGTGGGCTTCGACAAGGCGTCCATCCTGACCGTCAACGCGGTCGCCATCGGCCTGTCGATGTTCGTGATGCCTCTGGTGGCGAAGCTTTCGGACGCCGTTGGGCGCAGGCCCCTGCTCCTGACGGCGGCAATCGGGTGTTCCGTCACGATCTTTGCCTATTTCGGCGCGTTGTCCACCGGAAACATCGTCCTCGTCTTCGCCGCAGCTTTCGTCAACATGACGTTGTTGTACTCGTGCTTCAACGGCATCTGGCCAGCGTATTTCGCGGAGTTGTTCGCGGCGCCTGTCCGCTACACGGGCATGGCCCTGGGCAACCAACTCGGCTTGGTCGTAGCGGGATTTGGTCCACTGATCGCGGGCCTCCTGCTCGGCAAGGGCGCCGACGGATGGCTTCCCGTCGCATGGTTCGCGGTTCTTTGCATGGGCTTGGCTGCTGTCTCCGTCTTCCTCTCCCGCGAAACAGCCAGGACCCCCATCGGGCAACTCGGGGAACCTTACCTGCGGGGTATTGCCGGGCAGAACCAGCAGCAGCCAGGGGAGACTGTCAGCGTCCAGCAGCAAGCGACGCCGTGACGCCCAGGGTGTCCCGCACGAACTCCGCACTGGGCCCTGCATAGGCTTCCACGATCCGGCGAAACAGGGCGGTCCCTTGGGTCCCTGGCCAGTCGTCGGGCAGGAATGTGGATGGCAGGCCGGGGTCGAGGTAGGGAATGATCCGCCAGCGGTCGATGCTTTGGACGTACGTAGCAAACGCCTTCGCTCCGGTATCCACGGCCTCATCAGGGGCGGAGGCGTTGTGCTCACGGAGAAAATCCCGGTGCAATCCGGCCACGGCATCGAGGTCCCACCACTTAGCGGCCGCTTCCTTCGGGGTGACGCCGACCAGCGGAGCCTGCGTCACGAAAAGTGTGGCCATCTCCCGAAGTGCCAAGTCAGCCAGGATTTCCTCCACCTCGTCCCGCAACGTGTCGGGACAGATCCACAGGCCCGCGGCCACAGTGCCGCAGCCAATCCAATGGAGCCGGCGGCGCAACTGGTGGCGTTTCTCCCGTTCGCTTTCCGGGATGGAAAAGGAGACGAGGCACCACGGATCGCCGGGATCCATGGCGCGGGGCGTGAAGATCCGGCGGTCGCCACGGGCCAGCATGGTTGCTGCGCCCTCGGTCAGGGTGAAGCCGGGTGTGCCGTCTCTCGATTCCGAGCGGACCACGTCCTTCTTCCGCAGCCGCCCCAGCGCGGTCCGGGTGACCGTCCCGGACGCTCCCAGGGCTTCCATCAGCAGCACGAGGTCCTTGGTGGACATCCACCCACCGGCCTCGCGCAAGTAGAGTCCGATCACGGTCCGCAACAACGACGTGGTGCTCCCGGGGCGGGAGTCCATGTCGTCGAGGACGGCGCTCACTGCAGTTCAGTCAGGACGTCGCGGATGGCCAGGACGCCGAGTTCGACTTCGGCGTAGCTGGTGCTGAGGGGGGACAGGCCGATGCGGAGGCCGTGCGGGGGACGGAAATCGGGGATGACCCCGCGTTCCCAGAGCCGGGCGGTGACGTCGGCGAAGAGGGGGTGGTCAACGGTGATGTGGGATCCCCGTTCTGCGGGGTCGCGGGGGCTGACGATTTCCGCGCCGAGGGGGACCAGGTACTCTTCGGCCAGTTCGATGGCGTAGTCGGTGAGTTTGATGGATTTTTCCCGGACGGCGTCCATGCCGACCGACGCTATCAGTTCCACCATGTCCTTGAGGGGCTGCATGGCCAGCACTGGCGGGGTTCCGGTGATGAACCGGCGGATTCCCTTGGCCGGTTCGTAGGCCTCGGTCATGCCGAAGGGGTTGGCGGCGCCCATCCAGCCCCAGATGGGTTGCTGCAGAAGGTCTTGGCGGGCGGCGTTCACGTAGGCGAAGGCGGGGGAGCCGGGTCCGCCGTTGAGGTATTTGTAGGTGCAGCCGACGGCGAGGTCGACGTCCCAGGCGTCCAGTTCCAGGGGTACGGAGCCCACGGAGTGGCAGAGGTCCCAGAGCATCAGGGCGCCAGCGTGGTGGACGACGTCGGTGATTGCCTTCGCGTCGGCCAGGAACCCTGAGCGGTAGGCCACATGGCTCAGGACCACGACGGCGGTCCGCTCGCCCAGCAGGCCGTCCAGGTCTGCGGCGCGGACGCCGCTGGCGGGGTTGGGGGCGATCCAGGTGATGGTGGCGCCGCGTTCGGCGGCGATGCCTTCGATGATGAAACGGTCCGTTGGGAAGTTGTCCCGGTCGATGATGATTTCGTTACGGCCGGGCTGGGCGTCCACTGCGGCGCGGATCAATTTGTAGAGCATCACGGACGTTGAATCGCCCACTGTCACTTGGCCGGGGGCGGCGCCGAGGGCCACTTCGCCGATCCGGTCACCGACGCGGGTGGGTTCGTCCATCCACTGTTCGTCCCAGCCGCGGATCAGCCGGCTGCCCCACGCGTCTTCGACGAAGGACTGCAGGGTGGCGGCAGTGGCCTTGAGGGGCCTGCCGAGGGAGTTCCCGTCGAGGTAGGAGGTGAGTTGACCGGCGTCGGGAGTGTAGAAGGCCTCACGCTGGGCTGCGAGGGGATCGTTTGCGTCCAGTTCCGCGGACGCGGGCGGCCGGGTTTGCTGTGTGCTCATGGTTGCTCCTGCTGGGTGGGGCCGGAAAAGGGTCAGTTGCCGATCTCGGTGCGGACGGCGTACAGCTCGGGGAAGAAGGTCAGGTCCAGCGCGCGTTTGAGGAAGTCGACGCCCGAGGAGCCACCGGTTCCCACTTTGAAGCCGATGGTCCGCTGGACCGTGCGAAGGTGGCGGAAGCGCCAGGCCTGGAAGTTGTCTTCGACGTCCACCAGGTCCTCGCAGGCCTCGTACAGGCCCCACGGCGTGTCATCGGATTCGTAGATCTTCTGGAAAATGGGAACCAGGTCCTTGCGGTAGGACCACGGTTCGCTGGTGTCCCGGTCCAGGATGTCGGCAGGAATGTCGTAGTCGGCGCGGGCCAGGACGCGGAGGAAGGAGTCGTAGAGTGTGTGCTCGGTCAACAGCGCGCTCAGCAGGGCGTGAGCCTCGGGATCGCTTTCGAAGACCCGCAGCATGCCCCGGTTCTTGTTGCCGAGGAGGAACTCCACTGCCCGGTATTGGTAGGACTGGAAGCCGGAGGAACTTCCCAGGAAGCCACGGAATTGCGCGTATTCGCGGGGTGTGAGTGTGCCGAGCACGGACCATTGCTCAGTCATGGTGCGTTGAATGGCCTTCACCCTGGCGATGCACTTCAAGGCCTTCCCAAGGTTGTCCTGGTCGAAGAGGCGGCGGGCTTCCAACAGTTCGTGGAGCACCAGCTTGAGCCACAGCTCACTGGTCTGGTGCTGGATGATGAACAGCAATTCGTCATGGTGCTCCGGCTGGCTCAGCGGATGCTGGGAGCTCAGCAGCCGGTCCAGGCCCAGGTACCCGCCATAGGACATCGCATGCCGGAAATCCGTGCGCACCGTCTCCTCGATGGGGCGGACGCTTCGGTGCGAATGGGCGTTCGGCGACTCTGCCGCAGGCTTTTCCATGTCTCCAGAATATCATTCACATGACGCACGTCAAGGAATTGATTTGGGCCGTTTTTCCGTCCGGAACGCGTGCCGTACGCTGAACGTGAACCTTTGGGGAAGGGAGAACGATGCCGATGTCCATTGTGCCCGTATCCATTTATCTGGACGTCGACGGCGTGGTGAATCCGTTCAGTCCGCTGGGCGTCACAGACTGGGGCGGCGAGTGGCACATAGCCGATGCCGGCATTCTTGACGTCGCCTATGCTCCCGGGCTGGTTGCCGAACTCAACCTCATCGCCGAGCATCCGGCAGCGCGCTTTGTGTGGCTCACCACGTGGGAGCGGCTCGCTCCGGAGTTCCTGTGCCCCGCAATCGGCCTCAATGGCCAGGAGTGGCCCGTTCTTTCCAGTGAGGGTTGGGATGCGGGCCCTGAATGGTGGAAATTGACGGCCCTCCAGAAGGATCTCGCCACTTCCGGGGCCGAACGGTTCATTTGGCTCGATGACCAACTCGGGCAGGAGGCGGAAGCGCAGTCCTGGGCGGATTACCAGCGGGACCGTGTGCTGTGTATCTCACCGGATCCCCGGCGAGGGCTTTCCCGGCGCGACCTGGCGGCGGTCAGGTCATTTTTGGGCTGAGGACGCCCGGGATTCGTTTGTCCCCCCCGGGGGCTGGCACGTAGGATTCTTAAGGTTTCAAGCCCGCCGTGAAGAATTCGGCAAGTCCAGTGAGTGAACATCTGCTGAACTATGCTGTGCGTGGCAGGTACGGGGAAGTGAAACTGCTGAACGTCGACTCTGCAGATTGGGCAACAGGTGGAAATCACCTTCATGGTCGCGCTGGTAATAGCGTTGGCCCTTTTCTTTGACTTCACCAACGGGTTTCACGACACAGCCAATGCGATGGCCACGCCCATCGCCACGGGGGCGATCAAGCCCAAGACGGCAGTTGCCTTGGCGGCCGTCCTCAATCTGGTGGGCGCCTTCCTCTCGACGGAGGTAGCCAAGACCATCTCCGGCGGCCTCATCCGGGAAGGATCCGACGGTATCCATATCACCCCGGACATTATCTTCGCGGGGCTCATGGGCGCTGTCCTGTGGAACATGGTCACGTGGCTGAAGGGCCTCCCGTCCAGTTCCTCCCACGCACTCTTCGGTGGCCTCATTGGTGCTGCAGTGGTGGGCATTGGCCTGCATTCGATCAATTTTGAGACCGTGCTCCTCAAGGTCATCCTTCCGGCCGTTTTCGCCCCGTTGATCGCCGGTGTAGTGGCCTACATTTGTACCCGCCTCGCCTATGCGCTGACCTCGCGCCACGATCCCGAAACGGGGGACAAGCTCACCCAGAAACGCGGCGGATTCAGGACCGGCCAAATCTTCACCTCCAGCCTGGTGGCGTTGGCGCACGGCACCAATGACGCACAGAAGACCATGGGCATCATCACCTTGGTCCTCATCGCCGCGGGCACCCAGGCCCCGGGCTCAGGACCACAGTTCTGGGTGATCGCAGCCTGTGCCTTCGCGATCGCCATCGGAACGTATGCCGGTGGCTGGCGCATCATCCGCACCATGGGGTCTGGCCTCACCGAGGTGAAGCCGGCCCAGGGCTTCTCGGCCGAAACCAGCACGGCCACGGCAATCCTTGCGTCCTCGCACCTGGGTTTCGCGCTCTCCACCACGCAGGTTGCTTCCGGTTCGGTGATCGGCTCCGGCCTGGGCCGCAAAGGCACCTCGGTGCGGTGGGGCACGGCGGGCAAGATTGCCCTTGGCTGGTTGTTCACACTCCCGGCTGCCGCCATTGTTGGAGCCTTGACCGCGTTGCTGGTCAACATTGGGGTGGTGGGAGTCGTCATTGCGGCCGTGGCAGGAACCGCCGCCGTCCTGTTCATGTTCGTTGCCTCGCGGAAATCCCATGTGGGCCACCACAACGCTGTGGAAGTCGAAGAAGCCGGGTACGCCGTCCGGTTCCGGAAGAAGAAGAAAGCCAAAACCACGATGAACAAGGATATGCAGCGATGAAATGGTTGGAATTGCTGCAGGTTGCCGGCGTAACCCTCGTGGCGGCCGTGACCCTCGTGGTCCTGTACTCCCTGGGTGTGCGCCTGACTGCCATCGCGGGTGACGCACAGCAGAAGTCGCCGATGATTATCAGATCGCTTGCCTACGTTTGCTTCGGGATCTGCGGCCTCGCGGTCCTGTTCGGCATCTACTTGATCGTGCCGTACTTCGGGAAGTAGCCCCCGTACCCCGGTGCCGCTCTGGCAGTAAAGTCCATTCGGGAGAATAATCAGCAGTGAACTTACATCACTGCACGATGGTGATCCGGCAGATGTGGGGCTGTCATGAAGAGCCAATCCCTAAGCCACTTCATCGGACTGGCCCTTGTTCCCGTCCTGATGCTGGGACTTTCTGCGTGCCTCCCACCAGCCACAAATCCGGATAGTCCGTCGCCCAATCCAGCACCGGCGGCAACGTCCGCTTCCTCCGCGGCCCAGCCAACCGCCGTCGGACCTACCGCGCAACAGCCGGTGGGCCCTGCCGGTCCGGCAGCCCCTCAAGCTGAAGCGCCCGTGGTCCGCTGGGTCCCCATCGGACCCGTTGGCCCCAACGACCCGACATCCGGCCAGCGCTACCTCCTGCTGCAGCAGTTCCAGTGCGATGCTCTTGCAGAGAGCGCCGAGGGCGATCCGGACGCCGCCGTGTGGCAGGCCGCCGCCGCCGTCTGCAAAGCCGTGCAAAGTGGCAGCCAACAGGACTGGCTGAAAGCTTCCAACGCCGTCGCCGCAACACCCCGTGTGCCGCAGACCCAGTGCTTGGAATCCACAGTGGCAGCAACGTCGGCCGCGGTCCTCGCCCAGCACCGCGCGACTCCGGCACTTCCCCTGAAGGCGACGACGGCACCGGGCCAAGCGTGTCCGAGGCACCTCAGCGGACTCACGGTGGTGGATGAAAACCTGGTTCCGATACCGGGACTGCAGCGCGCGTCCGGACCCCGGAGCGGCGGCACGATCGTAAGGCTGGACGGCTACTACGCGCGGGTGGGCGACATTCTCTTCGACGGACAGCCGGCGTTCCCCGAGATCGTTTCGGGCGGCGGCGACTACCAGACGATGTACATCCAGATGCCGCCGGCCGCACCCGGCAGCGACACCGTCAAGGTTTCCATCACGGACACGGTGGACATCACCGGCACGGTGACCTTCTTCTACGAGGACGCAGCCTCCGCCCAGCCGAATCCCACGGCAGGTCAGGGACAATCGTCGGCCGGTACCAGTCCCATGCCCGGCAGCCCTTCCGCGACGCCGTCACCGACGGCAACGCCATGAGCGCAGGTGCAGTACCCGATTCTGCCCAGGAATCGGATCCGCAACCAGAGCCAACCGCCTCCGCCGAAACAGCGGACCTGAATCTGGCTAACACCCGCTGGCAGCGCACCCTTGACGTGCTGTCTGTGATCGGTCCGCCCCTGACGGTAGCCACGGCCCTCCTGGTCTACTTTGGCTGGGCGCGCACCGACGCGCAGGCCAAAGCCATGGGGCTGGACGTGAGCCTGTTTGGTTACACCGTCCAGGACTTCATCCTGCGGAGCATACAGTCGCTTTTCCAGCCCCTCGCATGGCTCGTGGTGCTCGGCTTGCTGTGGCTGATGCTGGACCGTGCGGTCTCCCGGCTGTTGGGCGCAGCCCGGCACAGGGTTCTGCTTCACCGGACAGCCATGGTGGTGGTGGTCCTCGGCTTCGCGTATGCCGCGGTGATGTGGGTGGTTGTGGTTGCCCAACCGGACCGCACGCTGCTCTACGTTCCCTTCCTGATTGCTGCCGGACTGGTGGTGGGCGCCTGGGGCCTCAGCGTCCGTCGCCGTTCTGCTCCGCCATCCAGGAACCTTCGGCTGACGCCGAAGGCACTTGAGCGGTCCTTGGTCTTCGTACTGGTGACGTTGCTGCTGTTTTGGGGCACCTCGGATTACGCCCAGGCGTTGGGCCGTGGTGCCGCCGTCGATTACCAGCAACGGTCCAGCCTCCTGCCAACGGCAGTGGTGTACAGCAAGGAACGGCTGGCCGTCACCGCGCCCAATGTGCGCGAGGAATCGGCGGGAACCGAGGCCAACCCCCTGTACCGGTATTCGGGGCTGCGGCTGCTGGTAGTGAGCGGCGGGAGGATCTTCCTCCTCAACGACGGCTGGACGCTCGCTCAAGGCCGCGTGGTGGTGCTTCGCGATGACGGCAGCGTCCGGGTGGAGTACGGAAACGCCGGATCCAACTGAAGCGCCCCTACTGGCTGCTCCAGGCGCGCCGATTGGCTAGTCTGGGGCCATGTCACTCTTCCAGTACTACGTTGCGTCCACCATTGACGGCTTCATCGCCTCACCCGAGGACGATCTCGGATGGCTGCTCCAATTCGACAGGGTGGAAGGCGTCAGCGGAAGCTACGAGTCCTTCTTCGCTGGAGTGGGAGCCATTGCGATGGGCGGCGAAACGTATCGCTGGCTCATGGAGCATGAGGCCGGGAAATGGCCCTACCCGGACCATCCCTGCTGGGTCTTCACCCACCACGAGTATCTTGCGCCAACTGGTGCCAACGTGACGTTTGTCCGGGGCGACGTCCGCGAGTTCGCTCCGGACCTCGTGGCCGATGCCGGGGACAAAAACGTTTGGCTTGTGGGTGGCGGCGACCTCGTGGCGCAGTTCGCCAATGCGGGACTGCTCCACGAAATGATCGTCACCATCATTCCCGTGGTACTTGGCGCGGGAAAACGGCTCTTGCCGTTGAAGGGCCCGACGGCGCCACTTGAGTTGGTCTCGTCGCGCATCCTCGGTGGCGCGGCGGCCGAGCTCCATTACCGGATGCCCCGGAAGGGGGCCTAGTCCGCAGGGGTGCCTGCCGGGCCGTCGGTCCGTTGCGGACGGTTGTCCCGGATCATGTTGGTGATCCGGGCGGTGGACAGCCGGCGGCCCTTCTCGTCGGTGATGACGATTTCGTGGGTGGCCAGGGTTCCGCCCAGGTGGATGGCGGTGCAGGTGCCCGTCACGGTGCCGGCGGCAATGGACCGGTGGTGCGTGGCGCCCACTTCGATTCCCACGGCATGGCGGCCCCGTCCGGCGTGCAGGGATGCGGCAAAGGAGCCCAAGGTTTCCGCGAGGACCACGTGCGCCCCGCCATGCAGGATTCCGGCCACTTGCGTGTTTCCTTCCACGGGCATCGTGGCAACGGTGCGCTCGGCGCTGAGCTCGGTGAAGCGGATGCCCATTTTGACTACCAGTGAACCCACGCCGTAGGCGGAAAGCCAACCATGGAATTCCTCGGGGATGCCTGCCTGGTTCAGTTCGTCGACAAACCGGTTCGGCGTGAAATTGTCCATCATGCCAACTAGGCTGGCACCTGTGAGTGAAACAACCAAACCGGACCAGGATCCAACGGCCCAGGCTGCTGCCGTCGCAACGGCACCAGCACCCTCTTCCGCAGCAACACCTTCCATCACAGGGGAGGAGCGGCCCCGGCTGCTGGTCCTGGATGGCCACTCCATGGCGTTCCGTGCCTTCTACGCGCTTCCCGCAGAGAATTTCTCCACCGCCCGTGGCCAGTTCACCAATGCCGTCCACGGCTTTACTTCCATGCTGATCAACCTGATCAAGGACCAGAAGCCCACCCACGTTGCAGTGGCCTTCGACGTCTCTGACGACACCACCTTCCGCAAGGCCGAGTACAGCGAGTACAAGGGCGGCAGGAATGCCACGCCGGCCGAGTTCGCGGGACAGATCGGCCTGATTGCGCGGGTGATGGAAGCGTGGGGCATCAAGACCATTGCGCTGCCCGGCTACGAAGCGGACGACATCCTCGCCACCCTGGCGTCCCAGGCCGACGCCGAAGGGTTCGAGGTCCTGCTGGTCTCGGGAGACCGGGACTCCTTCCAGCTCATCAATGACAACGTGTTTGTCCTCTACCCCAAGCAGGGCGTCAGCAACATTCCCAAGCTTGACGCGGCTGCCATCGAGGAGAAGTACTTCGTCAAGCCCGCCTTCTATTCGGACCTCGCAGCGCTGGTCGGCGAGACGGCGGACAACCTGCCGGGCGTTCCGGGCGTGGGTCCCAAGACGGCCGCCAAATGGATCAACCTCTACGGCGGACTCGAAGGCATCCTCGAGAACCTGGACTCCATTGGCGGCAAGGTCGGTGGAGCGCTCAAGGAAAACGTCGAGAACGTCAAGCGCAACCGGCGCCTTAACCAACTGCTGACGGACCTGGAACTCCCGGTTTCGCTGGCCGACCTCCATGAACCCCGTCCGGACCGCCAGGCGGTGGAGGACCTCTTCGAGGAACTCGAGTTCCGCACCCTCCGCACGCGGCTGTTCGACCTCTACGGCGATGACACCGCCGGCGCGGCCCCGGACACCATCGAGGCCCCGGAGTTCGGTGTGTTGTCCGATGCTGCCGGCCTGGAAGCATTCTTCGCTGCCGGCTCGGGCATGCGCTCTGCGGTTTCCGCCCAGTTCGTTCCCGGACGCATCGGCGAAGACGCTGCAGCCATTGCCGTGGTCCGGAACAACGGCGCCGCGTTCATCGAACTCACCGGGCTGGATGCCGCTGCGGAAGCGGTCCTGGCCACCTGGCTCAAGGACCCCGAGGAAGCCAAGATCCTCCACGAGTTCAAGTCTGCCCTCAAGGCCCTGCACAACCGTGGCCTGGGCCTGGAAGGCGTGGTGGATGACACCTCCATCTCCGGTTACCTCATCCAGCCTGACCGGCGCAGCTACGATCTCGCCGAACTCGCCCAAGTGCACCTGAAGATCACCCTCGGTGCGGCCGCGGCTCCCTCGGGCCAGCTGGAGCTGGACCTTGCCGGGGACAGCGACCAGGCCGCCGCCGCGGCGCTGGTCCAGCATGCCGCCGTCGTGCATGCCCTCAGCAAGCACTTCGAAAAGGAGCTTGCCGAGCGCAAGGCGGAGGCCTTGCTGACCACGCTGGAACTCCCCGTGGCCCGCGTCCTGGCGCAGATGGAACTGACTGGCGTCTACGTTTCCCAGGACCGGATGAACGAGCAACTCGCTGACCTCACCAAGGTGATCGAGACAGCCCAGGAGGAGGCGTTCGCCGCGATCGGCCATGAAGTGAACCTCGGATCCCCGAAGCAATTGCAGACTGTCCTGTTCGAGGAACTCGGCCTGCCCAAGACCAAGAAGATCAAGTCCGGCTACACCACGGACGCGGCCTCCCTGAAGGCCCTGCTGGAGAAGACCGGCCACGAGTTCCTGGTTCAACTCATGGCCCACCGCGAATCGTCCAAGCTGGCCCAGATGGTGGAGACACTCAAGAAGTCCGTTGCGGAGGACGGCCGGATCCACACCACGTACGCGCAAAACATCGCCGCGACCGGACGTATCTCCTCCAACAACCCCAACCTCCAGAACATCCCGGTCCGCAGCGAGGAAGGCCGCCGGGTCCGTGGCATCTTCGTGGTGAGCGAGGGCTACGAATGCCTCTTGTCTGCAGACTACTCGCAGATCGAAATGCGCATCATGGCCCACCTTTCCGGGGACGAGGCACTGATCCAGGCGTACCGGGACGGTGAGGACCTGCACCGTTTTGTGGGTTCCCGGATCTTCAATGTGGCCCCCGAGGACGTCACCAGTGCCATGCGCTCCAAGGTGAAGGCAATGTCCTATGGACTCGCGTACGGCCTGACGTCCTTCGGCTTGTCCAAGCAGCTGGAAATCTCCGTGGACGAGGCACGCACCCTCATGAAGGACTACTACGACCGCTTCGGCGCGGTCCGTGCCTACCTCGACGGCGTGCGGGACCAGGCCCGTGTTGACGGCTATACCGCCACCATCGAAGGCCGCCGCCGTTACCTGCCGGACCTGACGAGCACCAATCGCCAGGCCCGCGAAGCTGCCGAGCGCATCGCGTTGAACTCGCCCATCCAGGGTTCGGCCGCGGACATCATCAAGCGGGCCATGCTCGGCGTGGCGGCCGAATTGGCAGGCCAGGGCCTGAAATCCCGCCTCCTGCTGCAGGTACACGACGAACTCGTCCTGGAAGTGGCCCCCGGCGAACGCGAGGCCGTGGAGAAGCTCGTGGCGGAGCAGATGGGTGCCGCTGCGGAGTTGTCCGTTCCCCTCGATGTCCAGATCGGAGTCGGTTCGAGCTGGCACGAGGCCGGACACTAGGACATCCGAAGGTCCGCAGGAGGGCGCGCCGCCGGGATGGTGGCGCGCCCTCCTGCTGCTGGCTAGGCTCGGGATCGTGGCTGATCCCAATGAAACACACCAGGCAAAGTACACCGTCCACCGATTTCCCGCCGCAGGCCAGGACAAGCCTGGTTACGCACGCAGCGCGGCATGGGTACACGCAGTCTCCCACGGCTTCCACCAGCACCGTCGGAACGAGGATTTCGTCGCCAAGACACTCGCCAGTTACGCCGTCGACCAGCGCGAGCTGACCGGCGTATACGTCCAAGGCGATGTACCCCGACACTCCGTAGGCGCCGACGTTCCGGTAGCCACTTACGGCACCATGCGCAAGCCCCTCAACATCGGCTTTGGGCGGCAACTCGAGGCCAACCTCGTCACTGCCGTCACCGTCCGCGGTACACACCGGCGCCAAGGCATCCTGCGCGGCATGATCACTGCCGACCTCGAAGGGGCCAAGGATGACGGCCTGGCCATGGCGGCGCTTACGGCCTCCGAGGGCACCATCTATGGACGCTTCGGGTTTGGCGTATCCACGTTCGAGCGGAGCATCAAGGTGGATACCGGACCCCGGTTCCGTGTCCGCGGGCAGATGACGGGAACCGTGGAAGTGGCAGATCCGGCAGTCCTGCTGGACATCGCACCGCAGATTTTCGAGCGCGTCCAGCGCGCCACCCCGGGGTCCGTTGGACGGCAGGAGTACTACCGGCTCCTGGCTTCGGGTTCGATCGGCCACGATGGGCAACCGGACCTGGCAGTACGCAGTGCACTGCACTATGACGCCAAAGGAACCGTTGACGGCTACGTCTCGTACCGCTTCAAAGGGTGGGACGCCAAGCCCTTCACCATGGAGGTAGTTGACCTCGTGGCCGGCAACGATGCCGCGTACCTCGATCTGTGGCGCTTCCTGGGCAGCATCGACCTGATCGACGTGGTCACCTGGAACGAGGCCCCGGTGGATGATCCCCTGGTCTGGGCGCTGGAGGATCCGCGCTGCATCGATTCCTCCGATGTCCGCGACATGCTGTGGCTCAGGATCCTCGATCTGCCCGCGGCTTTGACGGCCAGGCACTATCCCGTCACAAGCAAACTGGTCCTGCAGGTTTCGGATACCCTCGGCTTGGCGGGCGGCACGTGGGAAATCGCGTCCGACTCCGGTGCCGCCACCGTGAGGGACGTTGCCGGCACGGATCCGGACCTCAGCCTTGATGTCTCAGACCTGGCCTCGATCTACCTCGGCTCCGTGTCGCCTGTGACCCTGGCCGCGGCCGGCCGGATCCAGGTGCACGCGCCGGGGGCAGCTTTTGCGGCCCAGCAGCTGTTTGCCGTTGAACGGCCGGCGCACTGCCTCACGCATTTCTAGTTCCATCCACAGCTCAACAACTGCATAGCACGCAAAAAGAAGAGGACATCCATGGGGGATTCCAAGCGGCGGCCGCTGGCCGGCCGGCGATCAGTGCTGCTTGGAATGGCGGGCCTCGCGTCCGCCGCCCTGGCCGCATGTTCCACCGACGGCGGGAGCGGCGTGCCATCTGCGGCGTCCAGCTCCGGCGGTGCCGGTCCGGCAACTCCGCCGCCGTCCATTGCCGAACTGTCCAAGGAGGAAGAAGCAGCGGCCCTGGCGGTGCGGAACCAGAGTCCGCAAGCTGGAGGCGTCGACGCCGGCAGGGGTGAAGCGACCGGCGGCGTGGACACCGGAAGGGGATCACCGGCGTCGAACGCCGTGTCTGCGCCGCCCGGCAGGGAACAAATCCTGGCCGAATTCAGTGCCTTGCGCCCCAAGGAGTGGGGACTGCACGTGACAGGCGTGGTGGACAATTCACCTGGCCGCCAGGTGGCCCTTACGTTCGATGCCTGCGGCGGTCCGGGCGGAGCCGGCTGCGACCAGAGGCTCCTGGCTACCCTCCGCAGCCTCAGGGTGCCGGCCACGTTGTTCGTCAACAGCCGCTGGCTGGCCGCCAACCCTGCGCTGGCAGCCGACCTCGCCGCCGAGCCGTTGTTCGAGCTTGCCAACCACGGAACGCGGCACCTGCCGCTGTCCGTCAGCGGACGGGCGGCCTACGGCATCACGGGCACGGCCAGTGTGGCGGATGCCTACGATGAATTGACCGGGAACCAGGCTGCCCTGCACTCGCTGACCGGCAAATGGCCCCGGTTCTTCCGTCCCGGTACGGCCTATTACGACGACGTCGCGGCGGCCATGACGCGCAGGCTCCGCATGCTGCCCGTCAATTTCACCATCAATGGCGACGGCGGAGCGACCTTTCCGCCGGCGACCGTCGCAGCCGAGGTGGGCAAGGCGAAAGCCGGCGACATCGTGATCTCGCACTTCAACCGGCCGGCTTCCGGTACCGCCGAAGGCTACGCCAGGGTGTTGCCCCGGCTCCTGGACGGCGGAACCACCTTTGCCCAGTTGGGACAGGTCCTCCCGGCCTGAGGCTGCATGGCGTCCTTTTGACCCTGCTTTGCAGAATCGACTACAATAAACGGGCGTGTACTACGTGCGCGCATCCATTTTGTAATAATCCACAAATCAGGATGACCCGGCACTTCGCCGTGTTCTGCAGTCCGGACCCGGGCGGCAGCGGTTTGCCTGACCGACATACTATCCACAACGGAGCCCCTACTACATGACCATCACCTCCACCGAGAAGCCCGGTACCCCCGTAGTCGCGATCAACGACATCGGTACCGCTGAGGACTTCCTCGCAGCTGTCGACGCCACCATCAAGTACTTCAACGACGGCGATCTCGTCGAAGGTACCGTCGTCAAGGTTGACCGCGACGAAGTCCTGCTCGACATCGGTTACAAGACCGAAGGTGTCATCCCTTCCCGCGAGCTTTCCATCAAGCACGACGTTGACCCCGGCGAAGTTGTCGCCGTTGGCGATCAGGTCGAGGCCCTGGTTCTCACCAAGGAAGACAAAGAAGGCCGTCTGATCCTCTCCAAGAAGCGTGCTCAGTACGAGCGTGCCTGGGGCGACATCGAGAAGGTCAAGGAAGAAGACGGCGTCGTTACCGGTACCGTCATCGAGGTTGTCAAGGGTGGCCTCATCCTGGACATCGGACTGCGCGGCTTCCTGCCCGCCTCCCTCGTCGAAATGCGTCGCGTCCGCGACCTCGCTCCGTACATCGGTCAGCAGATCGAAGCCAAGATCATCGAGCTGGACAAGAACCGCAACAACGTTGTTCTGTCCCGCCGTGCATGGCTCGAGCAGACCCAGTCCGAGGTTCGCTCCACGTTCCTCAACAAGCTGGAAAAGGGCCAGGTCCGCCCCGGCGTTGTTTCCTCCATCGTCAACTTCGGTGCCTTCGTGGACCTTGGCGGCGTAGACGGCCTCGTCCACGTTTCCGAGCTGTCCTGGAAGCACATCGACCACCCGTCCGAGGTTGTCGAGGTTGGCCAGGAAGTCACCGTCGAGGTCCTCGAAGTGGATCTGGACCGCGAGCGTGTCTCCCTGTCGCTCAAGGCTACGCAGGAAGACCCGTGGCAGACCTTCGCCCGCACCCACGCCCTCGGCCAGGTTGTTCCGGGTAAGGTCACCAAGCTGGTTCCGTTCGGTGCGTTCGTTCGCGTCGAAGACGGCATCGAAGGCCTCGTGCACATCTCCGAGCTGGCTGTCCGCCACGTGGAGCTCGCCGAGCAGGTTGTCTCCGTTGGCGACGAACTGTTCGTCAAGGTCATCGACATCGACCTCGAGCGTCGCCGCATCTCCCTCTCCCTCAAGCAGGCCAACGAGGGCGTTGACGCAGACAGCACCGAGTTCGATCCCGCTCTGTACGGCATGGCCGCTGAGTACGACGAAGAGGGCAACTACAAGTACCCCGAGGGCTTCGACCCCGAGTCGAACGAATGGCTCGAGGGCTACGAGGCACAGCGTGCCGCTTGGGAGCAGCAGTACGCTGACGCCCAGGCACGTTGGGAATCCCACAAGAAGCAGGTTGCACAGCACGCTGCCGACGACGCTGCTGCTGCAACGTCCGGCGAAGGCGACTCCGGCGCGACCAGCTACTCCTCGGAGCCGGCTGCTGCTGAGTCCAACGCGGGCACCCTGGCTTCCGACGAGGCCCTCGCCGCTCTGCGCGAGAAGCTCACCGGCAACTAATTCGGCCGCCCTTCGGGGCTGTGCTGAATAGCCAACAAAAGACCCCCACCCTTCCCGGTGGGGGTCTTTTGCGTTGCCCCGCTCCTTAGGCCTGGCGGGGAACGTCGATCCATTCGGTACCCCGGGGCTCCAAGGTGGAACTCCCGGCCGTCAGCGCAGCCACCCGCGACCGTGCCTCCTCGATGGCCGGGGCTTCGTCGGGAAGGGCCAGCCTCAGCACGGCCTGTTGTGCCTGGTACTCCGTTTCCGCCATGACGAAGCCGCTGCTGCGGAGCTCGTTTTCCAAGCGGCCCGCCTCGGCGTGGGGGACACCGAGGTCGCAGAGCCGCAAGCGGTTCCTGTTAACCAGCGGCGCCAGCTCCAGTGCCGAAGAGACTGATTCGGAGTAGGCCCGCACCAGGCCGCCGGCACCCAGCAGGATCCCGCCGAAGTAGCGCACGACGACGGCACTGATGTCGCTGAGGTCAGTCACCCCGGGGGCCGTCTCCCGTTTGATCAACGCCTCAAGCATGGGTATCCCGGCGGTGCCGGACGGCTCTCCGTCGTCGGAGGAACGCTGGACCATGCGGTCGGGCCCGATCACGAAGGCCGAGCAGTGGTGACCGGCATCGTGGAACTCCCGGCGTAACGAGGCAACAAGTTCGCGTGCTGATTCTTCGTCCGCTGAGCGGCGGAGGACGGTGATGAAACGGGACCGGCGGATCTCGAGTTCGTGGCGGAAATCGGGTCCCGATGCGAGGGTCGTGTAGCTGGTCGCGCGGCTTTCGTCCTCATTTTCCACCGCTTCAGTCTAGTGTGGAGGGGTGCTGAAGATTGGGCTGACGGGCGGCATAGCCTCGGGTAAATCGTTGGTGGCCGCTCGACTCCAGGAACTGGGGGCCACCCTCGTTGACGCGGATATCCTCGCCCGGCAGGTGGTTGAGCCCGGTACTCCCGGACTTGCCCAGGTGGTGGAGGCTTTCGGAGAGGGTATTCTTGCTGCGGACGGCAGCCTGGACCGTCCGGCGCTGGGCGCCATCGTTTTCGAGGAACCATCCAAGCGGCAGACGCTCAACAGCATCATCCATCCCCTGGTCCGTGCGTCGGCTGCTGCAACGCTGGCCGCGGCCGCGCCCGGCGCGATCGTGGTCCAGGACATTCCGTTGCTCGTCGAGACAGGGCAGGGGAGTTCCTTCCACCTCGTCATCGTGGTGGATGCCCCTGACGACCTGCGGATCCGGCGCATGGTGGAGCTCCGTGGAATGTCTCCGGACGAGGCCCGCTCCCGCATGGCTGCCCAAGCCGGCAGGGAGGAACGCCTGGCAGCGGCGGACGTCGTCCTGGACAACTCCGGCAGCCGTTCGGCCATCCTCGGCGCTGTCGACTCCCTGTGGACCGAGAGGCTGGTGCCCTTCGCAGGGAACCTCGAGCGGAACCGCCGCGCTCCCCGTACAACCGGCCCGGTACTGCTGGAATCCCTGCCGCAGTGGCCTTTGGAGGCCGCACGCCTCCTCTCCCGAATCAAGGCAGCAATACCGGCCGGCGTTCTCTCGCTGGATCATGTTGGATCCACGTCTGTCCCTGGCTTGGCCGCGAAGGACGTCCTGGACCTTCAGTTAGGTGTTCCGGACCTCGGGATGGCCGATCGGCTTGCTCCGCTGCTGGGTGCCGCGGGCTTCCCGGTGGTTCCGCATGTCACCATGGACACCCCCAAGCCCTCGAAGCCGGATCCCTCCGGCTGGCTCAAGCGGTTCCATGCCAATGCGGACCCCGGAAGGCCCGTGAACCTGCACATTCGCGTGGCGGGCTCGCCGGGATGGCGGTACGCCTTGATGTTCCGTGACTGGTTGCGTGCGGACGCCGTCGCCCGGGATTCCTATGAGTCGCACAAACGGGACCTGGCTGCGCGCTTCGCCGATAACCAGGACACCGCCGGGTACGCCGATGCCAAAGAGCCGTGGTTCACCGAAGTTGCCTGGCCCCTCATGGAGGCGTGGGCCGCGGACTCAGGGTGGGAGCCGCCGTTGTTCACCGCCGAATCCCGGCTCCCGGGTTCTCCCTTGGCGGAAGGGTCCCATTCCGGACAGTAGCTGTCCGCGGGCAGGGGTAGATTGATTCCATGAGCCTTGCCCAGGAAATCAACCGCGTCGTTGCGCCCTTCGAAGTCGTCAGCGAATACAAGCCCGCCGGCGACCAGCCCACGGCCATCGCCGAGCTGACCGAGAGAATCAACAACGGCGAGAAGGACGTTGTCCTCCTCGGCGCCACCGGTACCGGTAAGAGCGCTACGACTGCCTGGCTCATCGAGCAGGTCCAGCGGCCAACGCTGGTCCTTGTCCAGAACAAGACGCTGGCAGCCCAGCTCGCCAACGAGTTCCGGGAACTGCTCCCCAACAACGCGGTGGAGTACTTCGTCTCGTACTACGACTACTACCAGCCCGAAGCCTACGTAGCGCAGACGGACACCTTCATTGAGAAGGATTCCTCCATCAATGAAGAAGTGGAGCGGCTCCGCCACTCGGCCACCAACTCGCTGCTGACCAGGCGGGATGTCATCGTCGTGGCCACCGTGTCCTGCATCTACGGCCTGGGTACGCCCGAAGAGTACATCGCCGGCATGGTGACCCTCCGCAAGGGCGCCGAACTCAACCGCGACCATCTGCTCCGGAAGTTCGTGTCCATGCAATACACCCGCAACGACATGGACTTCCACAGGGGTACCTTCCGGGTTCGCGGGGACACCGTCGAAATCATCCCGATGTATGAGGAACTCGCCATCCGGATCGAGTTCTTCGGCGATGAGATCGAGAACATCCAGACCCTCCATCCACTGACCGGCGAAGTCATCCGCGATGAGGAGGAGATGTACGTCTTCCCGGCCTCGCACTACGTCGCAGGGCCCGAGCGGATGGCACGGGCCATCAAGCGGATCGAAGATGAATTGGCAGACCGGCTCAAGGTCCTGGAAAGCCAGAACAAGCTGGTGGAAGCCCAGCGCCTCAGGATGCGCACCACCTACGACCTCGAAATGATGCAGCAGATGGGATTCTGCAACGGCATCGAGAACTACTCCGCCCACATCGACGGCCGCAACGCGGGGACGGCTCCGCACTGCCTCCTTGACTATTTCCCGGATGACTTCCTCCTGGTGGTGGACGAATCCCACGTCACGATCCCTCAGATCGGCGCCATGTACGAAGGTGACATGTCCCGGAAGCGCAACCTCGTGGACTTCGGCTTCCGCCTGCCCTCAGCCATGGACAACCGCCCACTGAAGTGGGACGAGTTCCTGGAGCGCATCGGCCAGACCGTGTACCTGTCTGCCACGCCCGGCAAGTACGAGCTCGGCAAGGCAGACGGCTACGTCCAGCAGATCATCCGGCCCACCGGACTCATCGACCCGGAAGTGGTGGTCAAGCCCACCAAGGGCCAGATCGACGATCTCCTCGAAGAGATCCGGACGCGGACCGCCAAGGACGAACGTGTCCTGGTGACCACCCTGACCAAGCGCATGGCCGAGGACCTCACCGACTATCTGGTGGGCCACGGCGTCAAGGTGGAGTACTTGCACTCGGACGTTGACACCCTCCGCCGAGTGGAGCTGCTCCGCGAGCTCCGGATGGGCGTCTTCGATGTCCTGGTGGGTATCAACCTCCTCCGTGAAGGCCTCGACCTGCCTGAAGTCTCGCTGGTCAGCATCCTGGACGCGGACAAGGAAGGCTTCCTGCGCTCCTCCACTTCACTGATCCAGACCATCGGCCGTGCGGCCCGTAACGTCTCCGGCCAGGTCCACATGTACGCGGACAAGATCACCGATTCCATGGCGCATGCCATCGACGAAACCAACCGGCGCCGCGCCATCCAGGTGAAGTACAACCAGGAGAATGGCATCGATCCCCAGCCACTGCGCAAGAGGATCGCGGACATCACGGACCAGCTCGCCAAGGAAGACGCCGATACGCAGGAGCTGCTCAACAACAACCGTTTGGCCAAGGGAGCGAAACGCAGCAAAACCACGGCCAAGGGTGCAGCCACCGTCCGGCAGGATGGCCTGGCGGCCGCACCGGCGGAAGACCTGGTTGGCCTTATCGAGCAGCTGACGGAACAAATGCATGGCGCCGCCGCCGAGCTGCAGTTCGAGGTCGCTGCAAGGATCCGTGACGAAGTCAAGGAGTTGAAGCGCGAATTACGCCAGATGCAATCCGCAGGGCACGCCTAAGGTAAAGTTAGGTCAACGTAGGGGAGTATCCCAAGCGCTACGTCCGTCAACACGCAAGGCACAGATGCCTCGCCGGGCCTAGCGGGCCGCCGCATCATGCCTTCAAGCGCATTCGGCTGGCCGGAGAGACTTACACCGCTTTCCCGTACCCTGCGAAAGGCCTTCTTTTATGGAGCTCCCTGTCTGGTTCGAAGTCGGCTCGTTTGTCGTCCTCGGAATCATCTTGCTGATCGACCTTCTCCTGGTGGTCAAGCGTCCCCATGAACCCTCAATGAAGGAAGCCGGCCTCTGGGTCGCCTTCTATGTGGCCTTGGCGTTGGTTTTTGCCGGCGCGATGTTCTACTTCACGGGTGCCGAGTACGGTAGCCAATTCGTCGCAGGCTGGGTGACTGAATACAGCCTCAGCATCGACAACCTCTTTGTTTTCATCATCATCATGGCCCGCTTCTCGGTGCCCAGGAAGTACCAGCAGGAAGTGCTGATGGTGGGCATCATCATCGCGCTTGTCCTGCGCGGCATCTTCATTGCCCTGGGCGCCGTGGTGATCGAGCAGTTCAGCTGGATCTTCTACATCTTCGGTGCGTTCCTCCTGTGGACTGCGTGGAAGCAGGCCACTGATTCCGGTGAACACGAAGAAGACGTTGAAAACCCCCTGATTGCCCGTATCCGCAAGGTGCTGCCCATGTCGGAGAAGTTCGACGGCGGCAAGATCCGCACCACTGTCAACGGCAAAAAGGTGTTTACCCCCATGCTGATCGTGTTCATCACCATCGGCATGACGGACCTCCTGTTCGCGGTGGACTCCATCCCGGCGATCTTCGGGCTGACGCAAAGCGCTTTCATCGTGTTCACGGCCAACATCTTCGCGCTGATGGGCCTGCGCCAGCTGTACTTCCTGCTCGGTGGCCTCATGACCCGATTGGTGTACCTCAAGCACGCCTTGTCCGTCATCCTTGCGTTCATCGGCGTCAAGCTGGTCCTGCACGCCATGCACGTCAACGAACTTCCGTTCATCAACGGCGGCCACCACATCGAGTGGGCGCCTGAAATTCCTACTTTCGTCTCGCTGGGCGTCATTATCGGCACCATCGTCATCGCTGTCGTCGCCAGCTTGTTGAGCCCCGCCGCACGGCAGGCGCACATCGATGCCCGCCTGGAAGAAGACGCCAAGAAGAGCATGAGCGAGGCGGAGTAACCGTACTGCGGACGTTGTAGTCTCGTGAGGTGACTACCACTTCATCTACGGCGCTGGATCCCCAAAGGGTCCAGCGCCGTACCGTTTTCCTGCTCAGTTCCTCGCAGCTGCTTAGCGGCATCGGAAACGGCGCCACCCTGTCCATCGGTTCCTTGCTGGCCGTGGATCTCTCGGGTTCCGAGGCCTGGGCCGGGTCGATCACCACTGTGCTCACCCTTGCTGCGGCGTTGACCGCGTTGCCATTGGCCAGGCTCGCCGAAGCCCGCGGGCGCAGGGTGGGCCTCGTTACCGGGTTGGTTGCGGCTTTGGCCGGAGCCTTGCTCATGATGGCCTCGGTGGTGGCAGGATCGTTCCTGTTGCTCCTCCTGGGTGGCGCCTTCCTCGGGCTGGGCACCGCCGCAAACCTTCAGGCGAGGTTTGCCGCCGTCGACCTCGCCGAAGCCGAGCACCGCGGCAGGTCGCTGTCCACCGTCGTCTGGGCCATCACCATTGGGGCAGTTGCGGGTCCCAACCTCATCCAGCCGGGCGCGGTGGTCGGTCCTGCGCTCGGCTTGCCGCCGATCGCCGGGCCCTTTGTTTTCTCGGCCGTGGGACTCTTCCTGGCTGCGGCCCTCTTGTTCATTGGGCTGCGGCCTGATCCCTTGCTGCTGGCCCGACGCCTTGCGTCGGAGGCTGCAGGAACAGCGAAGGCGCCAGTGCGGGGCAGCGTCCGTTCGGGGCTTGGCGCCATCCGCTCCTCGCCGCGGGCCCTCCTTGCGCTGGCGGCTGTGGTTGCCGCGCACGGAGTCATGGTGGCTGTCAATACCATTTCAAAACGTCTTGCATGGCCCAAAAGGTACGGGCATGAATCCAACATCTCAGTCAGGCTGCGCAAGTCTGCGACAGCCATTGGGACTAGGCCCTGGCTTCCTTCCGGGCTTCCGCTGCAGCCTTTAGCTTACGGAGCTCTTCCCGTGCCTGGTAGACGGCCTGGAGGATCACATCCATGAACTTCAGTAGACCGTCTGCCTCTTCGGCTTCGATGTCTATGTCGAAGTCGCCGTGGGCCATCTCGTTGCCGAAGACACGGATAGTGTGTGCCACCTCGGCAGTGAAGTCATCGATAAGACCTTTAGCATTCAAGGCATCGATTTTCGATACGAGATTGCCGGAGTCGATACCGTGGTCTTTGGCTACTGCCTCAATCACAGAGCGCGCCATTAACACCGCTGACATCAATGCGTCGATACTCCGACAGCGGTGGGCCTCTGAAGCAGCCTTCGCGATGTGCGCGGGCACGTGGATGAATGACTGCCCCTGGACGTACTTAGGAGACCAATCAGTGGGGTCAATCCTGTCCCACCAGTTTCTATTTTGGCTGAGATCTTCTGGGCGTGCAGGCTTGTCACCGCCTTGGGTTCCACCTATGTTGAGGCGGTGGCACTCGTCACAACTAAAAACTGATTCATAGAATCCTGTATTCGAACCGTAGCCATCCGGCACCCAGTTACCCACACCAATCACGGTCATGTGGGTGCGTGTTCCGCAGCGTCCACAAATGGTCCTGGCCATTTTCTCCCATCCTGTAACTTGGTTTGCAGCCAACATTAGCCGCTCTGTCGGGTGCCGTGGATGCATGCGCCCAATTGGCATCCGAGCGGTTATGTCGGCAGCTGACAGTTCTCCCTGACAACTTCTATCCTCAGTTGGTTGCCTAAGATGTGAGGCATGATCTTCGCCGAAATTGCTGCCACCGCAAACCCCACGACGGACTACACACCGGCCGCTATCGGACTTGCAGGCACCCTAATCGGCGCGGGCATCGGTTTTGCCTTCAACTCCTTCTCGCACACGGAACAGAAACGTCGGCACATCAATGAGAAAGTCGTCGAACTGCTACGCCACACAGACGCAGTTCGATCCGCTTTCGTCGTGGTCCTGGATGACAACCGCCGGTATGCTGCCAACAACACCCGAGCAGGCATTGACAGGCGAAAAGCTGCCATCGGTCCCAGCCTGGACATCGCGCAATCGGAGACAGACCAAGCCCGAATCGCATTTGATTACATTCGCCTCACAGCCGACCCCACAACCACTTGGATGGCCCGCGAAGTAACCAACTGTGGCAAGGTCCTTCTCGTGTCCATCAGACGATACGCGGAGGATGGTCGCCTAGTGCGGCGCTTGTATCTGCAGAATTATGCGGCGGCACGGAACGCTCTTATCTCACATTTGTCTCCAGCACCCCCGGCGCCGTATGGCCCCAGGCTACTCACCAAGAGATTCTCCCTTTGGGCACGGCGAAACCGAACAGACAGCCCTGATATGGAAATAGATCCTGAGACGGAAGATGTCGCCGAGAAATCCACGCCGCAAGACGATTCGGCTGCGCTGGTGGCGAACCTAACCGGCAAACCAGCGGATCCAGCCGGCCCCACCTCATAGGGTGAAGTCGGGCCAAAGGTGGCCCATAGTGAAAGGACCGTAATGACTGAATCCGTCGATAACAATGACTTCGCCCTTGACCCAGCAACTGCTGACAGTCGCCAGAGGCTGCGCGAGCAGCTCGCATACGACGTCGACTACAAGCTTGACATGTTCCTCGGCCTCATTTTCGGGCCTGAAGGAGACAATACTGACGGCCAGGCAAGCATCACACTGGTCACGCCCGGTGGTGTCATCGAAGGAACTCTGGTGCACCACGACAAATATGAGCAGGCGCAGATTGACGCCATGGAAACACGCAGTGAGACGATGGCCCGCTACATGGAAATGCAGCGTGAGGTGGTGCAGAAAGCGCGCGCAGCCATCAAAGCCGGTGACCCGAAGGAACACCCGACAACAACTGGCTTCTACCACTTTCTTGATGCCACACTGACCAACGGTGCGCACCGAGTGCAGCTGAAGAACCTTCGCGTCTCAGCAAAATCCGTAATTGCGTGGTCCCTGGACGCCCGCGTGTATAACAGCGATCAGGTGTAGTCGTCTGCGGTGCGCGGGACGATCACTCCAGCGCACCGCAGGCGCAAGTCCGCGTGGCCAGCAGGCTACGGGCGTAGTATCCCAGAATGCAGCCCCGACTCTGCAGCGGCCCGATCCAGCACCCGCCCGCAATACGCCTCCAGATGCACCCACACATCCTCCGGCCTCGCCGCGGCGCGCTCCCGAATTTCCCGGACAATGGGGAGCGGAGTCTTCGGGTTGGACACAACGCGGCCCAGAATCCTGCAATCATCAAACGTCGCCGCCCACGCCAACTGCTCGACGGTCAAACCCCAGCGGCCCATCACGCCAGATACCACCTCCACGTGCGCATCAGACGTCATCAACGCCTCCAACACCTCCGGTTTGATAGCAGCCCGAGAGAGGACCGTGCAGGCCGCCCGCCAGTCACCGGCCAAGGCTTTGCGTTCATACTCGTCCATGCGGGCAGCGTACGCCTAGGCACTGACAACAGAGATAGCCGTTCGATTAGGAGCAGCCCGCACTTTTCGCTTTGAATGGACTCCAAGCATCTCTGATGGAGGACACCACCTTGCGCGACCAATTCCGTGGCTACTACAAACCCAAACAAGAAGAGACCGACAAGATCTGGGATGAGGGCATCATCACCCTTGACACGAATCTCCTCCTGTTCTTCTATGACGTTCAAGAAGCCACGGCTGCTGAGCACTTCGAGGCGCTTTCAAAACGCCAAGAACGCCTGTGGATCCCGTACCAGGTGGCCGAGGAGTTCCATCGGAACACTCACAAGCAGCGGGCGAAGCAGACTGAAGCTCACCAGCAGCGCATCAGCAGAATTGGCTCGTTCAAGAACGAGCTGGGGAACCTCCCGACCCAGTCGAGGTTGAAGGCGTCAGCCGCTCAGGCGGAAGCGATTAAGGCGTTGGTAGCATACCGTGACGAACTGACCGCGGAACTCAATGCCATCAAGGACCTGACCAGCACGAAGAATCCGGACACGATTCTGGACCGAATTACAGAGTTGTTTGATGGTTGCATAGGTACCAAGCCCACAAAGCAAAAGCTGGAAGCGTTATTCAAGGATGGCGCTAAGCGGTTTTCCGAAGAGGTTCCTCCAGGTTACATGGATGCCAAGAACAAGCCTGGTAACCGGAAGTACGGTGACTATGTCCTCTGGAAACAACTCATCGAGCATGCATCTGCGGAGAAGAAGGATGTCATCTTCGTCACGGAGGACGGAAAAGAGGACTGGTGGATGAAGCTGCATCCGGGGATACCGCGTCCGGAACTTATCCAAGAATTCCGCGAGGAAACGGGCCAGAACATCCTGATCACGAAAAGCGCGCATTTCTACAAACGTCTCTTCCAAGAAACCGCAGGAGACGACCGCCAAGCTGAGGTCGAAGCAGCCCTGCAGGAGATGGAGGCCGTCGTCGCTGATGCACGAGCCGCCCGCGAGTTGACGGTTGAGTCCGTAATGCGCCAGGTCGCGCTTGCCCACCCTGTAGGTGGGAGCCAAGCCGCGATGGCAGCCGCTCAACAAAGCCTCCAAAACGGGATCGCGCAGGGCTGGCAACTTGATGATGCTGCCATAGGACATGCGCTCAAGGAAGCGGTGAGGGTCGATCATGCGAAGGTTGTCGCAGAGATCGAAGAAATCGAGACCAAAGCCGGTCACCTCGAAGCTTTCGCGATGACTTTCAGCCCCGATAGTCCCGATGCTGAATACCATCGGCGGAAAGCCGAAGAGCTTCGCACCCCGATCTGTGCTCTCGTTGACCGGCGGGTTCAGCTAGAGACTTCCGGGCTGCTGTGAGACCTTCTAATCCAAGGAAAGGATAAGCATGAAGCATCTCGTTGACTCTGTGCGGAGTTCCCTTGCCCTGGAGAACTGGTATGCCGCGTTGAGTCTTGCACTCACGCTGCCGGACATTTGCGGACGTTTGGAATCCCCGGAACTTAGATCACAGAGGCGATATGTGCAGTGGTGCAAGACGTACCTTGAACCGAAATACACCGCGCCGGGTTCCAGCGGGGCCAGATTGTTTCTCAGCGGGAAAGACTGCTACGCCTTGCGGTGCGCGGTACTTCATGAGGGTCAAGATGACATCGTTGATCAGCGAGCGAAAGAAGCGCTTGGTTCCTTCGCTTTTACGACGCCGTTCCCTGGAGTCTTCATGCACTGCAACCAAGTGGACAACAAGCTTCAGCTTCAAGTCGATCGGTTTTGTCTTGATATCTGTGCTGGCGTCGATGCGTGGATGAAGGAGGTTTCGGGCCGGCGGTCGGATGTCCAGGACCGAATGGGTAAGCTCATGTTGCTGCAGGACCTCGCAGGCAGCGGCACCATCGAGATCTAGCAATTACGAAGGCTCAGAGCGCAAGGGCAGCGAAGGCGCTTGGCTTAAGTCTAGGAACAAGAAAAGACCCCCACCCGGTAAAGGGTGGGGGTCTTTGTCTTATCGGTTGTCCTCGGGGGCGAGGAAGGGCAGGTACTTGCGGAGCCAGTCGTTGACGCCCGGGACCGCGAGGACGCGGGTCACCAGCGCGGTCAGTGCTGCGATTGCCACGAGGATACCGTTGAGCGCTGGGAACACCCATGCGGGTAGGTACACCTCGTAAGGCTTCAACGCTTCAACTGTCGCCAAAAGGATTCCGTTGAGTAGCGGAATCAGCGCGACGACCGCGAATACGGTGCGGAGGACGGCGGAGCGCGGGTTACGCTCCTGCGTGGACAATGCGACGTGATCTGCCATGGGTCAGCCTTCCTGACTCAGTGTGACGGTGGTGGTGGCGGTCGCCTGCAGGTCAGCCAATGCTGCTGCGGCGCCGCGTTCGGCTGCTGCTTCCACGGCGGCCAAGTCAACGGGGGAACCGGGCTTGTCAGCCAACTGCTTCACTGCCTCCAAGAGACCTGCTTGCTGCCCCTGGATGGAGGCCAGCAAGCCCGGGATAGGGCCAGCAAACCGGACCTTCTCAACGCCTGGCCGCAGAAGATCTCGGGCCTCTTCTGCTGCGTCTTTGGCGGCCTTGACGTTGCCAGCCACGCCAAACAAGGCGCCGGCGTTGCGCTTCTGCGCGATGCCTTCCTGGGTCAGTGCGGCGATCTCTTCCCGGACAACGGTGCGTACATCTTCGAGCGATGCCATGACATCCTCCTCTGGTTGAATGATTTCGCCTTGCAGGACAAGGCCTGTGCGGGGACGCAGATAGCCAAGCAAGCCCTGTTTGGGCAGCCACTGGTCCATGGTTGGTCCGGACGACTGCCCGGGGTATGGGTTGTCCCAGCGGGACGGGGAGCTGTTCTGTGAGGCGCAGCGAAGGTGTGTTGGGCCTTCGTCGCTGATCACCACGGCCACGTGGGTCGCTGGGTAATACCAGAACGAGTCACCCCACACCGCGAGGTCACCCGGCTGGCCCGGCTGGGTGGCCGGCACCTGTATGTAAGCCGCCTCTATAGCGGCCGTCTGCGGGAAGTCGCGATACATCGTTCCCGCGTACCCAGCCCACTTTCCGGACCCCCCAGTGGTGTTGATGACTGGCAATCCGAAGAACTTGGAGAATGCCGCTGCGAGGTCCCAGCACTGGGCCCCGGCGAACCGGTCCACGTCGGTGTACCTGCCCATCACCGAGTCCAGCCAGAACTGGAAACGTGAGATTTCGAATGCCATGGCTCTCCTATGTCTTCTTGGGCGCCGGGTTGGCAGCGCAGGTGTAGGTGGTGGATCCGGGCGGGTTCGGCGTGCAAGTCTGTTGCCTGCCGTCCTGATCGGTGAAGGTGAACGAGGACGGTGGGGCGCCGTCCTTGCCGTCTATGCCGTTGGTCCCGTTCGCTCCGGCGGGCCCAGCCGGACCCATAGGGCCTTGTTCGCCCTGTGGTCCGGCAGGGCCGGGGACTGTGGAATCCAAACCGTCAGTGCCGTTACTTCCGGCCGCCCCCAAAGCGCCAGCGGTCCCGGTGTCGCCCTTGTCGCCCTTGTCACCTTGGATACCCTGGACTCCCTGAGCCCCCTGGATCCCGGGCTCGCCCTTCGGGCCAGGAATGCCTTGGATGCCCTGCACGCCCTGCGGGCCTTGACTTGGCTCCGTGGCTGCCCTCTCCAAGTTCCGGCAGGTCTCGGACGCCGCCGCGGTGGTCTGGTCGGCGGGCTGGCAAAGATTGTCGGTGGCCGCCTGCGCGAGGTTCTGCTTCTCCTGGGCCTGCTCCACCCCGTACAGGGCGTTGGCGACTGCCAGCCGGTGGTTGTCGAACGCCAGCCAGCCAGCGATCACCACCACGGCCAGGAGAAGCAGAGACAGGCCAGCAAGCAACAGTTTGGTGCGCTTGTCGGCCCGTCTCGATTTCGCAGCTTCCGCCTGCGCGGCTTCCAACTCCGGGTCATTCGTTGTCGTCATGGTCATCCTCCGGCCATTCGGCGGGATCCGGTTGGATGTCGTTGGCGATCAACTGTTCCCGCCATTTGCCAGCGGCCGCCTTGATTCGGGAGTTGTACCGGGCCAGGGCTTTGATCCTCTTCAGGAGTTCCGCGATCCGTGCCGTCAGGAGTGCTTCCACGGCGGCCTCCCGTCGTTCGCGCTTCTTGTCTGCACGGTCGATGAGCTTCCAAGCCCCGCCGCCGGCGCCAAGGAGGATCGTCCCAATGGCTGTGAGCATCGCTGCATCCACACTTCCGCCCCTCCTGCTTTCTGCCGACGAGGCAACGGGTTAGAGAACATCACAGAGCAGCTGCTCGTACGGGCTTACGATCTTCAGCCGCCCGGCCGTTTCCTCGGCCTTGACGTAATCGAGGATCGAGATAAACGTTGCGAGGCTCGTGTTCGTGCCGTTGTCGGTCAGCGACGGGTGCAGCATGAACTGCAGCGCCCGCTTATCGATTTCCGCCGATTGAATGAGCGACTGGGCCGTGGCAAGCGTGAAGGGCGTGGAGACTGTGCCATCAATGGTGTAGTGGCCCAGTCCTTGCCGGACCATGCCGTCTTGCCACCGGCTGCTCGCGCCGAGGTATCCGGCGGCCACGGGGTGATGCTCCAGGATGAATTGCCCACCTGCTGTTGCGTAGAACTGTTCAAGAGTCTTGCCGTCAAGAAACCCGCCAAAGTCAGTTCCGGCTGTCCCCGGAGGCGCGAACCCGTCAATTGACGCGGCCGGGATCTGCGTCCGCAATTCTGTGAGCCCGTCCAGGATCGCGGCCTTCCACGCAGCTTCGGAGTTGTCACCAGAACCATGGTCTTTGGAGTGGTTCCAGATTTCGGCCAGCCCGGCGAGGACCCAGGCGTTCACCATTTCGGCGGTTACGCCGACGTTCTCTGGCCGGGACCACTGACCGGAGCAAAGAGCGAGTGAATACTTGAAGTTACGGGCCTCCATTTCCGGGCGGTGCTTGGAGTTGAAGTTCGCCAGGCCGTGATCGAAACGGAAAGCCAGCGTCGCGGTGCTGACCTTTTTCCGGCCGCCCATTCTGCGGGTCCAGTCCTGCAGGAGGACCGCGTTCGCGAGACCGGCGTTGCTCACCACCGTCACGGGCGGGGTGGTGCCGGAACCAACGGGCTTCCACGTTATGCCACCCCACCCGGCGAGAACGGAAGCGGTCCTGGTGTATACCCGTCCGTCAGCGGTGGTGAGCCGCTGCAGGGCCGTGCCCGTCTTCGCGGACACAAGGTTCTCGACCGTGACCAGCCCAGTGGTCACATCAGCCGGTACACCGGTCAGCAGAGCAGGGTTGGTGTGCGTCCACACGCCGAACTCACGGTACGTGTCCAGGTTGGTGCCGTCCGGCATCGGCCCGCGGGTCCAGCCCTTGTACCCCCACGGCGTCCAAGTCGTGTTTCCGCTGGATCGGGTGGTGCGGGTGTAGTGGTCCGGCGGGGCCACGGTGGAGACCAGGGCGATGACTTCCTGGCTGGTGTACAGCCCGGCCTTCGCTTTGCCGACGATCAGCGCACCGGTGAAGCTGCCGGCGGGCCAGTTGATCAAGGTCCCTGCCACGGTGGTGCTGGGGCAGGTGTAAACGCCCGGGTCGCGGATCGCGTTGATGTCCTCGCCCGTGACCAGTTCCCGCTGCGGGAACCCCCGAAGATCTAGGTTCGTGGAAAGTGCCGAAGGGGTCCAGTTCGCCGCGCTGTACGTCGCCCCGGATGTGAACGCAACCGTGGCCGTGACAATATCGCCGCCCGGGGAGAGGACCTGCTGCCCGGCTGTGTACGCGGTGTTGGCCTTCCAGCGGGGGAGTGCCTGCACGGTGCTGGACTCGACCGCGGCCAGTCGGCCGTCCTGCGTGGAAGCGTTCCAGTTGGCGGGGTTGTAGGTCGCCCCCGCGGTGAAGTCAGCCTTCGCGGTTACGATGTCGCCGTTCGGTGCGGCGACTCGCTCACCAGCCTTGTACGCCATGTTCGGCGTCCACCGAATCAGGCCCGGGATTCCTTTAGCAACCACGAGGGGCCTCCTTAAAAGCGAAGGGGTGGACCGTTGGGAGGTCCGCCCCAGGAATGTGAGGGTTGTCGTTTCGCAGGGTCATCGGATGAGCTCAGTCCCGACAGGATCGGTGGTGGCCATCAGGGATTCACTCGTGCCCAATACCACGAGCTGACCGGCGGCCACCTTCGTGTCGATGTACGCGAACACGTCAGTGAGCCCCGCGAGAGTAAGGTAGCCGGGCTGGTCGATGTTCCGGGGGTGGAGCATGAGCTGCAGCGCGGTCTTCGTGGACGCTGCAATGTCGATCTGGGCTTTGATCGCCGTAACGGTCTGGTCCTCGATGGTGTAGTGCTGCTGGGCTTGCTTGAGGCGCCCATCCAGCACCCGGAACCGGGTGTTCGGGATACTGCCGGAGACCACTGCGTGGAAGGTCAAAGCCAGGGAACCGCCGTAGGTGCCGCAGAACGCGTCAAGGCTTGCCCCGGTCCCGAGACCGCCCATGCCGTTGACCGTGCCTGGCATGATGAAATGCTCAACCGGCCGGCCAAGCTGGGCTTCCAGTTCCTGCTTGCCCACCACGATGCCGTCCCACAGCGCGGCCTTGGTGTCCATGTCCTTATGCGTGCCAGTGGCGTTCCCGTCAGCGGTATGGTTCCCAAACTCGTGCCCCGCGTCAATCAGTGCCGTGGCTTCCGCCTGGGACATGCCGGAGTTCTCGGCCTTGGCCCAGTTGCGGGAGTTCATCGCGATCAGACACTTCCAGTTGCGGCCGCCGGAGTTCAGCATCGGAATGATCGTGGACTTCAAGTAGGTGAGTCCGTGATCGAAGCGGAACATCACCGCGCCCTTACCGCTGGTAGAGGTGACGGGGTGGCGTGCTTTGAACTCCTCGATCCGGGCCACGTTCGGGGTGCCGTAGTGACCGGAGTCCAGGGCAAAGTAGCCTGCGCCGTCGACGCGCTCCCATTCGGACCATGTACCTACCGCGGTGAGGGTCCTCCACCACTTCGAGGGGGTGGTTTGCATGACCGTGTACACCTGTTCGGTGTACGACATTCCCGACGCCGGACCGGAACGGACCACAAGGTAGGAGACCTTGTTCGCTGCCCCGGCGGGCTTGTTGACCAGCGACGCGGCCGAGACGTCGTTGGGGATGTAGTAGCTACCGACGTTGTTGTACCCGGCGAGGGTATTCAGGTCTGTGCCGTCAGGCAGGACCGTGGATCCGTTGTCCAGGCGCTTCCACACGGACCACGTGGACCCGGTGAGCATCTGCCGCCACCACTTCTGCGGCGACGTTCCCATGACCGTGTACGTCTGGGCGGTGTACCCGTAACTGGCCGGGCCGCGTTCCACCACGAGTGTGCCCGGGCCGGTCACAACGCCTGGTGGCAGGTTCGTCATGGTCAGGGCGGAGGCGGTGTTGGCGACGTACCAGAGGCCAACTTGAGACAGGCCTGTGACGGCGTTGAGGTCAGAACCGTCAGGCAGGAGGCCCTGCAGCCATGTCCCCAGGTTACCTTTCGGTCCCTTCAGGTTCCCGATCTTCACCCATGTCAGCGCCATCAGACATTCCTCAATTCGTAAAGGTCTCCGGTATTGGCCGGGTTGTCAGGGTTATCAGGATCGCTGGGGTCCATCTGCAGCCACATCGCTGCCAGACCCACCCACAGCGCAGGGGGTGTTGGTGAAGTGATGACCAAGGCCGGGCCGAGTGGAAGACGGGCCAGATCAGCGATAGCACCACCGCCGGCAGGGACCTGCAGTTTCCAGTTCGGGTTGTCGGCCCGGATGAATTTGCCTTTGCCGTCCAACCAGCGGATGACGATCTTGTAATGCACACCAGCCGGGAGGATGTCGTCTGTGGTGTGCAGCTGCAGTGTTCCGTTGCCGTTCGAGTCCGGGACTGCCCGGATCGGAGCCGTGGCCATGAGCTTCCCGCCAGTACCGAGGCCCGGATCGCTGGGTTGGAACTCGATCTCTGGCTGCAGCCCAGCGATCGGTTCGAGGCCGAAGTCCGACAGCTTGAAGGTGACAGTTTCGAGTGGCAAGAGTGCCTCCTGGGCATGAAAAAGGCCCCGAGGTGAGGGGCCGGGATGTATTAATCTGTCGAGCTGCCCGATAGAATCGGCGCATGCGAAAACTTGGGGGACTCATCCTTATTGGCCTGCTCGGGCTTACCGCGTGCTCGGCGCCTGCGGCTGACTCAACACCAACGGCCACCAGCACTGAATCAGCAGCTCCGGAGGCGGCTCCCGTGGCCCAAAAATGGATAACCAAGGATGGGCAGCCGTTCGATATCAGCTCGGTCCAATTCAAGGAGTCTGAACTGGGAGCATTCGCGGCTGCTGCTGCTGGCATCCCCAAGTACTCTGGCCTCTCGGAGAAGTCCCTGGTGGAAATTGGGCATGACCTCTGCGAGCACTACGCGGGAGGCTTCACGACCGATGATCTGCGCGCAGCCAACAGCGAAGCGCTTGCTAGCCTCGGTGAAGCTGCCAAGAAGACGGTGTGCGCTAAGTAGTCCGGAACAACCGTCCTGTTGACGGATCCCGATACATATTCGGCGCGTTTGTCGTAGTCGGAAGGCTGCCCGTGATGAATGCCCCATTGCTGTTGAGGATGAACGCGTAGCCTGCAGCGCCCATATCAGCTTGGCCGGAACCAACCGTCACTGCCCCGTTACCTGGCCCTGTGCGAACAAGCTGGGCTCCATTAGGCGTGGCAGCGAGGTAAGTGCCGTTGGCAAAACGGAGGCTGCCGTCAAGAAAATCAGGGTCTATTGAAACCCCGTCAGCAACAATCCGTCCACCGCTAGACACAATCAGATCATTTTTGAGGGTTGTAACCCCAGAGACCTCCAACTCGCCCGTGATTTTGGTGAGACCCGTGATGTCCACTGGCCCATCGGTGACGAGCTTGCCTGTCACTGTGGTGTCGCCGGTGATGTTGGTGATGCCGTTGATGGTGAGTTCACCGTTGAACGTGGTGTTGCCGTCCACCAGGAGTGGCCCGTCAATGTGGAACTCGCCGGTGGCCACTGTGGTGCCGTTGAGCTGCATCTCACCGGAGGCGATGAATATCCCGGTCATGTTGATGGTTCCGTTGGCGTTCAGGGTGCCGACTATTTCCGCGGACCCGGTGACACGGAGGCCGCCGTTTTCGATGGTGATCATGCCGCCGTCGTACACAGAGAGCCCGCCGCGGCCGATGGCTGAGCGGTTCTGGTTGGTGTTGTTCTCCAGCCGTTCGATCCTGCGGACCAGGGCCTGGATGGCTTTCATGGGGTCGGACAGGTTATCGATTGCCACCATTGGGTTAGCCGCCTATCTGCTGGAACTGGAGGTTGATCCATTCCTGGTCGAAGTCGAACGAGATGAGCCGCCAGTCATGCCAGCCGGCGTCGAGGTAGTAGAAGCCGGATGATTTGACCCGGGCGGTGCCGCCGAGGCGCAGGTCCGCGACGGAGACCGTCCCGTTGGCGGGGATGCTGAAGCTGAGTTCCTGGGTTGGGTCGTTGCTGGAGTGCAGCCCCGCAGTGGTGCGGGCCTGCAGCTCCGTGAAGTCTTTGCTGCCGAAGTTCTTGACCAGCTCCAAGGCAGGGATGGGGCGGCTGAAGTCCGCGGCGTCCCTCACGAGGCGGTCACGTTCGGACCCTTCACCTGTGCCGATGACCTTGTTGACCATGTTCTGGGCGTTGGTCTTCAGCTTCAGCTTGTGCACTTCGGTCTGGGCTGCGGTGGAGTCCCATTCCCACAGCCCTGCGGTTAGCTCACCGGAACGCATGACCCATTCGAGGCCCGGGCCGTTCCAGTTGCAGTCGAACTCGACGTTCGGGCCGCCGTCAGCGGTGATGATGTCATCCAGTGCTGCGGCGCCGTTGAGGAACTCGTAGCCGAAGTATTCGCGCGTCTCGGTGCCGGCCACGGTGGCGCTGGTGATGACCGGCATGTTGTATCGGGCCACCGGGTCGCCCGTGAGGAGTTTCTTCACGATGAGGTTCGCGAGGGAGGCGAGGGTGACGTTGCTCCACCGGATCGGGGGTGCGGACTGGTCACCGTTGCCGCGGATGGATAGCAGGTACCGGCGTGCGAGGATCCACCAGATGTCTTGGTGCTGGACGGTGAGGGTCCCGGCGGTCTGGTCCTCGTCGGCGTCCACGAGGAACCCTGCGTACACGGCGTTCTCATTCCATGTGGCCACCAGCGCCCGTTCCATGAGCTGGACCGAGGACAAGCTGAGGACTTCGGCAACGGTGGAGTCTTTGACCTTGAACGTTGCCGATCCGCTGCTACCGGTGTTCAGCGCCCGGCCGCCGGTGAAGGCCGTCGCGGGAATCTCGATCTTGTCAGCCCATGAGGCGGTGCTGATCGAGTAGTACTTCCACACGAGGCGCCTCCTAGATGAACGTGTCGTACAGCCACAGCGTGGCTGAGGCGGTGCCGGTGAACGGGGGCCGCGGCGCGATGGAAACCGCGGTGGGCAGGCCGGGTGTCACCAAAGGGGTGAAGCCGTACCCGATGCCTCCGTGAATCACGGCCCCGTTGATGCGGACCCGCCCGGTCCCGTAGTCAACTTCGTGGGGCTGGCCCGGGACGAGCGGCTGGGTGACGGTGAAGACCTGGCCTTTGATAGTCAGAACGTACCCGCCGGGCATGTTGCCCTCCACCTGGAAAACAGCTGTTGCGCCGGCGTTTCCCTTGTGGTGGACGTTCAGGGCGTTCGATCCAACGGATGCGACGAACGGGCCGCGGGCCTCACCGAACTTGCGCGGTTCCGGGCACCACAGCTGCAGCTGGAACGTGGCGTTGTAACTGCCGCGCACCTCATCGATGCTGAGGCTGTCCCGGGACGCGTCAGCCCATTGCGTGAGTCCACCTTTGGTGACTTGCACCCTGCCGAGCTGCCCATAGGCGAGCAGCCCGGACAGGGTGTTCATCTGAATCTCACGGTCTGCGTGATTCTTGCCAAGGATCGCGCCCGTCAGGGTGACCGTGCGGGATTCCTGGTAGCGGGGAAGAACCAGTGACCCGTGACCTTGCGGCCATGGCAGTTTCTCACCCCGCAACGGGACACTGTCCGTCCAGCCGTCCAGGCCGTCCTTCGTGATCGTGAACGGGCCAAGCCCCGGCCTCCCGTGGAACTCCAGCCCGTCCACGACCACATACAGTTCGTCAAGCATTCACTGTCCTCAGCTTGTAGTTGAGTTGGTTATCGAATGCCCGTGCCACACCCTCAGGGCTCATATGGTCCCGGATGGGCATGTTCACCGTGACCTGCGCCCCAGCCAACGCGGATCCCGGCGTGCCGGGCCTCGTGGCCGTACCGGTGCTGGTGGCCCCTTGCTCTCCGGTCAGCGACGCTGCGTTCATGATGGTGTTCGCAGCGGACTGGACCTTGTTCTGCTCACTGACGATTCCTTCAGCGAAGTCCCCGGCCAGTGCCTTTCCGGAGTGGGTGGTGTACCCGCGCCCGGAGAACGGGCCGCGCTTGGCGGGGGAGAACGGGAAGAAGTCCCGGACCCCTTCCAGGACGCCTCCCACGGCGTCACCGATGGCCCCTGCCGCGCCAGTGATCCCGTCAATGAAGCCTTGGATCAGGGCCTTGCCGGAGTCCAGCAAGACGCCGCCGATGTTGCCCAGGGCCTTGACGACGGAATCACCGATGCCGCCGAAGAACCCCAGCAGGTCCGCGAGCATCCCTTGGGCGCCGGTGATGATCGAGTTCCACGAGGTCACGACGTAGTTGACGATCCCGGTGAAGGCCGAGGTGAAGAACCCCACCAAGGCATTCAGGCCGTTCAGGACCACAGAGATGACCAGCTGGATCGCGCCAGAGATGACGCTGATGATCAGGTTGAAGACCCCGCCGATGATGTTCAGGATCCCGGACCAGACCTGCGCCCAGTTCCCGGAGATGATCCCGGTGACCACCTCGATGATGCCCTGGACGATCTGCATCGCCGCGGTGATGATGTCCACGATGACGCCGAAGACAGTCACCACAATGGGCATCAGTGCCTGAATGATCGGGATCAGCAGGCTGGCAAGGGTGGTCACCAGCGGCGCGATGGCCGACACGATGTTCCCGATGATCGAAACCAGCGGGGGCATTATCGCCGTGATCAGCTGCATGAAGATCGGCGCCAGCTGCGACAGCAAGGTGGACACCAGCGGGATGATCGCGGCCAGCAGGCTCATCACCACCGGCACGATGGCCGCAAGGATGGTCTGGAACAGCGTGAATAGGTCAGTGACGAAGGGCATCATGCTGACGAAGTTCCCTGCCAGCATGGTGACCAGCTGCTGCACCAAAGGGGTCAGCTGGACCATGGCCTGCGTGAGCATGGCACCCACAACGGTGGCCAGGCTGCTGAGCATTGCCACGATCTGCGGCAGGACCGGCTGCAGGGCCTCGAAGATCAGCCCGATGGGGGAGAACGCCGAGAGGAACTGCAGCACCGTTGGTGCAAGGCCGCCGAAGATCGCCCCGAACTGCTGGAACAGTGGCCCCAGCAAGCCGGTGACGGTCCGGAGTCCGTTGGCGAGTATCTCCATGAAGCCCGGGAAGCCCGAGGACGTCACGTCGCCGTCGTTGTTCTTCCACGCGACCCCGAAGGCGCGGATCCCGCCGGTGAACTCGGTGATGAATCCACTGAGGCGGGGGAACATACCGGCCAGGCCGCCGTCGCCCAGCCCGTTCACCATGTTCTGGATCGTGGGCAGGATGCTGGTGTTGATGAAGCCGTAGACCTTGGTCAGCACCGGAAGGAACAGCCCACCGATGGAGGTGGTGATGTTCTTCCACCCGGCGGCTGCGCGCTGCTGCTGCCCGGCGAGGGTGTCGTTCTCCTTGGCGAAGTTGCCCTGCGCGTCGGCCGTCTGCTTCATGATCAGCGACAGGGTGGCCGCTTGCTGGGCGTTGTTCTCGAACGCCCCATCGACCTTTTTGAAGCCCAGTGCAGCAGCTTCGGCGTCGATCTTGGCTTGGTTCAGGGAGACGCCGTAGCGCTCAATGGGGTCCCGTTCCCCCTTCAGGGCAGAGGACAGGGCCTCGATGGCTTCCCGGGAGGTGCCACCGAACATGGAGGACAAGTCAGCGCCCAGGCCGATGAGCTGGTTGGTCTTCGGTGCCAGCTCGTCCATGGCGGTGCCGCCGTTTTTGAGCTGCGAGCCGATGAGTGTGCCGAGTTCGTTGAACTCGTTCTGGGTCAGGCCGACGCTGTTCTGCGCCTGGGTGGACCATTTGAGCATCTCCGAGGCGTTGCCCTTGAAGACGGACTGGATCGCCCCGGCGGACTGCTCCAGATCGCCAGCGCCCTTCACGGCACCTGAGAAGAAGTCCTTGACGGTATCGAAGGCGAACACGCCCGCGAGGGCACCCATGGCGCCCTTGAACCCTGCGCTGAACGCCCCGCCGGACTTCTTGCCGGCGTCCTCAGCCGAGGACTTGGCAGCGTTCCCTGCGTCGTCCACAGAGCTACGGACGGTGGAGGAGAGGCGCTGCTTCAGGGTCTGCCAGCCGCGGGCGAACCGGTTTGCGGACTGCTCACCGGATCCGTCGGCGTCGTTGGTCGCGTCAGCCAGTTTGGCCTGTGCGTCCTTCAACTGGTCCGTGGACTGCTTCGTTTTGGTCTGCGCGTCCACAAGCTTCCGCTGCGCCGTGGCGAGGCGTTCCTCAGCGGCGATGGCCCGGGAGCTGGTTTCCCCGCCCTTGGCCCGCGCCTCCGCCAGTGCGGCTTCTGCCACGCGGACCCTGCCTGCTGCGTCCTGCTCAGCGAGGCGGGCGCTGGAGAGTGCTTTGGATCCGGAAGCGACCTGGGCGTTGAGCTTCTTGATGAGGGCCTGGCCCGGGTCGCCGGCGCCGACGTTGAAGGCGGAGTTGAAGCTCCTGCCGCCCTCGCGGCCAGCGCCGGACATTTCCGCGTTGGTCTTGCTGCGGAAACCGCGGAACGTAGGGAAGATGGCTACCTGGCCGGACCCAACCTCGGAAGTCATCAGCCCTCCTCTATGTGCGTAGTTGACCGAAGGCGCTGCTTTGCTTCAGCTCGGCTGTCAGCTGCTCGCGCTCTTCGGCGGTGACCTTTTCCGCCTCTGGCGTTTCCTGCGCGTCCCACGGCCACGGCAGCCTCAACGGGGCATCACCCTTGGAGGACAGCGCGTTGTGGACCTTGGTGAGCAGCAGGGCTCCGTAGAAGCTCTCCCGGTCCATGGCGAAGGACCAGCCGCTCATGGACGCGAACAAGTGAGAGCCCATTTCCGTGCGGAGCCGGTTCACCAGGTCGATGGCTTCGCGGTAGCCCACAGCGTCACCGACGTCGGCCAGGGAGATGTGGAAGCGGTGGCGGAAGTCGTAGGTCAGTGCGGGGCGGTGCTCCTCGATTACTTCAAGGAGCGCTGCAATTCCCCCATGGTGGCCTGCACCTTGTCCTCGAACACCTTGAAGAACTCGACCATGATTTCGGTGGTCTCCATGATGTCCAGCTCATCGATCGTTGCCACCGTTTCGGGGCCGCCGATTTCATCCACGATCAGGAAGAACGCGTCCATCTGATCGAGGCTGCCGAACTGGCGCAGGAGCTTGGTCTTGAAGCGCAGCGGGAGAGCGATTTCGCCCTCGGTGGTCTGGCAAACAAGCTTGTCCTCGACCACGAGGAAGCGTGGCTTCTCGGCTGCTGCTTTGCGGGTAGTCATGATGTGCTCTCACTATCCGATGGGTGGTGATGGGTTGGTGCTGTGGCCCTGCGCCCACCCATCACGGAGCGCAGGACCACAGGTAGAGGGGCGACTAGGAGTCGCGGGTGTAGGGGAACGCCGCCGAGGCGCCCACCGAGTTGGTGACGACGACGTTGGCCGCGCCAGCCGCGCCGGCGGGGAGAACCGCGGTCAGTTCGGTGTTGGACACCACATCGAAGTCGGACACGGCCGTGCCGCCGATGGTGACTGCCGTGGTGGTCGCGAAGCCGGTGCCGGTGATGGTCACCAGCTCGCCCGTGCCGGCTGGGTCAGGGGTGCCCTTCACCGCGGTGATGCTGGCGGCCGTGATGGACGCCAGGGCGGGGATCAGCCACTCACCGAAGTGTTCGTTGTTCACCAGCGGGGAGCGGTGGATGGTCAGGGTGACTTCGTAGCCGAGGACGTTGCCGCGCTCGTTCTTGTCTTCCTTGACGGTCTTGATGCTGACCTTCGGTGCCCAGCGGCGGCGGATCACGCCGTTCTTGAAGATTTCCTCCGTGAACACGGAGTACTGCACGGCGTGGCCGCCGGCGTCGACGGTCATGTAGCCGTTCTCATCGGCGGTCTTGCCACGGGTGATGGAACGGACAATCTCATCGGTCTGGGCCAGTTTCAGGACCAGCTCGGCGGTCGCGATGCCGGTGGGCAGGGAGTATCCGTCCTGCCAGAACACGATGGGATCGCCGTCCGGCTCCAGGGTCCACTCGAAACCGCCGTCCTCAGTCAGAAGACCGGGCACCTTGTAATCCGGGTCAAGGACGAAGGAACGGGAAGCGCCCGCGGCGGGCGTCGGCCCGGCAGTGCCTTCAGGTGCGAAGCCGATGTGACCGGTTACCGGTACACCAACGGCAGAAACATCGTTGCCGAGTTCATCAGCAGCCATTATTTGCCTCCAAATAGAAAAACCATCCACAGGCGTGAATGGCTGGTTGATTGGTTTGGGTAGTGCTTAGGGGTAGGGAGTGCCGACAACGGCCAGGTCGAAGGTCATGTACCGGCGGGGCTGCCCTGATTCCTCAGTGACCTTGTAGGGGCCGGTGGCGTTGAGAACCCTGGCAACAGGATTCTCAGGTTCCGTGCCCGCGCAGTCGGCAACGATCATGAAGACGACGTTGGCGAGCTCGGTGGCTTGTTGGCCTTGGGTGGGGTCCTCGCCGGCCAGTACGGTGATTCCGACGCTCGGTTCCTTGGTGATGATCGAGGTTCGGGGGCCGCTGTCGTCCCGGACAACCACGGTCTTGGGCCTGGCAGGGTTCGGGAACTGGTTACTGACGAACACGTTTTGAGTGATCGGGGTACCGATGGCGGCCAGCTCGGCGCGGATCCGGCCGGTCAGGTACAGTTCCAGATCTGTGAACAGGACCCGGCTACCCACCCTTCTTCACCTGATTCAGGGCCCTGGCGAGGTTCCCGGTTTTGGATTCAGTAAGCAAGGACTTCGAATCCTTGGCTACCACCAAGGCGACATTGCGGCGGCCCCGCTCCACAACCTCAACGCTGATGCCGTCGGCATAATCGTTCGTGTCTCGAGGAGCGGTTGCGCGAGCTGCTGAGGCGACCTCGTTGGCGACATTGGAGCAAAGGTCTGTGACCTCGGCAGACTTGCCCAGCCGTTCAAAGAAGGCGTCGTTGTACTCGATGCCTGCCATCAGCCCACCACCTTCTTCACTCGGAACTCCACGCCTGGATTCCAGCCCGTAAAGGCGTTCTTCCAATCGGCGACTTCACCTTCGACCTCCCATAAGCCCGAGCGGGCGCGGATGCGATCGAAAGGAAGTACGTCGATTCCTGGCGGACCATAGAGGCTCATCGATGTCGTGACCGTGTTCCGATCCGAAGCCAGCGATTCATTGCTGCTAGACGGGGCGATGGCGACACCGACGAGGTCAATAGTGTCCGGGTCTGACCATTCGCGAACGGTTTGTTCTCCCGAGAAGGGATCTTCGGCGAGCGCGGCGCGCTCTCGCTGGACGGTTTCTCCGTTCGGTAGCGGAAACATCAGTTCTTGCCTTCCGGCCATTCGAAGAGGTTCTCGTATCTGCCCGATGGTGGGGCGTGGAACTGCGGAAGGACGGTACTTCGCCCTTCGATGACTTCCACCATCCAGTCTTCGATGTTCGCGGGGTTTGTACTGCCAGCTTGTAGCGTCGCTGAGCGCGACATAGGGCCGACGGATTCGGAGAAGGACTTGGCGCCACGGACAGGTGGGCCGTCTACAGCGCTGAGCACCATTTGCACCACGATGTCGGCGACGTCGTCAGCATTCAGTTTGTCATCGGGGTTGGCGATCCGCTGATCGACGTCCGGCCAACGCCGTCGGACAGCCCGCGAGGCCATCCCCAGGTAATACTCCGCCCGTGGCCGTTCTGTAGCGGTGAGTGAGCGCCACGCCTTTTCCAGCGTCGAAAGCTCAGCCAGATCTTCGGCCATGACGCTCACCCCCTCTACTTGGTTGCTGCTGCCTTGCCAGCTGCTGTCTTGGCGTCCGCTGCGGCTTTCGCGTCAGCGGCTGCCTTCGCGTCGGCCGCGGCTTTCGCGTCAGCGGCTGCCTTGGCATCGGCCGCGGCTTTCGCGGCGGCCTCCTTGTCGGCGTCCGACTCTTCCGCGGGGGCGGCCTTGACCTTCTCGATGCGGCCCAGCTCCTCAAGCTTGTCCAGGAGGTCTTGCTCAACGCCGTCGGGAATGATGTCCCCACGGTCCACGAAGCGGGCGATCCGGTTGCCGTCAGCGGGACCGACAGACACTTTCACAACCGGGGCCTTGGCCTTGTACGTTGCTTTGGTTCCAGCCATTGCTTAGGCCCCCGTTCCGGTCAGGTGGAACCCGGCGAGCGGGTTCACTACGACAGGCACATGCGGGTTACGTGCCTGAATGCGGGTCTTGTCCGACTTCTCACGGAAGGACGCGATCTCCACGCCAGTGTCACCACCCACCGGGCGGTACTCTGGCGAAGGGATCTTCTCCCGGCCAATGCCACCAAGGCGGCGGCGGTCAACAAAGAGCGGATCGGAGAACTCGTCGTCATCACTGGCGACCCAGGTCAGGCCTCCGATGGTGGGGAAGGCGCCTGTGACCGCGGTGTTGTCGTTGTCAGGGAGAACGTCCAGCAGCTCAGGGATAACCTCGGCGTGCTGTTCGCCGTTCAACACCACGGTGTCCAGGGAGTAGCCCAGCTTCAGCCGGCGTGCAGCAGCCTGCACACGGAGCGCGTCCTTGAGGATCTGCTTGCCGTTCGTCCAAGCTGCTCCAGCGGTGAGCGTCTGGGTGATGGCGGACATGATGACGCCGAGAGCCAGCTCGTTGGCACTGAAGACCAGCTCCGTCTGCAGGAACAGCATGGCCTCATCGATGGGGCGGCGCAGGCTGCGACCAATTTCCTCATCGGTGATTTCGGTGGCAATGCCGTCCTTCTGAGCGGTGTAGATCTCGTACTGCTCGGCGCTCAGCGGTGTGAGCTTGTACTCGGCTCCCGGCGCGACCTTTTCCGCGCCACGGTCGGTGCGGATCTTCTCGTTCACCGGAACCGCGATGGCCCCGCCCTGGATGTCGTATCGTCCCTGCAGCAGGAACAGCCCGAGGAACTGCTGAGCCGTCAGGATTTCACCAAGGCGGCGGGCCAGCTGCGTGGGGCTCTGGGTAAATGCGATCAGCTCGGTCGCAGTCGCCTGCGATACCTGGCTTGGGGTGAGGGGGTAAGTCCTCATCTAGCTACCTTCCCTTCTAGAGTTCGAGAGCCTCAACGGCAGCGCCGTCAGCGGCCGATGTGAGCGCGATGTAGTACGCCGTGCCTGCTGCCAAGGTGCGGACCTTGCCCGCGCCGGCTATTTCCAGCCGCTGGCCTCGGGTGACGGCCCCGGAAGCGGTGAGCAGGTGGACCGTCTTGTTCACCTCGACGGTTACCTTGTCGCCGACGGCGGCGTCATGGCCGGCGACGCCGACGACCTTGGTGGAGGCAGCTCCCGCAGGAGCCACGGAGCGGTCAGAGGCTCCGACCTCGACCGGGTGACCGCCGGTGACGGCGGTAGTGACTCCGAAGGTCACGGTCTGGCCTGGGCGGAAAAGGGGCAGGTACTGACCCATAATCAGGACTCCTTCGGGAAGATGTGGTCGTAGGCGCGGGCTTCGTCCGTGGAGTCCTCCACGCCGCCCGTGTAGCCCACCGTGTTTACCGGGACCAGACCCGGCTCAAGGGAGGCGAGGGTGTCAGCCATGCCCGGATCCGCCTCAAGGGAGTTGAGCCAGTGATCACGGCGGGCCGGGGGGATGCGGCCGTCCTGCACGGCTGCGTTGACGAGCGCGTTGCGTTCGTCCGCCAGCTGCTGCTGACGGGCCAGACGGCCATCATCAGCGGCGTTGCGCAGCTCCTGGTACTGTGCTGCGTCCAGCACGACCGTTCCCGGCGCGTGGGCGGCTGCCGCGGCCGCCGGGGCCTCTTCGGTCTCCTGCTCTTCGAGTACCTCATCCAAGGCTTCGAGCAGCTGGTCTTCGTCGAGTTCCGTGTCAGCCCGGATGCCGAGCCGTTCACGAAGCCCCTGGTTCAGTTTTGCCGACATAGTGCCGGTTCCTTTCTCTTCGGGGGTGATGGTGTCCTTCGGCTCGGCCGGAGGTTTCTGGATGGTCTTCTCGACCATGTGGGCCGCCGCTGCGAGCGCTGAGCCGTTGACCAGGCTGAGCTGGGGGCGGCGTTCGCGGTGGCTGTTGACTGCCGGTGCCGGTGCGTTTTGGCGTCCGGCGTGGGCAAAGATGGAGAGGTCGAAGCGGTTGCTGGCGTCCTCGGTTTCGGGTTTCTTGGCGATCTTGGCGACGCGGTCAGCGAGCCCGGCGGTAACGGCTTCATCGGCCGTGTACCAGGTCTCTGCTTTCATGGCCTCGCGCCATTCATCTACGGTGCCGCCAGCTCGCTCGGCGTAGATCCCGGCGATGGTCCCGGAGATCCGGTCAAGGTCCCCTGCTACCTTCTGCAACGTTTCGGCATTGCCGTAGGCGAAGGACCACGCCTCATGGATCATCAGCTCCGAACCTTGGCCCATGACCACCTCGTCGGCCGCCTGAATAATGAACGATGCCGCCGAGGCGGCGAGCCCGTCAACCGTGGCCACAACAGTGGCCTTGTGCCGGCGAAGGGCGTTCATAATGGCGACGCCGTCATAGACCGAACCGCCGGGGGAGTTGACGTAGAGGTTGATCGTGGACACGTCCAGTTCGGACAGCTCGCGGACGAAGCGGGACGCACTCACGCCCCACCAGCTGTCGATCATCTCGTAGATGTAGAGGTCTGCCGTGTCGGTCTCGGTAGAGGCTTCCATCCGGTACCAAGGCCCCGACGCTGCGGAGGGCTTGAGCATTTGAAGTGTCATGTTGTCTCCGTTGCTGTTCGGGGGAGTGGCTCCCGTGCGGTGGCTTCATCGAAACCGGGCAGGCCATAGACCGTGCGCAGGAAGTCGTCCAGCTTCTGGTCGGCCTTGATCGCCCCGCAGTCGATGAGCATCTTGATCGCCTCTGCCGTGGGAGCGTGCCGGGAGCCGATTTCTTCGAAGACCAACTTGGGGGCCGGTTCGTTGGCTCCCCAGTTGACATCCACGATGTCTTCGATGATGTGCTGAGTGGCGGTGTCGGCGATCTGCATCGCGAGTGTCTGCAGCGAGAGAGTGAAGAAGTCCGCGAAGGTCGATCCCAGCGCCCAAGAACCCGTCTCGGTGCCGAGGTTCAGGAAGTGCGCGAGCACGGCCCTGGCGATCTGTTCGTCGTAATAGCGGATCGGTACGTCAGCATCCGGCAACGTGCCGGTGACGCCCTTCAGTTCCAGATCGGCCCCGTTAGGTGCAGCGCCGCCGGAGTTGTCGCCGGAGCGGATACCCTTGGCGAGCTTCAGGCCCGCTTCGATTTCCTTGTTCTCCCGCGCAACCCTGTCCTCTCCGGTGACAGAATCCGGGAGCTTGGACGCCTTATAGAACGGGACGCCCATGCCTTGCCGGTCCAGCGTCTGCGCCTGAACGCGCAGCGCCCGATCCTTCAGCAGCCAATTCTTGTACGCGGGCCGCAGGATGGACTGGCCGAGCCAGTTGCCGCCCTCCCGGTCGTTGACGTAAACAACCAGCCGCTCCACGCCCATGGGCTCTTTGGCGTTGTGCTGATGAATGGCCACCAGCCCGCCATCCGGTGCCACATCGATGCGGGAAAGCGTCTTGGGCGGGCGCCAGGCCAGCTTCCGAAGTCGGGCTTTGCCGGCTTCGTCGATGCGGTACTGCTGCTCGAAGACCGAGTGACCGAAGGGGAGCATCAGCAGGGCGAGCCGCAAATGCTCCGACCAGGAGAAGCGATCACGGGTCCGGATCACCGGACTGTTTTCGGCTCCGACCAGCGGAAGGCCAAGATCGTCGGCAACCCTTTGGGCGACCTCGGGGCGGCAACCGTTCGGATCGATCCGCCACTTGGTGCGGCGGATAGGCAGGGTCATGGCCCGCAAAACCGACGTGATCTGGGCGTCTTGCCGGCGCATCCGGTCATAAACCTCGACATTGTGAGGCCACCGCAGCTCGGGCGTTTCCTCTACGTCCAGATCAGACCACCACTCACTGGCTGACGTAGCGTAGCCAACTTCCGTGACGGGAGCCGCTGTGACAGGTTCGGCTTTGTTCTTGCGTGAGCTTGCCGATTTGAACCACTTCACCAAGGCGTACTCCTTTCATCAAAAGCCCACGAGGGCCACGTTGTCTTCGACGTAGGTCGTTTCCTCGGTCGTCACCGCAGCTGGTGGCGGCGGCGGCGGTGGCGGCTCGATCACCCGGCGGCTCATCAGCCACTTGGCCGCGATGAAAGCCATCAGCGGGGCGATCTCCGCCGGAGAGGCATTGCGGTCCGGAAGGGCAGCGCCGCCACTGAAGACCTTAAGGACCGCAACGGCCGCCGCGGTGTCCAGAACCGGCTGTGGGTTGTGCCTGACCGTCTCATCGCGGACGGCGTCAAAGACATCGGCCCAGCCGCTCGTGAGGTCGCTTCCTGACCACTCAACAACCGGGATGGTGAACTCTTCATCGGCCGCCAGATCCTCCATCAGCGGGGAGATCGGCGCTCCTCTGGACTGGCCGGCAACCGCCTTGATCCTGCCCCGGCGCCTGTCGTCCATCAGCCATTCCTTGACCCAGTCCGAGCCAGGTCGGGCGGTCACGACTTCGACCTGATACTTCCCATCGGCCCTGAAGCCGCCAAAGGCGATGTAGGTCATGGACCGGTCGTGCGACTGATCCACGCCCGCCCACACTGGGGAGCCCGGCATGATCCGGTCCTCGTCGGCAACGCCCACCGTTCCGTCTTCACGGTTGACCAGGACGTTCTTGCCCTTGTCCCACGCACCTGGCGGGAACGGCCCCGTCAAGGTGCCCTCCGACCATTGGCAGCCGACCTCAGTGCGGAAGACCCATTCGGGATCCGTGCGGCAGGCTGCGGCGATGGTGCGCTCGGTGAAGCCCGGATTCCAGTTCAGCGAGGGATTCGCCTGCGCCCAGCCCTTACGGTCGCGCTTGTCCGTCCCGGGGGCCATGGACCACTCCCAGAGGCCAAGGGTGTCTTCGTCCTGTTCGAACTCGGCCAGCTCGTCATCGTCGATGTCGTCAAGGTCGCCCTCAACCAGATCAGCGACGTCGAGCGCCGTCGGCCCGGAAGCTCCGATTTCTTCACAGATGCCGTCCGGATCCCCGATGGCCTCGTGCGCCATCTTCCGGAGGTACTTCAGGACAATGGAGGTCATATCGCCGGCATTGGACAGCGCAAGGATCAGCGCCTCGGCCTGCGCCATGGTCGTCTTGGTGATCGCGCCCCAAGCTTCCCAGTTCTGATGCTCGCGCAGCTCATCGAGCATGATCAGGTTGCCGGTGAAACCACGGCCTGCCCGCCGGTTGGCTGCCTTGACCTTGTACCTAGGGCCGGTCTTCTTGCCCGTCTTGTTGTCTGCGTCCTGCGGCTTTAGCTCAAGAGCCTTTTTGCCGTTGACCTTCACTACTCGCTTGAGGAGCTTGGAGAGGTTCTCGTCCTCCTCCACGAGGTCTACGGCACCCTGCCAGACTTCCTCAGCGGTTTCGAGATCCTGCGCGGTGCCCATGACCAGGGGCCAGCCCCAAACGATCATGAACCACAGCGCCAGCACCTGTGACAGCGTGCTCTTGCCGTTCTGCCGTGCGATCAGCACAACGGCCGTCCGGAACCTCAGCGAGCCATCCGGGAGCAGCTCCAGCATCCGGCACAGCAGCACCTTCTGCCACGGATACAGATCCACGCCCAGGACGTCGCGTGCGAAGTCGATGACGTCATAGCCAAGCGTCGTGTCCGGTGTCAGCGCCCGCAGCGGCGGGGTGCAGATACGGGGCTCGGCGTAGCCGTAGATCTTAGGCTTCTTGACCCCGGTCTGATCCGGTTCCGGAACGTGGCAGACCTGGCGGTAGCAGTCGCCCGGGTCAACCGCGTTAGGTCCACTAACCGGAGCGGCGTGCCCTGGCGCGAGCTTGGAAGTCTGTGACACTCGCACCCTCCGGCTTAGATTCATCGGCCGGCGCATCGCCCTCTGCAGGTGCAGCGGCGGGAACTCCGACACCCGGGATCGAGGCCGGTGTTACCTGCAGCTCGGCGCAGGCTTTCAGATACTGGGGAACCGTCGTGGTCATGGCCTTCTGAAGGGCCTCCATGCTGTCCCGCTGGGCTTCGTCGATCATCCAGGCCAGAGTCTTCAGCGCAGCGACAGGACCGGCGAAGCGCGCCCCGTGCAGGTGCTTGGCCTCAGTGATGGTCCGCGCGGTCGCGTCGGCGATATAGCCGCTCTTCCTGGTCGGCTTTACAAGAGGGGCAAACCGGTCGCCCCACACTCGGATCTGCTCGGCCGTGGACCGTTCGACGGCGAGCGCTGGATGGGGGATGACCTTGCCCCGGGTGTCGGTGACAACCATGCCTTCGTCTTCGATCCGGACGCGGGCTTCGCGTAGGCGAGCGGTCAGGGTGCAGTAGGTTTCCAGTGCGACCCGGTCAACCTTTCCCACGAGGTCATTGCTGGCCACGATTTCGCGCCACACGTCCGCGACGGGTTTGGGCAGGTGGTCGGGGGCCTCGACCGCTTCAAGGGTGTCGGAAGGTTTGCGCTTGGTCATAGGTTCAACTCCCCGATCTTCATCTTGCCGACGTCGAGCGGCTTCGTGGACAGGCGGCCGATGGTGATCGAGTGCAACGGGCGGGCCTCAATGGCAGGCCATTCGGAGACGGTCCGGGGCCGCAGTCGGGCCACCAGGTCTGACAGTTGCCGTCGGGACTTGCGCCAGTCGATCAGCAGGGCGATGTCCGTGACGCTCATTGCTGGGTAGTCCGCCAGAACGTCCCTTACGGCCGGTTCGGCGTCCTCGGAAGCCGAGGGCCGATAGTAGCTATCCCTCGCTCCCGGGCGTAGCGCCCGGCGGACAGCGTTCCGTGACGCCCCGCGGCCCCGGCTGATGCCTCGGATCGATTCGCCGCCTTCGTGAGCTTCCCTGAAGGTCTGGCGGTCATGCATTCTACGGCTCTGACTGCCACGTGTCGGCGTGGCAGACGGTCACCAGCCGCAGCGATGACCTCAGACCGAGAAGGTCCGCAAGGATCTGATCCGTCTCGTCGATGCCGTACTCAACACCCTTGCGAGCGCCCTGGTTGATCAGGGTCCGGTAGCCGATGATGCTGGCGTCTCGGCGTGGGCGTCCACGCCCCATGTTGAGATGCTCAGCCTGATTGCCATCTTTGACGATCAAGACACGAGTCACGCCCTCCGGGGCGTCGTCCAGCCACTTCAAAGCCAACCGAGTCTTACCTTCTTGCCGCGCCCCGATGATCACATGCTCCGGGATGTCCGCGGGAAAGAAGTGCATTGCCATCCGCCGCTTTGAGTCGGCCAGCCCGGCAGCGAACTCTGGCGATGGCGGATCGATCTCCAAGGCAGGTCCGATCATCCTGGCCACGCGCTGGCTGAGCGGTTCCGAGGTGGAAGTAGCGCTTTTCTCATCTTCGACAATTGCCACGTTTGAACCAGCCTTTCGGGTAAGATGATGGGTCCGTTTTCCCCGCCAATTCAACGATTCCGGGCCAAATCCATGCGGCGCGACCCCGGGGGGAGAGGGAGGTGCAGGCGGGGAGTGTCCGGGGTGGCGGCGGGCTGGATTTTTTGGGGCCTACCAGTCGTCGGACACCACACCGAGGTCCGGTTCATGGATCCCGGACCAGCCGGGGAAGTCTCTGACGCCGTCGGCACGGTCGAATCGCTCGAACCAAGTCCTGACACCAACAAGGGTGTTGACCTTGTCGGCCCGGTCTCGTTGCCTGATGCGATGGGCCAGCTCGTTCTGCTCAGCGGTCAGTAGGTAGACGTGAGTGGCAGCGACCAGTTGCGCGGCCTTGGCCCGGGCCGCTGACGTGGCCCCGGTCCTGATGACCACAGCTTGAGCCCGTCGATCCGAGCTGAGTGCGGCGAGTGCCTCGGTGAACTGCTTCTCACTCGACCACTGTGGGTCGTCGCGGTCGAAGACCTCCAAGCCTGACTGCCTGGCTGCCATGGTCTTGCCGGCACCTGGTGGGCCACACAGCAGAACGACTGTCCGGGCCACGGTTACCAGTCCTCGGATGTGACGCCCATGCCGAGGTCTTCACCCGGGCCAGCTGCCTTGTTGCAGGAGAGGTGAGCGGGTTCCCAGTTGCTGGGCTCCCATGTCAGATGCGGGTACAGCTTCCGTGACTTCACGTGCTGCACGCTGCAAGACTGCTCATGCGGGTAGGTCAGCGAGTAGTCGATGCCTTGCTTGCAGATGCAACATGGCTTGCCCTTCCGGCGACCCTCGGCCTTGACCTTGAGAAGCGCCTCGCCAGCTCGACGTCCTGACCAGGCGGGGATGCTCATGCCGTTCACGCCAGCGTCACCACCTCGGACACGACAAAGGCCCCGACGGTAATCCGTCGAGGCCTTCATCCAAAGCTTTGGGGACAGCTATCCCCTCGTTTTGAGGGTACTACATTCTGAGCTACAAAATCACATCAACGCTCTACTGCGTGCCCGCATGTCTTCGAACACCTTGAGCACGTCCCCTGGGTAGTACATCTTCCGGTCTCTGCTGATGCTGCTGACATGGTCGAGAACGTAGGCCAGCTTCCCGCGACTAACCCAGTTCTCGATGTCCTTCTTGGTGATGATCGCTTTCGCCTTTGCCCGGAGTAGCTCGCGCACTCCTGCCGGTGGCATCGGTTCCCCTCTTACCTTGTGTCTCAGCTTGTCCATGATGTCGCTGACGTTGTGGACGGCTTTGCACTCAGGGCACTTGACCGTGATGTCATCCGGATGGGCAACCAGCCGTCCGGTGCATGGCTTCGTTGACGGGGCTCCTTCCTCAGCGTCCATGGCCTCATCTAGTGTCAGGGCAAGTGGTTCTTCGCAGCGGCCGTAGACGCGGGAGTCTTCCGGCCCCCACACCAAGTCGCGGGCTTTGCTGACCCAGTCCCGCGCCATGTACAGGATCTCGCCAGCTTTCGGGTTGTCGGCCGCCTCTTCATAGGCCCGGGCCGGGAGCTGGTGAAGCCATGCCCTCAGCAGGTAGGCATCCACGTTCATCGCAGGCCGGGACTTCGCGACACCTCCTCCGCCACCGCTTGCGCCCGGGCTCCTGGTCACAGCGGTCTGATCGATGGCCCCGCCGATGAACTGCAGCAGCGGACCAACATCGGCGAGCAGCGAATCCAACTCCACGATGCAATCAGTGCACAGGTAGAGCGCAGTCTGCCGGGTGCAATCCTCCGTCGTGCAGGTGGTCATTTGTCCCCTCTCAGTTCTCGTTGGATTCGGCCGCTTTGCAGATCCTCGGGACGCCACACGCCGACATCGAGGCCGGCCAATTCGAGGATCTTCATGCAGAGGACCTGGGCAGGGCGCACCCGACCCGTGGAGGTCTTCAGCTCCCGGAAGAGGACACGCCTCCTGGACAGGCTGCCAAGGACGAGATCCGGGAAGCCAGCCTGAGAACGCCGGCTATCCGGGTTGTGGTAGCGAAGTTCGTAACTGAGGTACTGGGCAAGGTCTAGGACAGATCCTTGGAAGTCGTCTTCTGAGGGTGAGTTGTGAGATGAAAGTCGTTTGGTAGGCATGTTCAGTTCCGTCCTCGGTCACGGGGGCGTCTTCTCTTGTTTCTGGATCTCTTGGGAGGGGAGGTGTGCTCTGGGCTCCCGCCCCTTCCTGTACCTGCCCGCCCCGACCCGTCCCGTCCCGTCCCGACATGGCTTGGTCCGGGAGACCTCTGACCTGTCCCTGGCCTAGGTCGATCAGGCTGGTCGGCGGCCGGTGTGTCCGTTGCCGCGTGCTGCGCGTGGCCCGGGGCAGTGTCAGAGTCGCTGGACGGGCCGGTGATTGCCGTTGCCTTGTCCTCAGCCGGAACGTCACCCTGGGGGAGTTCGACGGCGGGCGTATCCTCTGCCAGCTGCTGGCCGTTGGCGAGCGCAGGGGTCTTGGTGTTGCGGGTGTAGCTGGGTTCGACGGTGATGTCATGGTTGGCAAGGAACTCTACGGTTTCGGGTCCGTAGAGGGGCTGCGTTGGGGCCGGGAAGGTTGACCAGGTGCTGTCTGGGTCATCGCTTCGTTTGCCGTTGCACTCTTTGCAGCAGACGACGTAGGTGTCTACGGTCGCGGCCTTGCCGGGGTTGATGTGGTCGTAGGTGGCTGCTCGCCCGGATACGCGGTCGTTCCAATTGACGGTTTTGCCGCAGTATCTGCAGGCGTCACCGTCGCGCTTCCTGACGGCTGTGGTGAGTTTGACGTCGCGGGAGTCCTTCTTTCTCTGGTTGGTCCAGGCTCTTTCGTCCTTGAGGATCATATGGAACAGGTCATTGTCTTCGACGAGCTTGAACGCCTGGCGTTCCTCGCCGTCAACCATGATCGTTGTGTCGGTCAGATAACCGCAGAACTTCGCTGCCTTGATCAGTGCGTGGTAGCGGGCGATTGATCCGGCCATCTGTCGGGCGGTGCCGACTGTGATGATGTAGTCCTTCTCATAGGCGGCTGACTGGGTGGCGCAGCGGTTGACGAAGCCGAAGCATTCGTTGAGGATCCGGTCATCGGCGTCGTCCATTTCCAAGGCCGTGAGAACGATGGGGTGATTCGCCGCCGCGTCGCCCTCTTTCAGCCATGGCACTGGATAGACCTTCTTTCGTTGCTGGCGCCATTCTCGGCGCGGGTGTGTAGGTGTATGGCCGGCGGTAAGCGATGACCAGGGGCCGGCCGTCCATGGCAGCGCGCAGGAATGTGCGCTGCCATGGACGCAGCTCTAGGCCGAGCACGGTCTCCGCGTACTTGATGACGTCGTCGGCCCGCCGTTGGCGCTTGCTCATCGAGTGCGGCCGCCGGTCTTGAGCTGCTTGATCTGTGAACCGAAGCCCACACGGACCAGCACGGGAGTGCGCGGATCGATGCCTGCGCGGTCGGCCTCTTGGATGAATTGGCCCAGTTCGGCCAGCGTCACACCCGCCTTCGGGTTTTCCGCGTCCCTGGTCACTTGGATCAGCGGCGTTGACCGCCGGTTGAATTGATCGCTCATCTTTCATTCCTGTTCTTCAACGCCCGGGCCGGTGCAAGCGCACCGGCGAGCGCCGCCTGTTTCTGAGTAGTAGATGCCGCCACAAGACGGCCATTGGTCGCCCGCGGCTCCGTGGTAGTGCCAGCAGTCAGGGCAGCGAATCACCCCGGGTCGTTTCCTAGCGCGTCACGGATGGCCGCCTGGATGCGGGCCACGAGGTCTGCTTGCAGGGCCTCGCTGGTCTCAAGGTCAGTCGCGGCGCACTGGGTTTCTACGGCGTCCAGTGCAGCGTGCAGCTTGGCAAGGTCCGCGGGAGCGTGAGCGATGAACGTTGCGTTCTTTGAGCCTTGCTCATTGGTCATATGTAGATCGACGTCCGCCACGATCAAGAGGAATGGACTGGCGATGACCTCGTAGGAGTCGGCCTTCCATGGCCCGGGGGTGGCCGCTTCGAGGCGGGCCTTCATCTGCTCCCGGCTCACGCGCGCACCCCCTCATGCAGGACCTTTGCTGGCAGGGAAACGCGGTGCGCATTGTGCTGGCGCGACTCTCCCGGCGTGACCCAGAAAGGAAACTCCGGATCATCCAAGTATGAATCCTTTGCCCACGTCAGCCCGGCTTCCGACATCACCACTGACCCAGCCGGCAGCGCGTCGAGTTCTTCCACTGTGGTGACCGAGCGAGGGGTCAGTTCGGCGATCCTGTCCAGCAGCATGTTCATGGCGAAGCGAGGCAACCTAACCACGCCCGGAAGTTCGCGGCTTTCGGTTAGCATTCGGATCAAATCCACCTGGGCGGCGGCGTGGTGCGACCCAGTATTCATTCGGTCCACTCCCATGCCACGTATTCTTCTTCCCAGCTCGTTGTGATCGGACCTGCCCTGGTTACGTCCTTCGGCAGGCCTCCCGGCGTCATGTAGTCTCCGTCTTCGCCTTCGTAGCTGGCGCTGTCGCCGTCGAACCAGTCCTGCATCCAGCACTTTGCGTGCGAGACGTAGGGGTGACCGCAGGGCCAGCTCTCGCACCCGCAGTTGTTGGGGTACTGGTGGCATTCGGAGGTCGAGTCTCCCCGGCACTCAAACTTCAGCGCCGGGGCGTCCCGATTCCCGTGCAGGTCAGGTTCGGCGGCCGTCAGCTCGACGTAGTGGACGGCGTCAGTTCTGCAGAGCTTGCAGCCTGGTCGTTTGATGCCGTTCGCCGCGTGGGACTGGTGGAGAGCTTCAGTCACACTGCTCATCGGAGGCTCCCGGTCGTAGCGAGCTGTTGGGCCAGCTTCGTCGCAGAAAGTCGCTGATTGGCCTCCTCGGTGAGAGCTGGCTTATGGTGGCACCCGACCAGCAGGCAGTCACAGCTGGCAGTCGCGGCTGCAGCAGCACCGGTGAGGACATTCCGGACGTTCTCCAACCAGATCGCCTTTTCGCGTTCCTCCAAACGAGACCAGGTGCGTGTCATATCGTGCTTAGGGAGGGCGTCCCAGGAACGCTCTGCGGCGCGGCTCAAGGAGTCATCGTCCAAACCGATCCGGTAGACCTTCGCGGCCACGTCCGCTGTGTCCGCGGCTGCCAGCAGCTTCTCGGAGTCCATGTAGTCGATGGGGGTCGAGCGAGTGCGGCCGTGCAGGTCCGCGTATGTGCCTGCCATAGCATCCAGGCGGTTCATCAGACGGCCTCCTTCTCCGCCGTGGTGATGCTTTGGTCTTCGCCGTAGAGCAGCACCCGGAACGTCGGCCCAAACAGACGGAAGGCCCGGGCCGAGGACAGGTAGCCGTCGTTGCCTGGGGACTTCCATCCATCGGCAAGGTTCTGCAGGATCAGGCCCTCGTCATCCATGACGACAACGTTGCGGTCGCAGTCGTAGAGGTTCTGCAGCTCGTCCACGGTGGTGATCGTCGGGTTCTTCCAGAAGCCCAGATCGGCGAGCGCCTTTGTTCCGTGGAAGATGAATGGAAGGGCTTGTTCGCGGATGGTGTTCTTCTGGGCCGGGGTGAGTTTGTCCCAGGTTGGGCCGCCAGTGTGGCCGGCGCGGGAGTTGACGACGCCCTCAGCTGCGGTTTCGACGCAGACGGTGAGTTCGTGGTCGGAGAGTCTTTCAAGGGTCATTTTCTTGTCCTTTGTGGGTGGAAAGATCTGGGCGTAGAAGTCGGGGTGATCGTTGAGCAGCTGGGCGAGCTTCGCTGTCAGGACGGGCGTCTCATCCTTTGGCGGCACGTCCGCGGCGGTCACGACGTCGCCGCCAGGTTCCAAATGTTGAGCTTGCCGACCTCCGGGAACGGGCAGGCGAGGGGCCGAGGCTCCCGCAGCTCCCAGTGATAGAAGCCCGGGCGTGCCCATTCGGAGCAATAGCTGTCCTTGGTCTTGCAGTCCGTGGAGTAGTGGCAGCCAACGACTTCCACGGTTCCGAGGACGTAGCCCTGCAGCTGCAGGTGGTTCCTGATTGCCTGTGGAGCTTCGGCCCGGGCGCGGCGGATGGCCTCGTGCTCGTGGCCCGCTTCGTCGTCGCGCTTGGCTACGTGGATGTAGAGCGTTCCCCGGTGGCTGGTGGGCTGCGAGCGGTTCTCTACGTCCTTGCCGGCGTTGATGATCGCCCACGCCCACGGGTTCTTGACCGTGAGGGCCTTCAGCCGCGGTGGTTCGATAGCGACGGTCATGAGCAATCACACTCGTCCTGGCCGTTGAGCGCCTTCTTACAGGCGTCGCAGGTGGCGACCTTCTGAGGGCGGCTGAGCAGCTGCGCGATCATCGCGTCTTCGTTGTCCTGGGTCATCTGCTAGACGTCCGTTCGGTTCGGCAGGCGGACGGGCATCAACAGGTGCCGGTAGGTGCTGGCCTTGTCGCCTTTGGCTGCGACGGGTGAGATGCAGGTCGGTTTGACCATGTTGTGGAAGGAGAAGCGCACTACGTCGGTGTTGATCGCCTTCAGCGCATCCAGGAGGAACTGAGGGTTGTAGGCGGCTATGTCCGGGGCGACGATGTTGGTGGTATCCGCCAAGAGGATCGGGGTAGCGACCTCGCTGCCTCCCTCGGCAAAGCTCGGCGCGAGGGTCACGGCGCTAGGCCCGATTTTCAGCAACCCGGGCTCGTTGTAGTCATTCAGTTCCCGGGCAACGATGACCTGGTCGATCAGATCTCTGCGGTTGACTTCCAAGGTCATGCCGAAGTCGAGATCGAACAGGGATTTGATCTTGGGGTAGTCACCGAGGACGCCAGTCAGCGTGAATGAGCAGTCGCCGGATGTCAGGTGTACGCCTGACCGGCCGCCGTCCTTTCCATGAACGTCCCCAGAGAGCAGGACACCAAAGGTGACTTTCTCTCCGTTGAGGTGTCTGGCGACTGCCTTCCACGTCTTGGCTGGCAGCAGGAATCTGAAGTCCTGGACTTCTTTCGTCAGCTTGAGCGTCTCCGATGAGAGCCGGTAGCGATCCGTTGACTGCAGCGTCAGGGACCTGCCGCTGGTCTGCATTTCGATGGCGGTAAGGATCGGCAGCGTGTCATCGAAGCTGGCAGCGATGGCGGCACGGTCCATGGCGGCCGCAAGCACGTCCCGATCAAGGTCGAACGTGTCCAGCTCGCCGTGGGCAGGGAGTTCCGGATATTCCGAAAGCGGGACGTCGTGAAGTCGAGGGATCGTGAAGCCAGCGGCCGTCACGGTGATCATCGGTCGGCCCAGGAGGGTCTTCGCCGCCACAGTAACGGGAATGTCCCTCTTGCGGGCGGTCAGCACGCGGATGGTGCGGACTAGCCACGAGTGAGGTGCCAGGGCTTTGCTGTTGTGCAATGTGCCGACGGCTTCATGGTTTAGCTTGACCACGGCGGAGGTTGAGTAGTCGTATCCGGTGAGTGTGGCCTTGCCCCGGTTGCATTCCAGCACGATGAAGCTGAGGATCGGCACGGGCGGGCGGATCGAGACAGCGGCACCCACGGCCGCGAGCTTGCGCAGCCATTCGGTGCCGGTGGCTGTGATAGCGAGATCGGCGAGCGCCGGTTCTGTGGTTGTGGTGGGTTCGGTGATGGTTGCGGTCATCTTCTGGCCTCTCGTGGTTCGTGGGTGTAGTGCTGGGCTTCCTCGGCTTCGAGGGCTGCCCAGGCGGCTTGCAGGCTGGTGCGTGCCAGGTCCAGCTCGTCGTCTGTCTGGCGGAGTCGGCGGGACTTGGTGGCGGTGTCGAACCCGTCGAGGTCGTCGGCGAGGATTTCTGTCAGGAGGTTCTGCCGGCGGGCGTTGAGCGCGGCGTTGATCTTGATGGCTTCGTCGTATCGGCTGCGGTAGACGCGGATCTTGCGGTCCTGTCGGTCGGCGTCGATCCGTGCCCACGTCATCAGCGGCCCATTCCGTTCAGTCGGGTGCCGGATCGCCAGTGTGAGCCGATGATCAGCTGGCCGAAGTCGAACGCTTCCTGGGCCGTGTCGTGCCATTGGCTTTGGAGCGGCAGCGGATGCATGACGCCTTCCTGGTCCCAGAGGGTGAGCTTCCAGCGGCCGCTTGCGCCTGGTCGGACGCCGGCGCGGGGGAACCTTCGGTCAGGGCCGCCGTCGAACGGTGCCGAGGGGCGGAAACCGGACATCGCATCGACGTGGTCAAGGACGTCGCGCTTGGCCTTCCACATGACTCCCACCGGTGCGGGATCATCGAGGATTTCCGGGCGGAAGCCACAGCCGCATACGGGTTCGTTGTCGGGGTTGCGCTTGAGGATGTGGCTAAGCGGTGTGGGCATTGTCGCCGCCTTCCTGCTGAGCAGCTTTCTGCTCGGCGATGTGCCGGATGGCATCCAGCTCGGCTTCGGTCCACTGGTAGCCGTAGGAGTGCTGAAGGGATTCGCGCCAAGGGCCGGTGGACATGTACCCGGTGTCGCGTGCCCATGATGCGAGTTCGGTCAGCAGCTCTTCCCGGCCATGGCGCACCAGGTGCGTGAGGACGATGAGCTGGTCTGTGCTGAGCTTGGCGATCTCGTCAACGACTTCCTGGTCGTCGATTTCCTCGTGTTCCTCCATGCCGAGCCAGTAGGCGACCTGCCCGAGGTCGAGTTGCTCCGCCATATCCAGGGCAAGGTGATGCAGCACCTCGGCGGTCGGCTTTTTCAGGACGCCCTTCAGGAACGACTCACGGACCGGTGCGGCCAGTTCCAGCCCGCGGATGATCTCGCTGCGTCGAACGTCGGCCGCTATCTCTTCGGGCGTGCGCTCGGGGGGAGTCCAAGGCTTCCTTTCCTCGCGCTTTCGCGCCCAGGTGATCTTCGGGAAGTCGGGGTGAACGATCGCGATGAGATCCTGTTCCACAGCCTCGGTGACTTCATGGTCGTTGTAGGTGGGGTAGAAGTCCTTCCATTCCCACTGCGGCCCCTTCGGGCGGTCCGCGACCTGGACACCAGCACCCTGCAGCTCGGCCGTCAGGCGTGGCAGGTTCTCCCTCCACGCACGCAGCTCCTTCTCCGCAGCGAGGCGGACTTCCCAATCGTTGGGCTTGTCCGAGACCTGCAGCAGGCGCTCTTCGGCTTTCTCGTCGTCCGCGAACGCGAGCAGCTCCAAGGCCTGATCGATGTTCAGGGTCGAGTCCTCGATCTTGCCCTGCGCGGCCGGTGAGAGCTTCGTCATTTTCGAGCGGGAACGGACGTACTTCTCACCGCGGCTGAGCGACTTCGCCACGGCCTTGACGTTCATGCCCTCGCAGTCCAGCAAGGACTGCACGCCGCGGGCCGTGTCCATTTCCGTGAAGTTCTCACGATGGGTGTTGGCGGTGATCATGAAGGCGATCTGTTTGGCCTTCGTGTCCAGGTCATGCCGAATCTTGCAAGTCAGTTCTGCAACATTGCCGAGCAGGGCCGCGGCCTTCCGGCGGTGGCCCTCCAACAGCATCCACTTGCCGGCGTCCTCGCCGTCGGCCACCGGCACGACGTGGCAGTCGTCCGTGTTGCCGTCCTTGGCGAGGCTGTTCGCCAGCTCCACGAGATCCTGGTCCGGTCCAAGATCAGAACGAGGGTTGTCAGGGTTGTCGATCAGATCCTCGACGGCGATTCTTCTGGTTTCGATGGTGGTCATGATTGTCCTTCGCAAGGTGTCGTAATTGCTTGCTCCGCAAGGGCAAGAGTCAGCGCGGCCTGTAGCCGACTGATCGCAGCATCGAGTTCGCCATCCTGCAGCGCAGAAAGGGCGCGGGTGGTGGTTCGTTCGATGCGGAGAAGGCGCAACGCAGCGTCATCACGGACTATGGGTTGCCCAGCCACTCTTGTTCGGTGGCTGGTACCTGCCTCTGGCGGTGGACGTTCTCCTGGTCCTTCTGAGCAAGGACCAGGACAGCGTCCGCTGTCTGGGGTGATGGGGTGGCGCCGGGGCGGGCGCCAGGTGGTCTATCTGTCATCGGCGCCCCCAATCGCCGGTCATCATCTTCTGCGCCTGGGCTGCGGCCCGGACTCGAGAACGAAACCGCCGGCACCCGTCAAAAGGATCAGCAAGCCAGCGAGGTAAGCGCCGTTCGCGGTGCCCGTCGTCAGCAAGACCAAGACGGAACCTAGGATGAGCAGAGGCCCGTACAGGAAAGCGCGGCGGCGATGCAGGCCGACCCGCGCCGATGGGCGCATCACAGGTCAAGCCCTGTCTGAATGGCCCGCTGCGCGGACTCCCGGTGCTCATGCTCCGAGAACCGTCCCCGGTCGATCCCGTTCACGACAATCGTGTTCGTGGACAGATCGATATCGATGACCTGCGGCAGCGGCCACTTACGCCGGGCGTAAGCAGTCATCTGCTGCTTGAACTCCGCGCTGCTGCGATAGTGCAGCTCGCACGTGTCCTGGAACGGGCGATGTCCGATGGGATGCACCACCGCGAACGTCTTCTTCCGCGCCTTAGTCATCTTCTGCCACCGCCCCGCAATTGCTCCGCCCGACGGCTGGCAGCACGGTCAAGAGCCGCCAGCTGGTCCGAGGTGGATCGGTTCGGATCGAAGACCGTCACGGACGCCAGATGCGGCCCGGGCTTCGGAGAGGCACTGTCGGCCTTCTGCGGGCGCTCAAAGGTGGGCAGGACATCCACATATGCGACACCAATGATGGACCCGCCCGCAGCCGCGTCGGCCGGCTCTTCGGGCTGCCCCCCGGCAGCTTCAGAGGAGTCGGACGTGGTCTTGCGGTAGCGGTCCGTGCAGGTCTCCACATCTGCGATGAAGTTCCTAGTCTTCGTCACGACGTCGGCGAGCGCATCGGAGATCTGTGGGAGTACGAGTTCAATGTTGCCGTGGCGGTCGAATTGGCGCGCCGTCTTCAACGCGCTGATCAGGTTGTCGGCGTCCTGGATGGCTGACATCAGGAGCTTCTGCCGGCGGCCCTGCTCATGCGGGATCATCTTGTCCACGAAGGCCTGCGTTTCCCCTTGCCGGTCAACGGCGTTGAAGTACGAGTGGCGGGGGAGATCCGCGGTATCGATCCGGGCGGCCATCAGGCGACCTCAGCGGGCGGGGTGTGGCGGAGATCCCGGCCCATTTGCCTGGCTTCCGCGAGCAGCAAGAGCTGCTCCATGGAAGGCCCGCCGGGCCTGTAGGCGGCCTCCGCGATCTGCTGCGGCGTCATGGAGTTCAGGCGGGCTGTCGCCTGGGCGAGCATCTTGCCCGCAGCTTCGATGTGCGGCTGTGCTTCCGGAGCGAGTGGCCGAAGTCTTCTCACTGGCATTTTGTTAGACTCATTTCTGATTCGAGAGCCAGGCTTCCTTTTGCATGAGGGCCTGGCTCTTGGTTCATTTACGGGCGGTCCAGTGAAGTTCTTGGCGGAATGGCACTGGACCGCCTTCTTTCTGCCCTCAGCGTTCCTCGGCTGGGGGAGTTGTGACCGGCGCGGCAGCAGCGGGGGAAGGTGCTACCGCGCCGGGGTCTTTGGGCTCCGCTTCCAGCAGGGCCTTTGCCTGCTGCAGCAGCTCAATGAGCAGGTCTAGGTCTTGGACCTCAAACTCGACCATGTCTTTGCCGTATCCGGACTGGATAGCGATCAACGATGCCGGTTCTTCGTTCCAGGCGACGATCTCAACGCAGTGACGCTGCGTGTACGATCCATGCCCCAGCAGATGGTCCGGACGAGTTGCAACAGCCTCAGCTGAGTTCAGAACTCTGTAGCCGCTCATGCGTGGAGCCTGCGTCCGTGTGTGCTTGCTGCCTTGGCGCCCGTGCGGTGTGAAGCGTTTCGCGTTCCACCTTCCACATTGGGCGCGACTTTGTGTTCGTGATCGATGAAGAGGTCCTCCCAGTCGCAGTCCAGGGCGAACGCGATGCCCATGGCAAAAGCCTCGGAGATGGTCTTCATCTTGCCGCTCTCAACCTGCTGCACAGCAGCCTGTGAGCGACGCGCAAGGTGCGCGACGTCCCGTTGCGTGAAACGCTTCGCGAGGCGGCGACGCCGGATCAATTCCGGATCCCTAATCTCCATCCAGACCTCCTTCTTTGCTTGTGGCGGGCGGCGACGGATCGTTGCTGAATTCATTTCTACACTCCTCTTTTCAAGATGACAAGTTGATCATGTTCCATATTCCACTACTTGTCAAACTGAAAAGCAGTAATTCCCGCGTGTTACCTGCAAAGATGTACTTGTCACTTGTCAGAGCATGATGCGCTCGTGCTTCCAATAGCGAGACGTAGTCGGGAAGAGTTACCGCCGTGAACATGAACCCAAGCCTCCGCAGCCTAGTGGAGTCTGCCGTCGAGCGTCATCAGACGTCAGTCCGGCAGCTCAGCCTCTTGGCTCAGAAGAAGGGTTTCCGGGTTACGCACACGACGCTCAACCAAGTACGAAGCGGGACGTATAAGTCCGCGCCGTCCGAGGTCACCATCCGGGCCATTGCCTGGCTGGCCGGCGTAAGTGAGCAGCTCGCGTTTACGGCCGCGGGACAACCTGTCCCCGGTCCACCCTTCGCCGAGGAGCTTCCAGCAGGCGTCGACAACCTTCCCCCCAAAGCGCGGAAGGCCGCAATCGACATGCTGAGGGTCCTCGTGGACATGAACCAGGGCCTCGCCGATGCAGAAGACACAAGTGACCGAACACAGCCGATCAGCTTCCAAGAGGCCAGCGAGCGCCGTAACGCTCGCGCTGGACAGAAGACCGGCGATGACTTGAAAAGTAATTCTGTCGTGCCCTTAAGCGATGATGCCATCGACCGTCTACATCGCGAGCGTTGGGAGACGTTGGCGGCCAAAGAAGCACATGGGGGCATTGAACATGATCAGAATCCCGAGGACACCTGACTCGTACGCCAGGGAACTGGGGGTGCGAATCCGTATTGGCTGGGTGCCTGACGGCGCTTGGGGCAGCTACGACGCGGATCTTCATGTCGTAACACTCCGCCCGGGCTTGGGGCCACTGCAGCTGCTGTGTACTTTGATGCACGAGCTAGGGCATGCAGCTTACCGCCACAGGGGACGTAGTCGCCGTCAAGAACGCGAGGCGAACACTTGGGCCGCAGTGCGACTTATCTCCAAGAAGGACTTCATTGACGCCTACCTTGAGCGTCAGGATGCCATAGGCATCGCCCATAGGCTGGGCGTCCTTCCCGACGTCGTTGAGCACTACATCATGGCCCTGACCAAGGCCGAACGAGAGTCACTGGCGGAACTGCTACGGGCTCGCCTCGTCGCCTAGTAACTAAATAAGGAAGAACCTTCCGTGAGCAACTCAAGAGCGCGACTGCGCTCCATTCCGCAGACCCAACTTCGAGCTGTCGCCTACATCCGTGTCTCCAAGGAACGCGAAGGTATGATCAGCCCGGAGCTGCAGATGGCCGCCATCGAACAGCACTGCGAACGCAGCGGCTACACGATCGTCGAAACGATCACGGACCTCGACCTTTCAGGCCAGCTCTGGAAGCGCCGGCAGGTTGAAAAGGCAATTGCCATGATCGAAGCTGGCAAAGCCGACATCCTGGTTGTCTGGAAAGTCAGCCGCGTTTCCAGGAACCGAAAAGACTGGGCCATAGCCGTGGACCGAGTAGAAGGCGTCGGTGGGCGACTTGAGTCGGCAACCGAACCACTGGACGCATCCACGTCTTCAGGACGTTTCGCCCGCGGCATGCTCGCGGAACTGGCAGCTTTCGAATCCGAGCGCCTGGGCGAGCAGTGGAAAGAAACCCACAACCGACGAACCAAACTCGGCCTTCCCCATAATGGAGGGGACCGAACTGGATACACGTACGAAGACGGATCCCGTTACGTTATTGATCCGGCAACCGGGCCGGTCGTCGCCGAGGCCTACCGCATGTACATCGCTGGCCACGGCTACGACAGGATCAGGCTGTATCTCTTCGAACATGGCATCGAATCAAAACGACCTCCCGGACGCCCAATGTCCACAACGGGAGTCCGCCTCTGGATGGAATCGGGTTTTCCTGCCGGCATGATCCACACGCCAGCGGCTTCGCAGCGCTATCAGCCGGGAGCGCACGAGGCCATCATTACCTCTCAGGAATGGGCGGCCTTCCTGACCGCCCGTGAACAACGGCGAAAGGGCCCGCGACGATACCAAGGAGACAAGATCGCGCACCCGCTCTCTGGCCTCGTTCTGTGCGCCGCCTGCGGGCGGTCAACTCACGTCAACAAGGATCATTCCACTAAAGGCCGCCCCGTTCGATTTCGTTGCAGGACCGGCGACAAGCTTGGAGAGCCCTGCAGCGCAAGGGGCATCGCCCTCGCCAGCACCATCGAGCAAGCGGTGGAGGCATGGCTGGCCGACTTCGAACACCACATCGACACACACGCTGCACAGTTTCCCTCACCATCTGTCCGCCGTGCTGATGGGGATCTCACAAAGCGCCGGCTAGCCGAGGCCGTGGCAGCCATCGAAAGGCTAACGGACGGTTTCGCTCGAGGCATCATCAGCGAGCGCGTCTACCTTCCGGCCCTGACGAAATTGGAGGCCGAAGCTGCCGGCTACGAAGATGCTCTCCGTCAGCTGACTGCTGCCGGCAGCACAGAAGACCTGGTTGACCTGGCTGCCGACATCAAGCGTGACATGTGGCTGCTGCCCGTTGCGGAGAGCAACGCTATTCTTAGGCAGTTGCTCAGGGTTCGGCTGACCAAAGGGCAGCCCGTCGAAGTTATCGGCGTGTGGCAACTCGGCACATGACGTATTGGAATGGGCACAGTCATGTCCATGACACCCCTCCACCTCCAACAACTGGTAGGCGGTGCGCACGCTGAACATCACACCACGGACAGCACCGACGCTTTGGTCGTGATTGGCGTGACCATTTCACTGCATATTGCGGGCATGTTCGCGCTCTCGCCGCTCTGGGGTTGGCTGACGGACAAGGCGGGCCGGCTTCCCACCATCGCCATGGGGCACGGCCTGATCCTGCTTGCTGTCTTGGTCGCGGGACTCGGCCATGCCCAACCGTTCCTGGTGACGGTGGGTTTGATCCTCCTGGGCCTGGGGTGGTCGGCAGCGACGATCGCCGGATCAACCCTCCTCGCAGAAAGCGTGGCCGAGGGCCAGCGCGTCACGGTCCAGGGTGTGTCCGACACCCTGATGGGTGCTGCGGGCGCCGTGGGTGGCGCCACGTCCGGACTGGTCCTTGCGTGGCTTGGCTATCAAGGCCTCAACGTGGCCGGGAGCATCCTGGCCGCAGCGGTGCTTGCGCTGGTACTCACCACTGCGGCCAGGTACAAGATACGGCCAGCGGCCTAACGGGCGCCGCGGACCAATCCGAAGAGCCTGCGGAAGATTCCTTCGCCGTCTTCCCCGATGCCGTCATGGTGGAAGTCGCCGGTGACCCATGGCTGGAGGCCGCGTACCGCTGCCACGGTCTCCATGGAGAGTTCGTGGTCCACATAAATGTCGTCCTTGTAGACGGCGGCGGCAACAGGGACTGTGTTGGTGGCCAGGCGATGCGGATCGTACAGCGGGGCCCAGTCCTCCTTGGCAGCCAACAACTCGGCGACGTCACGGTAGGGGACCAATGCCGGGTCCTGGTCGAAGTACCAGGGATAGACCATCTCGCCCGTCAGCAGTGGTTCCGCTGCCGTGGGCTCGAACTCCGGGTACTCTTCCAGGACCCGCCATGCTGCCCATTTGGTGGCCTCGCCTTGGCCGTAGATGGATTCGTGGAGTACGGCATACAGGGGATTGGCAGCCCGGCTGACCAGTGCGCGTACCTGCTCCAGAAATGCCTCGGACAACCGCGGCCCTGCTGCGGTTTCCACGAAGGCATCCTCCAGGAGGTAGTGGAGGGAGTCGACCCGGGTGTTGCCGCCCAGGAACGAGCCAACCATTTGGAAACGCTCCGGCGTCAGCCGTTCACCACTGGCGAGGTACTCGGGCGTCTCCTCCAGATGGCGGGCAATGCGCGTGACCACCTCACGGTCCTCCGGGTACCAGGCGAAGTACTCCGCGTTGCGGGCGGCCACCCGGCGGAAGGTGGCCCGGTAGACCCGGTCAGCGGGGCCCTGGATGGGTGCGAGGCCTCCGGTGATCATGACCTCGCGGAGACCTTCCGGCGCAAAGGACAGGTAAGTCAACGCACAGAAGCCACCGAAGCTCTGCCCAAGCACGCTCCAGGGAGCCGAGCCAAGGGTCCGGCGGATGAACTCGGAATCGGCAACAATCGAATCCGCGCGGAAATGTGCCAGGTACTCTGCCTGCTCCTGCGCGTTTCCACGCGATGCCAAGGTGTGCTGCTCCACGGGGGTGGACAGGCCCGTTCCGCGCTGGTCCAGCATGAGGATCCGGAAGTCCTTGGCAGCAGCTTTCATCCAGCCCGCCAGGGACGAGACCCGATTGCCGCGACCGCCGGGACCGCCCTGCAGGAAGAGGAGCCACGGGAGCCGCGCGGCTTCTTCTTCGCTGTGTTCCGTGGACGAGTACTCGCGGGCGAAGACCGTGATGGTCTCCCCGGTGGATTCGTTGGGAACGTGTCCTTCCTTGGTTCCCCAGGCTTCCATGAGTCGATGGTTGAGTGGAACGGTGAAGAAATGCTCCGCGGTCCGCAGCCCCCGGAACTCGTGGCGTGCGCGGATCCAGTGCTGTTCAGCCACGTGCCAGCGCCTTCCCGTCGTTAGCATCCGAGGTCCCGAATGCGGCCAGGGCATCGCCGGTCAGGCGGAAGGTGGACCATTCCTCCATGGGGAAGGCGCCCAGGTTCTTGTAGAACCTGATGGACGGCTCGTTCCAGTCCAGGACACTCCACTCCACCCGTGCGTAACCACGTTCGACGGCGGTCGCGGCCAGATGCTGCAGGAGCGCCTTGCCGTGGCCCTCGCCACGGGCTTCAGGGATGACGTACAGGTCTTCCAGGTAAATGCCGTGGACGCCCTCCCACGTGGAGTAGTTCAAGAACCACAGAGCGAATCCCTGGACCTCGCCGGCGGCATTTTCGGCCATGGTGGCATAGACCGTCGGGTTCTCCCCGAACAGGACATCCTCCAGCATCTCCGGGGTGTTCTTGACGGCATCCGGTTCCTTTTCATAAATCGCCAGATCATGGATCATGCGCAGGATCGCGGGAACGTCGTCAACAGTTGCGGGGCGGATTACACTCATGGTTCCGAGCTTACTAGGGGCGGCTGAGCCAAGCCGGTTCCGAAGAGCCGTAGGCCACCGGCGCCTCTGAGTACCCCAAGGGTGAGCCGTCAACCGTAAGCGGCGGCCCGACGAACCGGAGGACTCCGTGGGTGCTGTCCATCTGTCGGTAATCCGGCCCGGGCAGCATACCGTCCGTCCCGTCGCCGCCGGCCGGGCCCAAGCTGAACAGCTCCTCGGCTGTCCTGGCCAGGGACATCCGGGCTACCCCTCCGCGTCCATTCACTTCCCTTTCGGCCAGCAGGGCCAGGATGGCAGCGGCCAGGCCGTATCCCGTGGCGTGGTCCAAGGCCTGCACCGGCAGGGCACCCGGCCGCCACCCGCCGTCGTTCGCTGTTCCGTAACTTTCGGCGATGCCGGAAGCTGCCTGGACCAGGCTGTCGAAGCCCCGCCGCTGCTGCCAGGGCCCGGCACCCCACGCCGTCAGGGTAGCCACAATGACATCGCCGCGGTCCTGGGCCAATGAATGGGCATCGAGCCCAAAGGATTCCAGGGCGCCGTCACGGTAGCCCAGGATCACCACGTCCGCGGTGGCGGCAAGGCCCCGTACCCGCTCCAGGTCGCCGGCCTTGTAGAAGTCCGCCACGGCACTTCGCTTGTCGAAGCCTGAATCGATGAAGGCGTCCGGCAATTCCGGGAACTGCGGAGGATCGATCCGCAGGACATCAGCCCCCAAGGCGCCCAGCAAGCGCGTTGCCGTGGGACCGGCGATGACACGGGTGAGATCCAGTACCCGCAGGCCCAGCAACGGGCGGCCTGCGTCTGGGGAAGGGCGCCACTGCGCTCCGGCCCGCGGGGGTCCCGGTGCCTGATGCGCGTCGATCCATGGGAGGGATGCGACCGTCCCGTGGACGGGTGCGTCGATCCATTCGCCGCGGCTCCGGACGGCCGCCGCCACTCCACCCCGGGCATTGATGAGCGCTTCGGCTTCCAACGCCGTCAGGTCCAGCAGGGCACCCTCAACGTGTCCTTCCGCGGACACGGACAACGCGTCCAGCAACCGGGCCGCGTGGTGCGGATAGTTGGCGTGCAGCCTGATCCAGCCGTCCGAAGTCCTCCTGAAACCTGAGAGCGGCGCGAAACCCACCGCCGGCCGTCCAGCGATGCGCAAGTGTCCCAGGGAGTCGAAGGAGTGGGCGGTCCGGACAGTGGAAACCTGGTACCGCCGGCTCGCCGTCAGCGCATTCAACGCTGTAGCTGCGGCCTGGACGGAGCCGATCGCCAATCCTTCGACGTCCAGTGGGCCGTGCCACCAGCGTCGGGGACCGTCCCAGGCCGCTGGAGGAACCGGACCGACGGCAGCAAGGTTCCGCAGGCTCGCCAGTAAATCCGGGACGGTTTCCATGGAGCGTACCTCTACAAGCGGTCGACGGCGGTGACCCTCACCACCGCTGTGCCGGACTGGTCAGATGCGGCAAGGTCCACCTCGGCGGAAATGCCCCAGTCGTGGTTGCCCGCCGGGTCGTCGAAGATTTGCCGGACACGCCATAGTCCTGGCTCCTCGGTGATGATGAGCAGGCCCGGCCCGCGGGCGTCCGGTCCCGTGCCGATGTCATCGTGTTCATCGAAGTAATCGTCCAGGACGTCTTCCCACTTGTCTGCTTCCCAGCCCGCTTCGGCGTCCAGTTCGCCCAAAGCCGCAGAATCCTCGTCGGCAAACAGTTCCACGCGGCGGAACATTTCGTTGCGGACCATGACGCGGAATGCCCGTGCGTTGGACGTCAGCGACGGCGGTGGAGGCGGGGGAGCATCGTGCGGAGTGGGAGCAAGTCCGGAGGTAAGTTCTTCCCATTCATCAAGGAGGCTCGAATCCACTTGCCGCACCAATTCGCCCAGCCAGGCGATGAGGTCTTCCAGGTCCTCGCGCAACGAGTCCTGCGGAACGGTCTGGCGCAATGCCCTGAAGCCGTCGGCCAGGTAACGCAGCACGATGCCTTCCGAACGCGCCAGGCCATAGAACTGGACGAACTCGCCGAAGTTCATGGCCCGCTGGTACATGTCCCGGATGATGGATTTGGGCGCCAGCTCGAAATCCCCGACCCACGGCGCGGCTTTGCGGTAAACGTCGAAGGCCTCGCCCAGGATGTCCGCCAACGGCATGGGATAGGTGACCTCGTCCAGCATGGCCATGCGTTGGTCGTAGTCGATGCCGTCGGCCTTCATGGCCGCAACGGCCTCGCCGCGTGCCTTTTTCTGCTGGGCAGAGAGGATTTGCCGGGGCTTCTCCAGCGTCGCTTCGATCACCGACACCACGTCCAGTGCGTAGGCGGGCGACTCCGGATCCAGCAACTCCAGGGCAGCGAGGGCAAAGGGGGAGAGAGGCTGGTTGAGCGCAAAGTTTGCCTGCAGGTGGACAGTCAACCGGACCGAACGCCCTTCGGCCGCCTGCTCGTCCTCCGGAACCCGTTCCACCACGCCGGCGGCCAGCAGTTCCCGATAGATACCCAATGCCTTTTTCATGAGCTTGAGCTGCGAGACCCTGGTCTCATGGTTTTCGCTGAGCAGCCTGCGGGTGGCAAGGAAGGGATCGCCGGGCCGCTCCAGCAGGTTAAGCAGCATGGCGTGCGTCACCGTGAAGCTTGAGGTCAAAGGCTCGGGAACGGATTCGACAAGCCGGTTGAACGTCGGTTCTCCCCAGGCGACGAATCCCTCAGGCGGCTTCTTCTTCACTACCTGGCGAAGCTTCTTCTGGTCATTGCCGAACTTCGCCGTGGCTTTGGCCATCGCCTTGGCGTTTTCCACCACGTGTTCGGGAGCCTGGACCACGACGGTGCCGGCGGTGTCGTACCCCGCCCGCCCCGCCCGTCCGGCAATCTGGTGGAACTCACGCGGGTTAAGCACCCGGGTCCGGACGCCGTCGTACTTGCTCAAGGCGGTGAGCAGCACCGTCCGGATGGGCACGTTGATGCCAACGCCCAAAGTGTCGGTTCCACAGATGACCTTGAGCAAGCCGGCCTGGGCCAACTGTTCCACCAGCCGGCGGTACTTTGGCAGCATGCCGGCGTGGTGGACGCCGATGCCGTGGCGGACCAGGCGGTTAAGGGTCTTGCCAAACCCGGCCGCGAAGCGGAAGTTGGCGATCAGCTCGGCGATCCGGTCCTTTTCCTCCCGGCTGCACATGTTGATGCTCATGAGGTTCTGCGCGCGCTCGATCGCTTCGGCCTGGCTGAAGTGGACCACGTACACAGGCACCTGCTTGGTGGACAGCAGTTCCTCGAGGGTTTCGTGGACAGGCGTCTGGTGGTAGTAGTAATGCAGTGGAATGGGGCGTTCCGCTGAACTGACCGTAGTAGTGGTCCGGCCGGTGAGTTGGGTCAGTCCTTCTTCGAACCGCGTCACATCGCCCAACGTGGCTGACATGAGCAGGAACTGCGCCTGCGGAAGTTCCAGGAGCGGTACCTGCCAGGCCCAGCCACGCTGCGGGTCGGCATAGAAGTGGAACTCGTCCATGATCACGGCGCCCACCTCTGCGGCCGCGCCTTCGCGGAGGGCCGTGTTCGCGAGGATTTCAGCGGTGCAGCAGATGATGGGCGCGTCCTGGTTGACGCCGGAGTCACCCGTGATCATGCCAACGTTTTCGGCGCCGAAGATCTCGCACAGGGCAAAAAACTTCTCGGACACCAGCGCCTTGATGGGCGCCGTGTAGTAACTGCGCCGGCCACGCGCCATGGCTTCGAAGTGCGCCGCGATGGCCACCATGGATTTGCCGGAACCAGTGGGCGTTGCCAGGATAACGTTGGCTCCCGAAGCAAGCTCCATGACGGCCTCGTCCTGTGCCGGGTACAGCTGCAGGCCGCGGCTCTCTGTCCACTCAACAAAGCGGCTGTAAATGTCGTCCGGACCCAGGGGATTGTTGGCGGTTGAACCGGAAAGCTGCTCAAGAAGTTTCATTGGTTTCCAGCTTAGTGCCCGCAACCACTAGGCTCGCTCCTGCAGAAGTGCCCATGGCGAGGAGGCTTTTAATGAAATGGGATCCGTCCAAGTACGTCGAGTTCGGCAATCACCGCCACCGGCCCTTCCATGACCTTGTAGCACGGGTACTGGCCGATGATCCCCGCGAGGTAGTGGACCTGGGGTGTGGTCCCGGCAACCTCACCGCAACCCTGGCCGAACGCTGGCCGCACGCCCGCGTCACGGGCATTGATTCCTCCACGGAAATGCTGTCCAAGGCGTCTGTCCTGGCTGGACGGGAGCCCCGGCTGGACTTTGTCGAAGGCGACATCTCAACGTGGCAGCCCGGACCGGACACTGATGTGGTGGTGACCAACGCCGCATTGCAGTGGGTTGCCGGGCACCAGGACATGCTCGGCGGCTGGCTTCAGGCGTTGAAACCCGGCGCCTGGTTCGCCATGCAGGTTCCCGGCAACTTCACCTCACCGTCGCATGCGCTGATGCGGGAACTCGCCGGGTCGTCCACCTGGTCTTCCCGCTTGGGCGGCGTGCTGCGCCACGACGGCGCCGTGGGTAGTCCGGCGGACTATCTCAACATCATGCTCGACGCCGGTTGCTCGGCTGACGCGTGGGAGACCACCTACCAGCAGCTGCTGCCAGGCAAGGACCCGGTCCTTGAGTGGGTCAGGGGAACCGGGCTGCGGCCGGTCCTTGAGGCCTTGTCTCCGGAGGACGCTGCAGAGTTTGAACGCGAATATTCCGCTCTGCTCCGGGACGCCTATCCGGAAACCGGGCACGGAACTGTCTTCCCGTTCCGCCGGATCTTTGCCGTGGCACGCAGGAATCCGTGAGGCAGGACAACGCCGCCTGGAATTTCACAGCCAACAGTGCCTTGTCCCGGCAGTGCGTCGCTGGTCTAATTCTCGGCATGGACCAAGGAAGCTTCGCTGCGCCGGACACGGCGTCTTCAGCCGGCCGGTGTCCGGCATGATTTCCCCCACAGACTTCCCCGGGACGTGGCGCCCCAACACCAGCAGCGGAGTCGCCTTGTTCGAACAATTGAGGCTTCGGATCATTGAGCTTGCCGACTCGGGTGTCCTTGCCGTGGGGGCCAAACTCCCGCCCGTCCGCAACCTTGCCGGAGTCCTGGATGTAGCACCGCACACGGTGGCCCGCGCCTACAAGGAGTTGGAGGCTGCCGGAGTGGTGGCCACCAGGGGGCGGAACGGGACCGTGGTGTGCGCACGCGATGACCGGTGGGGCGCACTGGCGGAAGGGGCGGCCCAGTATGCGGCAGCGGCCAAGGCCCAAGGGGCATCGTTCGCCGAGGCGGTGCAACTCCTGGCAGCCGCTTATGACGCCGATTGATACCGATCAGTAGGGTGTGAGCCACCACATGGAAATTCGAAGACGTTTTCGACTAGCATTGTGGGGTGCCCAAAGCCTTAGCTGAAGATACAGCCGTCCATGCCCTGAACCGCGTTTCGGTCGCGCCCGACGCCAAACCCGTGCGCCCGGACCTGTCCCGTTTGGTGGTCAAGGGAGCCCGCGAACACAATCTGCGCAACGTTGACCTGGACCTCCCCAGGGACGCCATGATCGTCTTTACCGGGCTCTCGGGTTCGGGCAAGTCGTCCCTGGCCTTCGATACCATCTTCGCCGAGGGGCAGCGTCGCTACGTTGAGTCCCTCTCCGCCTATGCGCGGCAATTCCTGGGACAAGTGGACAAGCCGGACGTCGATTTCATTGAGGGCCTTTCTCCGGCCGTCTCCATCGACCAAAAGTCCACCAGCAAGAATCCACGTTCCACGGTGGGCACCATCACGGAGATCTACGACTACATGCGCCTGCTGTGGGCGCGCGTCGGCAGGCCGCACTGTCCTGTGTGCGGGGAACCGATTACGCGGCAGACTCCGCAGCAGATCGTGGACCAGCTGCTCGAACTGGACAAGGGGACCCGTTTCCAGGTGCTGGCACCGGTGGTGCGTGGCCGCAAGGGCGAGTTCGTGGACCTCTTCAAGGAACTCACGGCCAAGGGCTACTCGCGTGCACGCGTGGATGGTGAGCTGGTCCAGCTCAGCGAGGCTCCCAAGCTGGGCAAGCAGTTCAAGCACACTATCGAAGTGGTGGTGGACCGCCTGGTAGTCAAGGAGGACATCGGCCAGCGCCTGACGGATTCCGTGGAAACCGCCCTCGGCCTGGCCGAAGGCCGTGTGCTGGTGGAATTCGTGGATCTCGATGCCGCGGATCCTGCACGCATCCGGGCTTTCTCGGAAAACCTCGCCTGCCCCAATGAGCACCCCTTGGCCATCGACGAGATCGAACCCCGTTCGTTCTCCTTCAACAATCCCTTTGGCGCATGCTCTGCCTGCAGCGGCATCGGCACCAAGCTTGAGGTGGACGAGGAACTAATCGTTCCCAACCCGGAACTTTCCCTGGCCGAGGGCGCCATTGCGCCGTGGTCCTTGGGCACCGCGACCACGGAATACTGGAACCGCTTGCTCGAAGGCCTTGCCTTGGAACTCGGCTTCTCCATGGACACCTCCTGGGAGCGCTTGCCGAAGGACGTCCGGAACACCGTGCTGCACGGCAAGGACCACAAAGTGGTTGTGCAGTATCGCAACCGCTTTGGCCGGGAGCGTAAGTACAGCACCGGGTTTGAAGGAGCCATCCAGTATGTCCACCGCAAGCACGGTGAGACCGATTCGGACTGGGCCCGCGACCGCTACGAAGAATACATGCGGCAGGTTCCCTGCCCCGAGTGCAATGGTGCGCGCCTTAACCCGGCGTCGCTCTCTGTCCTCATCAACGGCAAGTCCATTGCCGAAGTCGCGGCCTTGCCCATGCGGGAGTGCGCTGCGTTCCTCGGCAGTTTGACGCTGACGGACCGTGAGGCCCAGATTGCCCACCAGGTGCTGAAGGAAATCCAGGCACGCCTGACCTTCCTCCTGGACGTCGGCCTCGAATACCTGAACCTTGAACGTCCCTCCGGCACCCTGTCCGGCGGCGAGGCCCAGCGCATCCGCCTGGCTACGCAGATCGGTTCCGGCCTGGTGGGCGTGCTGTATGTCCTCGATGAGCCGTCCATCGGCCTGCACCAGCGGGACAACCGCCGCCTCATCGAAACCCTGACCCGCCTCCGGGACCTCGGCAATACGCTCATCGTTGTTGAACACGACGAAGACACCATCCATGAAGCGGACTGGGTGGTGGACATTGGACCCGGCGCCGGCGAGCACGGTGGCCAGGTGGTCCACTCCGGTACCTACAAGGAACTCCTCGCCAACCAGGATTCCCTGACCGGCGACTACCTCTCCGGCCGCCGGAAGATCGACGTTCCAGCGAAGCGCCGCAAGTACGACAAAAAGCGTGAGCTGAAGGTTGTTGGTGCACGCGAGAACAACCTCAACAACGTCGATGCCACCTTCCCGCTGGGCCTGTTCACAGCCGTGACCGGCGTGAGCGGTTCGGGCAAGTCAACGCTCGTCAACGAGATCCTGTACAAGGTCCTGGCGAACAAGCTCAACGGCGCCAAGCAGGTTGCGGGACGCCACCGCACCGTCAACGGGCTGGAACACCTGGACAAGGTGGTGCACGTCGACCAGAGCCCGATTGGCCGGACGCCGCGCTCCAACCCGGCAACGTACACCGGTGTGTTCGACAACATCCGGAAGCTGTTCGCCGAGACCACCGAAGCCAAGGTCCGTGGCTACCTGCCCGGACGCTTCTCCTTCAACGTGAAGGGCGGCCGCTGCGAGGCGTGCTCGGGTGATGGAACGCTGAAAATCGAGATGAACTTCCTGCCGGACGTCTACGTCCCGTGCGAAGTGTGCCACGGCGCGCGCTACAACCGGGAAACCCTGGAGGTCCACTACAAGGGCAAGACCATCGCGGACGTGCTCAACATGCCCATCGAGGAGGCGGCAGAGTTCTTCGCCGCGTTCACGCCGATCGCCCGCCACCTGAACACCTTGGTGGACGTGGGCCTGGGCTACGTACGTCTCGGCCAGCCGGCCACCACCCTCTCCGGCGGCGAGGCACAGCGCGTGAAGCTGGCAGCGGAGTTGCAAAAGCGCTCCAACGGCCGCAGCATCTACGTGCTGGACGAACCCACCACGGGCCTGCACTTTGAGGACATCCGAAAGCTCCTGATGGTCCTGCAGGGCCTGGTGGACAAGGGCAATACGGTGATCACCATTGAGCACAACCTGGATGTCATCAAGTCCGCTGACTGGATTGTGGACCTGGGACCCAACGGAGGTTCCGGCGGCGGCCGGATCGTGGCTTCCGGGACCCCGGAACAGGTGGCAAAGTCCACCGAGAGCCACACGGCGAAGTTCCTGGCCGAGATTCTGGGTTAGCCGCCCATCGCTGCAGTGGAAGTATTCCGGTAGCGGCATGCGAGTTTCGAGCATGCCGCTACTTGTGGGAAACTAACCCGGTGACTCAAACAAAGGTGCCCGTAATATTCGATCTGGACGGCACCCTTGTCGATCCAGCCGGCGGTATCACGGGGGGCATTTCTGCGGCACTGCGTGAAATGGGCCTCCCGGTACCGGAGCAGGCCGTGCTGAATTCCATGGTGGGTCCCAAGCTGAGCGATTCCCTGCTCCACTTGGCGAATGTTCCGCCGGAAATGGTCGATGAAACCATCGAGCGCTACCGCGGCCATTACCGCGAGACCGGCATTGCTCAAAGCACGTTGTACCCGGGAATCTTCGATCTCCTTGAATTCTTCACGGAATCGGGCCGTTCAGTAGCCGTGGCAACGCAGAAACCCCAAGGCATTGCCCGGATGGTCCTGGAGCACCACGGAATTGCCGATTTCTTTGTGGCCATTTGTGGTGCCTCCGATGACGAATCCCTGGGTGCGAACACCGCTCCTGGCAAGGTCGAAATTGTCGGTGCGGCCTTGGCGCAACTCCACTCGCAGCCTGCCGTGATGGTGGGGGACCGGCACCAGGACGTCGCCGGAGCCATGGCCAACGGACTCGACTGCATCGGCGTCCGCTGGGGGTTCGCGCCCGATGGCGAGCTGGAGGAGGCCGGAGCCGTAGCGGTTGTGGAGGACACGGCCGGGCTGCGGAGCAAAATCGAAGAACTTGACGCTGTCCGTGCGGCAGCCCTGAGCGAGGTACATAACGATGGCGGTCTTTGATGCGATCCGGTGGACCACGCGTGGATTGATTTCCACCACGTGCCGCCCCACGGTGATCGGCCTCGAGAATGTGCCCAAGGAAGGCCCGTTCATTGTTGCCCCCAACCACCTTTCTTTCCTGGACAGTGTCATAGTCCAGGCACTCATGCCGCGGCCCGTGGCGTTCTTCGCCAAAGCCGAGTACTTCACCACCAAGGGCGTCAAGGGTGCAGTGATGAAGTCCTTCTTCGAAGCCGTGGGTTCCATTCCCGTGGAGCGCGGCGAGCAGGCTGCCAGCGTGCAGGCACTGAAGACCCTGCTGGACATCCTGGAAGCGGGCAAGGGCATCGGCATCTACCCGGAGGGAACCCGGTCCCGGGACGGCATCCTCTACCGCGGCAGGACCGGCGTTGGCTGGCTTGCCCTGACCACTGGTGCGCCGGTGATCCCCGTCGGTTTGATCGGGACTGAAAAGCTGCAGCCTGCGGACAAGAACGCCGTCCGGCCCCAGCACTTCACCATGAAGGTGGGGGAACCGCTGTATTTCGACAAGACCGGCCCCGACCACTCCCTTCCTGCACGGCGTGAAGTGACGGATCGGATCATGGACGCCATTGCTGTGCTCAGCGGCCAGGAACGCTCCACCAGCTACAACCAGAGCAAGGCTGTGGAGTAGCCGCACACCGCGCTTGGCATTTGGTGTCAGTGCCGTTCACTAGACTTGAACCGTGGCACATCCAGCAAGTTACCGCCCCCAAACAGGCGAAATTCCCACCACCCCGGGCGTCTACCGGTTCCGCGACCCGCACGGCCGTGTGATCTACGTCGGCAAGGCAAAGAACCTTCGCTCCAGGCTCAACTCCTATTTCGCCAACCCGGCGGGCCTGCTTCCCAAGACGCATGCCATGGTGCATGCCGCGAGCAGTGTCGAGTGGACCGTGGTGGGCAGCGAGCTGGAGTCCCTCCAGCTGGAGTACACCTGGATCAAGGAGTTCAAGCCGCGCTTCAACGTGGTCTTCCGGGACGACAAGACGTACCCCTACTTGGCCGTCACCATGGGGGAGAAGTATCCGCGGGTCCAGGTGATGCGGGGCGAGCGCCGCAAGGGAACGCGCTACTTCGGTCCCTATACCGCGGGTGCCATCCGGGAAACCATGGACACCCTCCTGCGCGTTTTTCCCGTGCGCAGCTGCAGCGCCGGCGTCTTCAAGCGTGCCGAAGCCAGCGGGCGGCCCTGCCTGCTGGGCTACATCGACAAGTGCTCCGCCCCCTGCGTGGGCCGGGTGACCCCGGATGAACACCGTGCCCTGGCGGAGGACTTCTGCTCGTTCATGGGCGGCGAAGCCAAGCGCTTCATCAACAGGCTGGAAAAGGACATGGCTGCGGCCGTCGCGGAACTCGACTACGAGCGTGCGGCCGGACTTCGGGACGACATCATCGCGCTGCGCAAGGTGTTCGAACGAAACGCCGTCGTCCTGGCCGAGGATACGGATGCCGATGTCTTCGCCCTTCATGACGACGAACTGGAAGCGTCCGTACAGGTCTTCCATGTGCGTGGCGGCCGTGTCCGGGGCCAGCGCGGCTGGGTGGTGGAGAAAGTGGAAGATGCCACCACGCCGGAGCTCATCGAACACCTGCTTCAACAGGTCTACGGTGAGGACAGCGGGGTACAGGGCCGCATTCCCCGCGAGGTGCTCGTCCCGGAGAATCCGAGCAACCATGCCGAGCTTGCCGAATGGCTCGGGGGATTGCGCGGCGCCAAGGTGGACATCAGGGTTCCGCAGCGCGGGGACAAGGCCGCACTCATGTCCACGGTCAGGGAGAACGCCGAGCAGGCGCTGAAGCTCCACAAGACGCGGCGGGCGGGAGACATCACGGTGCGGTCCCTGGCCCTCCAGGAGTTGCAGGAAGCACTGGAGCTGCCGGTGCCGCTGCTCCGCATCGAGTGCTTCGATATCTCGCACGTGCAGGGCACCAACGTGGTGGCCTCCATGGTGGTGGTGGAGGATGGGCTGCCCAAGAAGTCCGACTACCGGAAGTTCTCTATTACAGGACCGGCGGCCGCGGACGATACCGCCGCAATGCACGACGTCCTGACCCGCCGGTTCAGGCACTATCTGAACGACAAAGCCGCGCAGGTCCCGGTTTCCGGCGAAATCGTCAATCCGACGCAGGCTGCGCCAACCGCCGGAACGGAGCAGCCGCCGTCGGATCCCACGCTGCCGGCACCAAAGGCGAAGTTCGCCTACCCGCCCAACCTGGTGGTGGTGGATGGCGGCCAACCGCAGGTGAATGCGGCAGCCCGTGCCCTGGCGGAACTGGGGATCGACGACGTTTACGTCGTAGGCCTGGCCAAGCGCCTCGAAGAAGTGTGGCTCCCGGACAGCGACTTCCCTGTGATTCTTCCCAGGACGTCCCAAGGGCTGTACCTCCTGCAACGCATTCGCGACGAAGCGCACCGTTTTGCTATCACGTTCCACCGGCAAAAGCGCGGGAAGGCCATGACGGTTTCGGCACTCGACGGCGTCCCGGGATTGGGCGAAGCGAAGCGCAAGGCGCTGATCGCCCATTTCGGTTCGCTCAAGAAGATCAAAGCAGCCAGTGCCGGGGAACTTACCATGGCCAAGGGGATCGGGCCTGCCCTCGCAGCCGCCGTGGTCCAGCATCTCGGCTCTGGAGAAAACGCAGGTGGGACGGTCCCGGCCATCAACATGACCACCGGCGAAATCCTCGAATCTTAGCTAGGGTAAGAACTTGACCGGTGGCAGCCTTCGCGACGCCACCGGTCCATCGTGCCGCCCTCCGGCAGCACGGTGGGCCACATACGACTTCCGAGGAAACGGGGACGACTGATGGACGAGTCAACGGCAGGATCCGGGACGGAGCAGGACGGCATGACGCCCGTCAAGCCACCGGAGGCGGAACTGCTGGTAGTCACCGGCATGTCCGGTGCTGGCCGCAGCACGGCGTCCGATGCCCTCGAGGACCACGGGTGGTACGTGGTGGACAACCTGCCGCCCCAGATGCTGGGTACCTTGGCTGAGATTGTGTCCCATGCCCCCAAATCGATCCCCAAGTTGGCCGTCGTCGTGGATGTCCGCAGCAAGGATCTCTTCACGGACATCCAGACGGCGTTGGGCGCCTTGAGCGCCACGGGCATCACTTTCCGGGTCCTGTTCCTCGACGCCAGCGACGACGTCCTGGTGCGCCGCTTCGAACAGGGCCGCAGGCCACACCCCCTGCAGGGCGGCGGACGCATCCTCGACGGTATCGGCATTGAACGCGAGGTCCTCCGGGAACTCCGCGAGCATGCGGACGTCGTCCTGGACACCACCGATTACAACGTCCACGGCCTTGCCACCGCCATTACGGAACTGTTCAGCGACACCGGGCCCGTGACGCTGCGGCTCAATGTCATGAGCTTCGGCTTCAAGTACGGGCTCCCCGTGGACGCGAACTTTGTGGCTGACGCCCGCTTCATTCCGAATCCGCACTGGGTCCCGCAGTTGCGGCCCCACACCGGCCTGGACCAGGACGTCAGCGACTACGTCCTGGCCGCCAACGGTGTCCACGAGTTCGTGGATCGCTACGTCAGCGCCCTGGAACCCGTCCTGGACGGCTACCGCCAGGAAAACAAGCACTACGCCACGTTGGCTGTTGGCTGCACCGGTGGGAAGCACCGCTCGGTGGCTGTCGCCGTCGAGCTTTCCAAGAGGCTGGCGCAGTACCCACGGGTCACCGTCACCACCACCCACCGCGACCTGGGCCGCGAGTAATGGGCGTCCTGACCGGCCCGCTGCCCCTGATCCCACCGAAGGGCGTTCCCGGCAGCCAGCAGCACAAGAGTCCGTCCGTGGTTGCCCTCGGTGGAGGCCACGGCCTGGCCGCGTCCCTGTCCGCCTTGCGCCTGCTGACCTCCGAACTGACGGCGATCGTCACGGTAGCGGACGACGGCGGTTCTTCCGGGCGTCTCAGGGACGAGTACGGTGTCCTCCCGCCCGGTGATTTGCGGATGGCGCTCAGCGCCCTGTGTGACGATACGGACTGGGGCAGGACCTGGCGTGATGTCATGCAGCACCGCTTCAACGCCGGCACGGCCAAAGGCGGCTCGCTGGACAACCACGCCATGGGCAACCTCCTCATCGTCACGCTCTGGGAGTTGTTGGGGGATACCGTCGCCGGTCTCAAGTGGGCGGGGGCCCTTCTGGGGGCCCGCGGACAGGTCCTGCCCATGTCCAGCGTTCCCCTGACCATCGAGGGCCAGGCCCGGGTGGCCCTGCCCGGAGGCGGACACGAACTCCAGACCGTCCGTGGACAAGCCAAATGCGCCGTTGCCGGGAAGCTCGAGGACGTCCAGCTCCTGCCGGCCGACGCCCCAGCCTGCACGGAGGCCCTGACCGCCATTGAACTCGCCGATTGGGTGATCCTTGGGCCGGGTTCCTGGTACACCTCGGTGCTTCCGCATCTCCTGTTGCCGGAACTGCGGCAAGCCCTGGGTGAAACAACGGCCAAGCGCTGCCTGACCATGAACCTGGACATGGAGACGAGGGAGACGTCGGGCATGACCGCGGCGGACCATCTCGATGTCCTGCGCCGCTATGCCCCCGAGTTCAGCGTGGACGTGGTCCTTGCCGACCCCACGGCAATCCCGGACCTCAAGGCTTTCGAGAAGGCCGCGGGGATGATCGGCGCGGAGGTCGTGTTGGGTAGAGTAGGGGCGTCGAGCCGCCGCCCCGTCCATGATCCCCTGCTCTTGGCAGCGGCATACCACGATATTTTCGGGAACAGTTAGGAACACATACGCGATGGCACTTACCGCGTCGGTCAAGGACGAACTGTCCCGGCTGGACATCAAGAAGTCCTCAGTCCGCAAGGCCGAAGTTTCAGCGATGCTTCGTTTCGCCGGGGGCTTGCACATTATTTCGGGGCGGATCGTCATTGAGGCCGAGGTGGATCTGGCATCCACGGCCAGGCGGCTCCGGGCCGCCATTGCGGAGGTCTACGGCCACCAGAGCGAAATCATCGTCGTGTCCGGCGGTGGCCTCCGGCGCGGGAGCCGTTACGTGGTCCGGGTGGTCCGTGATGGCGAGGCCCTGGCCCGGCAGACAGGCTTGCTCGATGGCCGCGGCAGGCCCGTCAGGGGACTGCCCTCCGTAGTGGTGAACGGTTCCGCAGCCGATGCCGAGGCCGTCTGGCGTGGCGCGTTCCTTGCCCATGGTTCCCTCACCGAACCCGGCCGGTCATCGTCGCTCGAAGTCACCTGTCCCGGCCCTGAGTCCGCGCTGGCTTTGGTCGGTGCCGCCCGGCGGTTGGGCATCCAGGCCAAGGCGCGCGAAGTACGTGGCGTGGACCGCGTGGTCATCCGGGACGGCGACACCATCGCGGCCCTCCTGACACGAATGGGTGCCCACGATGCCCTGATGGTCTGGGAAGAGCGGCGCATGCGCAAGGAAGTGCGGGCAACGGCCAACAGGCTCGCGAACTTCGACGACGCCAACCTGCGCCGCTCGGCCCAGGCTGCCGTGGCTGCGGGTGCCAGGGTGGACCGCGCCTTGGAGATCCTGGGCGACGACGTTCCGGACCACCTCAAATATGCGGGGGAATTACGCGTTGCGCATAAACAGGCCAGCCTGGACGAACTCGGCCGCTTGGCTGACCCGCCCATGACCAAGGACGCCATCGCCGGGCGTATCCGCCGTTTGCTGGCCATGGCAGACAAGCGTGCGTTGGATTTGGGAATTCCGGGTACCGAAGCAAATGTGACTCCGGAAATGATGGACGAGTAGTTCACGCCCCTAGAATCAAAAGTGCGCGGAAGGAAATACTGTGAAGCCCCCACGGGTTGACCCCCTTTGGAGGCAATCGCAGGCTTCTTCGCCAAGGATTTCCGGCCGCCCAGCCGGTCGGATGAACACAACGAGAGTTACCAAACCGGACTTCGGTCCATGACATTGGAGGATTTCGTGACAGAGTACGTTCTGCCCGAGCTCGGCTACGACTACGCAGCACTCGAGCCGCACATTTCGGCAAAGATCATGGAGCTGCACCACAGCAAGCACCACGCTGCCTACGTAGCCGGCGCCAACAATGCGCTGGCGCAGCTGGCCGAAGCCCGTGACAAGGGCGACTACGCCAACATCAACCGCCTCTCCAAGGACCTCGCGTTCCACACCGGTGGCCACATCAACCACTCCGTCTTCTGGAACAACATCTCCCCGGACGGCGGCGACAAGCCCGAAGGCGAACTCGCAGCAGCCATCGACGACGCTTTCGGCTCGTTCGATGCCTTCCGCGCACAGTTCACCGCTGCTGCCCTTGGCCTGCAGGGCTCCGGCTGGGCTTTCCTGGCCTACGAGCCCATCGCAGGCAACCTGCTCATCGAACAGCTCTACGACCAGCAGGGCAACGTTGCCGTGGGAACCACCCCGCTGCTCATGCTCGACATGTGGGAGCACGCGTTCTACCTGGACTACGTGAACGTCAAGGCCGACTACGTCAAGGCGTTCTGGAACATCGTGAACTGGGCAGACGTTGCCAAGCGCTTCGAAGCAGCCCGCACCAACGCCACGGGCCTCATCGTCCTCTAGGTGGTGAGCCCTGGTTGACACTGGTGTAACAAAAGTCACTTTTTCAGTGAATTAGGGCCAAATGCTGAAATGCCTGCCCCCGCAGTTGCGGGGGCAGGCTCAGTTAAACGTAAGATGGGTCACGGAAGGCGGTTAGCCTTCAGCAACGTGGCTGGTCGCTTTCCGATCTGATAATCACCTCTGCCCAATGGCGTGCGGGGTCTGTTGGTTGGACCTAAAAACCCAACTCACGAGGCGTGCTTGCAAGAGCACCAAGGAGATTGACAAACAGTGACCACCCGTATTGGTATCAACGGCTTCGGCCGCATCGGCCGCAACTACTTCCGCGCAGCGCTGGCCCAGGGCGCTGACCTTGAGATCGTAGCCGTCAACGACCTCACCAGCCCTGAGACCCTCGCCCACCTTCTGAAGTACGACTCCGTCGGAGGCCGCCTGACCCAGTCGGTTGAAGTTGTGGACGGCAACCTCGTCGTCGACGGCAAGTCCATCAAGGTCCTTGCAGAGCGCGACCCCGCCAACCTTCCGTGGGCAGACCTCGGTGTTGACATCGTCATCGAATCTACCGGGTTCTTCACCAAGGCTGCAGCCGCGCAGAAGCACATCGACGCCGGTGCCAAGAAAGTCCTCATCTCCGCTCCTGCCAGCGACGAAGACATCACCATCGTCATGGGCGTCAACGACTCCCAGTACGACCCCGCAGCGCACAACATCATCTCCAACGCGTCCTGCACCACCAACTGCCTCGGCCCGCTGGCCAAGGTAGTCAACGACGCCTTCGGCATCGAGCGTGGCCTCATGACCACGGTCCACGCCTACACTGCCGACCAGAACCTGCAGGACGGCCCCCACGGCGACCTCCGCCGCGCCCGCGCAGCAGCCATCAACATGGTCCCCACGTCCACGGGTGCAGCCAAGGCAATCGGCCTGGTCCTGCCTGAGCTCAAGGGCAAGCTGGATGGTTACGCCATCCGCGTTCCTGTCCCCACCGGCTCCGCAACGGACCTCACGGTCACCGTTTCCCGCGAAGTCACTGTCGCTGAGGTCAACGCTGCCATCAAGGCCGCCGCGGAGTCCGAGCAGTGGGCCGGCATCCTGAGCTACACGGACGCCCCGATCGTCTCCTCGGACATCGTTGGGGACCCGGCATCCTCCATCTTCGACTCCGGCCTCACCAAGGTGATCGGCAACCAGGTCAAGGTTGTTTCCTGGTATGACAACGAATGGGGCTACTCCAACCGCCTCGTCGACCTCACGGAGCTCGTCGCATCCAAGCTGGGCTAGGGTAGACACATGACATCTCACACCCTCAACGAACTCATCGCTGAAGGTGTCCGCGGGCGGTACATTCTGGTCAGGAGTGACCTCAATGTGCCGCTCGACGGCTCTACAGTGACCGACGACGGCCGCATCAAGGCCTCCCTTCCGGTCCTCAAGAAGCTCTCGGACGCCGGTGCCCGTGTGCTCGTAACCGCCCACCTCGGACGCCCCAAGGGCGCCCCCGAGGAGAAGTACTCCTTGAAGCCCGCAGCAGCCCGCCTCGCGGAGCTGGCAGACTTCAAGGTCTCCCTGGCTGGGGACACCGTTGGCGAGTCCGCCAAGGCCCTTTCAGCCGGCCTCCAGGACGGCGAGGTGCTCGTCCTCGAAAACGTCCGCTTCGACGCCCGGGAAACCAGCAAGGATGACGCCGAGCGTGGCGCCTTTGCCGACGAACTGGTGGCCCTGACCGGAGACAACGGCGCGTTCGTGGATGACGCCTTCGGCGCTGTCCACCGCAAGCACGCGAGCGTTTACGACGTCGCTACCCGGCTGCCGTCGTACTTGGGCGACCTCGTCCACACCGAAGTCGAAGTCCTTCGGAAGCTCACTGCGGATACGCAGCGTCCCTACGTTGTGGTTCTCGGTGGATCCAAGGTCTCCGACAAGCTGGCCGTCATTGACAACCTTCTGGGCAAGGCCGACACGATCCTTGTGGGCGGCGGCATGCTCTTCACTTTCCTGGCTGCTGCCGGGCACAAGGTGGCCGGCAGCCTGCTTGAGGAAGACCAGATCCCCGTGGTCCAGGACTACCTCAAGCGCGCAGCTGACGCGGGCACCTCCTTCGTCATCCCCACGGACGTCGTAGTGGCCAGCCGTTTCGCGGCAGATGCCGAGCACGAGGTAGTCAAGGCAGATGCCATCGAGGAAAGTTCCTTTGGAACGGCCGGCATCGGCCTGGATATCGGACCTGAATCCGCAACTGCGTTTGCTGCCCAGATTGAGGGCGCAAAGACTGTCTTCTGGAATGGCCCCATGGGCGTGTTCGAGTTCGAGGCCTTCTCGGCCGGCACGCGTGCCGTTGCCCAGGCCCTGACAGATACCGTGGCGTTCACCGTCGTCGGTGGCGGTGACTCCGCCGCCGCCGTTCGAACCCTTGGTTTCGACGACGAGCAGTTTGGCCACATCTCAACCGGTGGCGGTGCCAGCCTCGAGTACCTCGAAGGCAAGGAACTTCCGGGACTCAGCGTCCTGGACCGCTAAATAGAGTAAACCGGCCGGCGGCACGCCCTGCGTTCCGCCGGCCGTCCATATTTCAACGCATCCCCTTGGAGTTCACGTGACTACCTCTGCCAACGGCAACTTTGTCCGCAAACCCTTTATCGCAGGCAACTGGAAGATGAACATGGACCACGTCCAGGGCATCACGTTGCTGCAGAAGCTCGCGTGGACGCTTGACGACGCGAAGCACGACTACAAGCGTGTTGAAGTGGCGGTCTTCCCGCCCTTCACCGACCTCCGCGGCGTGCAGACGCTGGTTCAGGGCGACGACCTTGAGGTTGCGTACGGTGGACAGGATCTGTCCCAGTTCGACTCGGGAGCCTACACGGGCGACATTTCGGGCCAGTTCCTCAACAAGTTGGGCTGCTCCTATGTCCTGGTGGGTCACAGTGAGCGCCGGACCATCCATAACGAATCCGACGAGGTCCTGAACGCCAAGGTCAAGGCCGCTTACCGACACGAGGTCACCCCTGTCCTCTGTGTTGGCGAAGGACTCGAGGTCCGCCAGGCCGGCACACATGTGGAGCACACCCTTGCACAGCTCCGGACCGACGTTGAAGGCCTCACCGCGGAGCAGGCAACTGATCTGGTGGTCGCCTACGAACCCGTATGGGCCATCGGAACCGGCGAAGTTGCGGGACCCGAAGACGCACAGGAAATGTGTGCCGCCATCCGCGCCGAGCTGACAGAACTCTTCGATGCCGATGTCGCTGCCAAGACCCGCCTGCTGTACGGCGGATCGGTCAAGGCCAACAACGCCGCTGCGATCCTCGCCGAGCCGGACGTGGACGGTCTCCTGGTGGGTGGCGCCAGCCTTGACCCTGCGGAGTTTGCTAACATTGTCAGGTTCGAGAGCCACCTCGTCACGGACTAGTCCGGCTCCCGCTTTCCGCTTCTTCGAAAGGCCGTCGTGGACGTTCTTCAAGTTATCCTGCAGATCCTGCTGGGCATTACCAGCCTTCTGCTGACGCTGCTCATTCTCCTGCACAAGGGCCGTGGTGGCGGCTTGTCCGATATGTTCGGTGGTGGCATGAGCTCCGGTTTGAGCTCGTCCGGGGTTGCAGAGCGGAACCTCAACAGGTTCACCATCATCCTTGGCATCACCTGGGGAGTGGTCATCATCGGCCTCGGCCTCATCATGCGTTTCACCTCCGGCGGGGATTCCTGATCTCCTCCGGAATGTTCGTCACGCCATCCTGAACGGCGGCACCAAAGTTTGGTGCCGCCGTCGTTCACCTGGCATTAGACTGTCGGTGTTGGCCGTCAGGCCCAAGGGCCATACGGCCGACCACCGAGTCGCTAGGGGTTCGAAATGGTTCATGGCACGCCCGGTTACCGGGGGACCCGAGTGGGAGTAACCCAAGGGTCCGCACCGCGAAATCAGAGCGATCACAGTGACGGAGAACAGTTGCCGCGTATTCGTGTTCCCTATTGGTGCGCCAAGGGACATGAGACGCGGCTTGTTTTTCTTAAGCTGCCGGACGAGCAAATTCCCAAGACCTGGGACTGCCCTAAGTGTGGGCTTCCGGCGTCCCGCGACCCGCTGCATCCAGCAGCAGCACGCCCGGACGATGAAATCTTCAAATCACACCTGGATTACGTTAAAGAAAGACGCTCCAGCCAGGACGCGGAAATCGTCCTGGCCGGAGCTCTTGAGAGGCTACGCGCCCGCGGGGTCCTTCCGGACCAACTGCTGCGGGACACGTGAGGCGGCGTTCTCGTCGATCAGCCACAGGGTCCTTGAGCGGCCCACCGGGCCGGCCGCGGGAACCTGAACGGGATTGGCGCCGGCCAAGGCAAGCCCCACAGCACCGGCCTTGTCTTCTCCAGCCACTACCATCCAGATTTCCTGGGCAGTGTTAATCGCGGGCAAGGTCAGGGAAACCCGCGACGGCGGCGGCTTGGGTGAGTTTTCAACGCCCACCACAGTACGGTCCTTGACCCGGATGGCCGCCTGTTCCGGGAACAACGAAGCAACGTGGGCATCCGGGCCGACGCCCAGCAGGAGGACGTCGAAGCGGGGCAAGGTGCCCGGTTCCTCGGGCCGGTCATCAGACATGTCGGCCGAGTGTTCTGCCTCGGCGGCCACCTTCAAGCGGTCCGCGTAGTCCGCGGCAGCTTCTTCGGCCGTTGCGAAGTCATCCGAGGAACCAGGTTCGTGGATGCGCTCAGGATCCACCGGGAGGTGCGCCAGAAGCGCCTCACGGGCCTGGCGGGTGTTCCGGTCACCGCTGTCCGCAGACACGAAGCGTTCGTCGCCCCACCAGAAGTTCACCCGCGACCAGTCCACTGCCGGAGCGGCCGCCGACTCGGCCACCGCCCGCAGGGTCCCGATACCCACTGTTCCGCCGGTGAGGACCACTGTGGCTTCGCCATGCTTGTCCTGGACATCCACAAGCTTGGTGATGAGTCGTGCCGCAATGGCGGCCATCAACACTTTGGAGTCTGGGTGGATGCTTACTCTGGGCTCAGCGTGCACTGGTCTGGACTCTCCTCTGGCTGGTAAGTGGCAGTCCCATCGTAATCACTTCTCCGAAGACTTCGTCGGGGTCGAGCCGGCGGAGTTCTTCGGCGAGGCAGTCCTTGAGGCTGCGCCGCGGCAAGGTGATGCGCTGCGCCGGCTGGCCGGGCTGGGTCAGCTCCGCTACCGACAGGCCCGGGCGGAACAGTTGCACATCGCCGCTGGCACGGGTCAGCCGCACCCGGCGGATGCCGGTCCCGGCTGGATCGGCCACGATGGTCACCGGCGCCTCAAGTGCCAACGTCAACCAGGCAGCAAGCAGCAGCGTGCTGGGGGAGTCCGAGGCACCTTCGACAGCAATCGCGGACACCGGATCACTGTCCACCTGATCGAGCACCGCTGCCAGTTGGATGCGCCAGTTGGTGAGGCGGGTCCAGGCGAGGTCGGTGTCTCCGGCTTTGTAGGTGTTGCGGATGTTGTCGAGGGCTTGGGCGGGATCGGGTTCGTTGGCGGAGTCTGTGATGCGGCGGTGGGCGATGGCTCCGATGGAGGTTTCGCAGGCACTTTCGGGGGCGCCGTGGGGCCACCAGGCCACGATCGGGGCGTCGGGGAGGAGGAGTCCGGCGACGAGGGATTCGCTTTCGTGGGCCATTTGGCCGTAGCCGCGCAGCACGATCACTTCGGACGCGCCGGCGTCACCGCCGACGCGGATTTGAGCGTCGAGCCGGTCCGGGGCCTCAGCGCCGGCGTCGGCCAGGACGATGATCCGGCAGGGGTGTTCCCTGCTGGCTTCGTTCGCGGCCTCGATCGCTTCTTCTTCCTGCCCTGATTTGGTCACGACCACCAGGGTCAGGACCCGGCCCAGGGCGATCACGCCGCCTTGCTCGCGCAGGGAGGTGATTTTCTTGGAAATTTTCGAGGTGGTGGTGTCCGGCAGATCGACAATCATGGCCTTCTCCAGGTTCGTCCGTCACGGGCAAGGAGTTCATCGGCGGCGGCCGGTCCCCAACTGCCCGGCGCGTAGGGTTGCGGTTGTTCATCCAGGGACGCCCAGTAGTCCTCGAACGGGTCCAGGATCTTCCAGGACAGTTCCACTTCCTGGTGCCGGGGGAACAGCGGCGGCTCACCCAGGAGCACGTCCAGGATCAACCGCTCGTACGCTTCCGGGGAGGACTCGGTGAAGGAGTGACCGTAACCGAAGTCCATGGTCACGTCCCTCACTTCCATCTGCGTGCCCGGGACCTTGGACCCGAACCGGATCGTGGCGCCCTCATCGGGCTGGACCCGGATCACCACCGCGTTCTGCCCGAAATCATCCTCCCCATGGTCACGGAAAAGCAGGTTCGGGGCACGTTTGAACACCACCGCGATCTCCGTCACCCGACGGCCCAGGCGCTTACCCGCGCGCAGGTAGAACGGCACCCCGGCCCAACGCCTCGTGTTGATGTCCACCCGGATCGCAGCGTACGTCTCCGTCTTCGAATCCGCGGGGATGCCGTCCTCATCCAAATACCCCTGGACTTGCTCCCCGCCCTGCCAGCCGCCGGTGAACTGACCCCGCGCGGAATGCGTGGACAAATCCTCAGGCAGCTTCACCGCGGCGAGGACCTTTTCCTTCTCCGCCCGCAAATCATCGGCGTTGAACGAGATCGGCTCTTCCATCGCCGTCAACGCCAGCAACTGCAGCAAATGGTTTTGGATCACGTCCCGGGCCGCACCCACACCGTCGTAATACCCGGCACGGCCGCCCGTGCCGATGTCCTCGGCCATGGTGATCTGCACATGGTCCACGTAGTTCGCGTTCCACAACGGCTCGAACAACTGGTTCGCGAACCGCAACGCCAGAATGTTCTGCACCGTTTCCTTGCCCAAATAATGGTCAATCCGGAACACCGCATCCGGCGGGAACACCGACTCCACAATGTCATTCAAAGCCCGGGCGGAGTCCAGGTCATGACCGAACGGCTTCTCGATCACCACCCGCCGCCACTGCCCAGGCCTGGCCTGCGCCAGGCCGTGCTTGGAGAGCTGCCGGCAGACCTGCTCAAACGCCTTGGGCGGGATCGACAGGTAGAAGCCATGGTTCCCGCGGGTGCCGCGGGTTTCATCCAGCTCCTCCAACACGTCCCCGAGGCGCTCGAAAGCGTCGTCGTCGTCGAACTCGCCCTGGACAAAGCGGATACCGGAAGCCAACTGCTCCCACACCGCCTCATCAAACTTCGTCCGGGCGTGGGCCTTCACGTTCTCTTTCACCTCAGCAGCGAAATCAGCGTTATCCCACTCACGCCGACCGAAACCCACCAACGCGAAACTCGGCGGCAACAACCCACGATTCGCCAAGTCATACACCGCCGGCATCAACTTCTTCCGGGCAAGATCACCAGTGACCCCAAAGAACACCAACGACGACGGCCCGGCAATACGACTCAAACGACGATCCCGCGGATCCCGCAACGGATTCCGCAAACCGGCAGTCTTCCTGCCGTTTTCAGTATCTGGCATGTTTGCTTTGTGCCTTAGCTTTCGAGTGCGCTGGGCTGACCGGTCAACGCAGCGATGACATCCTGGAGCTGGGCTACGCCTGCGGCACGCTCGGTGAGGTGCAGGCGCAGGACGGGGCGGCCGTGGCTTTCCAGCACCTGGGCATCACCCGAGGCCTGGGCCGCGATGAGTTCGCCGAAGGTGAAGGGCCGCTCAGGAATTTCAAGATCAAGGGAAGATGCAGCAGTAACCTGCAGGAAGACGCCGATAGCGGGGCCGCCCTTGTGGAACTGTCCAGTGGAGTGCAGGAACCGCGGTCCCCAGCCGAACGTCACCGGACGGCCGCTGGCAGCTGCGAGTTCATCGCGGATGCCCTCCAGGGGTGCGTGGCTGATGCGGTCCAGGTAGGCCTGGACGCTGAGGTAACCATCGGTGCCGAGCTGGCCGAGAAGTGCCTGCACAGCCTCCGTAACAGTTGCCGAGGAGCCGAGCCAATCGCCACCGCGGACTTCCACGGCCCCGTCGGTGAAGGCAGCAGGCGTCGGTTCGGGACGGGCGTCGAGCAGGCCACGCGCGGCAACCTTGGCTGCTTCCACATCGGGCTGGTCGAACGGGTTGATGCCCAGGAGGCGACCGGCGACGGCGGTAGCGAACTCCCAGGCGAACATCTGCGTGGCAAGGCCGCCAGCGATGGCCACCTCGTTCTCGCGAAGTTCGACGTCGTCATCCGCACCAACCAGGCGGATGACCAGTACGTCGTCGGCACCGCCCCGGGCCTCGGGGGAGTCCGGGCCAGCGACGACAGGCAGTACACCGGTGCCGAGCTTGCCGGTGGATTCGGCTATGAGCTGCTCGGCCCAATCAGCGAAACCAACAATGCCGGATCCGTCCTCGGCGATGACGATCTTGTTCCGCAGCGGGTTGGTCCCGCCCAGGGCAATGCCGAGTGACAGGCCGATGTTGTCCGAGGAGTCCTCGTTGAGGACCTCTCCGGCTTCTTCGGCTTCATCAAGGAACGCCTGGATATCCACGCCGGCCAGGCCGCACGGGACAAGCCCGAACGCCGTCAGGGCCGAGAAACGGCCACCGACGTTCGGGTCGGCGTTGAACACCGCACGGTAACCGGCTTCGCGGGACGCCTTGTCCAACGGCGAGCCCGGATCGGTCACGATGATGATCCGGCTCTTGGCGTCGATTCCGGCGTCGTTGAACGCCTTCTCGAACACCCGGCGCTGGGAATCCGTCTCAACAGTGGAACCGGACTTGGACGAAACGACGATCGCCGTTTCAGCCAGCCGGTCCGCGAGGGCAGCACTGACCTGTTCAGGATCGGTGCTGTCGAGGACAGTCAGCTCGACGCCAGCGGTGCCGGCAATGACTTCCGGAGCCAAAGACGAGCCACCCATGCCACACAGGACAATATGGGAAACGCCTTCGGCGCGGAGCGCGTCGCGCAACTCCAGGATCTGGCCCACCAACGGCTGGGAAACGGCCGGAGCCTCAACCCATCCAAGGCGGATAGCGGATTCCGACTCCGCGTCCGGACCCCACAGCGTGTGGTCCTTGGCGAAAATCCGCGTAGCGATCCTGTCTTCGACCAGGCTGTCAATGTGCTGGGCGATTGCCTGCTGAGCGGCACCGCTGGCGTCAAAGCTGATTGTGCTCATTGTTGGTTAGGAAGCCTTCCGTGCGGTAGCAAGTGCGCCTTCGACGTCGGCCAGCAGTTCCTTCCAGCTGGCCACGAACTTCTCGAGTCCTTCGGACTCAAGGAGCGCAACGACGTCGTTGTAGGAAACACCGAGGTTTTCAAGGGCGTTGAGGACGGCGTTGGCGTCTTCGTACGTGCCGCTGATGGTGTCGCCGGTGACCACACCGTGGTCGAAGGTGGCATCCAGGGTCTTCTCCGGCATGGTGTTCACCACGCCGGCGGCAACCAGTTCGGTCACGTAGAGGGTGTCCGGGTAGGCCGGGTCCTTGACGCCGGTGGAAGCCCACAGCGGACGCTGGGGGAGTGCGCCCGCTTCTGCGAGCACGTTCCAGCGTTCCGTGGAGAACAGCTCTTCGTAGACCTGGTAGGCGAGGCGTGCGTTGGCGACGCCTGCCTTGCCCTTGAGTGCCTTGGCCTCGTCCGTGCCGATGCCGTCGAGGCGCTTGTCGATCTCGGTGTCCACGCGGGAAACGAAGAACGAGGCAACGGAGTGGATCTTGGACAGGTCGTGGCCGTTCTCCTTGGCCTGCTCAAGGCCGGACTGGAAAGCATTGATGACTGCGCGGTACCGCTCCAGCGAGAAGATCAGGGTCACGTTGACGCTGATGCCTTCAGCCAAGGTGGCCGTGATGGCTTCGAGGCCTTCCAGGGTTGCCGGGATCTTGATGTGGACGTTGTCCTTGTTGACCTTGGCGTAGAGGTGCTTGGCCTCGGCGATGGTGCCCGCGGTGTCCCACGCCAGGCGCGGGTCCACCTCGATGGATACACGGCCGTCCACACCGTTGGTGGCTGCTGCGAGCGGGGCGAACAGGTCGCAAGCGTCCGCCACGTCAGTGGTGGTGATCTCGAAGATGGTTTCTTCGACGCTGGCACCTTCTGCGGCCTTGGCTGCAATGGTTGCGTCGTAGTCCGTGCCGGACGTGATGGCGGCGTGGAAGATGGACGGGTTGGTGGTCACGCCAACCACGTTCTTCTCCTCAATGAGCTTCTGCAGCGTGCCCGTCTCCAGGCGGTTGCGGGAGAGGTCGTCGAGCCAGATGGAAACGCCGGCGTCAGACAGCTGCTGCGTGGGAGTGCTGGTCATTGGTTTTCTCCTTGATGGGGTTTCAGACGTTTACTAAGAAAGGTCTGCGAGGGAGTCTTTGGCTGCGGCTGCAACGGCTTCGGCGGTGATGCCGAATTCGTTGAACAGGCGCTTGTAATCAGCGGAGGCACCGAAGTGTTCGAGGCTGATGGAGCGGCCGGCGTCGCCGACGAATTCCTGCCAGCCGAGCGCGAGGCCTGCTTCCACGGAAACGCGGGCCTTGACGTAGCCGGGGAGGACGGATTCGCGGTAGGCCTCGTCCTGCTTCTTGAACCACTCAACGCACGGCATGGAGACAACGCGGGTGGCGACGCCTTCGGCCTGGAGGGCTTCGCGGGCCTGGACGGCGAGCTGGACCTCGGAACCGGTGCCGATCAGGATGACCTGCGCGTCAACGGTTTCGCCGTCCTTGGAGGCCTCGGCCAGCACGTAGCCACCCTTTGCCACACCGGCGGTGGACGCGAAGGTGTCACCGTTCGCTGCGCCTTCGCCACGGGCGTAGGTGGGGATGTTCTGGCGGGTCAGGACAATGCCGGCCGGGTTCTCGTGGTTCTCCAGCATGGCCTTCCATGCGGCGGAGACCTCGTTGGCGTCACCGGGGCGGACCACGTCCAGGCCGGGGATGGCACGCAGCGAGGCGAGCTGCTCCACGGGCTGGTGGGTCGGGCCGTCTTCGCCCAGGCCGATCGAGTCATGCGTCCAGACGTACAGCGACGGAACGCCCATCAGCGCGCCGAGGCGGATGGCGGGGCGCTGGTAGTCGGAGAAGATCAGGAACGTACCGGAGAACGCGCGGGTGCGGCCGGCCAGGGAGATGCCGTTCACGATCGAGGCGGCGGCGTGCTCGCGGATACCGAAGTGCAGCACGCGGCCGTACGGGTTGCCCTTCCAAGCCTCGGTGGAACGCGAAGCGGGAATGAACGACGGCGAGCCCTCGATGGTGGTGTTGTTGGACTCGGCGAGGTCGGCCGAACCGCCCCAGAGTTCCGGAAGGACCGGGCCGATCGCGTTCAGGACCTTGCCGGAAGCGGCGCGGGTGGAAACATCCTTGCCGGCCTCGAACACGGGCAGGGCTGCGTCGATGCCCACGGGCAGCTTCTTGGCCTCGATGCGCTCCAGGAGGGCCGCGCCGTCCGGGTTGGACGCCTGCCATGCCTCGAACTTGCTCTGCCACGCGGCGCGTTCCTCGGAGCCGCGCTCCACGACCTTGCGGGCGTGTGCCAGGACCTCTTCGTCGACCTCGAAGGACTTGGCCGGGTCGAAACCGAGCACGGTCTTGAGCGCGGCAACTTCTTCGGAGCCCAGGGCGGAACCGTGGATCTTGCCGGTGTTCTGCTTCTTCGGGGCCGGGTAACCGATGATGGTGCGCAGCGAAATGATGGACGGCTTGGTGGTCTCAGCCTTCGCAGCCAGCAGTGCCGAGTACAGTTCCTGGACGTCTTCGACGTACTCGCCGGTCTTGGTCCAGTCCACGCGCTGGGTGTGCCAGCCGTAGGCCTCGTAACGCTTCAAGACATCCTCGGTGAACGCGATATCAGTGTCGTCTTCGATCGAGATGTGGTTCTCATCGTAGACAACAACAAGGTTGCCCAGTTCCTGGTGGCCGGCCAGCGACGAAGCCTCGGAGGTGACGCCTTCCTGCAGGTCGCCGTCGGAAGCGATGACCCAGATGGTGTGGTCGAACGGCGATTCGCCGGCGGGAGCATCGGCGTCGAACAGGCCGCGCTGGCGGCGCTGGGAGTAAGCGAAACCAACCGAGGACGCCAAGCCCTGGCCCAACGGGCCGGTGGTGATCTCCACACCCGCGGTGTGCTTGTACTCCGGGTGGCCCGGGGTCAACGAACCCCAGGTACGCAATGCCTCGAGGTCCTTCAGTTCCAGGCCGTAACCGGAAAGGAAGAGCTGGATGTAAAGGGTCAGGGACGTGTGGCCCGGGGAGAGGATGAAGCGGTCCCGGCCAATCCACTCAGGGTTCTTGGGGTCGTGGCGCATCAGCTTCTGGAACAGCAGGTACGCCGCCGGAGCCAAGCTCATGGCCGTACCAGGGTGGCCGTTGCCGACCTTCTCCACAGCATCAGCAGCCAACACCCGAACAGTGTCAACAGCCTTCTGGTCCAGATCGGTCCAGGACAGTACTTGCTCTTCCAAATGTGGCACGAAAACCGAGCCCCTCTCTGTGCTGACGGCAGGTTTTGGAAACACGGCACGCAGGAAGCTCAGGATGGCGCCCGCTGCAATGTGTCTACCAGCCGTTCACCATTGAAACGTTGATCTCTCATCCAGTCGCACGGAGAATCCGAGAATACGGTTTCCCGGACAGTCGACGTGTGCTGATCTGTTTCACAGCTTAGCCCTAAACGTGGCGTGGGACTCAGGGAATCCCACTAACTGGACAGAATTTCGCTTATATGAATCACCAAGGCGCCCTGAACACGTGAAGATTCGGAAACATTGACGTATTTTGCGGACATTGGTCCACTTCCGGCCACGGTATGATATCTGGAGGCCACCAGCGGTGTCCGGCCCCCGGTTCCACCATCAACCGGACGCTGCCGCTGCGAGAACCCCAGAACATAGAACAGAGTGACTGCCGCCGTGAGCACAACTGATACGCCCCTTAACGCCTCCCCGGCCCGGGAAGGCATCGGAATTTCCCGTAAGTTCAAGGCGTATCTGGCCCTCACCAAGCCCCGGGTCATCGAACTGCTCCTGGTCAGCACGTTGCCCACCATGATCTTCGCCCAGCGCGGCTTCCCCTCCATTGGCCTGATCCTGGCCACGCTGGTGGGCGGCGCGTTCGCCGCCGGCAGCGCGGGCGTCTTCAACTGCTACATCGACCGGGACATCGACAAACTCATGCACCGGACCGAGAAGCGTCCGCTCGTGACGGGGGAGGTTACGCCCCGCGAAGCGCTCGTGTTCGCCTGGATCCTTGGGGCCGCGTCCATTGCGATCCTGTGGTTCGGTGCCAACCCGTTGTCCGCCTGGCTTGGCCTCGGCGCAATCGTCTTTTACGTCGTCATCTACACCATGATCCTCAAGCGTCGTACTGCGCAGAACATCGTCTGGGGCGGCGCAGCGGGTTGCTTCCCTGTCCTGATCGCTTGGGCCGCCGTGACCAACACCGTTGAGTGGCCCGCGATCGTTCTGTTCATGGTGATCTTCCTCTGGACCCCGCCGCACTACTGGCCCCTTTCCATGCGCTATGGCGAGGACTACCGCAACGCCAAGGTGCCCATGCTCGGTGCCATCGCCGGCGCCAAGGTGGTCTCGGTGCAGGTTGTCCTTTACGCATGGGCCATGGTGGCCTGCTCGCTGTTGATGATCCCCGTGGGCGGCGCGGGCTGGGTCTACACCATTGCCGCGGTTGCCGCCGGCGCCTGGTTCCTCTACGAGAGCCACGCCTTGTACAAGCGGGCCCAAGGCGGCGATGTTTCCAACAAGGGCGCCATGAAGGTCTTCCACGGCTCTATCAGCTACCTCACTCTGCTGTTCATCGCCCTCGCGGTCGATCCCTTCGTGGGTGCGCCGCTGATCGGCGGCTAGGAGCCAAAGGCTCCCCCCAACGCAGAGTCCGACGCCGGCACCCGCAAGTGCCGACGTCGGACTTTCGCTATCCCCACCCCCAACGCTCTCTCACCAAACAGCCCTTTCCAACGATCCTTCTCTCACCAAACGCCGGTGTCCTGCCCAACGCTCTCGCATCTATGCGCTCCGTCAGACCGACGCTCGCTCGCTTTCGTCAGGAAAGTGAGAGAGCGTCGTCGGTCCGGGGGTGTTTTGTGAGCGAGCGTTCGCCAGACGGATGTTCTCACACTGCAAGCCCCTCACTGCTGTCGTGATCCGGCTACGAAGAAGCCCGACGCCGTCACTCACCTGAGTGACGCCGTCGGGCCTTCTGGCTGGCCGGCGAGGGCGCTGAGCCGACTTGGGCCTACTTGACCGGGCTCGCCTTCGCCAGGTCTGCCGCGTTGGTTGAGGCGCTCATCAGCAACGCCGCGCCGAGCATGTGCGCGCCAACCAGGAGGGCGGGGATGCCGTTGTAGTACTGGGTGAAGCCGATGATGGCCTGCAACACGGTGACGGCCAACATGAGGTAAGCGGCCGTGCGGAAAGGGCCAGCGATCTTATGCCGGAACACCACGTAGACGGCGAAGAGCGAGCCTGCCGTGATCAGGTAGGCCGGAACGGCGTGGATGTGCGAGAAGAGGTCCCAGTCGAGGTCGTTCCTGGGTGCGTCGGCGTCGCCTGCATGCGGGCCGGCGCCCGTCACGACTACTCCGAGCATCACAGCAATGGCCGAGAATACGGCCACTGCGAGCATCGCGGGGCGCATAACGGCCGGGAGCGGAACCAGGGTGCGGTTCATGAACCGTCCGGTGCGCCCGTGGGCCCGGTTGACCAGGAGTGTTGCAAAGACCACCAGGGCCATGGACACCAGGAAGTGCAAGCCCACTACCCAGGGATTCAGGCCGGAAAGAACCGTGATGCCGCCGATGACGGCCTGCGCGGGAATGCTGGCCAGGAGGCCGAGGGCCAGGAGGAAGAGGTCACGGCGTTCCTTGCGGAGGTTCCACAAGTAGACCAGCATGAGGGCGGCCACGGCGGCGAGGGCGAATGTCAGGAGGCGGTTGCCAAACTCGATGAATCCGTGGATGCCCATTTCCGGAGTGTTGACGAGGGAGTCCGAGGTGCATCGCGGCCAGGTGGGGCAGCCAAGGCCGGAGGCCGTCAGGCGAACGGCGCCGCCGGTCACAACCAATACTGTTTGGCCGATCAGTGACAGGACGGCCAGGCGCCGGATGGTCCGGTTCACCTCGGTGGGGAGTTTGGATGTGAACCGCTGAACGGTTTTGGGAAGGCGTGATGCCGTGCTCACAGGTTTCTCGTTTCTCAGTTCTCGTTCGGTGGTCAGTTCCACTTGAACCAGCGGATGGCCGCGGCGCCCGCAATCAGTGTCCACAGCAGCAGGACCAAGGCGGCCGGCCAGGCGATGGCTCCGTGCAGGAACGCCTCGCGCAGCGCCTGTCCGAGGGTGCCGGATGGGAGGAAGTGCACTATGTTCTGGGCCAGCGCCGGGAGTCTCTCGGCTGGAACAACAATCCCACCCAGGGCGCCGAGCAGGATCCACAGGAGGTTGGTAATGGCCAACGTGGCTTCCGGGCGCACCGTACCCGCAACCAGCAGCCCCAGCGCGGTGAACGCTGCAGCTCCGAGGACCAACAAAGCCAGCCCGGGCAGCCAGCCTGCCGGTGCGGGGTGCCACCCCAGCAAGCCGGCAACAATGGTGACCACCACTACCTGCAGGAACAACACCACCAACACAGCCAGGATCTTTCCCGCGATCAGGCCACCCCGGCCCAACGGGGTGGTGGACAGGAAGCGCAGAACGCCATAGCGGCGGTCGAATCCTGTGGCGATGCCTTGGCCTGTGAAAGCCGTGGACATGGCGCAGAGTGCCAGGATGCCCGGCGTCGCGATGTCCACACGGGAGCCGCCAAGTCCGTCCAGCAAGGGAGTAACCGACAGACCTACCAAGGCCATGAGCGGCAACACGATGGCCAGGATGAGTTGCTCACCGTTGCGGAGCATGGTGATGGTCTCGTACTTGCCCTGCTGGACGATGCGGCGGGACAGGGAGGCCGGACCTGCGTTGGGTGCCAGTAGCTTGCTCATCGAAGGTCCCTTCCGGAAATGTCCAGGAATACGTCCTCCAGGCTGCGTGCTTCAAGGCGGAGGGATGCCGGCATGATGTTTCGTTCTGCCCACCACGCGGTCAGGGCTGCCAGGTCCGCCGGAGTCAGGGCGCCGCTGACCGAATAGCTTCCGGACCTCGTTTCCGTGACCTGGAGGCCGATCCGGAGAACTGCACTGAAGTCCATTCCGGCCGGTCCGTCAAAGAAGAGGGTTCTGTCCGCGATGTCGGTCGAATGGTCGTGTGCCAACAGCTCGGCGACTGTTCCTTCGGCGACGTTGTGCCCGCCGTCGATGATATAGACGTAATCGGCGAGCCGCTCGGCGTCGTCCATCAGGTGGGTGGTGAGCACGATGCCCATCCCGGCGTCGCGGAGTTCGGCGATAAGGTCGAAAACGATCTGGCGCGATTGCGGGTCCAGGCCCGCGCTCGGCTCATCCAGGAAGAGGATGTCCGGGTTGCCTACCAGGGCGGCGGCCAGGGCCAGCCGCTGTTTTTGTCCTCCGGACAGGCGGCGGACGTTGGTCCTGCTGAACTGGTTGATGCCGAGCCGCTCCACCAGGAGGTCAAGGTCCATGGGGTTCGCATACATGCCCGCCACATGGCGCAGCAAGGGAAGGGGACGGGCCGACGGCGGGAGGCCGCCGTCCTGGAGCATCACACCAACGCGTGAGCGCAGTTCCGCGCCTGCGCTGTCCGGGTCCTCGCCGAGGAGCGAGATGGTGCCCCCTGTCCGTTTCTGCAGACCTTGGGCGCACTCCAGGGTGGTGGTCTTGCCGGCACCGTTCGCGCCAAGGAGGGCGGTGATTTGCCCGCGCTCCGCTACCAGGGAAAGGCCACTCACAACCCTGAGCATTTTGCCGTCAAGGGAGGCCAGGGGGCCAACATCCTTGATGAGTCCGTCTATGGTGAGGACAGGGGAGTCGGTGGATCGCACCAAAGTATTCTACGCGAAGTAGTACGGTCACATGCGGCGGGTAAGGCAAGGTCAGTCTTGCCTTACTGGAGGCCGGAATGAAATTACGACATGATTGTGTTGTGTATTCCATGAGCACTCCAGTTTCCATGCCCTCGAAGCGGCATGCTGCGGCGGACGGGCCCCTTGCGCCCGTGCTTTCGCTGCCGGATGCTGAAGACCGTACGCGCGACCGCGTCCTTGCCGCCGTCCTGGAAAACGGACCTGTCAGCGCCGCAGAACTCGGTGACCTGCTTGGATTCACCCCTGCGGCCGTACGCCGGCACTTGGACCACCTCGAACGGAACGGCGTCATCGAAGTCAAGCGCGTCGCAAAGGCCGGAGCCGGTGCAGGCCGTCCGGCACGGCGGTACGTCCTCAGTTCACAAGGCCAGTCCAAGCTGGGCGACGACTACCTGAACATCGCAACCTCTGCACTGCGCCGCCTGCAGGATATCGCGGGAGAAGACGCGGTACGAGATTATGCGGAAGAACGGTTCGCCGAGCTGGAACGCCGTTATGCGCCCGAGGTGGCTGCTGCCGGTGAGGACATAGGAGCCCGCGCAGTGGCTTTGTCCAAGGCACTGAGCCGGGACGGCTACGTAGCCTCCGCCCACTCCATCGAGGCCAAGGCTCCCTTGCCCGCCGAATTCTCCAGTGTCCAACTGTGCCAGGGGCATTGCCCCATCCAGCAGCTCGCGGCCGAATTTCCCGTGTTCTGCGACACCGAAACCAAGGTGTTCTCCCGTTTGGTGGGCGTCGATGTCCGGCGCTTGTCCACGTTGGCGCAAGGCGGTCACGTCTGCACCACACACATACCTACCGGGCGACCGGCTGCCACGGTGCTCCCCGGCATCGCAGAGCAGACCGCAAGCCTGTCCCAGGAATCAAACAACCAGCAAGAAAGGCCGTGATGACGGGTCAATTAGCTGAAGGAACAGCAGAGAAGGCGGTAGCTGACGGCACTGTGATCTCGGAGATTCTGGAAAAGAATCCCGAGCTGCACGGAATCGGCAACTACGAGTACGGCTGGGCCGACAAGAACGACGTCGGCGCAAACGCCCGCCGTGGCCTCGACGAGGAGGTTGTCCGTGACATCTCCGACAAGAAGAGCGAGCCGGAATGGATGCTCGATCTCCGCCTCAAGGGCCTGAAGTATTTCGACCGCAAGCCCATGCCCACCTGGGGTGCAGACCTCTCGGGCATCGACTTCGACAACATCAAGTACTTCGTGCGCTCCACCGAGAAACAGGCAGCGACGTGGGAAGACCTTCCCGAGGACATCCGGAACACCTACGAAAAGCTGGGTATCCCGGAAGCTGAGCGCAGCCGTCTCGTCTCGGGTGTTGCTGCCCAGTACGAGTCCGAGGTCGTCTACCACCAGATCCGCGAGGACCTTGAAGCCCAGGGCGTAATCTTCCTGGACACCGATACCGCGTTGAAGGAACACCCGGAGATCTTCCAGGAGTACTTCGGCACCGTGATCCCCGTGGGTGACAACAAGTTCGCCTCGCTGAACACGGCGGTCTGGTCCGGTGGCTCGTTCGTGTACGTTCCCAAGGGCGTCCACGTGGACATTCCCCTGCAGGCCTACTTCCGTATCAACACGGAGAACATGGGTCAGTTCGAGCGCACGCTGATCATTGCCGACGAAGACTCGTATGTGCACTACATCGAAGGCTGCACGGCTCCGATCTACACCTCGGATTCCCTGCACTCTGCAGTTGTGGAAATCATCGTGAAGAAGGGCGCACGCGTCCGCTACACCACCATCCAAAACTGGTCCAACAACGTGTACAACCTGGTCACCAAGCGCGCCATCTGCGAAGAAGGCGCAACCATGGAATGGGTAGATGGCAACATCGGATCCAAGGTGACCATGAAGTACCCGGCCGTCTACCTTGTGGGCGAACACGCCAAGGGTGAGACGCTCTCCATCGCTTTTGCCGGCGAGGGCCAGCACCAGGACACCGGTTCCAAGATGGTGCACATCGCTCCGAACACCAAGAGCTCCATCATTTCCAAGTCGGTGGCCCGTGGTGGCGGCCGTGCTGCCTACCGTGGCCTGGTCCAGGTCCGCGAAGGTGCCAAGCACTCGGCCAACACCGTCCGTTGTGACGCGCTCCTGGTGGACACGATTTCGCGTTCGGACACCTACCCGTACATCGACATCCGCGAGGACGACGTCGTACTGGGCCACGAGGCTACCGTTTCCCGCGTCAGCGAAGAGCAGCTCTTCTATCTGATGTCCCGCGGCATGCCGGAGGACGAGGCCATGGCCATGATCGTGCGCGGCTTCATCGAGCCGATCGCCCGTGAACTGCCCATGGAATACGCCCTCGAGCTCAACCGCTTGATTGAACTTCAGATGGAAGGATCCGTCGGTTAACAATGACTGATATCACTACTGAAAAGGCACGCATCGGCGCGCCCTCAGCACAGCCCTTTATCGACGGCTTCACCGAAGAAGGCGAGAACCTCTCGCCGATCAACGCCGGCTCGACGACGGAACAGCCTTCTGCGGGACCCGTCGCCGGTGCATCGGCGAAGGGCCACTCGCACGGCGGCGGCGTCGGCGTCCCGGACAGCTCACGCGCAGGACGCTTGACGTCCTACAACGTGGAAGACTTCAAGGCACTGACGGGCCTCGAAGAGGACTGGCGGTTCACGCCGCTGCGCCGCCTCCGCGGACTGCACAGCGAAGCCCTGACCGGTGCTGCTCCGGCCGTGTCCGTCAACGCCCCCGCCGGCGTGACGGTTGAGACCGTGGGTCGGGAAGACCAGCGCATTGGCCAGGCAGGCATTCCCGAGGACCGCGTCTCCGCGAACGCCTGGGCCAACTTCAAGGAAGCCACCGTCATCACGGTTCCCTCGGAGACCTCCCTCGAATCGGAGATCAGTGTCACCCTCGCGGGTTCCGGCACGGATGCCGCCGCCCAGCACGTGGTAGTGGTTGCGGAGAAGTTCTCCAAGGCCGTCCTGGTCCTGGGCCACGAAGGCACCGCCGTCGTGTCCGAGAACGTGGAGATCATCCTCGAAGACGGCGCAGAACTCACCGTCGTTTCGCTGCAGGAATGGAACGACGATTCCGTTCACGCTTCCTCGCAGCAGGCAAAGATCGGCCGTGACGCCAAGTTCAAGCACATCGTCGTCAGCCTCGGTGGCGACCTCGTCCGCGTCACGCCGACGGCCCGCTTCGCAGCCCCCGGCGGCGAAGTGGAACTCTTCGGCCTGTACTTCGCCGACGCCGGCCAGCACCTTGAACACCGCACGTACGTTGACCACGGGCAGCCCAACTGCGTCTCCAACGTGCTGTACAAGGGCGCGCTGCAGGGCAAGGGTGCGCACACCGTATGGGTGGGCGATGTCCTGATCCAGAAGAACGCCGAAGGCACCGACAGCTACGAGAAGAACCAGAACCTGGTGCTGACCGATGGCTGCCGTGCGGACTCCGTGCCGAACCTCGAAATCGAGACGGGCCTCATCGAAGGCGCGGGCCACGCCAGCGCCACGGGCCGTTTCGACGACGAGCACCTCTTCTACCTGATGGCGCGCGGTATTCCGGAAGACGTTGCCCGCAGGCTCGTGGTCCGTGGCTTCCTCAACGAGATCATCCAGAAGATCAAGGTTCCGGCCATCGAGGACCGGCTGACCGAAGCCGTTGAGCGCGAGCTCGCTGCAACCGACAACTAACGTCTACCGACAACCAGGACAGGCCAACAGGACAACCATGAGTGATCACATCAAGGGCGAACTGGTGTGCAACGCCAACGACATCAAGGTCAAGCAGGCGTTGCGCGTCCTGATCGACGACTACCCCGTAGCCATCGTGAAGGACTCGATGGGCGAAATCCACGCCGTCGGAGACACCTGCTCGCACGCTGACATCTCGTTGTCCGAAGGAGAAATCGAAGGCTGCGCGATCGAATGCTGGGGCCATGGTTCCCAGTTCGATCTGCGCAGCGGCCAGCCCCTGCAGTTGCCGGCCTACGACCCCGTCCCGGTTTTCGCCGTCACCATCGATGGCGACGATGTCTACGTGGACGTGACCAACGTTGTGAACGGCGCTCCCGTAAACAACTACTGAGCGCCCAGTACCGCCAGACTTACGAACGGAAAGAAAGAAGAGCATGTCTACTCTTGAGATCAAGGACCTGCACGTCAGCATCGAGACGGAGCAGGGCACCAAGGAGATCCTGAAGGGCGTCAGCCTGACCATCAGGACCGGCGAAACCCACGCCATCATGGGTCCCAACGGCTCCGGCAAGTCCACCCTTGCTTCCACCATCGCCGGCCACCCGCGCTACACGGTGACCAGCGGCAGCATCACCCTGGACGGCGAAGACGTCCTGGAGATGAGCGTCGACGAGCGCGCCCGTGCAGGCGTCTTCCTCGCCATGCAGTACCCCGTGGAGGTTCCGGGTGTCACCATGACCAACTTCCTGCGCACTGCCAAGACCGCCATCGACGGTGAAGCACCTGCCCTCCGCACGTGGACCAAGGACGTCAAGGCAGCCATGCAACAGCTGCGCATCGACGCCGACTTCGCCCAACGCAACGTCAACGAAGGCTTCTCCGGCGGCGAGAAGAAGCGCGTCGAGATCCTTCAGCTCGAGCTCTTCAAGCCCAAGTTCGCCGTGCTCGACGAAACCGACTCCGGCCTGGACGTCGACGCCCTCAAGGTCGTTTCCGAAGGCGTCAACCGGGCACACGCCCAGGGCAACATGGGCACGCTGCTCATTACGCACTACACCCGTATCCTCCGCTACATCAAGCCGGACTTCGTGCACGTCTTCGTTGACGGCAAGGTGGTCGAAGAAGGCGGCCCCGAGCTCGCCGACCGCCTCGAAGAAGAAGGCTACGACCGCTACGCCACCGGCGCCGGCGTCGCTGTTGCTCCTGCCGCACAGGCCTAGTTAGGATCACCTTATGACCGAAATCAACGCTGCGCGCACCAGCCTCGAAGATGTCGAGGAAGCGCTCAAGGACGTCATCGACCCCGAGTTGGGGGTCAACGTCGTTGACTTGGGCCTGCTTTACGGCCTGAAGTACTCGGACGACGACGGCGCCCTTCTGATCGACATGACACTCACCACGGCGGCTTGCCCGCTGACGGACGTGTTGGAAGAGCAGGTTGGCAAGTCTTTGGACGGCATCGTCGATGACTGGCGCCTGAACTGGGTATGGATGCCGCCATGGGGTCCCGAGCGGATCACCGACGACGGCAAGGACCAGATGCGGGCCCTCGGCTTCAACATCTGATTAGCAGGCTGCCCCGCGGTGTGCGGGCAAAAAGAAATGGTTCCGGGCTATTTATGCCCGGAACCATTTCCGCTTAAGCGGCCGACTACGGATTGGCGACACCGAAGGTGTCGCACTTGTTGATGTCGCCCGTTGAGTATCCCTGCGAGAACCACTTCTGCCGCTGTTCGCTGGAGCCATGGGTCCAGGATTCCGGTGAGACCCTCCCGGTGGCCGCTTTCTGGATGCGGTCGTCGCCCACGGCAGATGCCGCAGACAAAGCATCCTGCAGGTCCTGCTGGGTGATCGGGTCCAGGAACGGTTTCCCAGTGGCCGGGTCGGCCTGGGTGGAGGCATACCGCACCCACAGGCCGGCGTAGCAATCGGCCTGGAGTTCCACCCGCACTCCGCCGGACTGGGGGCCCTGCGGATCCTGCTGTGCCCGGTCGAGGTTGCCGAGGATGTTCTGGATGTGGTGCCCGAATTCGTGCGCCACCACGTACTCCTGCGCCAAGGGACCTCCGGAGGATCCGAAGCGCGTGACGAGTTCGTCGAAGAATCCTGGGTCGAAGTAGGCCTTGACGTCTGCCGGGCAATAGAACGGCCCTACCTCAGTGGTTGCCTGTCCGCATCCCGTGGATGTCACCTGGTCGAAAATGACGGTCCCGGGCCGTGAGTACTTGACGTTGTAGTCCGCCAGGTAGTCCGGCCAGAAGGCGTTGAGGCTGTTGACTGTGCCCGTGATGCGGCAGTCAAGGCGTTTGTCGGCGTCTGCCCCGGTCTGGCATTCCTGGACGCCGCCTGTTCCAGTTCCGCTTTCGACGGCGGGCGGCTGGCCGCCACCGGTGATGTCACCGAGGATGTTGGGATTCACTCCCAAGAGCACGAGCAGGAGGGCCACAATACCGCCCCCGATTCCGCCTCCGATCTTGGTTCCGCGTCCTATGCCGCTGCCGCGTCTGTCTTCAACCTGTGAGGGGTCAAGCTGTGCGCCGTCATTGAAACTCATAGAGCCAGAATAGACGTCACCATTGATGCCGGACCGCGGACACTGCCGTAAAATTGCTGGGATGCCTTTCCTGGACAAACTTCAGCTCTGGGCCGATGAACGCCCGCACCACACGGCCGTGGTTGTGGGAAGCAGGCGGCTCACCTGGGCGGAACTCCGCGACTCTGCCACGGACCTTCTGGATACCCGGGCCACTACGGTGCTGGCCGAACAGAACTCCGTCCCCTTCATCGAACGCTACGTTGCCGCGGTGGCCGGGACGCGCCGTTGTGCCGTCCTCGACCCAGCGTGGCCTGGGGCCATGGTTGAGGAGGTGGCCGCGAGGGTCCAGGACTCGGAGACGATTGCCGCCATGGAACTGGTGGACGGCGATCCCGCCAGCACCTTCCTCATTGGACTGACCTCCGGCACTACCTCCATTCCCAAGGCCTTCACCCGTTCGCGCCGTTCCTGGCAGGTCTCCTTCGAGGCCTCCATCGAATTTTTCGGCTTGGAACAGGACGACCGTACACTCGCTCCCGGGCCGCTGTCGGCATCCCTGAACCTCTACGCATTGTCCGAGTGCCTTTACGCGGGAGCCTCGTTCCATACCCTGGACACCTTCGATGTTGGCGACGCCCACGCGGCCATCAGCCACGACGGCATCACCAGGCTCGTGTTGGCCCCCACCATGCTCCGCCTCCTCAGCGAACGCGGCCTGGCCGGCGATGTGGACGCCTCGGGGATCCGCAGCATCGTCTCCGCCGGTTCCAAGCTCGATGCCCGCACGTTGGAGGCGGCCCGCCGCTGGGCTCCGAACGCGGTGATTTTCGAGTACTACGGTGCATCTGAACTGAGCTTTGTGTCCGGCACCCGGCTGGCCGCGGGGGAGCCGTTGGACATTGGCGGGACCGGCATTGGGCGCCCGTTCCCTGGTGTGGACGTCCGGATCCTTGATGACGCCGGGAACGAGCTCGAGCCCGGACAGCATGGAAACATCAGCGTCCGCAGCGGCATGGTCAGCAACGGCTACCTGTGGGGCGATGACGGCCAGGCCCTTCGCTGCCTCGACGGTTGGTACACGGTGGGGGACCAAGGCTACGTGGATCATGGCACGTTGCACATCCTCGGCCGGCGGGCGGACATGATCATCACCGCAGGCAAGAACGTGTACCCGCACGAGGTGGAGCTCGCCCTCGCTTCAGTGCCGGGCATTGAATCCGCCGTTGCGGCCGGGGCTCCGGATGACATCAGGGGCCAGCGGGTGGTTGCGGGAATCGTGCCCGCGTATGGTGCTGTCACAGCTACACAGCTCCGCACGGGCCTGGATGGACTATTGCCACGGGACAAATGGCCGCTGCAGTACTTCGTCATGACCGAGCTGCCCATGACGGACCGGGGCAAGGTGAGCCGCAAGGTGCTTCTGGATTGGATCAAGAACCACGATCCTCGGGTCCAGCCCCTTGGCTAAGGCAGACAGCCGGGGCATGTCCGATCCGTCCCGGCAGGCCGTCATCATTGCGGCGTTGCGGACGCCCGTGTGCCGAGCCAACGGCCGGCTCCAACACCTGCGGGCCGGGGATCTGCTGGCTCCGGTGCTGGCGGCCCTGGTGGAGGACGCCCGCCTGGACCCGGCTGTGGTGGACGACGTCATCATTGGCAACGCAGTGGGGGGTGGCGGCAACGTGGCCCGGTTCGCTGCGCTCCAGGCAGGTTTCCCCGTCAGCGTTCCCGGCATGACCATCGACCGGCAATGTGGTTCGGGCCTTGATGCGATATCAGTGGCGGCTCGACTGGTTGCCGCCGGGGACAGCCCGCTCTTCATCGCAGGCGGAGTGGAAAGCGTCAGTACGGCGCCCGCACGCGCCAACCGGAACGACGACGGCGGCCTGGACTTCTACTCCAGGGCCAGCTTTGTGCCAAGCGAATTTGGCGACCCCGATATGGGGGTGGCCGCCGAGAATGTGGCCAGTCACTTCGGCATCGATCGGGAACGGCAGGATGCCTACGCGCTGGAAAGCCACCGCCGTGCCGTCGCATCTTCCGCGGCCGGCCGCTTCGAGGGCGAAATAGTGCCCCTGGCCAGCGCTGGAACGACTGTCGCCCAGGACGACGGACCCAGGAAGTCGCTCAACTCGTCCCTGATGGCGCGGTTCCCGGCGGCGTTCGTCCCTGGCGGAACGGTTACCGCGGCGAACTCGTGCTTTGACGCTGACGCGGCCTCCGCCGTCGTTGTTACTTCGCTTGACCGGGCACGGTCGATGGGGGCGCAGGACGCCCTGCTGGTCCTGGACTGCGATACCGCAGGGGTGGATCCGGAGTTACTGGGCATTGGCGCCGCCCATGCTGCCGAACGGCTCCTGGCCCGCGCGGACCTTTCGGCCGGGGACGTGGACCTCGTGGAATTCAACGAGGCGTTTGCCTCCCAGACCATCGCCTGCCTGGACCAGCTGGGGATCGACCCGGCGGCAGCCAACCTGGAGGGGGGAGCGCTGGCTCTGGGACATGCTTACGGCGCGTCCGGTGCCGTGCTGGTCACGCGGTTGATGGCCCAGGCCAGGGCTCGCTACCACTCCGACGGTGTTGAGTCCCTGGGGCTGGCGATGATCAGCATTGCCGGGGGTATGGGGACCTCAGCCCTGCTGCGATACGCGAGGTTCTAGCGGCGTTCTGGTTCCTCGTCAGGTTCGCCAAGACCCCTGGCAGCAAGTGCGTCTCCAGTTTGGCGGGCATAGGCCACAGTGGTGATGAAGACGGGAAGCACCAATGCGCGCGGGCTGCGCTCAAGTCCGCGGGCCCTCGCGGCGTCCCGGACATCGGCGAACGCGCCGGCAATGAAGGGGATGCTTCGGAGCATGATGGCGATGGTCAGCGCGAAGCGCTCGGGATCCGCGCCCCAGCGTTGGAAGGGCCGGGCCAGCGAAACCACACCGTCGAGCAACTTCTGTACCGGTGTTGTGGCCGTCAGAACAGAGGCAGCGACGACGCACACCAGGACATTCAGCACAATCCTGGCAGCAGTGGGGCCGCCAAGCTGCCACCATTGGAACAATCCGATGACTGCCACTATCGGCGTGACCATCCAGATCACGCGCACAAGGCGGCGGAGGCCGGCACCGCTTAGCAGGAACAGGGCGCACATGGCCCCGAAGACCGCCAGCGAAACAGCCCAGTCGACAATGAGGAAGGACGCGGCCCCGCAGGCCGCCACCACCAGGAACTTCAACCACAAGGGAGTCCTGTGGATCAGCGAGTCCCCTTGGACGTAGTTCGCGATGAGGAAGCCGTGGCCCCTCACGGCATGGTCCCGTTGATGCTGGCCGCACAAAGCTCCCGGTAATGGGCAATGGCCGCGGCGGGGACGCCGTCGAAGACGATCCGGCCCGACTCGACCACCAGGACACGGTCCATGTCCTGGGCGAGTTCCAGGTCATGGGTGGACATGACGACCTGCTGTTCGAGCCCGGCAATGGTGCGCCGAAGCAGCTCACGGTTCCGCAGGTCCAGCAAGGTTGACGGTTCGTCGAGGACCAACACTTTGGGATTGACTGCAAGGACGGCTGCCAGGGCCAACAATTGCCGCTCGCCGCCGGAGAGTTCATAGATGCTTTGGTCTGCCAAGTGCAGGATGCCGAACCGGTCCAGGACCGCCTCCGCCCGAAGGGCACGTTCGCGTCCGTTCTTCACCGAACGGCGCAAGGACAATTCCACGTCTTCGCGTCCGGTGGGCATCACCAACTGCGACAACGGATCGGTGAACACGAAGCCCACGTTGGCCCGGACCCGCCGCACGGCAGCCACGGTGTCCTCCCCATGGACCGTTACCGACCCGGCAGTCGGCTCCACCAGGCCGTTGACCAGGCGCAGCAAAGTGGACTTGCCGGAACCGTTGGCACCGATGACACCGATGCGCCGTTCGGGCAGGCCGAGGGACACATCCTGCAGCAGGGTCTTGTCCGTCGCCGCGCCGTCCACGGCAACGCGGACGGAGACCCCGCTGAAGTTGATGGAATTCATTAGCCTGCCTGTTTGACCCGGCGTACCAGCACGTCCGGAAATGCCTTATGGAGAGCCACCGCGATGAGGACCGCGAGGACGTTCTTCAGGATATCGCCCGGATAGTAGGGGAGGTCCGCGATGAATGCCTTGGTGAAGTCGAGCTTGCCGTTGACCATCATGCCCAGGACGCCGAGCCCGTGGATGATGACCACACTGCTGACCATGGAGGCGACGAACAACAGGAGCGCACGGAAGCGCACCGTCTTCCGGATGATCACGGCAGCCAGGGCGCCTGTCGCAGCGGCGGCCAGGGGAAAAGCGATGATGTAGCCCGCGGAGGGAGTTGCCAGGATGCCCAGTCCGCTGCGTCCGCCGCTGAAGATCGGCAGTCCTGCCAGCCCCAACAGGACATAAAGCCCGACGGCGGCAAAACCGCGCCCGGCGCCCAGCACCAGACCGCTGAGCATGACAGTCAGGGTCACCAGGGTGATCGGCACGCCCAGGGCGCCCACGGGGATGCCCGGGACAATCGATGAAGCGGCCACGAGGGCCGCGAAGACGGCGATGAGGCCGAGGTCCGTTGCTGTCCACCGCTTGCGGGCGACAGTGCGCGCAGGGGGAGCCGGATTGGTTTGAGTCATGGGGGTTCCTTGGTAGCTGCAGTGATGGTGGGTTGGGGCCCACCCTTCGAGAATACGGAGGCGTGGGAGCACCTATTTTGGAGTCTCTCCACAAAGGCACCCGGGCATTCTTTGGTGGGTGGCACAGTTTCTCCCGATGTCCGGTCCTGGCCGGCCTGCCGGTAGACTTGGACAGGCCCTTCTCATGGCCGTCCCCGCCGCAACCACCGGCCCACCGGCCCCGCAGGCGTTCCCCGTTGAAAGGCATCACCCGAATTGATTACCGTCCAGGAACTCGAACTCCGCGCCGGCGCACGCCTGCTGATGGACCAGGTCAACTTCAGGGTGGACAAAGGGGACAAGATCGGGCTTGTTGGCCGTAACGGAGCCGGCAAGACCACCCTGACCCGTGTCCTGGCGGGGGAGGGCCTTCCCGCAGGCGGCAAGGTGACGCGGAGCGGCGAGATTGGGTACCTTCCGCAGGATCCCCGTACCCCGGACATGGAGCAGTTGGCACGGGACCGCATCCTCTCTGCCCGTGGCCTGGATGTGGTCCTTGGCAAGCTGAAGAAGGCCCAGACGGAGATGTCCAGCGAGGACGCAGCTGTCCAGCGCAAGGCCATGAACCGCTACGACCGCCTGGAGGCCGAATTCCTTGCAGGCGGAGGGTACGCAGCAGAAGCGGAAGCGGCTGCTATTTCTTCCAACCTCGCCCTGCCCGAGCGCATCCTCAACCAGCCCCTGAAAACGCTGTCCGGCGGCCAGCGTCGTCGCGTGGAGCTGGCGAGGATCCTTTACTCGTCCGCAGAAACACTGCTGCTGGATGAACCCACCAACCACCTGGATGCTGATTCCATCACGTGGTTGCGCGACTTCCTGAAGAACCACCAGGGCGGACTGATCGTCATCAGCCACGATGTGGAGCTGCTCGAAGCAACGGTGAACAAGGTCTACCACCTTGATGCCAACCGTGCCCAGATCGACTACTACAACATGGGCTGGAAGCGGTACCTCCAGCAGCGGGAAACCGACGAGCGCGCGCGCCGCCGTGAACGCGCCAACGCCGAGAAGAAAGCCCAGGTCCTCCTGGACCAGGCAAACAAGATGCGGGCCAAGGCCACCAAGGCCGTGGCCGCGCAGAACATGGCCAAGCGTGCCGAGCGGCTCCTCAGCGGTCTCGAGGCTGTCCGTGAGCAGGACCGGGTGGCAGCGCTGCGCTTCCCGGAGCCGTCGCCCTGCGGCAAGACGCCGTTGACGGCGGAGGGCCTCAGCAAGTCCTACGGTTCCCTGGAGATCTTCACCGACGTCGACCTCGCGATCGATCGCGGCTCCAAGGTGGTCATCCTGGGCCTCAACGGTGCGGGCAAGACCACGCTCCTGCGGATGCTCGCAGGAGTGGACGCGCCGGATACCGGCGACATCATCCCGGGACATGGCCTCAAAGTCGGTTACTACGCCCAGGAACATGAAACCCTGGACCACGACCGCACAGTACTGGAGAACATGCGTTCCTCGGCGCCGGACATGAAGGATGCCGAGGTCCGCGGCATCCTGGGTTCGTTCCTGTTCTCCGGCGATGACGTGGATAAGCCCGCCGGTGTGCTTTCCGGTGGTGAAAAGACCCGCCTGGCCCTGGCAACCATCGTGGCTTCCAGTGCCAATGTGCTGCTCCTCGATGAACCCACCAACAACCTGGACCCCGCCAGCCGTGCGGAAATCCTTGGAGCCCTGAAGAACTACAGCGGTGCCGTGGTGATGGTGAGCCACGACGAGGGCGCAGTCGCCGCGCTGAACCCCGAGCGCGTAGTGCTGCTGCCCGACGGCGTCGAGGACCACTGGAACGAGGATTACCTGGACCTGATCACGCTGGCGTAAGGCCGGCCCTAACGGTTTGGGCGGGATCGTGAAAAATCTCAGTAGCCTTGGGCATCCAGGATCGCGTCTTCCTCTTCTTCGGACGTTCGGCGCTTGTTCTTCCGAGGCGCAGGTGCGGGACGCCTGCGGGGAGCGGCGGCGGACATCATTTCCTCGTCGTCCTCGTCTTCGGCATCAATCGCTGCGTTGCGCGCCTGCTGCCGGGCGGCGTAGCCAAACCCGATGAACATCAGGACGCCGAAGGCAAACCACTGCAGCGAGTAGGACAGATGGGTGCCCTCTTCCGTTGCCGGCTTCGGGAACGGCGTTGGCATGGGCTGCACGGCCGGTGTTTCACTCGCCAATTGGCCGTAGGCGCCTGTTTCGATCGCGTACGGCAACTCACCTGCGAACCCGGGCAAATCGATGGACGCCAGTTGCCCCTCCACGGCCCCGCGGTCCAGCTTCGGTTCCGATGGCTTGAGGCGGGCCACCACGGTGACCTCACCTGTGGGAGGCGACGGTACGACGTCGGGCCTTCCCGGGGTGTTGTTGCCGATCGGCAACCAGCCCCGGTCGATCACTACGGCTTCACCGGTGGTCAGGCGGAAAGGAACCACGACGTCGTAGCCCGGCTGGCCGTTCAACGGCCGGTTCCGGACCACTCGCTGCCCGTCGAGATCATAGGTTCCGCGCAGTTCCACCTGGGTCCACTCGCGCTCGGGATCGAGTTGGCGGAACTCGTCCTTGATGGTGGCGAAAGGTACCGGCGTGGCCGAATAGTTGCTGACCACGCGGTTGATTTCGGCGAGCGTTTCCGCGCGCCGGTCCATTTGCCACCGTCCGAGGAACACGCAAGCCGTAGCGAAGATGACGGCCAGGACAAAATAGCCCAGCCACTTGCTGGAGAACAGGAAGCGGTACATTCAGCGGGCCTCGCCTACGGGCGCCTCGTCCGACCCGAACGGCACGGTGTCCTTCCACAGTCCGCGCGTTTGCAAGTAGTCCTCGAGCCACGCCCGGTGTTCGCCACACGACAGCCACACTTTCCTGCGATCCGGGGTGTGGATGCGTGGGTTGTTCCACAAGAGTTGCCAATCCGCGCCCTCACGGCAGCCTTTGCGGGAGCACAGCGCCTTTTCCGGTACCGCTTCCTGGTCGCCTTGACCAAGGCCGCCGAGGGTGAAGATGTTCATGAAGCCGCCCGTTCGTCGCCGGCGTTCCCGGCCTTCGTAGATGGTGTGTGGTCGGTGGTGCCTTGGGGTGGAGTGCTGTCCTGGTCCGGATCCTCATCCACCAGCTCCCCTTGGAGGACGGTGACCGTCTCTTCGGGTTCTTCGTCGGCTGGTTGCTGCGACCCCTCGATTTCGGGCGTGGCAACATAGTCCAGCAAGGACTCACTGTGGTCCTCTGCCATGTCGCTGCCATTGGCGATGATCACCGCGATCCACGGCAGGAAGACTGCGCCGGCCACCGCGACGATCTTGAACCAGCCATCAACAACGAAGATCAGGATGATGCAGACCATGCGGATGCCCATGGCCAGCGAGTACTTGATCATCCTTTGACGCATGTCCTCGGAGTGTGCGGTGGCGGCGTCCGTGATGCTGTGCACTTCGGGGTCGCTGGAAACAGGGTCCGGATCCCCGGGCACCTGCTGCAGGGGACTGTTCTCTCGTGTCACAGCTGAATCATCACGCTCCAAAGGCTCCTATCAATTCTCTCACCATCGTGGTACTGACCCAAACCGCTGGCAGGGCCGGTTACCCGCGCGTTGCCAGGTGCGGCGGCTAAGATCGAGGCAGGAAAAACCCCTCTTCACCGTGGCAAACTCCTGCCGCAGAACCTGGAGCGAATGAATGTCTGAAGCAGTATCCACCGGCCGCAGCGTCCTGATCACGGGTGGCAACCGCGGGATCGGGCTCGCGATCGCCGAGTCCTTCCTGGCCAATGGCGACAAGGTTGCGGTGACCTACCGTAGCGAATCAGAACTCCCTGAAGGCATTCTGGGAGTGAAGGCCGACGTCACCGACGAAGCGTCGATCGACGCCGCGTTCAAGGCGGTCGAGGAAGCCCACGGCCCCGTTGAGGTGCTGGTTGCGAATGCAGGGATCACCAAGGACACTTTGTTGCTCCGGATGAGCGAAGACGACTTCACCTCGGTCCTGGACACGAACCTCACGGGTGCGTTCCGCGTCATCAAGCGGGCTTCCAAAGGCATGATCCGTCTCCGGAAGGGCCGCGTCGTCCTGATCTCTTCAGTGTCCGGCCTTTACGGCGCACCGGGGCAGATCAACTACTCAGCCTCGAAGGCGGGCATGGTTGGCATCGCGCGGTCGCTCACCCGTGAACTCGGCAGCCGGGGCATCACCGCGAATGTGGTGGCGCCGGGATTCATCAACACAGACATGACAGCCGAGCTCCCCGAGGAAACGCAAAAGTCCTACCTTGCAAATGTCCCGGCCGGCCGCTTTGCCGAGGCGTCCGAGGTAGCCAACGTGGTGCGGTGGGTTGCCAGCGACGAAGCCGCCTACATCTCCGGTGCCGTCATCCCTGTCGACGGCGGACTGGGCATGGGCCACTAGCAGTTGCCGAACTAGACGATCAGGCAGTTTTTGTTGGCGCTCCACAAGCATCTTTCCGGCATGCGCTGGCAAGATGGAATCCGAGCCCACAGTTTTTGGATGAAGTGAACAAAAGGAGCACGTATGGGAACGCTGGATAACAAGACTGCCATCGTCACGGGATCATCCCGCGGCATCGGAGCCGAAGTTGCCAAGATCCTCGCGGGCGAGGGTGCCGCCGTCGTCGTCAACTACCGCCAGAAGGCCCCACGGGCCAACAAGGTGGTGGCCGGGATCCAGGCCGCCGGTGGACGCGCAGCCGCCGTCGGCGCGGACCTCACCACGGATGAAGGCGTACACGCGCTGGCCAGTGCCGCCATGGAGGAGTTCGGGTCGCTCGACGTGCTGGTGCTGAACGCTTCCGGTGGAATGGAATCGGGCATGGAGGAGGGTTACGCGCTGAAGCTCAACCGCGATGCCCAGATCAATATGCTGAACGCGGCCGTACCGCTGATGCCGGAAGGTTCGCGGGTTGTCTTTGTCACCAGCCACCAGGCCCACTTTGTGGAGACAGTACCCACCATGCCTGAGTACGAGCCCGTCGCCAAGAGCAAGAGGGCCGGTGAGGATGCGCTCCGCGCCCTGTTGCCCGATCTTGCCAACAAGGGCATTTCATTGGTGGTCGTTTCCGGCGACATGATCGAAGGCACGGTCACTGCCACCTTGCTTGACCGTTCCAACCCTGGAGCCATCGAGGCACGCCGTGCAGAGGCCGGAAAGCTGTACTCCGTGGAAGAGTTTGCCGCCGAGGTGGCCAAGATGGTCACGGCCGACGTCGAATCGGGCCACACCGAATACGTTGGTGGCGCCGATTACTTCGGTAAGAGCGAGCAGTAGCGACACGCGCGAAAGAGGCCCGGGACGGCGTCCCGGGCCTCTTTCGCGTTAACCGGACCAACGTCCGCCGCTCATCACTCAATGACAATTTTATAAATTATTGCCATTCTTTCGTCACGAATTTCATTAACTTGTTTCGTGATTCTAATTTTGCATTAAAGTTCGGCATCTGATTGACTCTGCAATGCGCCTGCGTCCGTGGTTGCGTGCAGTATTGTGCCCTGGGCAGTGCGCATCAACGGGCTTTTCCTGCCAGTCCCTCCGCGATTCTGCGAACAAGGAGCTTTTTTGGACCTGCTATTGCACGCCGACGATATCCGTGCGTCCTATGACCAGCGGCGCATCCTCAAAGGCGTCAGCTTTTCATTGCACCGGGGCGAAATCCTGGGGTTGATCGGAACCAACGGCGCCGGCAAAACCACACTCATGGGCGTACTTGCCGGAGCTCACAAACATGACGGTGGCCGTATGAACCTCGCCGGCGAAAAGTTCGCACCCGATTCCCTGGATGAGGCCCAAGCCTGCGGCGTTGGACTCATTCCGCAAAACTTTCGGGTGGATCCCGAATTGACGGTTGCTGAGGCGATATTCCGCGGGACGTTCCAAGCTGGGAAAGCGCACGGGGAATTAAGGGAACAGGCGGCAAAATTGATTCTGGACGCCGGGATTGACCTTAATCCGGACATGAAAGTCGGAGCCTTGATCCGTGCCGAGCAAACCCTGGTGGAGGTTCTTCGGATGGTTGCCGAAGAAGCCCAGCTTGTCATCATGGACGAAGTCGCGGCCTCTTTGCCGGACCACGACGTTGCCGTCCTGCACAAAGTCCTGCGAATGCTGAACCATCAGGGCAGGGCGATCATCTATATCACCCACCGGCTCGACGAAGTGCGGTCCATAGCCCACCGCATCGCAATTCTGCGTGATGGGCGTGTCCATCGCGTGGTGGACGCGAATCAGACAGACATCGCCGAACTCGCTTTCCTGCTGTTGCAGCAGAAACTGGAGCCCAACGCCCGGCCCGTGGAACTGGCTACCGGTGAAGAGGCACTGCGCGTGGTGAACCTGGGTGTGGGTGATCTGGTCCGCGACGTCACATTCAATGTGGCCAAGGGCGAGATCTTTGGCCTCGTGGGGACGCACCGCTCCGGGATCTACCCCTTGATTGGCGCCCTGGTAGGGACCACCCCGAGCACCTCAGGCGGGATCTTCATGCACGGCAACCAAGTGGAGATCAGGGAACAGCAGGATGCCAAGCGCCTGAAGATCGGGTTCCTGTCCGAGACCGACGACAACTTCGAAGCAAGTGCCACTGTTGCCGACGGGCTTCAGCAGGTGGCAGAGGACCACGAGATAAGCCTCCATGACGAGGTGATGCAGCTCCGGGGTGTCATTGAACTTGTGAGACGCATGCGGATCAACACGACGAACATCCACGGAACCATTGCGACGTTGTCCGGTGGTGACCGGCAGAAGGTGCAGCTTGCCAAATGGATGACCACCGATTGCGACATCCTGATCCTCAGCCACCCCAGCCGGGGCATCGACATCGGCGCCAAGGAAATCGTCTACAAGATGCTCCACGAACTCAGCCAAACGGGAGTGGCCATCATCCTGCTGTCTTCGGACTTGTCCGAACTAGTTGGCTGGTGCCACAGGATCGGAGTGATGCGGGATGGCGAAATGGTTTCCATAGAAGCGAACGCGAATACCAACGAGGATGTCTTGGTCCACCACATGTTGGGCGAGAAGTTCGAGGCAGCGTCTCGCGAGCCCCGGCGTCAAAAGAGTTAGTTCGTTGTGAGATGAAGAAGGGGTGGTCCCAGGCGGGACCACCCCTTTTTCATTGGCGAACGCTAGATGGTGATGCCCTTGGCCAGGTTCTTGAGCTTGTGTCGGGCCAAGGCAAGGTTCGCGTAGGTGCGGTCCAATACAAGGTAGACAAACAAGCCCTTGGAGCCGGCCGAATTCAGCACGTTGATCAAGTGGTACTGGCTATCCAGCGTTATGAGAACGTCTTCGATATCGCTCTCCAGGTTGAGATCGGACATGGTGCGCAGTTTTGCGCTGACCACGTTCGAATTGCCCGCCGCCGCGACGCCGAGATCGAAGCCGGGGCTTCCGCCCTGCGCCAAGGCCATACCGCTGGTGTAGTCAACCACGGCGGCGCCGGTGGCACCTTCGATGGACAGTAGTTGCTTTACGGCTTCGTCGAGTGAACTCATATTCCGATTTTCCTGTTCTGTTACCTTGGAGGAGGGTTGCGGGAAGTAACCGGTGGTGGATTCGCGGAACGGGAACTCCAGGAAACCCGGCTCCCCAACCACCGCCTTCCCATGAGGCGTGCCCGTGCCAGGGTCTACTTCCTGGAGGACCTCGTCCAGGAAGGAGGCAGAACCTGTTGTTGAGTCAGGGGACCCGTCGGCCGGTGGACCTTCAGTGAGGCGTCTCCACCATTTCCAGGTGCGCTGCGAACCTTCCACTTACCGTCCCGTCGTCCATGTGGTCCTGACGGGCACATGGGGCGTTGCGGTCGTGAAGATATGGTTCATGATGCTCCTGGGTTATCGATGGGACGCCAGGCAGCGCCTCATCGAAGGAACCTCTGTCAACGAGCCGCCGGACCATGGCGGCCGGACACAACAGTTAAGTGTCGGGAACCGCAGTTCGTGACGACGATTCATCCACGGAGAATCGGGACACGGGCATTGCTGTATCCTCGCAATCGTTTTCCTCGACCACAGCGGCGAGGAAGTCCGGCTCAGACGTTGGCGATATGCCTTACCGCGTCGAGGTACGGCATATTGATGGCCGCGTCCGCCACGGCGCGTACAGCCGGTTTCGCGTTGAAGGCTACGCCGATCCCCGCGGCCCCCAGCATGTCGAGATCGTTGGCGCCGTCGCCCACGGCGATGGTGTGCTCGATGTCGATGCCTTCGGCTGCAGCCCATTCACGCAGGTACTTCTCCTTTGCGGCGCGATCAATGACAGCGCCCAGCACCTTGCCTGTCAGCGCGCCGTCGACGATTTCAAGCTCGTTGGCAATCCAGTAATCGAGGCCGAGATCCCCGGCAAGCGGACCCAGAATCTGGTTGAAGCCGCCGGAAACAACAGCCACCACATGGCCGGCCGCCTTGAACGCGGCCACGAGCTCTGCCGCGCCCAGGCTGAGGCGCACCTCCGCACGCACGGAATTTACGACGTCGACCGGCAAGCCTGCCAGTACTGCGACACGGGCGTGGAGGCTTTGGGCAAAGTCCAGTTCGCCGCGCATCGCCGCTTCGGTGACGGCTGCGACTTCCTCCCGCTTGCCGGCGTAGGCAGCGAGCAGTTCGATGACTTCCTGTTGGATGAGCGTGGAGTCGACGTCCATGATGAGCAGTTTCCGCGACGCCTTCCTGAGGCTTGCGGGCACCAGTGCCGTGTCCACACCTGGAGCATCCACCGCGGCAACGGTGCGGCGCAACGCGGCCACGTCTTCTGCCCTGACTGAGGCGACGTTGAGTTCGGCGGTATGCACTGCGTAGCGCTCGTCACCGGACTGTGATTCTGCTGACACTGTGACGCCGGCGCCCGTGAGTGCCTTCCGCACGTCATCAAGGGATTCGGGGGACAATGTCGTGCCATAGCTGACCGCAGCCAAGTTGGAAGTCATGGCCTCAATCCTAGCGAGGCGGCTATATGTACCCGAATTGGTTTCACTTGGTAACGGGCTCCAGTGCCGGTTATCAGTCATGTTCAATTTTGTCCTAGTGTCTACTGCTATGAGTGATGTTCTGGAATTGGCTTCCGTCAGCGTTGTCCGAGGCAAAAAGACCCTGCTGGACAAAGTGGACTGGCAGGTCAACGAGGGCGAACGCTGGGTCATCCTGGGACCCAACGGCGCGGGGAAGACCACGCTTTTGCAGATTGCTGCCGCACGGCTTCATCCCAGCAGTGGCAAGGCCGGCATCCTCGACGAAACCCTGGGCCGCGTGGACGTCTTCGAACTCCGCCCCAGGATCGGCCTCTCTTCGGCTGCCCTCGCCACCCAGATCCCCGAGCACGAGAACGTCCTCAACGTCGTTGTCACCGCGGCCTACGGTGTCACGGGCCGCTGGCGCGAAGGGTACGAGCGCGACGACGAACGCCGCGCCTTTGGTCTCTTGAACGACTGGGGGATGGGTCCGCTCCTTAACAGGACCTTCGCCACGCTGTCCGAGGGAGAGCGCAAGCGCGTCCAGATCGCCCGGGCACTCATGACCGACCCCGAACTCCTGCTCCTCGACGAGCCCGCGGCCGGGCTGGACCTTGGCGGACGCGAGGAACTGGTCCACAAGCTGGGCGAACTTGCCCGGGACGAAGCCTCCCCGGCAATGGTCCTCGTGACACACCACCTTGAGGAAGTGCCGCCGGGCTTTACCCATGCCATGTTGCTGCGCGAAGGCGAAGTTGTGGCCGCGGGGCCGATCAACGACGTCCTGACCAATGAACACCTCAGCAGCACCTTCGGCCTTGAGTTGGACGTCACCGAAAACGCTGGCCGCTACACGGCCACTGCCCGCCGCTAGGCCGGAAACGCACATTCACCATGGAAATTCTTAGCAGCATCCTGGTCTTTTTCGCTGGCCTCTGGGCGGGCACCATCAACGCCGTCGTTGGATCCGGCACCCTGGTCACCTTCCCGGTACTTATTGCACTCGGTGTGGTTCCCGTGGTCGCCTCCATGAGCAATGCCATGGGCCTCGTCGCAGGCACCGCAGCCGGAGCCTGGGGCTACCGGCGCGAACTGAAGGGCCGCGGCAGGCAACTGATGAAGTTGATGCCGGCCTCCCTCCTCGGCGGCATTACCGGCGCCTGGCTCCTCCTTCATTTACCGGAGAAAGTCTTTGGCTATGTCGCACCGGTGCTGCTGGTGGCGGCCTTGCTGATGGTGCTGTTCCAGCCGAAGCTGCAGGCGTGGATAAAAAACCGCGAGCAGAACCCGGAGCACGCCCTCAAGGACAAGAGCCACGGCATCCTCCTGGTGGTCCTCATCTACCTCGCCGGCGTTTACGGCGGCTACTTCGTGGCAGCCCAGGGAATCCTCCTGGTAGGCATCCTTGGCGTGTTCATGTCCGGTACCATGCAAAACGCCAATGCCATGAAGAATATCCTGACGCTGACGGTCAACATGGTGGCGGCCATCTCTTACCTGATCTTCGCCTTCGACCGGATCGACTGGTTGGTGGTCCTCCTCATTGCCGTGAGCTCCACCATTGGCGGCCTGGTTGGCTCGAAGGTGGGCCGCAAACTCTCCCCGAAAGTCCTCCGCAGCGTCATTTTCACCCTTGGCATCGTGGCCCTCGGTTTCATGATCGCCAATCTCTTTAAGTAAGACCGCCGTGACCTTCCATTACCTCGAATCCGCCAGTGACCCCCGTGTTTCCGACTACACCACGCTGACGGATGTCCACCTGCGCAAGCTGCGTGAGCCGGAAGAGGGAATGTATATCGCAGAGTCGTCCCGTGTGCTTCGCCGTGCACTGGCCGCCGGGCACCAACCACGGTCCTTCTTCCTCGCGGAGAAGTGGCTTGAGGATCTGACGGACGTCTTTGAGGCCTACCCCGACGTTCCGGTCTTCATTGGCAAGGCCGCCCTGCTCGAAGAGATCACCGGCTTCCACCTGCACCGCGGCGCCATGGCTGCCATGCACCGGCCTGCCCCGGTACCACTGCCGGAACTGCTGGCCAACGCCCAACGCGTGGCAGTGCTCGAGGACATCGTTGACCACACCAACGTCGGCGCCATCTTCCGTTCCGCAGCGGCCCTCGGCGTGGATGCAGTCCTTGTTTCGCCGCGCTGCGGTGACCCGCTGTACCGGCGCAGCGTCCGTGTCAGCATGGGGACCGTTTTCCAGGTCCCGTGGGCACGGTTGGAAAGCTGGCCCGGGGACCTGGCACTGCTGCAGGAGCAAGGGTTCACTGTCGCGGCGATGGAACTCACGGACGACGCCCTGGACCTTGACGAACTGGCCGCCCGGGAGATCCCCAAGCTTGCGCTGGTGCTCGGCACCGAAGGCGCGGGCATGAGCGCCGGGACGCTTGCCGCCGTCGACCTTGCGGTGAAGATTCCCATGCGCGCCGGCGTCGACTCCCTCAACGTCGCCGCTGCTTCGGCCGTGGCGTTCTGGGAGCTCCGCCCACACGGCTGAGGCGGGTTCGCTGCCTGGTTCGTGCAGGCGGCAACCATCAGGTAGGATTGTTTGTTGGTCCGGACGTTGAAATGAGTTATGGCATCTACGGACCACCACCATTCATACCTGGCAGCTGGCAAAATCCAGCTGCGCGAACAAAGGTCCAATTATGAAGTCTGATATCCACCCGAAGTACGAAGCTGTTGTCTTCAACGACCTGGCTTCCGGCGTCAAGTTCCTGACCAAGTCCACCGTGTCTTCCTCGAAGACCATCGAGTGGGAAGACGGCAACACCTACCCGGTCATCGACGTCGAAATCTCCTCGGAGTCCCACCCGTTCTACACGGGCAAGCAGCGCATCATGGACTCCGCTGGCCGCGTCGAGCGCTTCAACGCTCGCTTCAAGGGCTTCGGCGGCAAGAAGTAACCCACTTCACCCCAAGTCTTCTCGTAGGCCCGCATCACCGGTTTCCGGCGATGCGGGCCTTTGCGTTTTCCGGCAAGATGGAAACCATGACTTCCCTCCCCGCACAGGAAATGAACGACGACGGCACGCACCTTCACGGGGAGTACAAAGTTCCCGGCGGGAAGCTGGTGGTGGTCGATCTGGACGTCGCCGAGGGCCGGTTCGCGAATGTCTCCGTGAGCGGAGACTTCTTCCTTGAACCCGACGAAGCACTCCTGGAGATCAACTCGGCTCTCACCGGGCTCCCCGCTGAATCTTCGGCGGCGGAGATCGCGTCAGCCGTCAAGGCACGGCTTCCCGAAGGTGCGGTGTTGTTTGGCTTCTCGGTCGACGCCGTTGCGGTCACCGTCCGAAGGGCCTTGTCCAAGGCCACGGGATGGGCGGACCATCAATGGGACGTTATCCCTCCGTCAGTCCTCCCGACGCCCGTGAACGTGGCCCTCGATGAAGTCCTGACGGAGGAGGTGGGCGCCGGACGCCGGAACCCCACCTTGCGTTTTTGGGACTGGGCGGAACCCTCGGTGGTGATCGGGAGCTTCCAGTCCGTCCGCAATGAGGTGGATCCGGAGGGTGTCGCGAGGCACGGGGTGACAGTGGTCCGCCGCATCAGCGGGGGAGGGGCCATGTTCATGGAGGCGGGCAACTGCATCACCTACTCCCTCTACCTGCCGCAGACCCTGGTTGACGGGATCAGCTTCGCCGACTCCTACGCCTTCCTTGACTCCTGGGTCATGGCCGCCCTGGAGAAGCTCGGCATCAGTGCTTTCTATGTGCCGCTCAACGACATTGCCACGGACCAAGGCAAGATTGGTGGCGCGGCCCAGAAGCGGCTGGCGAACGGCGGCATGCTCCACCACGTGACCATGAGCTATGACATCGATGCGGACAAGATGGTGGACGTCCTGCGGATCGGCAAGGAGAAGCTCTCCGACAAGGGAACCCGCAGTGCGAAGAAACGCGTGGACCCTTTGAGGAGGCAAACAGGCCTTGCCCGGGCGGCGATTATCGACGCCATGCAGGAGGTCTTTACCGAGCGCTACGGTGCCGTCGTGTCGCGCCTGACGGAAGACGAGTTGGCCGAGGCCAGGAAACGGGTGGACACCAAGTTCGGCACCGCCGAATGGCTCAACCGCGTTCCCTGACCCCGGCTGCCTCCTCTGCAAGGGTGGATGTCAGCCCGCTGCCTGCGCTGTCAGGGCGCGCAGCAGGTGGCTGCGCTGCTCGATGACGATCCGACGCAGGGCGCGGGGCGCGTCTGCGTGCTCATGCAACCACTGGTCGGTCCGTTGCACTACGGGATGCGCTGCGGGAGCGGTTCCCTCGGGGAGATCTTGGGAAGCGGGGAACAGGCCCCGGACAATCCGGCCGGCGATCTCGATGGAACGTTCCGCCCACACTGTCTCAAGAGCCTCGAAGTACGGTTCGATATAGGGGTCGAGCAACGCGGCAGGCGCCACCATGAAGCCGTTGATGGTGGCCGACAAAATCTCGTTGGAGAGTTCCGAGCCAAGAACGGCGGCTTTCCAGGCGGCGGCCTTGACGGCGGCGTCCGGCCGGGCTGCCATGGCCAGCGCGTGCCCTTCATGGCCCGAAGCCGTTCGGTCACCGGCCAGCTCAGCGTCCAATTGCTCCTGGGAAGCCTGCCCATGCGCCGAAAGCGCCTGCCAGAGGCTCCAGCGAAGCTCGGCGTCCACCGTCAGGCCATCGATCACCACCCTGCCCTCCAGCATGCCCTTCACCAGCGGGAGTTCCTGGTCTGAGTGCCGTGACACATCCGCCAGGGTGCGAGCCCACGCCAGTTGCTGGTCCGATCCAGGCAGAGCGGCGCGAAGTTGGCGCGCTGCCACGGACAGGAACCCGGACCTGACCTTGTCCCGCCGGGGAGCCGGAACGTATCGCCCGGCGGCAAAGGACGCGTTGGCCAGCACGTTGAGGAGTACGCCGATGCCGTTCTCCGCAGGAGCGAACTGTTCCACGGCCGAAACGTATTGCGCCGACGGCGTCACGCCGTCCCGTGCAGCGTCCCACAGGGCGGTCCAGCACAAGGCCCGCGCCATAGGGTCCTGGATGCGGTGCAGGGACGTATGGACGGTCTGCTCTGAAACGCTGTCCAGCCTGACCTTGGCATAGCTGAGGTCGTCATCATTGACCAGGAGCAGGGCCGGGCGGGGTTTACCGGACAGCTCGCCCACCAGTGTCCGCGGGCCGGCTACATCCACCTCGATACTGTCCGTACGGACCAAGGCGCCGTCCTTGTCCGGGTTGTACAGCCCGATCCGCATCCGGTGGGGACGCAACTCCTGGTCTCCGGTCAGCGGGTCCACCGCATCCTGTGTCAGCGTAACGGCCCCCAGGATCCCGTTGTCCTCGACGATCTCGGCGCCGACCGTGGAGATACCGGATGTCTGGAGCCATTGGCGGGCCCACACGGCAAGGTCCCGCCCGGATGCGTCGCTGAGCGCGCGCAGGAGGTCCTGAAGGGAGGTGTTGCCATATTCGTGATCGCGGAAGTACTGCCTGGAACCGGCAATGAAGGCGTCGAATCCAACGTAGGCAACCAATTGCTTGAGCACGGATGCGCCCTTGGCATAGGTGATGCCGTCGAAATTCTGTTTGGCCGCCTCAAGGTCGGGGATGTCGGCAACGATGGGGTGCGTACTGGGAAGTTGGTCCTGGACATAGGCCCACGCTTTGCGCTTGCTGGCGAAGTTCACCCAGGCGGTGTCCCAGTCCGTGGCCTTGTCCACGCCCAAGGTGCCCATGTAGTCGGCGAAGGACTCCTTCAACCACAAATCGTCCCACCAGGTCATGGTCACGAGGTCGCCAAACCACATGTGGGCCATCTCGTGCATGAGCGTGTTGGCACGTGCCTGGTACTGGGCATCCGTTGCCCGTGAGGCGTAGACGTACTTTTCGGTGAACGTCACCAGACCGGGGTTCTCCATGGCTCCAAGGTTGTACTCGGGCACGAAGGCTTGGTCGTACTTCCCCCACGGGTAGGGGTAATCGAAGAGTTCATTGAAGAACGCGAGGCCGTTCTTGGTGAGCTTGAAGAGCTCACCGGCATCGAAGGACCCAGCCAAAGACGCGCGGCAGTAAAGGGCCAGTGGAACATCAAGGCGGGTTCCGCCGTCGAGCGTTGCTCCCCAGTGGTCCGTCGCTTTGAAGTAGGGGCCAGCCAATACGGTGGTGATGTAGGTGGACATCCGGGCCGTTGTGGCGAAGTCCCAAAGGGACGCCGACGGATCGTCGCTGAGCGGCGTATGCGCCACCTCAACTCCGTTGGAGGCGACTTCCCATCCGGTGGGGGCGATCACGTGGAAGGTGAATTCGGCCTTCAGGTCAGGCTGTTCAAAGTTGGCGAAGACGCGCCTGCTGTCCGCCGGTTCATACTGCGTGTAGAGGTAGCACTTGACGTCCGCGGGATCCACGAAGCGGTGCATGCCCTCGCCGGAACGGCTGTAGAGGGCCGTCGCGGAGACCGTAACCACGTTCTCTGCCGCAAGGCTTTCAAGGATGATCCGGTCCTGGTCTACTGCCAGTGCGACGTCCAATGCCTGGCCGTTGAGGACGACGGACTCCACGGGGCCGCCAACGAAATCAAGGAAAGTGGCCGAGCCGGGTTCGGCCGAAAAGGCGATGGTGCTGGTGCTCGGGTATCCGTTTACTGCGGGATCTGCCGCGTTGCGGACATCGAGGGTGACGTCGTAGGAATGGGTAGTGATCAGGGCTGAGCGGGTAGCGGCTTCTTCGCGCGACAAATTGTGATTCGACACACAGCCATCTAATCATGCGTCACGTGGCGGCCCGACGCGGGAGGCCCGCGAAACCGCGACACAATCAGCGCGAAATGCGCTCGACCCAAAAAGGTGATTGTCTATTTCCCATGTCTGACCTCTTCCAGGATTACTCAAAGGCCGCCGCGCGCAGCGGTGCCTATGACGAAATGTTTGCCAACGGCCACGTCGCCAGAAAATCCTACGGTCAGGTTGCCGGCGCACTGCAGGAGCTCTCCTTGGCGGATGTCACCGCCCGGGCCGACTCCATGGCCCGCAGCTTCCTCGACCGTGGTGTCACTTTTGACTATGCGGGCGAGGAGCGGCCGTTCCCGCTGGACATTGTTCCCAGGGTCATCCCGGCTGACGAATGGGATGTGCTGGAGCGCGGGGTCGCGCAGCGGGTCAAGGCCCTCGAAGCCTTTCTCAACGACGTCTACGGGCGCATGGCGGTGGTGGTGGACGGCGTCATTCCGCGCCAACTGGTGACCACAAGTGCGCACTTCCACCGTGCCGTGCATGGCTTCGAACCGTCCGGCGGTGTCCGCGTCCATGTTTCGGGCATCGATGTGGTCCGGGATGCGGCGGGCACGTTCCGCGTCCTCGAGGACAACGTCCGCGTCCCCTCGGGCGTCAGCTATGTCCTGGAGAACCGCCAGGCGATGGCCAAGGGCCTTCCCGAGGCGTTTGGTCAGCAGCACATCCGTCCCGTGGAGGAGTACCCCCGCAGGCTTCTCTCGGCACTTCGCAAGACAGCTCCGGCGGGCGTGGACGACCCCACGGTGGTTGTCCTGACGCCCGGGGTCTTCAACAGCGCCTACTTCGAGCACACGCTCCTCGCCGGCCTGATGGGTGTGGAACTGGTGGAGGGCCGCGACCTGATCTGCCGCGGCAACCGCGTCTATATGCGGACCACCGCCGGTGAGCAGCGCGTGGACGTCATCTACAAGCGGATCGACGACGACTTCCTTGATCCGCTGCAGTTCCGTTCCGACTCCATGCTGGGTTGCCCCGGACTGGTCAATGCAGCGCGGGCCGGTGGCGTGACGATCGCCAACGCCGTGGGCAACGGCGTCGCAGACGACAAGCTCGTGTACAGTTACGTCCCTGACCTGATCCGCTACTACCTTCACGAAGAGCCGATCATCGCCAACGTCGACACTTTCCGGCTTGAGGAAAAGGAAGCCAGGGAGCATGTTTTGGACCGACTCGAGGAGTTGGTGGTCAAGCCCGTGGACGGGTCCGGCGGAAAGGGCCTGGTCATTGGCCCGGACGCTTCCAAGGACGAACTCGATGCTTTGCGCAAGCGCGTGATCGCGGATCCCCGCGGCTGGATCGCACAGCCCGTGCTGCAGCTGTCCACGGTTCCTACGTTGTCCGGGGACAAGTTCGGCCCCCGGCATGTGGACTTGCGTCCGTTCGCAGTGAACGACGGCGACGACGTCTGGGTCCTGCCCGGCGGACTCACCCGTGTGGCGCTCAAGGAGGGGTCGCTGATTGTGAACTCCAGCCAGGGTGGCGGTTCCAAGGACACCTGGGTACTGGCCAATTCGCCGCAGATGCCGTCCGAATTCATTCCACGGCAATCAGTGACCGTTCGCGAACAGGTTTCCGTGTGGCCCGTGGAAAGCAACTGGCGGGACCGGCAGACGGAACAACAGCAGTGAGCGCCGTTCCGTTCTTCCCATACCTTGAACTTCGACAAGCACCACGCGAAGGAGGCACAGCCGCATGCTGAGCCGTATTGCCGAGTCACTCTTCTGGATTGGCCGCTACGTTGAGCGCGCCGATGGCACCGCCCGCATCCTTGACGTCCACTTGGAACGACTGAACCACTTGCCCCTCGAGGAACAGCGCACTGTGGCCAGGGACCTGTTGGCCGTGATGGGAGCCAAGCCGCAGAACGAGGACTTCGGCCTGCCCGAATTGCTGCACGCCCTGGCGTACGACAAGCAAAGTGCGTCCTCGATTGCCGGTTCCCTGGGGGCTGCGCGTGAAAACGCCCGCCGTGCCCGCGAGACCGTCTCCCAATCCCTGTGGGAAAGCCTCAACACCACCTACTACGGCCTTAACCAGCACCGCAAGGACGTGGTGGGCACCTACCGGTTCTGCAACTGGGTCCTGGAACGGACCGCCATGGTCCGCGGCTTAGCAGACACTACGGTTAGCCACGACGAAAGCTGGCTGTTCATGGTGCTTGGCCGCTCGCTGGAACGGGCCGACATGACCGCACGCATGCTCTCTACCCGCGACGTCCAGTCGGCAGGCATGTCCTGGGTCAACATGCTTCGCTGCGCCGGTGCATACGAGTCGTTCATCCGGACCCGCAGGGCCGCCTTCGGCGACCAGCACGCTGCGGAGTTCCTGCTCCTGGACCGGCTCTTCCCACGGTCCATCGTCTACGCGCTGCGCGATGCCGACGACTCCTTGGCCAAACTGGATCCCTCGGCCCAACGCGTTGGCTTCATCAACGACGCCCGCAGGATTGTGGGCCAAGCCCGCACCTTCCTTGAATTCCACCGGACCGATGACCTGATGTCCGAGCTTCCCGAGCACATGGAACGTGTGCAGAAGGCAGTGACGCAGGCCTCGGACGCAATTTCCCGTAAGTACTTCAATCAGGCTGATGAACACGCCTGGGTGGGAGAAGTTTCATGACCCGGTTGAGCATCGTCCACAAGACTGCCTACAAATACAACCGCCGTGTCACCCTCAGCTACAACGAGGCGCGGATGACTCCGTTGACTGACGGACAGCAAGTGGTCCTTGAGTCCTCGCTGAAGGTGAGCCCCAGCCAGGCCTCGGTGAGTACCTACCGCGATTATTGGGGTACACGCGTTACCGCCTTCGACATGCAGATGCCGCATGAGAACCTCGAGGTCCTGGCGACTGCCACAGTGGAGGTGCACCGCACTGAACGGGTGGCAAACGACGACGATATTGTTGGCTGGGACGTCATCCGTTCCGCGAAGATCCAGGACGAGTTCAGCGACTGGCTGCCGCAGTCACGGCTTAGCGGTCCGGGCGAAGAAGTCCTCAGCCTGGTTCCCGGAGTCGTCGACGGCAAGAACCCGCATGAGGCGGCCCTGGCAGTCTTCTCCTGGATGGCCGGTGAGATGACGTACATGAAGGGCACCACAGGTGTCACCACCAACGCCGAACAGGCCTGGACCCAGCGCCAAGGTGTTTGCCAGGACCTCGCGCACCTGGCCATCGGCTCGCTGCGCAGCTGCGGCATCCCGGCCCGGTACGTCTCCGGCTACATCCACCCGAGGTCCTCGGCGGACATTGGCGAAACCGTGGCGGGCCAGTCCCACGCATGGTTGGAGTGGTGGGACGGCGAATGGCGCAGCTGGGACCCCACCAACCACAAGCCGGCGGGGGACTACCACGTGACAGTTGCCAAGGGCCGCGACTACCGGGATGTGCCGCCGCTGAAGGGCATCCTTTCCGGCGGTGGCGGCTCCGGCCTGTCGGTGTCTGTGGAGATCACCCGCCTGGCGTAGTGCTTACCAGGGCGAGGGCTTGTAATCCTTGAGGAAGACGCCGTATTGGTCCTCGCCCTGTTCGCCCATCACGATCGGATCGTAAACGCGGGCGGCGCCGTCCACCAGGTCCAGTGGCGCGTGGAAACCTTCCTCCATGAGCCGGATCTTGGTGTAGTGCGGCCGTTCGTCCGTGATCCATCCGGTATCGACGGCGGTCATGAGGATGCCGTCGGAGTCCAGCATTTCCTGGGCGCTGGTCCGGGTCATCATGTTCAAGGCGGCCTTGGCCATGTTGGTGTGCGGATGGCCCGGCCCCTTGTAGGCGCGGGAGAACTGCCCTTCCATGGCGGATACATTCACGATGTACTTCCGCCGTGCCGTGGAGCGCTTCATGGCGCCGCGAAGACGGCTGACCAGGAGGAACGGTGCCGTGACGTTGCACAGCTGCACCTCGAGCATCTCGAGTGGGTCCACCTCATCCACCACCTGCGTCCAGCTATTGATCGTGGCGAGGTCCGGGACCAGGCCACCGGCATCGATCGCGGTTCCGGATTCGATCCGTTCCAGGGATGCCGAGCCTGTGGAGAGTGCCAACGAGGTGATGGCGTCGCCGGCGAGGACCGGGTGCTCGGTCACGCTGCTCGCCAGGGCCAGCGGGTGCTTGTCGTGGGCATGGCCGAACGTGACCAGCTCAGGCCCGCCGTTGGCAGTTTCGAGGGCGGCGGGCAAGGGTTCGTCCTCCGCGTCCACCAATGGCTTGTAAGCATTGCCCGATCGACGCACCGTCTGTGCCGCGTTGTTGATGATGATGTCCAGGGGCCCGGCCTCGTTCAGCGAGTCGGTCAGGGCCATGACCTGTGCCGGGTCGCGGAGGTCGATTCCCACGATCTTCAGCCGGTGCAGCCAGTCGGAACTGTCCTCCATGGCCGCGAAGCGGCGTGCAGCATCCTTGGGGAAGCGCGTTGTGATGGTGGTGTGGGCGCCGTCACGGAGCAGTCGAAGAGCAATATACATGCCGATCTTGGCTCGTCCGCCGGTCAGCAGCGCCCTGCGCCCGGTGAGGTCCGTGCGGGCATCCCGCTTGCTGTGGCTGAACGCTGCGCACTCCGGGCACAACTGGTGGTAGAAGGCGTCCACCTGTGTGTAGTGCTGTTTGCAGATGTAGCAGGGCCGGGACCGGATGAGGTGACCGGCCACCTCGCCTGTTGTCGAAGGGGCCAGCTTGTTGCCCCGGGTTTCGTCGTCAATCCGGTCGGGGGCCGCCGTCGCGGTAAGTGCGATCACCGCGCGGTCCGCCTCGGCGATCAGGTCACGCTTGGTCACCCTCCGGTGGCGCTTGACTGCCTTGAACATCTTGCCCGTTGCACGGCGGACGGCAATGTAGTCCGGATGCTCTTCGTCGTAGGCATGGATGGTGGTTAAAACCTTGAGGCAGGCCTGGATCTCCTCAGGCGTCAGGTCCGTGGAACTCATTGACCTGATTTTACAGCCTTGGGACCCCGGGACCTGCCTCGGGTTTGGAGGTGCGGACTCCGTTAGTGCGCGGCGCCTTGGGAAGCGGCGTCCACCACGCGCGCCTGGATTCCGGCGGCTACCTTCTCGGCAGAGTCGCGCATGGCGGGGTCGTCCTGGGTTGCTGCCTTGAGCGCTTCAGGAAGGCTGCGGCGGTACTCGGCGGAAAGTGCCAGCTCCTCTTCACCGGGTTCAGGGACCACTTGGCCCTTGGCCAGCACCGTGATGCCGGATTCGGTGACCTTGTACCCCCTGGCCTTGTCCAAGGCCGCATCCACGCCAATGGCAGCACCGGCAGGCACTTTGACGTTCTTGTCCAGGATGGCCCGTTTGATCACGGCCCCCTCTCCAACACGAACCTTGTCCATGAGTACGGAATCCTGGACCCGGCTGCCGGCTTCGACGAAGACATCGTTGGCCAGGACCGAACCCTCAACAATGCCACCGGAGATCACTACGCCACTGGCAACGATCGAATCCAGTGCGGTTCCAACCGTGCTGTTTTCGCCGCGGACGAACTTGGCCGGCGGGGAAATGCTCTGCCGGGTGTAGATCGGCCATTCGGAGTTGTACAGGTTGAAGACCGGGACGGGGGAGATCAGGTCCATGTGTGCGTCGTAGAAGGAATCGATGGTCCCTACGTCGCGCCAGTACGTGCGGTCCCGCTCCGTGGCGCCCGGGATGTCATTGAGCGTGAAGTCATAGACCCCTGCCTCACCTTTGTCCACGAAATACGGGATGATGTCGCCACCCATGTCGTGCTTGGTGTCCAGTCGTTCGGCGTCTACGTGCAAAGCCTCCACCAGGGCGTCGGCGTTGAAGACGTAGTTGCCCATGGAAGCCAGGAACTGGCTGGGGTCGGCTGCGAGTCCAGGCGTGCTGGCGGGCTTCTCGACGAAGGCTGCGATCTTCTGGGGATCGTTCTGGTCTACCTCGATGACGCCGAACTGGTTGGCCATGTTCAGGGGCTGGCGCACGGCTGCAACGGTGGCCTTTGCGCCGCTGGCAATGTGCTGCTCGACCATTTGCGAGAAGTCCATGCGATAGACGTGGTCAGCGCCGACAACAACCACGATGTCCGGAGCGTCGTCGTGGATCAGGTTCAAGGATTGGTAAATGGCGTTGGCGCTGCCCAGGAACCAGCTCTTGCCCACCCGCTGCTGTGCCGGAACGGAAGCGACGTAGCGCCCCAGCTGGGTGGACATGCGCCAGGTCTCGGAGATATGGCGGTCCAGGCTGTGCGATTTGTATTGGGTCAACACAACAATTCGCAAATATCCCGAATTGACCAGATTCGATAGTGCAAAGTCAATAAGCCGGTAACCGCCGGCAAACGGTACAGCTGGCTTGGCACGGTCTGCTGTCAGCGGCATCAGGCGGTTGCCCTCTCCACCGGCCAACACGATTGCCAAAACTTTCTTCAACGCCATGGTCACAGCTCCCCGTACGTCTTCGTAGCCCCCAAAAGTCCGATTTTCCGGACTCTTTCACACTAGAACACATACGGCTGAACGACTACGTTGGTTAGCGTGCGAATAGACATTGTGACTAAAGAATTCCCTCCGGAAATTTATGGCGGTGCCGGGGTCCACGTTGCCGAGCTCAGCCGGGTGCTGGCGAAGCACGTTGACCTCCATGTGCGCGCCTTCGGCGCGGCACGCGAAGCCGACTACCACGGCGCAACGGTTGACTCCTATGCGACACCCGGGGATCTGGACGGAGCCAACGCTGCCGTGCAGACCCTCGGCGTCGATCTGAGGATCGTTCCGGACGTCGCGGGAGCGGACCTCGTCCACTCGCACACCTGGTACGCGAACATGGCAGGCCACTTGGCGTCGCTGCTGCACGGTATTCCCCACGTGCTCAGTGCCCACAGCCTTGAACCGTTGCGGCCATGGAAAGCCGAGCAACTTGGTGGCGGCTACGCGCTCTCGTCGTGGGTGGAAAAGACCGCCTACGAGGCCGCTGCCGCGATCATCGCAGTGTCGGAGGGGATGCGCCAGGATATCCTCCGCAGCTATCCCAACGTAGATCCGGCCAAGGTTCGCGTGGTCCACAACGGGATCGACGTGTCCTTGTGGGAGCGTGACGAGGAAGAAGACGCAGTCCGTGCACTCGGCATCGATCCGGCCAAGCCCAGCGTGGTCTTCGTGGGCCGCAATACGCGCCAGAAGGGTGTTCCCTACCTGCTGCGCGCTGCCTCGAGCCTTCCTGAGGACGTGCAGCTGGTCCTTTGCCTTGGCGCTGCCGACACTCCGGAGCTTGCCGCCGAAACAGCAAGGCTCATCGAGGAACTGCAAAGCAAGCGCGAAGGCGTCGTCCTGATCGAGCGGATGCTTCCCCGGCGCGAGCTCATCCAGGTCCTGAGCCATGCCACCGCGTTCGCCTGTCCCTCGATTTACGAGCCCCTTGGCATCGTGAACCTTGAGGCCATGGCCTGCGGGGCAGCGGTGGTGGCCAGTGCCACCGGCGGCATCCCGGAGGTGGTGGACCACGGGAACACCGGGCTCCTGGTGGAGTTGGAACAGGTCACCGACGGGACGGGTACGCCGCTTGACCCGGAGAAGTTCGTCCGTGACTTCGCCGCTGCGCTCAACGAGGTGGTGACCGATCCGGACCGTGCACGCGCCATGGGTGTGGCAGGACGGCGACGGGCCGAGGAACATTTCTCGTGGGAATCCATCACAGAGACCACCCTTGAGGTCTACCGCTCGGTGCTCGCCTAAGCGTCGCTGAAGCAGCCGAAACCACGACGGCGCCGCCCCCTCACGTGGGGACGGCGCCGTCGTGGTTTCCAAGCTTCCGCAAGTGTTCACCAAGTGGCCAGCCCGGACTGCTAGCCCCTGAAGATCACTGCTGCCTGCCCGCTTTCAGCGCCAGAAGCGACTTTTCGTCCGCAGGGGCGCGGCCGCTGGCCCGCTGGTGCCGGAAGTAGGTGCGGGCCTCATCCTGGCGCGTGGCCTCGGCGCCCGTGGCTACCGCAGCCCGCAAGTGCTCCGGGCCGTAACCGAAGGCATCCACAAGGTCCAGGGCATGCGGGCGGATCTTCACCAGCAGCCGGTTGATGTAGGTGCCTACCGTGCGGCCACGCTGCATGGAGAGCCGGCCGTTCATGAGGTACCAGGAGAGGTGCTTCTCAATCAGGGAGAGTCCAAAGAGATCGCGCAGCCAGGTCAGCACCTGCTTGGTTCCGGCATCGGATACTGATTCCAGGGCTTCGGTGAAAGCCTCCCACTGCAGGAGTTCCGCGTGGGCCTGTGCAGCCTCGATGAGCTCATGCTGGTGCTGGTTGAACAGTGCTGCCGCCTGGTGCTGGGGAAGCTTGTTGGCGCCCTTCAACGCGGCCCCGACCTCCGCCACCATTGACTGGACCCTGTCCGTCAGCAGGGTGCGCTGGCCTGCCTCGTCCCGCAGTGCCAGTGCGGCTTTCTGGACGGATCCGGAATCGGCCACGAATTGCGCCACTTGGCGCAGGCCGGTCCGGTGGAACGCCACATCCGCCGCCTGGTCCACGACGTAGCGGGCCAGCACTCCGAAGTCGGCACTGCGGAATTCCTTGGCGTAATCGGCAAGCAGCCGCTTGGCCACCAACTGCAGGAGGACCGTATTGTCGCCTTCGAAGGTCACGTACACATCGAGGTCGGCCCGCAGCGAGGCGAATCGGTTCTCGATGAGGAATCCCGCACCACCACAGGCTTCACGGCACTCCTGCAACGTGTCCAGGGCGTGCCAGGTGCTGAGCGGCTTCAAGGCCGCGGCGAGGGTTTCCAGATCCTGGCGGTCGGCGTCGGTGTCGTGGGCTCCGGAGAAGACGTCGTCGAACTTCGTGAGCAACTGTTCGTGCGCGAAGCTTGCCGCGTAGGTGGTGGCCAACCGCGTGAACAGGCGGCGCTGGTGGCGCTGGTAATCCAGCAACACTTCCTCGTCCGTGGGCGATGACGCGTTGAACTGGCGGCGCTCTGCCGCGTAGTGGATGGCGGCCTTCAGCGCCACCTTGCTGGCCGCCACTGCGGCGCCGTCAAGGGAAACCCGACCCTGGACCAAGGTGCCCAGCATGGTGAAGAACCGGCGGCCGGGGCTTTCAATGGTGGAGGTGTAGGTGCCGTCGGCGGCGACGTCACCATAGCGGTTCAGCAGGTTGGTTCGCGGAACCCTGACGTCGGTGAAGTGCAGGCGTCCGTTATCGATGCCGTTAAGCCCACCCTTGATGCCATCGTCCTCGCCCCCGACGCCCGGAAGGAATTCCTTGGTGTCCGGATCGCGCAACTCAACGTAGAACGCATGGACGCCGTGGTTGACGTTGCGTGTGACGAGTTGGGCGAAGACCACCGCCGCCAGGCCGTCGTTGGCGGCGTTGCCGATGTAATCCTTCCAAGCCGCCCGGAACGGAGTGTTGATGACGAATTCCTGGCTGGCGGCGTCATAAGTGGCTGTGGTGGCGATGCTTGCCACATCGGAGCCGTGACCGGTTTCCGTCATGGCAAAGCACCCGGGGATGTCCAGGCTCATGATCCCTGGAAGCCATTTGTCGTGATGTTCCTGGGTGCCCAGGTGCATCACTGCGGAGCCGAAGAGACCCCACTGCACGCCGGCCTTGATCTGAAGCGAGGGGTCCGCAGTGACCAGTTCCTCGAAGCCGGCAATATTTCCGCCGTGATCGTCCGATCCGCCCAGGCGGACGGGAAAAGCACGGTGGACGGCGTTGTTGTCCACGAGGTACTTCAGTTGGTCGAAGACGCGGTGGCGGTGGTCTGTATGCGTGAGGCCCTCGATCTTCCGGACCTCGGGGCGGCCGGCGAGTTCGCGGGCCTGGCGCCGGACGTCCGCCCACGTGCCGAGGAGTTGCCCGCCCAATGCCGCTACGTCCACGGCGGGCTCGGCTTGTCCGCCCGTTGCAGGGTTGCCCGCGGTCGCCTGCCGGGCTGATGATTCGCGATCCACTACGTCGGTCATGCTTCTTCTTTCTCTGGTTCCGGACAACTGCTGCGTCTTTGCTGGTGTCAGGTGGTCTTGAGCTGTGGGGCGATGCCCAGGCACAGCCAGTCGGTGATGTTCGCGGCCATGGTGGCCTGGTCCGGCTTGGCGGCCGCGGCACTTCCGAGCCACATTTCGCCTGCGTTCCGGACGAGGCCGATCGCAGCCGTAGGCCAATATTCGATGAGGGCCTCGTTGTCCGGGCCCAGGTATTGGCGCATGGGAGTAGCGATCATGCCGGTGATCTGCTCGAAAAAGTGACCGAGGGCGCCGGACGCGGCGATGGCATCCTGCGCTGAGGCCTCGCCCGGTGTCAGCCTGGTGATGAAGGCATAGACATTCGGGCTGGATTCGGCCATCTGGAGGTAGGCGGAAACCATGGCGTAGAGCCCCTCCCGCGGAGTCTGCGCAGACTGGGCCGCATCCTTCATGCGGCGTTGCATTTGCCCCAGAACCACTTCACCCATGGCCTGTTGCAGTCCTGCTTTGTCTCCGAAGTACCGGTAGAAGACCGACTTGGAGGTTCCGGCCGCGCCCGCAATGTCCTCCATGGACGCGTCGCTGCCCAGCGCGTGGACGGCTTTCCTCGCTGTCTTTATCAGTGCCCGCCGCCTCTCCTCGCGGTGGGATTGCCAGCGGGCCGCGCGGCCGTCCACGGCTCCTTCGGGACCAACGACGGCGGCAGGGGGGTACTCGACGTCGGTTCGGCCGGGGCCCAGGGGGGCTGGAGAGAAATCTGCGGGACCACTGTTCACGATACCCAGCGTATCAGGTACGCTGGGTATCAGTAACCGGCAACTTTTCCGAAGGAGACACACATGGCTTCAGCAGGTGCAACCACGGGCGCAGCCCAGGAATCCCGGCAGGTCCGGTCAGCGGTGATCGTGGGCGGAAACCGGATTCCGTTTGCGCGTACGGGCGGTGCATACGTGAAGTCGTCCAACCAGGACATGCTCACCGCAGCACTCGATGGCTTGATCGCACGCTTCGGGTTGCAGGACGAACGGATCGGAGAAGTCGCGGCAGGAGCCGTGCTGAAGCATTCCCGGGATTTCAACCTCACACGTGAGGCGGTGCTGGGCTCGGCGTTGTCTCCGGAGACTCCGGCGTACGACCTTCAGCAGGCGTGCGCCACCGGCCTTGAAACGGTCCTTGGCCTGGCCAACAAAATCAAGCTGGGCCAGATTGATTCCGCCATCGCCGGCGGCGTGGACTCCGCATCGGATGCTCCCATTGCCGTCAGTGAGGGATTGCGCGAGATCCTCCTGGACCTGAACCGCGCCAAGACTCCGGTCCAGAAACTACGCATCCTGGGAAAGATCAGGCCCAAGGACCTCGCCCCGGATGCACCCAACACCGGCGAACCGCGTACCGGACTCTCCATGGGAGAACACCAGGCCCTGACAACGGCACAGTGGAAGATTACCCGCGAAGCCCAGGACGAAATCGCCGTCAACAGCCACCACAATCTCGCCTCCGCCTACGACCACGGCTTCTTCGATGACCTCATCACCCCCTACCGTGGCCTCAACCGCGACTCGAACCTTCGTCCGGATACATCCTTGGAGAAGCTCGCCGCGCTCAAGCCGGTGTTCGGCAAGAACCTTGGATCCCAGGCAACCATGACCGCAGGCAACTCGACGCCGCTCACGGACGGTGCTTCAACAGTGCTTCTCGCCAGCGCGGAGTGGGCGGAAAGCCGCGGCCTGCCCAAGCTGGCCACCGTTGTGGACGGTGAGGCTGCCGCCGTCGATTTTGTCCATGGCAAAGACGGGCTGCTCATGGCTCCGGTATTTGCCGTCCCGCGGCTTCTGGCCCGTCAAGGACTCACCTTGGAGGACATCGACTACTTCGAAATCCACGAGGCGTTCGCCGGGACCGTGCTCAGCACCCTGGCGGCATGGGAGGACGAAGACTTTGGCCGTACCCGCCTGGGCCTGGACGGTGCCCTGGGCAAGGTGGACCGTGCCAAGCTCAACGTGAACGGATCGTCCCTCGCAGCAGGCCATCCCTTCGCGGCCACCGGGGGCAGGATTGTTGCTTCGCTGGCCAAAATGCTGCATGGGAAGGGCACGGTGGACGGTCGTCCTGCCCGCGGCCTCATCTCCGTTTGCGCCGCCGGTGGGCAGGGCGTCGTGGCCATCCTGGAAGCTGCATAGGGGGCCCGATGACGGACAAATACACCCAAATCGTCAGCCGCGGACTGGGGCGGGACGTGGCCAGGAAGCTTGGCCTGCCCCAGCCCGTCCTGTTGCGTCGCTACCAGCCGGGTGACCCGTTGATTTCCGGTCCGGTGTTGGTCAACGGGGACAGCGTGGGCGCCGACGATCTCGCCACCACCTTGCTGGGGTGGGGCCTGGACGTCCGCCGGAATGCTTTGCCCAAGGAAAAGTTGGGCGCCATCATTCTGGTCCTCGATTCAGTGCAGCACCCTGAGGACCTGGGAAAGCCTGTCCTCACCGTGGGTGCTTCCCTCCGGGACCTTGCACCCAACGGCCGGGTCATCACGGTGTCCCGGGCGCCCCAGGGAACCTCGTCCCCGGCAACCGCCGCCGCCCGCCAAGGCATCGACGGCCTGCTGCGTTCCCTGGCGAAGGAGCTCCGATCCGGGGCGACGGCCAACGGTGTCCTGCTTGCGGAGGACCTGGCCACCACCAGCCCCTCTGCCCTCGGGGCAGTCCGGTTCTTCCTGTCCGGTCGCTCTGCCTACGTGGACGGACAATTCCTTTCGGTGACCTCGGCGGCCGGTAGGCTGCCGGCCGTTGCGGACAAGCCCCTTGCAGGCAAAGTTGCCGTGGTCACCGGAGCTGCGCGGGGGATCGGTGCCGCGATCGCCCGCACTCTGCACCGGGATGGCGCGAAAGTGGTGTTGGTGGACATCCCTGCGGCCGGAGACCACCTGGCCGAGGTGGCCAACCAGGTGCACGGGACGGCGTTGCAGCTGGACATCAGCCGCAGCGATGCGGGGCAGCGGATCATTGAGCACGCCGTGGAGCGCCATGGCAGGCTGGACATTGTTGTGCATAATGCCGGCATCACCCGGGACCGCCTCCTCGCCAACATGGACCAGGGCCGGTGGCAGTCGGTGATTGCCGTGAACATCGCCGCGCAACTGAGGATCAATGAAGCACTCCTGGCGTCCGGGCATTTCAAGGATGCCCCGCGCATTGTCTCGGTGGCTTCTACCAGCGGCATCGCCGGCAACCGGGGCCAGACGAACTACGGTGCCTCCAAGGGCGGCGTGATCGGCATGGTGCGTTCAACCGCGCCGTTGATGGCATCCTTTGGCGGGACCATCAACGCGGTTGCCCCGGGCTTCATCGAAACGGAGATGACCGCCCGGATGCCCCTGGCCATCAGGGAGGCGGCCCGCCGGCTGAACTCCCTCAAGCAGGGCGGCCAGCCGACGGACGTGGCCGAAGCCATTGCCTTCCTCGCGGGCGACTCCGCCGGGGGCATTTCCGGGGAGGTCCTTCGCGTCTGCGGACAGCAACTGGTGGGCGCATGATCCAGGCCCAGCCCGTCATCCTTGGGGAGTTGCCGTCGCTGTCCAAGCTGTACGTCAATGCCGCTGCCAGCGCCGCCAGGAGGCGTGTCCTGGGGACCCCGCCGCGCAGGAAACTTCCGGCCGTGAGCCATGAGGTCCGGGACGTGACGCCGGACGTGGAAAACCTCACGTCCTATCAGCACCTCCTCGGAGAAACGGCAAGTGACATCCTTCCTGCCGGGTTCGTCCACGCGTTGGCTTTCCCGGTGACCATGAGCGTCATGAACCGTGACGACTTTCCGTTGCCGCTGCTGGGGATGATCCATCTCAGGAACCATGTGGAGCAGTACAGCCCCATTCAGTTCACCCATGCGCTGGATATCAGGGCATGGGCGGAAAACCTCACCGGTCATCGCGCCGGTACCCAAGTGGACGTGGTGGCCGAGGTCCGTTCCCACGCATCGGGAGTGTTGCTGTGGCGTGGGGTTTCCACCTACCTGGCCAAAGGTGTCTTCCTGCCCGGAATCGACAAGGCAGGAACGTCCAACAGTGCTGCAAAGCCGGACTTCAAGCCGCCCTTTCCTACCGCTGTCTGGCAACTCGGGGTGGATACTGGACGCAGCTATGCGGTGGTGTCCGGTGACTTCAACCCGATCCATTTGAGCGGTCTTTCCGCCAAGGCCCTGGGGCTGCGCGGATCGATTGCCCACGGCATGTACCTGGCGTCCAGGGCGTTGGCCGATGTGGGCGCTGTCAAGGCCGAGGCGTTCACCTGGGACGTAGCCTTCGAGGCCCCCGTGTTCCTGCCGGCGCGGGTGGCCTTGGATATCTCCACTACCCAGGCCGCATCCGGGGCTTGGGAGAGATCGGAGTACGTTGCCTGGAATCCGCGCAGCGGACGCCGGCATTTCATCGGCAGCGTTGCGGCGCTGGGCTAGGCTCCAGAACACGACGACGGCGGCAGTCAGCTATGGTGACTGCCGCCGTCGTCGTTAATATGGCAATGCGGGATTTCGGCACATGACGCCGGCGGCAATAAATGTGAGCAAGCTCGCAAGCGGGTAGTTTTGCGACCGTCGGATTAAACAATCAAGGCCCGGAATTCGAAAATTCCAGGCCTTGAGTTGGTGCGCGGAGGGGGACTTGAACCCCCACCCCCTTTCGAGGACTAGCACCTCAAGCTAGCGCGTCTGCCATTCCGCCACCCGCGCAGGTGGTGTCCGAAGTATCTGTTTGTGCCGTGCGGCACTTCACTTTGCTCCGAAGCAGCGAGAAAAACTCTAACACGCTTTGGGGGAACACAAAAATCGGGTAGCCGGTGCGGCGTGGTCCGGCAATGCGCGCTCCGGTGGGTGGTTCGAATGTCTGCACCCTGGCCCATCCGGTGAGTAGGCTGAAGGGACACGGGACGGCACAGCAGCGGAATCCGCGCTGCGCGTCACCGGAACCTGCAGCCCAGCCACGCAAGGAGAACTTCCATGTCTGTCATCCGTCCCGAGGACGAAGTAGTCCGGATCTGCCAGGAGCTCATTCGCATAGACTCGTCCAACTTCGGCGATGGCACCGGACCGGGGGAGCGTGCTGCCGCAGAATACACCGCAGGCCTCATCAGCGAAGTCGGCCTCGATGTCGAGATCTTCGAGTCCGAGCCCGGCCGGGCAAGCGTGGTTACCCGCATGACCGGCGAGAATCCATCGGCGGACGCGCTGGTGGTCCATGGCCACCTGGACGTGGTTCCGGCGCTGAAGGACCAGTGGAGCGTGGATCCTTTCAGCGGTGAACTGAAGGACGGCCTGATCTGGGGCCGTGGAGCAGTGGACATGAAGGACATGGACGCCATGATCCTGTCCGTGTTGCGTGATTTCGCCAGGACCGGCCGCAAGCCCAAGAGGGACATCATTTTCGCCTTTTTCGCCGACGAGGAAGCCGGCGGAACGTACGGAGCACGCTATGCCGTGGAGCACCGCCGCGAATTGTTCGACGGTGCAACAGAGGCCATCTCCGAAGTGGGCGGCTTTTCGGCAACCATCGGTGGCCAGCGGACCTACCTCCTGCAAACGGCCGAGAAGGGTATCTCCTGGCTGCGGCTGGTAGCCCACGGGCGTGCCGGCCATGGCTCCCAGATCAACACGGACAACGCAGTGACCCGTCTCGCGGCCGCCGTCACCAGGATCGGCGAGTACAAGTGGCCCATCGAGCTGACTCCCACCACACGGCAGTTCCTGGACGGAGTCACCGAACTCACCGGAGTGGAGTTCGACGCCGACAACCCGGACATCCTCCTCAAGGAGCTGGGGACCGTGGCGCGGTTCGTTGGTGCGACCCTGCAGAACACTTCCAACCCCACGTACTTGCGCTCGGGCTACAAGCACAATGTCATCCCGGAGTCCGCCGAAGCTTTCGTCGATTGCCGCACGCTGCCAGGGCAGCAGGAGTTGGTGTTCCAGACCATCAAGGAGCTCGCCGGTGAAGGCATCGACATCAGCTACGTGAACAAGGATGTGTCCTTGGAAGTCCCGTTTGCGGGGAACCTGGTGGATTCCATGATCGATGCCCTCCACTCGGAGGACCCCGGAGCGAAAGTGCTGCCCTATACGCTTTCCGGTGGAACGGACAACAAGTCCTTGAGCAAGATCGGCATCACCGGTTACGGCTTTGCCCCGCTCATGCTGCCGGACGAGCTTGATTTCACCGGTATGTTCCATGGCGTCGATGAGAGGGTTCCTGCCGAATCGTTGAAGTTCGGAGCCCGTGTCCTGAACAGGCTGCTCACCAACTACTAGGAAGGCTGAGGCAATGGTTCCCGAGGATTTCCTGCCCGACGAACTGCTGGAGCGGCTCCGGGGGCGGGCTGCAGGCTACGACCGGGACAATGCGTTCTTCCACGAAGACCTCGCGGACCTTGCCGGCGCAGGTTACCTCAAGGCTTTTGTTCCGGCGTCCGACGGCGGCCTGGGCCTTGGCCTCGAAGCGGTAGCTGCGCTTCAGCGCAGGCTCGCCACGGCCGCGCCGGCCACAGCGTTGGGCGTCAACATGCACCTGGTCTGGACCGGCGTCGCGCATGTCATGAACGCACGGGGAGACGATTCCCTGTCCTTTGTCCTCAAAGAGGCCGGAGAAGGGGAGGTCTTCGCGTTCGGAATTTCCGAAGCAGGCAATGATTCCATGCTCTTCGATTCCGGAACAGTGGCCGAACCGTTGCCGGACGGCGCCTACCGGTTCACCGGCCGCAAGGTCTTCACCAGCCTGTCCCGCGGATGGACGCGGCTGGGTACCTTCGGCAAGGACTCCGATGCCCGCAATGGCGAGGCCGAACTGGTATTCGGATTCCTGCGCCGCGAGGATCCCGGCCACCGGACCCTTGACGATTGGAACACCTTGGGCATGCGAGCCAGTGCGTCCAACAGCACTTTGCTGGAGGGTGCCGTGGTGCCGCCGGAACGGATCTTCCGGAAGCTTCCGGTAGGCCCTAACCGGGATCTGCTGATTTTCGCGATTTTCGCCTGTTTCGAAACGTTGCTGGCCGCCGTCTACACCGGGCTGGCGGAGCGTGCCTTCGTCCTGGGCGTGGAAGCCGTGAAACGGCGTGTCTCCTCGAAGTACGGGGGACGCAGTTTTGCCCAGGATCCGGACATCCGCTGGAAGATCGCCGACGCCGCCATGGCCCTGGACGGCATCTACCCACAGTTGGCCAGCACGGCCCGGGACGTGGACGGACTGGTGGACCACGGTCCGCAATGGTTCCCGAAGCTGGTGGGCCTTAAATCACGCGCAACAGAAAATGCCCGCTACGTGGTTGATTTGGCCATCAGGGTTTCCGGGGGAGGGAGCTATTTCCGTGGCTCGGAGCTTGAGCGGCTGTACCGCGACGTGCTGGCCGGCATCTTCCACCCATCCAACGACGAATCGGCGCACAATACAGTGGCCAGCGCCTGGTTGGGGCCTTTGGAAAATTAGCCGGGAGACTACACCGTTCGTTGGACGGAGTACACCTTTCGGCGAAGCCAGAAACGGCGTCCGCCGCCCATGTACAGCCGGCTGCGCTCCAGCTCCCACTTGCCGTACTCGGAATGCTCGGCCAGCCGACGGCGGGCCTCCGGCAGTGAATCCTCAGGTCCAACCGTCAGGACGAGGTACTCGTACTGACGTGCATAGTCTCGTTGGCGCTCAACCGAGCCGCCTTGAAATTGTTCCTTCATCCCTCTCCATTTTGGTCCTTTTCCGGCTAACGTGAAGGCATGAGCATCGATCCGCGTGTCGCGCTTCAGTCATTGACTGCTGCCTTCGAAGAGCATCTGGCCGCTGCCTCCGCCCGGCGCGGGGAGGGTGATCCCACGGTGGAGGCGGCCTTCTTCGCCGTCGCCGATGCGTTCGAGGTTTACGAAGACGCACTTTACGAGGCCTATTCCGAGGTTACTCCCCTTCAAGTGTTCGACGAGGATGACGAGGACGGTGACGAGGTCCTCGACGAGGACCTCGAAAGCCTGGAGGACTGACCAACTGTTGACCCGGCCACCCCTGGGGGTGGCCGGTTTTTTTGTGTCGTTTTCCCCCTGTTTTGTGCTGCATCGGCTGCGGATTCACGGGGATTTCAGCGATGCATCAGGGTGCCCGGGCACGTAGTGCCAAGAAGCCGGGCTAGGTACTCGCGAGTATGCGCAAGGGGTAAACCTGCGCAAAGTTGAGTACCGACTACTGGTGCGCCCCCATTTCCCCCCGGCTTCACTGGGTTGTAGGCAATGGCAGGTCTGCAAAAGAAGGCTGACATGGTACGAGTTCCGCTCTTGCGCCAAGGCAAGGCAACAGCACCCAAGCGTGCAAACCACACCGTGACGGCATTCCCCCTGCAACCGGCCGTTGCCACCGTCAATCCGCCGGTGTCTCCCTGGATTGACAAGTCCGTTGCTGCACAACGGACTGAAAAGGCGGGACTGGCGGCACTGGGGGCAGATGTCACCCTGGACCTCATGCCGCCAGTCACCCGCCGGGCCGCCCACGCAGTGCTGCCGCGGCCCGACCGTACCACGTGGATCCGGTTCCTGAGGAATGCCCTCCGCCTTTCCGACAGTGTCTTGGTGGCGGTCGCGGTCTTTGCCGGCTACCTGTTGAATACCGATGGCATCGTTACGGCCCCCATGGGAAGCGGACACACAAGGCAAGCCATCCTCGGTCTGGTCATCGGGCTGGCGTGGATCGGCGCGCTGGAGGTCTACCGCACGCGGGATTCGAAGGTCCTTGGCGTCGGCCCCGAGGAGTATAAGCGCGTCCTCTCGGCCAGCCTGCGTGTCTTCGGCTTCATGGGTGTTGCCGCGGTGGTGTTCAGGATCGAGTCCGTCAGCACCTTCGTCCTTGTGTCACTGCCCCTCGGCGTGGCTGCCCTTGCCATCAACCGGTGGGGTTTCCGACGCTGGCTGGGCCGGCAAAAGGCGCACGGCCTCTGCCTTTCCCGGGCCATCGTGGTGGGTGAACCGGAAGACGTCAGGTACGTCATCAAGCAGATCAACAGGAAGTCCGGAGCCCCGTACGACATTGTGGGAGCCTGCCTTCCGGGCGCGCGCCGGGGAACCACCCTCGTGGTCGACGAACGCCGTGTCCCTGTCCTCTCCTCGATCTACGGGGTTGCCCGTACCGTCCGGCAGACCGGAGCCAACGCAGTAATCGTGGCAGGCCCTGTTCCGGGCGGCAACCAGTTCATCCGCGAGCTGGGGTGGCGGCTTGAGGAAGACGCAGCCGAACTGGTGCTTGCGGCAACACTGACCAACGTCGCCGGTCCCCGCATCCATTGGCGCCCAGTCGAGGGTCTCCCGCTGATGCACGTCGACATTCCGCACTATTCCGGCGGAAAGCACACCCTCAAGCGGGTCATGGACATCGCCGTCGCGGGCGCAGCGCTCCTGGTCCTGGCGCCCGTGCTTCTGGCACTTGCCCTCATCGTGCGCGCCGACAGCCCCGGTCCTGTCCTGTTCAAGCAGGAGCGGATCGGAAAGCGCGGAACCACCTTCCAGATGCTCAAGTTCCGGTCCATGGTGGTGGACGCCGAGGCCAGGCTGGCAGAACTCAGCACCAAGGACGAAGGAGCCGGTGTGCTGTTCAAGATCAAGGGAGATCCCAGGATCACCAAGTGCGGACGCTGGATGCGGAAGTATTCCCTGGATGAACTGCCGCAGTTCTGGAACGTCCTGATGGGCACCATGAGCCTGGTGGGCCCCCGGCCGCCCCTGCTCCGCGAAGTGAACGGCTACGAGCAGCACACCCACCGCAGGCTCCTGATCAAGCCGGGCATCACCGGCCTCTGGCAAGTCAATGGACGCTCCGACCTCCCGTGGGACGAAGCGGTCCGCCTGGACCTGTACTACGTCGAAAACTGGTCCATCGCGGGGGACCTCATGATCATGTGGCGGACCTTCCGGGCCATGACCCGGCCCGCCGGAGCCTACTAGACCGTTTCAACCCAGTCACCCTCACAGAATCCGAGTGGAAAATGAGCATAGGAACCATTCCATCAGGCCAACTGAACGGCCACGGGCTGCGCCCCAAACTGCGGATCGCCGTTGTGGGCGCGGGCTACTGGGGACCCAACCTGGCGAGGAACCTCAAAGCGAGCCCGGACTGGGAACTCGTGGCGATCTGCGACCTTGACGTCGAACGGGGACTGCGCCTGGCGGAAACGGTAGGTGGGGTGGCCGTCGTCGAATCCCTCGACGAACTGTTGGACACCTACAACCTTGACGCCGTAGCCGTGGCGACGCCGGCCCACACGCACCACGGCGTGGTGATGACCGCCCTGCGGGCAGGCAAGCATGTCCTGGTGGAGAAACCACTGGCGGACAGCAGGGCCAAAGGCCTGGAGATGGTCGAGGAGGCCAAAGCCCGCGGCCTGGTCCTCATGGCCGACCACACCTACTGCTTTACCCCGGCGGTCCTGAAAATCCAGGAACTGGTCAGCAGCGGCGCCTTGGGCGACATCCTTTACGTCGATTCCGTACGCATCAACCTTGGCCTGGTCCAGCCCGATGTGAACGTGTTCTGGGACCTCGCCCCGCACGATCTGTCCATCCTGGATTTCATCCTCCCCGGCGGACTGCACCCGACGGAGATCTCCGCGCACGGGGCCGATCCACTCGGGACCGGGCGCGACTGCGTAGGCCATCTCACCTTCGGGTTGCCCAACGACGCCATGGTCCACATCCATGTGAACTGGCTGAGTCCCACCAAGATCAGGCAAATGATCATCGGTGGCTCCAAGAGGACGCTGGTCTGGGATGACCTGAATCCCCAGCAGCGGCTGAGCGTCTACGACCGCGGTGTCAGCCTGGAACACCAGCCCCGCTCCGCCGCGGACAAGAAAGCGATCGCGATTTCCTACCGCCTGGGAGACACATGGTCCCCGGCACTCCAGGAACGTGAGCCCTTGACCCAGGTGGTGGCCGAGCTGGCCGCGTCCATCCGCAACCACTCGATTCCACGGACCAGCGGCGAGTCCGGACTGCGTGTCCTGTCAGTCCTGGAAGCCGTCACCCAGAGCCTCGGTACCGACGGACACGCAGCCGTTGTGGCGGGGAACGAAGTTTCCCTCCAGGTTGCCCAGTGAACGCCCTCCTCGGCGCCACTGCCCTGGTCACGGGCGGGGCGGGAACCATCGGATCCACCCTGGTGGACCAACTGCTCGACGCCGGAGTGGCCCACGTGGACATCCTGGACAACCTGGTACGCGGCCGCAAAGCCAACCTCGACGATGCCATGGCCTCAGGACGTGTCCGTTTGGTCGAGGGGGACATCCGCGAGCGCGACCTGGTCCACGATATGACGATCGGCAAGGACCTGGTGTTTCACCAAGCGGCCATCCGCATCACCCAATGCGCGGAGGAACCACGGCTTGCGTTGGAAGTACTGGTGGACGGGACGTTCACTGTCCTTGAAGCGGCCGTCGAGCACAAAGTAGGAAAGCTCATCGCAGCTTCCAGTGCGTCGGTCTACGGCATGGCAGAGGAATTTCCCACGACGGAACGTCACCACCATCACAACAACGACACCTTCTACGGCGCCGCCAAGTCGTTCAACGAAGGCATGGCCAGGAGTTTCCGGGCCATGTCCGGCCTGGACTACGTGCTGCTGCGCTACTTCAACGTTTATGGGCCGCGCATGGACGTCCACGGACTCTATACCGAGGTGCTGGTCCGCTGGATGGAGAGGATCGTTGATGGACTTCCTCCATTGATCTTCGGAAACGGCGAGCAGACCATGGACTTCGTGCACACGGCAGACGTGGCGCGGGCCAATGTCCTTGCAGCTGCGAGCAGTGTGAATGAGGGCGTGTACAACGTGGCCAGCGGTACGGAGACCAGCCTTGCCGACCTCGCCCGTACCCTGCTGCACGTCATGGGGTCGCCTTTGCACTTGAAGCATGGGCCGGAACGGGCAGTGAACGGAGTGGTCCGCCGGCTGGCTGATACCACCCTTGCCCGGCGTGACCTGGGCTTTGAGGCCGCGGTGGGCCTGGAGGACGGATTGCGTTCCCTGGTTGACTGGTGGAGGCCCCTCCGGGAGGAAATCGCCGCAGCCAGGCTCGCCACCCGCCCGGCAGTGCCGGCAGCAGGTGCACGATGACCATGTCCGGGACCTCGCTGGCGCGTATCGACGTCATGAAGCCGTGGCTTGGAGCCGAAGAGGCCCAGGCCGTGGCGGAGGTCATAGCATCGGGCTGGGTTGCCCAGGGACCAAAGGTACGCCAGTTCGAGGAAGCCTTCGCTGTGGAACAGCAGGCGGTTCATGCCGTTGCGGTCTCGAGTTGCACCTCCGCCTTGCACTTGGCATTGGCCGTCGCCGGTGTTGGTCCCGGCGATGACGTGGTTGTGCCGTCCCTTTCCTTCATTGCCACTGCGAACGCGCCCACGTACGTGGGCGCACGGCCGGTGTTCGCCGACGTCGATCGCGTCACCGGCTGCGTGACGGCCGAAACCGTGGCCGCCGCGCTCACTCCCGGGACCCGGGCCGTCATCGCCGTGGACCAGGGCGGTGTTCCGGTGGACCTGGATCCCCTCCGCGCACTTTGCGATCCCCTGGGCATCGTGGTTGTGGAAGATGCTGCGTGCGCCATCGGGTCGCGGTACCGCGGGCGGCCTGTGGGTGCAGGCGCGGAAGTGGCTGCGTGGTCCTTCCACCCCCGCAAGATCCTGACCACAGGGGAGGGTGGCATGCTCTCGACCTCCCGGAACGACTTTGGCGCCCGTGCCCGCAGGCTCCGCGAACACGCCATGAGCGTTTCCGCGGCCGACCGTCATGCGAGCATTCTGGCCCCGGCCGAGGAGTACCTCGAAGTTGGCTTCAATTACCGCATGACAGACCTTCAAGCCGCCGTCGGACTCGTGCAGCTGGGCCGGTTGGCCCAAGCCGTGCGCCGGCGTCGTGAACTGGCCGCCAACTACGCTGACGCCTTTGCCGGTGTGGAAGGCCTGCGGCTTGTGGACGATCCCGTGTACGGGGCGGGCAATTACCAGTCGTGCTGGCTGGAAATCGGTGAGGCCTTTCCGCTGGGACGCGACCAGCTGATGGTGCGCCTGGCGGAAGACGGAATCTCTGCCCGGCGCGGCATCATGGCCGCGCACCGCCAGCCCGCCTATTCCGGCAGGGACACCGGCAGCGCAGCCCTCGACGCCACGGAATGGCTGACGGACCACACGTTGATCCTGCCCCTGTACCATCAGCTCACGCTCGCCGACCAGGTCCGCGTCATTGATTCCGTGCTTCGGGCGGCAGGGCGGGGACGATGAGCGAACTGCTCCTGATCGCTGCAAGCGGCCTGGCCCGGGAAGTCCTGGCCATGGTCCGCAGCAGCGGGCCGTTCGACGTCATCGGCATACTGGACGACGACGAGGACAAGCTCGGGCGCGTTGTGGATGGAGCCCACGTACTTGGTCCCATCCGCGACGCCCTGAAATTCCCGCATGCGATGCTGCTGGTCTGCATCGGATCGGGCAGCGGCAGGGAAAGCGTCGTCATGCGGCTGCGGGCGCTCGGACTGTCCGAGGACCGTTACGCGACCGCCGTCGATCCCTCCGCCCATGTTCCGGAAGGGTGCCGCATTGGCCCCGGCAGCATCATCCTGGCGCACGTGACCATGACTGCTTCGGTGACCCTCGGCAGCCACGTCGTGGCCATGCCTGGAGTGACGTTCACGCACGATGATGTGGTCAGCGACTTCGCGACCTTCGCCGCAGGGGTGTCCCTGGGCGGGAACGTCCACATCGGCAGGTCCGCGTATATCGGGATGAACGCCAGCGTCCGCGAGCGCCGCACGGTTGGCGCAGGTGCCACCATCGGCATGGGTGCCGCCGTTTTGAGCGATGTTCCCGAGGATGAGACGTGGGCGGGTGTCCCTGCCCGGATCATCCGGCGCGGCAACTACCCCGCGTTGGAGGGCATTCTGTGACTCTCCAGAAGCACGTGGCGACCCAACGCCGGCCAACGCCCTCAAAGGCCTTTGCGCTGAGCGTCATCAATGCGTTCGTCACGCGCCTGGGGACCATTGGGATTGGCATAGCCCTTGCCCGTTTGCTGGGACCGGAGGAGTTCGGTACGTATGCGGTGGCGTTCGTCGCCCTGATCGCCGTGTTGAGCTTCAACGAGTTGGGGGTGAGCCTGGCCATTGTCCGTTGGCCGGGGGACCCGAAGCATATCGCTGCTACGGTTACCACGATTTCCACTGTGTGCAGTGTTGTTCTCTTCGCTGGTTCCTATGTGGTTGCCCCGTATTTTGCTGCTGCGATGGGCAACGAGGCCGCCACGGATGTTGTGCGGCTCCTTGCCACGTGCATCGTCTTCAACGGCCTCGTGGCCACCCCTGCTGCCCTCCTCCAAAGGAACTTCCGTCAAGGGCAGCGGATGGCCATAGACCAGGTGAACGTGTGGCTCGGGGCGGGTGTTTCGCTGGTCCTGGTCATAGCCGGCATGGGGGCCATGAGCCTTGCCGTCGGCCGGGTGGCAGCAAGCATTGTGTCTGCCGTGCTCTTCGTGGCTTTTTCTCCGTTGCCTTACCGCTTCGGTTTTTCCCGGAAGGCGGCCCGCGAGCTGTTGTCGTTCGGGCTGCCGCTGGCCGGGGCGAGCCTGGTGGTGTTCAGCGTCGGCTATGTGGACCAGTTGGTGGCAGGCAAGATGCTGGGACCCGTGACGTTGGGACTCTACGTGATGGCGTTCAACATGGCCGGTTGGCCCGCGGCGCTGTTGTCGCAGCCCCTCAGGAGTGTCGCCCCGGCCATGTTTGCCCGGCTGCAGGACAATCCGGAAGACATGCGGGCTGCGCTGCTTTCCTTGCTGGGTGCATTGTCCGCGGTGCTCCTGCCGGTCTGCGCGGTGATGATGGGCTGCGCTGTTGCGTTGGTGACCCTGGTCTACGGGGATGCCTGGTCCTTGGCGGGCCTGGCCCTGGTGTGGTTGGCGCCGCTGACGGCACTGCGCATCCTGCACGAACTGCTCTACGACTACCTGGTGGTGGTTGGCCTGTCCATGTCGATTTTCAGTGTCCAACTGGTGGCGTTGGTGGCGTTGGTTCCAGGGCTGATTGCCGGGGCCGCGCTTGGCGGGATGCCAGGCCTGGCCATGGCTCCGGCAGCGGTGGCCCTGCTGGTGACAACTCCCATGTATCTCAGGACCCTGCGCCGGGCGAACGTCGCCATGCGGGACCTGGCGGCGCGCGTGGCTGTTCCGCTCGCCCTGGCCGCCGTCACCGGCTACGCATCATGGCTGGTTTCGCATGCCCTGCACTCACCCCTGCCGGCTGTCCTTGCCTCCACCGGCATTGGGCTCGTGGCCATGGGTGCCGCCCTCGCCCTGAAGCGCTCCGACGTCGCCGAAATCCGGCGCTGGGGCCGTGGCCGCGAGGAGGTGGCCGCATGAGGATAGTTGTCTACCCCCACGACCTTGGCCTCGGCGGAAGCCAACTGAACGCGATCGAACTGGGCGCCGCCGTCCAGGCCCTGGGACACGAGGTGATCCTGTTCGGACAGCCCGGCCCCTTGGTTCGCAGGGCCAAGGAACTGGGCCTTGACTACGTCCAGGCTCCCGTACCGGGGAAACGTCCCTCGCCGGCTGTGATCCGGGCACTGGGACGCCTGGCCCGCGAGCGCGGCGTGGACATCATCCACGGCTACGAATGGCCCCCCGTCTTGGAATGCCTCGCCGCCAGCAAAATCGCGGGCAGCACCGCCGTCGCCACGGTCATGTCCATGGCGGTGGCACCTTTCATTCCCTATTCCATGCCCCTGATGGTGGGCACCGAGCAGATCCGCCGGTATGAAGAGAAAGCCGGCCGGGGAACGGTCCGCCTGATGGAACCGCCTGTGGATACCGCGGCCAACAGTCCGGACGCAGATCCTGCCACACGCGCTTTCCGCGAACGATGGGGCCTGGCGGATGCAGCCATGCACGTTGTCTGTGTTTCGCGGCTTGCCCATGAATTGAAGCTGGAGGGAATTCTCGCGGCCATGGACGCCGTGATGGACCTTTCCCGCGCAGGGGAGGTGCGCCTGGTGGTTGTGGGATCCGGTCCGGCCGAGGCAACCGTCCGCGACCGGGCCAAGCAGATCAATGCCGAGGCCGGACGAACTGTGGTTGTCCTGACAGGGGAAATCGCGGACCCACGTCCCGCCTACGAGGTGGCCGATGTGGTGTTGGGAATGGGCGGCTCCGCGCTACGCGGAATGGCGTTTGCCAAGCCCCTGGTGGTCCAAGGCGAAGAGGGTTTCTGGGAGCTCCTCACGCCGGAATCCCTGCCAACCTTCCTTTGGCAGGGCTGGTACGGCACAGGGCCCGGGAGCTCCGGGCGGGGAAGCCGGGCGCTCGCCGCCATCCTGGCCCGCCTGCTCGACGACCAGGGTCTGCGCAACGCCCTGGGAAGCTACGGGCGGCGCCTGGTCGTGGAACGTTTCTCCCTGCAACACTCCGCCCAACGGCAACTGGACCTCTATAAGGAAGTGTCCGGGGCACCGAAACGGCAGGTGGCGCTCGCACAAGCCGAGGCAACGGCCCTGGCACGGTATGCCGCCTACGTTGCCCGACGGCGTTGGCTTCGGCTCCGCGGCAAAGCCGCCCTGGATGATTTCAACTCCCGCCCCCTGGCGTCATCGCCGGTTCCGGCCTGGAACCCCGCTGAGGTCCGGCCATGACGCAGACCATCATGTACATTTCCGGAGGTCGCTGGGACGGCATCCCCGGCACGGACCGGCTCCTCACCGAAGCGCTCGCAGCACACGGTGACGTGTTGTGGGTGGACCAACCCGTCTCCGTCCACCGGTACGCCGACGTCCGGCGCCACGCCTTCCGCAGCCTCACGGGCAATCCCGAAGAGGTGACGCCGTCGATCAGCCGGCTCCGCCTCCCAGCACTTCCCGGCTTCAGTCGCCCCGTGGTCCGGCGAAGCACCGAAGCACTGGCCAAAAGGGCCCTGGTGTCCAGCGCGCAGAAGACGGACATCGCCGTCGTCGTCAATTCCTCCCCGGTGGTGCCGTTCCCGGCAACCATCAGGGCTCCCCGGCTTCTCCACCTCACAGACGACTGGCTGGCGGCTTCGGATCTCCTGGGGTTGTCGCGGCGCCATGTGGAACGGGTCCTGGAAGCCAACTGCGCCATGGCAGACGTAATCACCGCGGTCTCGCCCGGCCTGGCCGAAAAGATGACCGCGCTCGCAGGCCGCACGGTGGAGTTGCTGCCCAATGGCTGCCGAACTCCGCGGGCAATGGGCCCGGCACCCGTGGGCCGGCCCGTTGCCGCACTGGTGGGGCAACTGAACGAACGACTGGATGAGCACATCCTCACCGAACTGGGCAACGCCGCAGTGCCCCTGGTGGTGGTGGGACCCCGGACCGAACGCGATCCGGGGATGGCACGGTTCCTGGACGGTTTCCTTGCCCTGCCGTCGGTGGACTGGCGCGGTGAAGTCCCCGCCGATGAGGTGGCGCGGATCCTCCAAACAGTTGCGGTGGGCCTGACCCCGTACAGCGTTTCGGAGTTCAATACTTCAAGTTTTCCCCTGAAGACCCTCGAATACCTCGCATGTGGTGTTCCCGTGGTTGCGACGGACCTGCCCGCCACACGGTGGGTAGGGGGAGTGTCCGTCTCCATCGCCGGGACACCAAAGGAATTCGTGGATCTTGTGCGTTCCAGGATCGTTGACCCGCCCGGCCCTGTGCGGCGGCTGGCGATTCAGGACTCGGCTCTCGCGCATACGTGGGATGTCAGGGCAGAACATCTGCTTTCCCTGGTGGGCAAGCATCAAACCAAGGAGCCTGGCAGCACACGCGGACCCCGTCATGTTGGGAGCAAATGATGCAAATTCGTACCGTCATAGCGAGCATAATCCGGCGGTGGTACGTGCTGGTCGCCGGCATCCTGGTCACCGGCCTGTTGTGCGTGGCCATCCAGATGAACGCCCCGGACAAGTTCAAAGCCCAAGCCAGCCTGGTCCTGATGCCGTCCAGCCAAAGCATCGGCGCCGCGGGCAACCCGTACCTCTACCTGGGAGGCATGAGCGAGGCACTGGACATCCTGATCCGCAAACTCTCCTCCCAGCCGGTCAAGGAGCGCGTCCTGGCGAATTTCGGCACCGCCACGTACACGGCCGAACCGGACCGCGGCACCAACGGCGCCATCCTGGTCATCACCGCCACCGCTGACTCACCGGAACAAACCATGTCCCTGCTGAAGGCCGTGATGGAGGAAACCCCGCGCTCCCTCAACGAGATGCAGGAAGCCCTCAATGTCGCCGTCCCTGCCAGGATCACCACCATGAACCTGTTGGTGGACCGGCAGGCCGTGCCAGAGGTGAAAGCCCGGACCCAGCTGGTGTTGGTGGCAGGCGCCGGCGGCGTCGCCGTGACCTTGGTGATCGCTGTCCTGCTGGACGGGCTGCTCCTGACACGGCGACGCCGCAAGCTGGCGGCAGAACAGGAAATCACCGTGGATCCCTTGGCCGCCTCGCCTGTGCGATCCCGCAACCGGAACAAGACCCAGGCCACCGCAGAACCTGAAACCGACGGCGTCTTGCCGCTTTCTTCCGGACCAAATTAGCCATGACGGCGGCTACATTCCTTGGGATCCTCCTGCGCCGTTGGTACCTGGTAGCCATGGGCCTGGTTCTTGGCCTGGCTGCCTTGGGCGCCGTCAGGTCCTCCGAGCCCGTCTTCTGGACCGAGGCAGACGTCACGTTCCTTGCCCCGGAACGGGAACCTGCCTACTGGATCTCAGGGGGCAGCGCCATGACGTTGGTGGAGTTCGCGGACATGGTCAAGCGCCGGGTCAACCAGGATTCTGCCGCCGTGGACCTGGTCCTGACGAGCGGAACACTGTACGGCGCAGGAGTACAGCAGGGCTACTCCGTCACCTTGCCCAGCAATGGTGGCCAGTGGAACAGGACCTTCAGCCAGCCCGTGCTCAAAGTGCAGGTAGTGGATTCGAGCGCAGAGAAAGTGAACCAGGTGCTGGCAAACGTCCTGGACAGGATCAACGACGCTACCATCAAGCTCCAATCCGAAGCCCAGGTCAAAGGGGACCTCATCTCCACCCAGACCACTCCGTCCAAATCGGAGGTGGTCTTCGGCGGTGGAACTCCGGTCACCCGGTTCAAAGGAGCCGTGGTGCTCGAGGCGCTCTGCCTTGCGCTCACGTCCGTTGCCACCATCTACATTGACCGCATCCTGGTCCGCCGCCGCCAGAACAAGATGCAACCAAGGGAGGTGTCCGATGACATGGCCCGGGTCTGAGCGGAACACGCTGCTTGCCAACCCCACATCCCTCGAACCCGCTGAACGCAGGGACGTCTCATCGTTCGTCATTGTCTACTTGCTTCTCGCCTGTGCCATCCCCTCCAACCTGACACTCACCGCCTTGGGGTCAGTGGGCAGGCCCAGCACCCTCTGCGGGCTCCTGGCCTTCGCCTGGTGGCTGCTGTACCAACTGCAGCGCACCACCCCAAGCCGTGCAGGAACGCAAATGGTCCGCAACGCCATGGCGGTTTTCCTGGCCATGGCGTTGGCCAGCTACGCCCTGGCCATGCTCCATGGAGTCCCTGAACCCGAAACCAGCCCGGCTGACAGCGGCATCATCCGCCTCACGAGCTGGGCCGGCATTTTCCTGCTGATCAACGATGGCCTGGCCAGTCGCCGGACCCTGATGAAAGTCCTCCGCGCCCTGGTCCTGGTAGGAACAGGAACAGCACTCCTGGGACTCCTGCAGTTTGCCACGGGCCAGTCATTGGTGGATTGGATCAGCTTTCCCGGATTCAGCGCCGCCTCGGAGCTCACCGGCGTACAGTCCAGGGGTGGCTTCGTCCGCGCCGCCGGCATGGCAAGCCACCCCCTGGAGTACGGCGTCGTCCTGGTGGCCTCCCTCCCAGTAGCCATCGCTTTCGCTGTGACGGACAGGCACCGGGGATGGCTCCTGAGATGGTCACCGGCAGCGATCATCTCCGCCGCAGCCGCCCTCTCGGTCTCCCGCTCAGCTCTCACGGCCTTCGCCATCGCGATCGTCGCCCTGGTTCCGTCGTGGCCCAAGAAGATCCGACGCCGGGCAATGCTCCTGGCCGTCGCCCTGGCCGGCGCCCTGTACGTCCTGACCCCCGGCATGCTGGGTACCCTTCGCGGACTCTTCACGGTGGGAACAGAGGACCCCAGCATCAGCTCCCGCACCAGCGCCTACAGCACGGCTTTCGGCATGCTCGCCAACAACCCGGTAGTGGGCCGCGGGTTCGGAACATTCCTGCCCGACTATGTGATCGTGGATAACCAGTACCTGGGGACCCTCGTGGAACTTGGAGTCCTTGGCCTGCTGGCCTTCCTGGGCGTCGTCGTCTGCGCGCTCGCCGCCGCCTGGCGGGCCAGGAAACTCGCCACTGATCCCGCCGCCCAACAGCTCTCCCAAGCGGTCCTGGCATCAGTTGCAGCAATTGCCGTCACCTTCGCCTTCTTCGATGGATTGTCCTTCGCCATGTCCGCCAGCGTCCTGTTCTTCATGCTCGGAATTTCCGGAGCGCTGTGGCGGCTGGCCCGCACGGACGCTGCCCTCGAACCCACGCCGCTTTGACCACCTGGAATCGGAGAGCCATGAACCGCAGGTCCGCGGCAATACTCGGAGTACTGGCACTGCTCTGTCTCCTCGCCGCTGCCACCATCAGCGGGGGTACACCCCTGGCAGGCACAGCGCAGCAACCCGAACCAATCCACCCGGCAGGCACTGCACTGCGCCCTGTGGACGGCGGACCGGGCTTCTACGGACAATTCAGCAATCCGCTGCCCACGGATCCGAACTATTTCCCTGTGGGGGTGTGGTTCGAAAGTGCCTTGGAAAAGGACTATGTTGCCAAGGACATCGCCGCGGGACTCAACACCTATGTCGTGCTGACCCAGGACTCGGACATGGAGCTCATCAAGTCCTCCGGAATGTACGCCATCCCCACTTACCCCGCCGGGACAGCCTCCGGCTTCGCTTTGGGCGATGAAGTGGACATGTGGGCCGGCGGAGGTGAGGCGGCGTGGAGCGGCAAATACCCCGGCGAGGGCCCTATCTGCGTCCCGGAACAAGCCAAATGCGGCTACACGGTCCAGGGCCAACTGCGCGCCGCCGCACCACAGGGCACCATGGTCTACGCCAACTATGGCAAGGGCGTGACTTTCTGGCTGTCCGATGAACAATCCCAAAGGTTCATCCAGGAGTATCAGGACCTCGTCTCGGCGGACAACTACTGGTTCACGGACCCCAACATCTGCGCCAAGACCGAGGGCGGCGCCATCAACGGCTATTCCCGGGACCTCACAACCGCAGAATGCCGGCTCGCTGCCAATTACGGGTGGACGGTGGACCGCATCCGCAAACTCACGGGAGGCAACAAACCCGTATGGGCCTTTGTGGAGGCAGGCCATCCGTTCGAGGACTCACCTGCCGCTGCCACCATCACCGGTACGCAACTGCGTGCCGCCGTGTGGAGCAGCCTCATCCACGGTGCCCGCGGAATCGTGTATTTCAACCACAGTTTTGGCGGGGACTGCGTCACCCAGCACGTGCTTCGTGACTGCCCCGGCGATGTCCGGCCCGCCGTCACGGCAGTCAACCACCAGATCAAGCAACTCGCCCCCGTGCTTAACGCCCCGTTCCTGGACGGGGCCGTCAACGCCTCCGGCCCCGTGGATGTCGCCACGAAACTCCACAACGGGCAGGTCTACGTCTTCTCCGGTGCCAACACCCAGGCCGGAGGCCAGGCCACCTTCCACCTCGCCTGCGGCGGCAGCACCGCCGTCGTGATCGACGAAAACCGCACCATCCCCGTCACTGACGGAACGTTCACCGACAACTTCGCCGACGGCAACGCAGTCCACCTCTACCGTATTGAAGGAGGCACCAGCTGCGGCTGGTGACCTACCGGCTGCTGTTGTCCCTCTCCCAGGCTACCGCCGGGGTACCCGGGCGTACGGCACGACGGCGGCCCGCACCTGCGAAGGCGGCATACACCAGCGCGTCGAAGGCCGTCAGAGGGCCACGCACCGATTCCACCAACTGCCGCACCGTCCTGGAAACCGAGGCATCACCGGAGACTGCATCCTGCTGGGCGTTGCCGCGACTGGTCCGCCGCAGGACTGTCAGCAGGGCAGACGGGGAACGGGGTGTCCGCACCACCACCGGTTCGGTGTCCAGGACAGCCTTCTCATCCGCCGTGAACAAGCTGTCAACGTAGTAGTCGTCGCCGGTCAGCGGTGGAAAGGTCCCCAGACGGGCGTGTCCCCGCTCGCTGAGCGCATAGGCCCCGGCACCCCACATGCCCTGCGAGTTACCGGGGATCCTGGTCCTGGCCCGGTAATAGGCGCGGACAAGGAACGATGCACCTGCAGTGTCATACCTGTAGGCCGGACGCCCGGCAAGGATCGTGCCGTCCGTGAGCGCCGAGAACACCGCAGCAAGGGCCCCGGGCGTCACCTCGATATCGGCATCCAGATACAACCGCGGCCACAAATGAGCTGCCTCATCAGCGGCGTTCAAAGCCGCCACTTTCGAGGCCGCCTCCACGTTGATGACACGCACGCCGTCGTACGCCGCCGCTATGGCCTCCGTGCTGTCCGAACACCCATTGCAGGCAACAATCACCTCTACGGTGCCCCAGGCCAGGATTTCCCGCAACGAATCCAGCGTCCGCCCAATCACGGCGGCCTCATTGTGCGCCGGGATAATCACCGAACCCACCGGGTGGACCGTCGGGGCATGCTCCGGGTAGGTTCCCGCATGGGGCAATGAGGCCCAACGCTTGCGGCTCAGCAACGCCACAGCGGCCTCCCGGTGACCGGGTTTCCCCAGACGCGCAATCTCCGAGCCCAGGACAGCCAGCCGGAAAGCCCCCGAACGCCCACGGCCCAGGTGCTTCTCGGCATACCGCACGCGGTTGACCGACATCAGGGCCGACAACTGCGCTGACGAACCCGAGCCGCCGCGCTCGTGCCACATCCTGGCTGCCGGCTCAAACCAAATCGGGAAGCCCAGTTCCCGGACGCGCCGGCAAAAGTCGGTTTCTTCCGAGTAGAGAAAGAACTGTTCGTCCCAGTCGCCCACGGCCTCCGCCACCCGGGAATCGATCAGCAAGGCCGCACCCGTAGCCCACTCCACGGCGTGGGCATACTTGTAGCTCTCTGCATCAAAGTCCATCTCGGACAACCAGCCGGGCCGCCCGGACAAGCGGCTTCCCATGGCCGCGTCGCCCAGCGCCCGCAGGATGCTGGGTTCGCGCCGCAAAGAGGGATAGACGGTACCGTCGTCGTCGAGGAGAACAGGTACCACCGCTCCGGCGCCCCATGCCGCCATGCGGCGCCGCAGTGCAGCCACCGCGCCAGGTTCGACGCGCAGGTCCGGATTGAGGATGAGGAAGGCATCAGCCGGACCAGCGGCCCGGAGCCCCACGTTGATTCCACCGGCGTACCCCAGGTTGCCGCCTGTGCTCTTGGCAATCACATCGGGGTGGTCAGCGAGGGCCGCCATGGTGTCGCCATTGGGTGAGTTGTCCGCCACCACTACCTTGAGCGTCTGGCCCGCCGTTTCGGCCCGGAGGCTTTCGATGAGCGGGCCAATATCATCGGCGTTGTTGTAGGCCACCACCACGACGGCGATGTCGGCTTGGTCTGCGGCCGAAGCGAAGGTGCCCGGAGCCTGGAGCGGCGTGTGCGAAGGCAGTCCCACGACGCGGGGAACCCCGTGGGCGGCGGAAAGTCCGCTGTCCCGCCGCAGGTGGAGGTAGGCCTCGGGGCCGTCCACAAGGTAGCGATGGGCGAGCCGGCGGGGCTCGAGCATGAGGCGCCACGCCCATTCGAAGCCGTGCCCGGCCACCCAGGCCGGTGCCCGCTTGATGTGGCCGGCAAGGAAGTCCACGACGGCGCCGAACGCCAGAAGGACCTTGGCTCCTGTCAGGTGGCCGTACTCGGTAATCCAGAGCTCCTGGCGGGGTTTGCCCAATCCCACCACCAGGAGGTCTGCGTGACTGGCGGCTATCTCTTCGGCCAGGCGCCTCGACGACACCGGATCACTGATCTCGGACCGCTCCGGCGCCCACCAGCCGACGACGGCCAGTCCCGGACGATCCTCGGCGAACCGTTGCCGGATCAGCTGCTGGGCTTGGGGGGATCCGCCGAGGAAGCCGACCCGCAATCCGCGTCTCTCTGCTTCGTCGAGGATGGGTCCAACCAGGTCGCTGCCCGCCAGCCGCGGCCAGGGCCTGCCGGTCAGGCGCTCCGCTTCCACGGCAAGGGGAGCACCATCAATCAGGGTGAGCCACTCAACTGCCGAGCCGTCCATGGTTCCTGCCCAACGGCTTCCCGTGCCAAAGTGCCGGATGTGGTCCAGGTTCGCTGAGCACACACCCAAGGGCGGTGTTCCCTGGTGCGTGGCGCGGTCCATGATGAAGCTGACGGCTTCAGGAAACTCCATGAGCCGGACCGCGGCGCCGCCCAGACTAAGAGCCTTGGTTTGCGCCGGCTGCGGAGCTGCCGGTGGGTGGTAGCTCAGCCGTCCGGCGAGGTCGTGGAAAAGGCCCCCGATGGGGAAGGTCTTTGGCTGCAGCATTATCGGCTCTCCAGACGCAAGGTCTCGCTCGGGTCCAACTCAAGGCATGGACAATGGACCGGCGATCCCTGGCCGCTGCACCGCCTTGGATCGCCGCGGGCAACTGGTGCTGCCCCGTACTTACTTGAGTTGTCTCCCGGCCCCGTCTGATCGAGGTTGCCGTACGGCCACTGTAGGACGTTTTGTGCTGCAGGGCTAGGGTTCAAGGCCCTGCACGTACTCCTTGAGCCGGACTTGTGCTTCCGGGGGCACGAATCCGGCGGCATTGATCCTGGCAAGATCCAGCACGCTTCGTCGCGGACGGGCCGACATGCCGGGTTTGGCGTACTCTTCGGTGCTCACCGGGCTCACCAGTCCCGGATCCACGCCGCGGAGGCGGTAGACGTCCCGAGCGATGTCCGCCCACGACTGCACCGGCCCGTCGTTGCTGACGTTGTACGTTCCATAGGGCGCACCGGTGCCCAGCAAGTGCCTGATGGCCGCCGCGATGTCCTCGGCAAACGTCAAGCGCCCCCACTGATCGTCCACGACGGACGGCGCTGCACCGCGCTCAGCCAGCGCGGCCATGGTGCGCACGAAGTTCTTTCCATCGCCTACCACCCAGCTGCTCCGGACGATGTAGTGCTTCGGTGCCACCGCCGCGGCCGCATCGCCTGCGGCCTTGCTCTGCCCGTAGACGCCCAGGGGACTGGGCTGCTCCTCCTCCCCGTGGATCTCCGCCGTGCCGTCGAAGACGTAGTCGCTGGAGACGTGCACCAAGGTCAGTGAATGGTCGACGGCGGTTATCGCCAGGTTCGATACCGCAGCGGCGTTGACCTGCCAGGCCGCAGCGCGCCCCTCCGCGGTCTCGGCGGCGTCGACGGCGGTGTACGCGGCGGCGTTGATGACCGTGGCGTACTTCCGCCAGTCGGCCCGGTCAAACGAGCGGCCATCGGTGATATCAAAGCCCGCCCGGTCAAAGAAGTCCACGGTGTCCAGGTCCGCGAAGACCTTCCGCAAAGCCGATCCCAGTTGGCCGTTGGCGCCCAGAACCATGGTCCGGAGTGGCTTCATGGGAGCAACCTCGGCCATGGATGGGTGTTGTTGGTCTTGAGCGGACATGGTGGCCTCGGCCAAGGGGATCGGCCACGGCACAGCCGCGGTGGCATCGGCCAGGTTCAGGAACGTGTATTCGGCCTGGGCTTCGGAGCTCCAGTGGTCATTGACCAAGTAGGTGTACGCCGTGTTGTCATCAAGGGTTTGGAAGGCGTTGCCCACTCCGCGGGGGACGAAGACGGCCTCGCCGGGAGTCATCTCGGTGTAAAACACCGTGCCGAATCCGGGACCGCTCCTGAGGTCCACCCACGCTCCGAAGATCCTGCCGAAAGCAACCGAAATGAACTTGTCCCACGGCTCGGCATGGATTCCGCGCGTCGTACCGCGGCGGGCGTTAAAGGAGATGTTGTTTTGCACGGGCCCGAAGTCGGGCAGGCCCAGGGCACCCATTGTCCTGCGGTTCCAGTTCTCCTTGAACCAGCCCCGTTCGTCCGCGTGCACCGGCAGGTCGAAGAGCAGTAAACCGCGGATCGGGGTGGACCTGGACGTCAACTTTTTGGGTGTCGGCATCGGCGCTAGTGACCTTGCCCTGCGTATTTCACTTCAGTTTCGGCTTTTTGCGGCCGCCACCAGTCCTCGTTCTCCTGGTACCACTGCACAGTAGCCGCCAGTCCGGCGTCGAAATCTTCGAACAGTGGCCGCCACCCGAGCTCGCGTCGCAACTTGGTGGAGTCGATGGCGTAGCGCAGGTCGTGGCCCGGGCGATCCGTGACGAGGTCGTACGCGTCGGATGGTTGGCCCATCAGGTGGAGCAGTTTCTCCACCACCGCGCGGTTGGACTGTTCCCCGTCGGCTCCGATCAAGTAGGTCTCACCAATGCGGCCGCGTTCCAGAATGGCCGCCACGGCCGAGGAATGGTCCTGCACGTGGATCCAGTCCCGGACGTTCAGGCCTTTTCCGTAGAGCCGTGGCCGGTGTCCGTCCAGGAGATTCGTGATCTGGCGGGGAATGAATTTCTCCACGTGCTGGTAGGGCCCGTAATTGTTGGAGCAATTGCTGATGGTGGCCTGCAGCCCAAAAGAACGCACCCAAGCCCGCACCAGCAAGTCCGACCCGGCTTTCGTTGCGGAGTAGGGGCTCGTGGGCCGGTACACCGAATCTTCGGTGAAACGGGCGGGCTCATCCAGGGCGAGGTCTCCATAGACCTCGTCGGTGGAGATGTGGTGGAAACGTGTACCGTGCTTTCGGGCAGCCTCTATGAGGGTGTAGGTCCCCAACAGATTGGTGTCCATAAACGGCCTGGGATCCTGCAGGGAATTGTCATTGTGGGATTCCGCCGCGAAATGCACCACGGCATCAACACTGGCTGTTAGCCCGTCAACCAGCACGGAGTCGCAAATATCGCCTTTGATGAATTCGAATCTCTCCGGTGGCAGTCCGGACAGGGAGGACTCATTGCCCGCATAGGTCAATTTGTCCAGGACAGTGACATGAACGCTGCCGTGTTCCATGATGTAGTGGACAAAGTTGCATCCGATGAATCCGGCCCCGCCGGTGACAAGGATTCTCTGCATGGCGATAGCGTAACCGCCAGCACCGGTCACGGGCAGGGGAGAGGAGCGCAAAATGCGCGGAATTATTCTGGCAGGTGGAACGGGTTCGCGGCTTCATCCCATCACGCTCGGAATCAGCAAACAATTGGTTCCGGTGTTCGACAAGCCCATGATCTACTACCCGCTCTGCACCCTCATGCTGGCGGGAATCCGCGACATCCTGGTGATCACCACCCCCAAGGACGCCCCGCAATTCGAGAACCTCCTTGGCGATGGCTCGCAATTCGGCATTTCACTCACGTACGCCCAGCAGCCCACTCCGGACGGCCTGGCACAGGCCTTCATCCTGGGCGAGGACCACATCGGTGGAGGCAAGGTGGCTCTCATCCTCGGGGACAACATCTTCAACGGTCCCGGCATGGGTGCCCAGCTCCGGCACTATAACAACGTCGACGGCGGCGCCATCTTCGGCTACTGGGTCAAGGACCCGACTGCTTACGGTGTGGTGGAGTTCGACGACGACGGCCTCGCCATCTCGATCGAGGAAAAGCCCACGCAGCCAAAGAGCAACTACGCCGTACCGGGTCTCTACTTCTACGACAATGACGTTGTTCCGATGGCCAAGGACCTGGAGCCCTCGCCCCGTGGCGAACTGGAGATCACGGACATCAACAGGAAGTACATGGAGCTCGGCAAACTCCACGTCCAGAAGTTCCCGCGCGGCACGGCGTGGCTGGATACCGGAACCTTCGGCGACCTGAATGACGCCTCGAACTACGTCCGCACCACGGAGAACCGGCAGGGACTGAAAATCGGTGCGCCGGAAGAAGTGGCGTGGCGCATGGGCTACCTGAGCGATGACGAACTGCGCCGGCAGGCGGCCAAACTGGCCAAGAGCGGTTACGGGAGCTACCTGCTGGACATCCTGGACAGACGCTAGGAAACGTCTTCCAAGGCGCGTGAAATTTCCGCCGGCAGGACACCCAGTTGCGCGTCAAGGAGTTCCTTGAGCTGGACCGCGTTGCGGGGTCCGACGATCGCGGTGGAGACGCCCGGCCGGGACAGCAGCCAGCTCAGTGACACATCCAGTGGCGAGCGTCCCAGTCCCCGCGCAGCCATGGCCACGGCCTCCACCACCCGGGAGGCCTGAGGTTCAAGGTACCGTTCCACGTACGCGGTCAACCGGCCCTGGGCTGCGCGCGAATCCGTGGGAATCTGCCCACGGTACTTGCCGCTCAACACTCCGCGGCCCAGCGGAGCCCATGCCATCAGTCCCAGGCCGGCATCTTCGATGGCGGGGACCAGTTCATCTTCCGGCCGGCGCTGGAGGAGCGAGTATTCGGACTGGTTGGCCACCATGGTGAAGCCCGCAATCGCCGCCGCCTTGGCCGTTTGCCAGCCGTTGTAGTTCGAAATACCCACGTAGCGCGCACGGCCGGTCCGCTGGGCCAGTTCGAGCGCGGACAGGGTCTCTTCGAGGGGTACGTTTGGATCCCACTCGTGGGCGAACCAGATGTCAATGTAATCGGTGCCGAGCCGCGCCAGGCTGGCGTCCAACGCGGCCAGCATGGCCCCCCGCGAGGCGTTGATGCTGCGACGGGATTCGGAACTGGACACGCCCGCTTTCGTGGAGAGGACCACTTCGGAACGGGCTACCACGTCTCCCAGCATGGAGCCGAGCATCGCTTCGGCCTGGCCCTGCGCATAGGACGCAGCGGTGTCGATCACGGTCCCTCCGCCGTCCACGAAGGCATGCAGGAGCGCCGCGGCTTCCTGTTCGTCCGTCTCTTGTGCCCAGGACATGGTTCCAAGCGACAAGGAGGACACCCGGAACCCACTGTTTCCGACATAACGCTGCTGCATGCTGATAGCTTACGGGGAGTTCCCATACTTCATGACGTAGGGTCTATTCACGTGAACTGGATAGAAGCTGCCTTGCTGGGCCTGGTGCAGGGCCTCACCGAATTCCTCCCGATCTCTTCGAGCGCGCACCTGCGGATTGTGGGCTCGTTCCTCCCGAACGCCTCCGATCCCGGCGCTGCGTTCACGGCGATTACGCAGCTCGGCACGGAAACCGCCGTCATCGTGTATTTCTGGCGGGACATCGTCAGGATCATCCGCGCCTGGTTCGGTTCCCTGACCGGCAAAGTCGCAAGGAACCACCCTGACGCGCGGATGGGCTGGCTGGTCATCCTCGGCAGCCTGCCCATCGTCATTTTGGGCCTTTTGTTCCAGGACCAGATCGAATCCGTGTTCCGCAGCATGTGGATCGTTGCCACCATGCTGATCGTCTTCGGCATGATCCTGGCGGTGGCGGATGCCATAGGCAAGCAGGAGAGGGACCTCTCCCAGCTCAGTTACAAGCACGGCATCCTGTACGGCTTCGCCCAGGCCATGGCGTTGATCCCAGGCGTCTCCCGCTCCGGTGGCACCATCACTGCCGGACTCCTGATGGGCTACACGCGTGAGGCGGCGGCCCGCTACTCCTTCCTCCTTGCGATCCCTGCGGTGTTCGGCAGTGGCTTTTACCAGTTGTACAAGACAGTCTCCAAGGAAGGGCTCGCAGGCCCCTACGGTCTCCCCGAGACTGCCCTGGCCACCGTGATCGCCTTCGTGGTGGGTTACGTCATCATTGGCTGGTTCCTGAAGTTCGTTTCGACCAGGAGCTACCGGCTCTTCGTTTGGTACCGGATCCTGTTGGGCTTGGCGTTGTATGTCCTGCTCGGTTTCGGTGTGATCAGCGCCTAGCACTAAGGTTGACTCGTGAAATCGTGGATCTCCCGCCCTGTTCCTGAGCTGCCCGGCAGCCTGGCGTCCCTGCGCCTTTTCGATACTGCCCTGGGGCAGGTGGTGGAGGTCGGCCACAAAGCGGATCAGTCCATGTACGTATGCGGCATCACCCCGTATGACGCTACGCACATGGGCCACGCCGCCAGCTATGTGGCTTTCGACCTCCTTAACCGTGCGTGGCGTGACGCCGGAACCACGGTGTCCTACGTCCAGAACGTGACGGACATTGACGATCCCCTGCTGGAGCGGGCCACTGCCACCGGCGTGGACTGGCGGGAGCTGGCGGCGAGCCAGATCGAGCTGTTCCACACTGACATGGATGCCCTCAACGTCCTTGCTCCCGACCACTACGTCGGTGCCGTGGAGGCTATCCCGGACATCGTGCCGGCGGTCGAGCGGCTGATCGCCGACGGCGTCGCGTACCGGGTCCAGGGTGCGGACGGCGAACCTGCCGGCGACGTCTATTACGACGTCGAAACGGCCGGCAAGCGCTCGGACGCCACCGATGCCTGGACCCTCGGGGACGTCTCCGGTCTGGGCGAAGCGGAAATGCTGGAGCTCTTCGCCGAGCGTGGTGGCGATCCTGCCCGCCCGGGAAAGCGCCAGGCCCTGGACCCACTACTGTGGCGTGTAGCCCGCGAGGGAGAGCCGAGCTGGCCGGGTGCCAGCCTCGGTGACGGCCGGCCCGGCTGGCACATCGAGTGTACGGTGATTGCCCAGAAGTACCTCCCGGCACCGTTCACCGTCCAGGGTGGTGGCTCCGACCTCATCTTCCCGCACCACGAAATGGGAGCCGGCCACGCCTACTCGTTGGCCCATGTTCCCCTCGCACGGCATTACGCCCACGCAGGCATGGTGGGCCTCGACGGCGAAAAGATGAGCAAGTCCAAGGGCAACCTCGTCCTCGTTTCCAAACTTCGCGCCGCCGGGGAAGAGCCTGCGGCCATCCGCCTGGCCATCCTTGCCCACCACTACCGTTCCGATTGGTCCTGGACTGCGGAGGGTTTTGGTGAGGCCAAGCAGCGGCTGGCCACGTGGCGCGAGGCAGCCCTCAAGGCACCGGCGGAATCGGCCATGCCGCTTATTGCCGCGATGCGCGCGGAACTGGCCAACGACCTGAACGCCCCAGGTGCGATCGCCGCCGTCGACCAGTGGGCACAATCGGCGCTCACCGCAGGCGCCGCCGCTGCCTCGCCCGTGGACGGCGCCTTGGTGACGGACGCCCTGAACGCCTTGCTCGGCGTCGAACTCTGACCCGAAGCGCAACATACAGACGCAACATAAAGAAGCGGCCCTGACGGATACCGTCAGGGCCGCTTCGTTGCCTGCCGGAGCAGCAGCGGACCGCTTAGGGACGTTCCTTGCCACGCCGTTTGAGATAGCGTTCGAATTCCCGGGCGATGGACTCTCCGGAGGCTTCGGGGAGGTCCGCTGTATCTTTGGCTTCTTCGAGTTGGCGAACGTAGGCCGCGATCTCCGGATCTTCCGTGGCGAGTTCGTCCACGCCGCGTTCCCACGCTTCGGATTCTTCTGCCAGCGCCCGGCTGTCCACGGGAACCTGCAGCAAGTCCTCAATCTTGTGGAGGATCGCCAACTGCGCTTTGGGCGACGGCGGCTGGGCCACGTAATGGGGGACTGCCGCCCACAGTGAAACGGTGGGCAGTCCTGCGAGCATGGCAAATTCTGCCAGCACGCCCACAATGCCCACGGGTCCTTCGTACTGGGAGGCTTCCAGGTTCAGGCGCTCCCGGAGCGGGTTGTCCTCGGTGGTGGTGCTCACGGGGATGGGCCGGCTGTGTGGCACGTCCGCCAGCAGTGCGCCCACCAGGATCACGGAGTCAACCTTCAAGGCCTCTGCGTGGACCAACAACTCGGTGGTGTAGGCGCGCCAGCGGTAGGACGGCTCGGTGCCGAGAACGAACACCACGTCCACATTGCTGTCAGGCACGGCAGCCTTGTAGATCCGGGTGGACGGCCATTTGACCTTGCGGACTCCCGACGACGAACGCCTTACCGTGGGGCGGGTGAACTGGAAGTCGTAATACTCCTCGGCATCGACCGTGCCCACCTTCTTGCCATCCCACAACTTGTTTAAATAGTGCAAGGCGTCGCTGGCGGCCTCTCCGGCGTCGTTCCAGCCTTCAAACGCGGCGATCATTACGGTGACACGTTGGCCTTCCGCGGGTTCCTTGAGGAAACGCTCGGGCTCCGCTGCGGTGTCCTGTCCTTCTGGGGTCCCGTCCACACTGTTCATCCACTCACCCTACGTCCAAGACCCTCGTGGATGCATGGCATTTCAACGGGGCGCGTCCCCGGTCTTCGCCCACAGCGCAAGCACGGCAAGGTGCACCCCATGTTCCACGTAGACTTGAAGCCATGCATTCCTCACCCAGCCAGCCCTTCCTCAAAGCCGTGCTCTGGGATATGGACGGCACCCTCGTGGACACCGAACCCTACTGGATCGCCGCTGAGCGAGCCCTCGTGGAGGCCCACGGCGGCACCTGGTCCTACCAGCAGGCCATGCAGCTGGTAGGCCAATCCCTGCTCCATTCGGCGGCGATACTGCAAGCTGCAGGTGTGCGGCTCGAGGCCCGCGAAATCATCGACACCCTCAGCTCCCAGGTGATCCAGCAGGTCCGCAACGAAGTTCCGTGGCGGCCCGGGGCGCGCGAGCTCCTGGAGGATCTCCACCAAGCCGGTATCCGCTGCGCCCTGGTCACCATGTCCGAGGGCCCGTTGGCCGGCGTAGTGGTGGATAGCCTGCCCAAGCCGTACTTCGAGTTCCTCGTCACCGGGGACACCGTGACCAACGGCAAGCCCCACCCCGAGGCCTACCTGACGGCAGTCGACCGCCTGCGGCTGGACGATCCAACACTGACCATCAACCATTGCGTTGCCCTGGAGGATTCAGTCCCGGGTGCCACCGCTGCCATGGCATCCGGTGTCATCACCATCGGCGTTCCCCACCAGGTTCCGCTTCCCGACGATGCCCGCATGGTCCTCTGGGACACCTTGGTGGGCAGGTCCGCCACGGACGTGGGAAACCTTGTCCTGGACCGCTTCGCAGGAGCAAACCTGCTTGAAGGGGCCAACTAAGTGAGCAGTCCCTCCGCGCCACACCATGCCGCCACCAAGCGGGACGGCATACCCCTGGGCAGAATCGCCGGGATCCCCGTGTACCTGGCCTACTCGTGGTTCGTGATCGCCGGGTTCACGGTGATCGTGTATGGGCCTGCGCTGATGCATGACGACTCTGACTTGGGGATCTGGGCCTACTTTGTAGCTTTCGGCTACGCTGTCCTGCTCGCCGTGTCGGTGCTGATCCACGAATTGGCCCATGCCCTGAGCGCCAAGGCCTTCAAGTGGCCAACAGAGAAGATTGTCCTCAACCTATGGGGCGGGCACACTCAATTCGAGAGCTTCACGGCGTCCCCTGGCAGGGCAGTCGTCGTAGCCATGGCAGGTCCGGCGGCGAATTTCCTGCTGGCGGGCGCCTTGGCACCTTTCGTCCTGACAAAGTCTTTCGATGGCATCGCCGACACCCTGGCCAACATCCTGATGTGGGCAAATTTCCTGATCGGCATCTTCAATGTGTTGCCCGGCACACCCTTGGACGGTGGGCGGCTGGTTGAATCAGCCGTATGGAAGGCAACCGGAAGCCAGGACAAGGGCACCATCGCCGCAGGCTGGTCGGGCCGCGTCATCGCGGTAGCCCTGTTTCTCTGGTTCATCGTGCGACCGTTCCTCATCGGAGCGCGGCTGGACATCAACCTCATGCTCATTACATTGCTGGTCTGCGGCTTCCTCTGGATGGGCGCATCCAGTTCCATCCAACATGGGCGACTCCGCAGCCGCCTCTACCTGGTGAGCGCCGGCGGACTGGCCGACCCCGCCGTCGGCATCCCGAACTCTGCCAGCGTCGCGGACGTGGTGGCCATGTCACCGGAAGGACGTCCCGCCGTCGTGATCTGCGGTCCGGACGGTAAGCCGCAGGGCGTCGTGGACACCAATGCGGCCGCCGCTGTGCCGCCTTATGCGTTGGCCACGACGCCGGTCACTGCGGTGGCGCACGCCCTCGCCGCCGGCGCCTACGTGCCGGAATGGTCGAAGGGCCAGGAGCTGATCCAGTACCTTGCCAGACTGGACGGCAACGAATATGCCGTGGTGGACCACAACGGCATGGTCACCGGTTTGCTCCGGCAGCAGGCGGTCGTGACCGCCATAACAGGCAAGGAAGCCCGCGGAGGCGGGCGGGCCTGAGGCCTTGGCCGGTAGAGTTACATGCCGGCCCGAAAAAGATCCAGACGAATTTTTGGCGCCCTCAGGGCAGCGATACACGGCGGCACAGCCGCACAGGAGCGAGGAACATCAGATGAGCAGCGAAACCGCCGCGGAAAAGGCCACCACTGCCACCGGCGCGAGCCCGGCGGCCCAACCAATTGGCGCTGCCCGGCGCCGTGGACCCTTCCGCGTCGGCGAACGCGTCCAGCTCACTGACGAGCGCGGCCGCATGAACACCATCACGCTCGAGGTGGGTGGCGCTTTCCACACGCACCGTGGGTTCCTGAACCACGATGAAATCATCGGCAAGGTGGACGGTTCGGTGGTCAGCAACAACATCGGACAGCAGTACCAGACGCTGCGCCCGCTGCTTTCGGACTTTGTGCTTTCCATGCCGCGCGGGGCTGCCGTTGTGTATCCCAAGGACGCAGGCCAGATCGTCACCATGGCGGACATCTTTCCTGGCGCCCGCGTGGTGGAAGCCGGCGTCGGGTCCGGCGCACTTTCGATCTCCCTGCTGCGGGCCGTTGGCGACGGCGGCTACCTCCACTCGTTTGAACGCCGCGAAGAATTCGCGGACATTGCCCGCGGAAACGTGGAGACCATCTTCGGCGGGCCGCACCCCGCGTGGCAGATTTCCCTGGGTGACTTCCAGGAAGAAGTGGTCAAGGCCGAGGCCCCCGGTTCTGTGGACCGAGTGGTCCTGGACATGCTGGCACCGTGGGAATGCCTCGATGCCGTGGCTACCGTCCTGGCGCCGGGCGGCGTCTGGATCAACTACGTGGCCACCGTGACCCAGTTGTCCCGCACCGCCGAGGCCATCAGGGCCGACGGCCGCTTCACCGAGCCGGACGCCTGGGAATCCATGGTCCGCGGCTGGCACCTCGAGGGACTGGCAGTCCGCCCGGACCACCGCATGGTGGCCCATACCGGTTTCCTCCTGGTGACCCGGCGCCTGGCCGAGGGCGTCCAAGGGATTTCCGTGAAACGCCGCCCGTCCAAGACCGAGTTCAGCGAAGAAGACTTGAACGCCTGGACGCCCGGTGCAGTGGGGGAGCGTTCCGTCTCGGACAAGAAGCTCCGCCGTGCGGCCCGTGACGCAATCGCCGGCACCAACGTCCAGGACGATCCCCCGGTCACAAACTGACAAAGGTCACAATAGGGTCCGCATTCCGGATGTCTCACAGCACCCTGAGCTTTTCGGGACTAAGGTCTTGTTAAGCGCAGGAAGGGGCTGATGAATCGTGGATACGTCGAACAACGACATTGGACGGCCGACGCCGGAAGAAGCAAACGCAGCAGCGGAAGAGGCTGCCCGCCGAAGGCTTGCCGCCATCCAACCCCCAGACCCTTCGAGTGAACTTACCGTCGCCGAACGGCAGATCAACATCCTTCGGGACAAACTCCGCCATATCGACCGCCAGTTGGCTGCTGCCACGCAGAACAACACCAAGCTCGTCACCATGCTGGAAACGGCCAAGGCCGAGATCCTTCGGCTGAAAGGCGCGTTGGAGCAGGAGGGGCAGCCCCCGTACAGCTTTGGCACTGTGGTCCAGATCAATCCGCGCAGGCAGCCCACGGCAGGCAACTCAGGCCAGGCCGCCACGGAGGAATCCGTGGATATCTTCAATGCCGGCCGCAAGATGCGGGTGGGCATCAGCCCCTTGGTTAACGTCAACCAGCTCGCCGTGGGCCAGGAAGTCCTCTTGAATGAGGCCCTCCTGGTGGTCGCGGGCCTGGGATATGAGCGCGCCGGGGAACTGGTGACACTGAAGGAACTCCTTGGCCGGGACCGGGCCTTGGTGGTGGGCCGCGCGGACGAAGAGCGTGTGGTCCGTCTCTCCGGCGCCCTGCAGAACGTGCACCTCAAGGTGGGCGACGCGCTTTCGCTGGATTCCCGGACCGGTTACGCCTTGGAGAAGGTGCCCCGCGCCGAGGTGGAAAACCTGGTCCTCGAGGAAGTTCCGGACATTACCTACCAGGACATCGGTGGCCTGGGGCCGCAGATCGAACAGATCCGCGACGCCGTGGAACTGCCGTTCCTGCACCCGGACCTGTACCGCGAACACGGTTTGAAGGCTCCGAAGGGCATCCTGCTCTACGGTCCTCCGGGTTGCGGTAAGACCCTCATTGCCAAGGCCGTTGCCAATTCCCTGGCCGCACGCGCTGCCGAGCGCGCCGGGAATACGGACCTCAAGAGCTACTTCCTGAACATCAAAGGTCCCGAACTGCTGGACAAGTACGTCGGCGAGACGGAGCGGCACATCCGCCTCATCTTCTCCCGGGCCCGCGAGAAAGCCTCGGATGGCAGCCCGGTAGTGGTGTTCTTCGATGAGATGGACTCGCTGTTCCGCACCCGCGGCACAGGGGTGTCCTCCGACGTCGAAACCACCATCGTCCCCCAGCTCCTGAGCGAGATCGACGGCGTGGAGCGGCTGGACAATGTGATCGTCATCGGTGCATCCAACCGTGAGGACATGATCGACCCCGCCATCCTGCGGCCAGGCCGCTTGGACGTCAAGGTCAAGATCCAGCGTCCGGACGCCGAAGCTGCGGCAGACATCTTCGGCAAGTACATCACCACCGACCTGCCGTTCCATGCCCAGGACCTCGCGGAGTACGGCGGTGACGTCCAGGCAACCGTGGATGCCATGATCCAGCGCACCGTGGAGGCCATGTACTCTACCGAAAAGTCCAACGAGTACCTCGAAGTCACGTACGCCAACGGCGATACGGAAATGCTCTACTTCAAGGATTTCAACTCCGGTGCCGTGGTCCAGAACGTGGTTGACCGGGCGAAGAAGTACGCCATCAAGGATCTCCTGACCAACCACCAGAAGGGCCTGCGGATCGACCATCTGCTCCGGGCCGTCGTCGACGAGTTCCGCGAGCACGAGGACATGCCCAACACCACCAATCCGGACGATTGGGCCAGGATTTCGGGCAAGAAGGGTGAAAGGATCACCTACATCCGCACCATCGTGCAGGGCAAAGCGGGCCAAGAGCCTGGCAAGTCCATCGAAACCACCGCCAACACGGGCCAGTACCTGTGACAGCTCGGCCCGAGGGACAAATCCAGGAGAAACTGCCTGTTGGTGGTGCCATGCGGGTGATGGGCTCGGAAACGGAATACGGCATCCACGCCCCGTCCGCCCCCGGCGCCAACGCCACCATGATGTCCGCGCGCATCATCCAGGCCTACGCGACCGTCACCCGGCAGCGTGCTGCCGGCGGCGCGGAAACGCGCTGGGACTACACGGACGAAGAACCGTTGCATGACGCCCGCGGTTGGACGCTGGAACGGTCGGCGGCCGATCCGAGCCAGCTCACGGACCAGCCGCCAGTGCTCGACGCCGAGGCAGTCGCCTTGGCGTACGGGCGGCAGGAGTTGGAACTTGATGGGGCTGATGAATCCGGATCACTCCTCATGAATATGGTGCTAGGAAACGGTGCCCGGCTCTACGTGGACCACGCACACCCTGAATATTCGAGCCCGGAAGTAACCAACCCCCGCGACGCAGTGACGTGGGATGCTGCCGGTGACCTGGTCGCCCTGGCCACTGTCCGGAAGGTTGCCGCGGACACCAGCCTTCCCCCGATCAACCTTTACAAGAACAACACGGACAACAAGGCAGTGTCCTATGGTTCGCACGAGAATTACCTCATGCCGAGGTCCGTGCCGTTCGGTGACATTATCCGCGGACTGACGCCGTTCTTCGTCTCCCGCCAAGTGGTGTGCGGCGCCGGGAGGGTGGGCCGCGGCCAAGACAGTTCCACCTCCGGCTACCAGATCAGCCAACGTGCCGACTTCTTCGAAGCCGAAGTGGGCCTGGAAACCACCATCCGGCGTCCCATCATCAACACCCGGGACGAGCCCCATGCCACGGCGGACAAGTACCGGCGCCTCCACGTCATCATCGGCGACGCGAACCTCAGCCAGGTGTCCAACTACCTGAAGTTTGGGACCACCGCCATGGTGCTGAGCCTGATCGAAGCAGGACAGGCACCCAGGATCGAGGTCCACGAGCCCGTCCAGGCGCTTCAGGCCATCAGCCATGACACAACGCTCACCACCTCCGTGAGGCTACTCGACGGCAGGCGCGTCACGGCGCTGGACATTCAGTGGATGTATTTCGAGGCCGCCGCGAAACTGGCACAGGAGACGGGCGTGGCCGACTCCGTGACCGGCGACGGCCATACCCACGAGGTCCTCGAGCGGTGGGAGGCAACACTCACCGCGCTGGGTACGGATCCTGCCTCCGCAGCGGCATCCGTGGAGTGGGTAGCCAAGAAATCCATCCTGGAGGGCTACCGGAACCGGGACAAGCTCGAATGGGGCGACGCCCGGCTGGGCCTGGTGGACCTTCAGTGGTCCGACATCCGGCCCGAAAAGGGCCTCTACTACCGGCTGCTCTCGCGGGACCGCATGGCACGGATCGTCGACGACGCCGCCATCACCAGGGCGGTGGGCGAACCGCCGTCGGACACCCGGGCCTATTTCCGGGGACGGTGCGTCTCGACGTTCGGCAAGGACGTGGTGGGGGCGAGCTGGGACTCTGTGATTTTCGATGTCCCGGGCCTTGGCAAACTGCGGGTCCCTACCCGGGAGCCTCTCCGTGGCACCCGTGCCCTCACGGGTGGGCTGTTCGACAGGCACACTGAGGCAGGTCCTTTCCTGGCCGAGTTGCTGGGGCAAACCCCCCTTCCACCCAAGGCTTAGGAAACCACCCGGCACGGCAGAAATGGTGGTCCGGCAAAGCCGGGCACGGCGGCCCACAGCGTGGCAATATGGCAGTAGGAAGTCCTCATATGGGGGACTGACAGTAGGGAGAAAGAAATGGCAGCTCAGGAGCAACAGCAACCGCAGTCGCGGGACACCGAGGCCGAGGTGGACGTCCCGGAGGCCCCTCCCGCGGCCCCCGAAGCCCAGGTTTCGGACGCTACCCAGGGCGTGGACGACCTCCTCGACGAGATTGACGGCGTGCTTGAATCGAACGCCGAAGAGTTCGTCAGGGCATTTGTCCAAAAGGGCGGCCAGTAACCGGTCCCGGACACAGGTTGTAGAGCCCGGTCGGCGAGAGGCCGCCGGGCATTGGAACGCGAGTCGAAGGAGTGCAGCAATGCAGGACCCATCAATCGGCCCCCTGGCCACCCAGGCAACGTCTTCATTCACGGATCATCTCCAACGGTCGCGTCCCGAACTGCTTCCCTTCAATCAATCCCTTCCTGCCGGCACGGTGCCCGCGGCGCCGCACGCCACAACCATCGTGGCCATGACGTACGCCGGGGGAGTCCTCATGGCCGGCGACCGTCGCGCGACCATGGGCAATGTCATCGCCAGCCGCCACATAGAGAAAGTCTTCCCGGCTGACGATTATTCGGTTCTGGGAATCGCGGGTACGGCAGGCCTCGCCATCGACATCACCCGCCTCTTCCAGGTGGAACTGGAACACTACGAGAAGATCGAGGGCACCCTCCTCAGCCTTGTGGGGAAGGCAAACCGCCTGGGCGCGATGATCCGGGGCAACCTGCCCATGGCAATGCAAGGCATGGCCGTCATACCGCTCTTCGCCGGCTTCGACCACGTCTCTTCTGCCGGACGGCTGTTCTCCTATGACCTGACAGGCGGCCGCTACGAGGAGTACGAACACCACTCTGTGGGCTCTGGTTCGGTCTTCGCCCGTGGGGCTTTGAAAAAACTCTGGAAGCCCAATCTCTCCGAGGAAGAAGCGGTCGCCGTGGCCGTCGAAGCCCTGTACGACGCCGCGGACGACGATTCCGCAACGGGTGGGCCGGATCCGGTCCGCCAGTTGTATCCCGTGATCTATGCCGTGAACCGGGCCGGCCACCGCCGGGTTCCGGAAAGGGACCTCGCCGTGATTTCCTCGGCCATCGTCGAATCGCGGGCCATCGCCGGACGGGAGGCCTGAGATGACGCAGCAATTCTACGTTTCGCCTGAACAGCTGATGAAGGACCGGGCGGATTTCGCCCGGAAAGGCATCGCCAGGGGCCGGTCGGTCATCGTGATCTCCTGCTCGGAAGGCATCGTACTGGTGGCCGAGAACCCCTCACCGTCCCTGCACAAGATTGGCGAAATCTACGACAAGATCGCCTTTGCGGCTGTGGGCAAGTACAACGAGTTCGAGAGCCTCCGGCAGGCTGGTGTGCGGTATGCCGATGTCCGGGGCTATTCGTACGACCGTGAAGACGTGACGGCCCGCGGGCTCGCCAGTGTCTATGCCCAAAGTCTGGGCGCCGTGTTCACCGCTGAACAGAAACCTTTCGAGGTTGAACTCGCAGTGGCCGAGGTAGGGCTGAGCCAGGACAAAGACCACCTGTACAGGCTGACGTTCGACGGGTCCATCGCGGACGAGAATGGCTTTGTGGTGATGGGTGGCGTGGCCGAGCAGATCTCGGATGTGGTGCGGGGTTCCTGGGATGCCGAACTGGACTTCGCCGGCGCCATGAGATTGGCGCTTCGGGCGCTGGCCGCGGACAAGGACGTTGAAAGTCTTCCGGCTACCGCCGTGGAGGCCGCTGTCCTGCACAGGGCCTCGGAGAGCAGCCGGGGAACGCGCAGATCTTTCCGCCGCCTTCTCCCTGAGGACATGGCCCAACTGATCACTGAGGAGGCCTGAGATGGACAAACGCATTTTCGGCATAGAAACGGAATTCGGAATCTCGTACTCGAGCCCGGACTCGCGTCCCCTGGCTCCTGAGGAAGTGGCCCGCTACCTGTTCCGCAAAGTGGTCAGCTGGGGCAGGTCGTCCAACGTCTTCCTGACCAACGGATCCCGGCTCTACCTGGACGTTGGTTCGCACCCTGAGTACGCCACTGCCGAGTGTGACGACCTCGCCCAGCTCATCGCCCACGACAGGGCGGGGGAGTTGATCCTCGACGACCTCGTCGATGAGGCACAGGCACGGCTCGCTGCGGAAGGGTTCAACGGAACGGTATACCTGTTCAAGAACAACACCGATTCCGCCGGTAATTCCTACGGCAGCCACGAGAACTACCTCATTCCCCGCAGGGGTGAGTTCTCCAGGCTCGCGGAAATCCTGATTCCGTTCCTGGTGACCAGGCAGTTGATCGCCGGTGCGGGCAAGGTCCTCAAGACACCGCACGGCGCTACCTTTGCCTTCTCCCAACGTGCAGACCACATCTGGGAAGGCGTTTCGTCCGCGACCACCCGTTCGCGTCCCATCATCAACACGCGCGACGAGCCCCATGCCGACGCCGAGTTCTACCGCCGCCTGCACGTGATCGTTGGCGACTCGAACATGTCCGAGACCACGGCCCTGCTCAAGGTGGGCACCGTGGACCTGATCCTTCGCATGATTGAGGCCGGAGTCATCATGCGGGACATGCGCATGGAGAACCCGATCCGGAGCATCCGCGAAATATCGCACGACCTGACTGGGCGGGCCCTGGTCCGTTTGGCCAACGGCAGGCAACTTTCTGCGCTGGACATCCAGCGTGAATACCTGGGCAAAGTGACGGAATTCGTGGCGGCCAATGGCGCGCACAATCCCCATGTTCCCTTGATCCTCGACCTCTGGACCCGCACGCTGGATGCCATCGAAAGCGGTGACACCAGTTCGATCGAAACCGAAGTTGACTGGGCCATCAAGAAGAAGCTCATGGACGGTTACATGCGCCGCCACGATCTCAGCCTGGATTCGCCCCGGATCGCCCAGTTGGACCTGACCTACCACGACATCTCCCGGCAACGCGGACTGTTCTTCCTCCTCCAGTCACGCGGTGCTGCCCGCCGCCTGGTCACGGAGACCGAGGTCAAGGACGCCGTGGACGCTCCGCCGCAGACCACGCGCGCCAAGCTGCGCGGGGATTTTGTCCGCCGGGCCCAGGAACTTGGGCGCGACTACACGGTTGACTGGGTTCACTTGAAGCTCAACGACCGTGCCCACCAGACCATCCTGTGCAAGGATCCCTTCCGCAGCGTGGACGAAAGGGTGGACGCCCTCCTGGACTCTATGAGCTGACTCCCAGCTTCGCCGGTTACTCTGGATGTTGGTCTCTTTCCAAAGAGGCACCTGATCGGACGCAGCGCGCCCCGCGATTGCCTGCGATTCCGAATGTCCTCTGTCCCGACGAAAGTGTCTTTTTTGTGCGACGACTCCTAGCAATACTGATTCCTGCCCTTCTGCTCATGACAGCCTGTGGGGGAGGAGGAAGCACCCCGGCTGCCGAGCCCACCAGCCAGTCAACGGGTGATGTCTCGAAGCTCTCTTCGCTGAAGGTGACCGACAACGGTGACGACAAAGCCCCCGGCCTCGATTTCACGAAGCCCCTGGCCGTCACCGAGCCCACCGTCAAGGTGGTGGACGAAGGCGGCGGAGAAACCATCAAGGCAGGCCAGACGGCTGAGCTGGCGTACATTGCCGTGGACGGCACTGATGGCAAGACCCTGGAGGACACCTATGCCCAGGGACCCCAGCCGATTGAACTCAACGACGACTTGAAGGCCGGCAATGCGGCGATCTACAACGCCATTGTCGGTGCAAAGATCGGTTCCCATGTTGCGTTCGCGGCTCCCGGAAACGCCTCTACCGGCGAGTCCACCACAACGCAACTGGTTGTCTTCAAGCTGCTCTCCGCCAAGGACACCCCGAAGGCCCTCGACAAGCCGGAAGGCGAAACCGTTACTCCTCCGGCAGGCCTGCCCACCGTCAAGGAAAATGACAATGGCATTCCCGAGATCTCCGTGGACGGCGTCGCGGCTCCCAAGGAGCTCATCGCCCAGGACCTGATCAAGGGCACCGGCGCGGCCGTCAAGGCCACGGACACGCTGACCGTGAACTACGTGGGCGTTAACCTCGTTGGCGGCGAGAAGTTTGATTCCAGCTTTGACAGCGGAAAGACGGCCAGCTTCCCGCTGTCCGGCGTGATCAAGGGCTGGACCCAGGGCCTGGCCGGCAAGACCGTTGGTTCCCGTGTACTCCTGGTCATCCCGCAGGACCTTGCGTACGGCGCGGAAGGATCCGGCAAGGCCAAGGGCGACCTCGTCTTCGTCGTGGATATTCTCGGCGTCAAGTAACAGGAGCCACCACGCCGGGCACTGGCTTAGGCTGGAACCTGACACCCGACTACTTCAAGGAGCAACCATGTCATTTGGACAGCGCGATTACGACCGCACCAAGCCGGAGATCGACTTCCCTGAGGGCGAGGTCCCCACGGAACTGCGCATCACCGACATCATCGAAGGCACCGGTGCCGAGGCCAAGGCCGGGGACACCGTTTCCACGCACTACGTTGGCGTAGCCTGGTCCACCGGCGAAGAGTTCGACGCTTCCTGGGGCCGTGGTGCACCGCTGGACTTCCGCGTCGGCGTAGGCCAGGTTATCCAGGGCTGGGACCAGGGATTGCTGGGCATGAAGGTAGGCGGCCGTCGCCGCCTCGAGATTCCCTCCGAGCTTGCCTACGGCTCGCGCGGTGCAGGCGGAGCCATCAAGCCCAACGAGGCCCTGATCTTCGTCGTGGACCTCGTAGCCGTCCGCTAGGCGAAGCAGAACACAAAGGCGCGTCACCTCCGGTTCAGCCGGAAGGTGACGCGCCTTGCTGCTTTTCGCCGGGTGTTTAGTAACGTAGCAAGCGTGTCCGCATCCCGCACTGAACGCCTCCTGAACCTGCTCCTGGCCCTCCTGAACACCAAAGTAGGGCTGAGCCGCGCAGTCCTGCGCGAGACGGTCTACCGTGGCTCCGCTGAGAATGACGCGGCTTTTGGGCGCATGTTCGAACGTGACAAGGTGGACTTGAAGCAGTTTGGCTTCGACATCGAGACGCTGATGGACACCGGGTTTGGTGAGGATGACCCCGCCTCAACGCGATACAGGATCGGCAAGGATTCGAACAGGCTTCCCGAGGTCAGCCTCACGCCAGCCGAAGGGACTGTCCTTCTCCTGGCCTCGCAGCTCTGGGAACGTGCGGCCCTCGGAAACGCCGCGGTGAACGCCGTGCGCAAGCTGCAGGCCGCCGGAGGATTCGCGGACACGGAGCTCCCCTCCGGAGTACAGCCCCGCGTCAAGCCCGCGGGTCAGGCATTCGATGACGTCGTGGCGGCGATGCATGGACGCAAGGCTGTCCGCTTCGGCTACCTTGCCGGGAGCACCGGCAAGGAAGAAACCCGTGAGGTTGAACCGTGGGGCCTCGGCAGCCGTTTTGGCCAGTGGTACCTCGTGGGGCTGGATCGCGGAAGGAAGGCCAAGCGGTTCTTCCGTTTGTCCAGGATGACCACCGCAGTCACGGTCATGGCTACCAGCCGGTTTGACCCTCCCGCTGGTTTCGACGCACGGGCAGAACTCAACTCCCTCACCGAACTCCCACTCCAGGAAGCGCACCTAGATGTGGACGCCGGTCGGCTGCTGGACCTTCGGAAGCGCGGCTCTGCCATGCCCGGCGCGAATGGGCGAGACACACTCCGGATCGCCTTCCGGGATACGGAGAAGTTGGCAGAGGAGCTGGCCTCCTACGGGCCGCACGTCATGGTGCGGGAGCCCGCAGAGTTGCGTGCCGCCGTCGTACGCCGCCTTCAGGGTGCGGCCGCCTTTGATGCCGCCCCACCAGTTGCCGTTGAATTTCCCGCCACCGCCCCGGCTGTCCGGGCGCGGAAGCGGACCTCGGAGGACCAGCTCACCCGGATGCTCCAGTTGGTGCCGTTCCTGGTACACCACCAAGGGCTGCATATCCAGGAGGTCGCAGACCACTTTGGGATCACCCGCAAAGCCCTCATCGATGACTTGAAGATCCTGATCTGTTCGGGGCTGCCGGAAGGCTATCCGGACGACCTGCTGGACATCCAGTGGGAAAACGACCACGTGTACATCACCGAACACCTGGACCTGAACCGTCCCGTGCGCTTCAGCGAGGAAGAAGCGGCGGCGCTGTTGACAGGATTGGCCATGCTGGGAGACCTGCCGGCCCTGGCCGGTGTTGAGGAAGACCATGCGGGAAGCGCCCTTGAATCGGTCACGCTCAAGTTGGCAGGTGCCGCAGGCGAGGCAGGAAGACTGGCGGGGGCAGTGGCCGGAGCCTCTGTGGAGCCGGAGCAGTCGGAGGCCTTCGCCACGGTGACCAAAGCCTTGCGGGACGGCCAACAACTCCGCCTGCGGTACCTGTCCTTGCAGCGGGACGAAGTCAGTGAACGGGACGTGGATCCACTCCGTCTCTTCTCCATGGACAGCACGTGGTATTTCGAGGCGTATTGCCACAGCAAATCCGGACTCCGCAACTTCCGGCTGGACAGGGTGGAGTCGGTGGAGCCCAACGGGCGGCCGGCGTCGCGGAAGGCGGTGCCGGATGCTGATGTGCCGGCACGTCTCTTCACTCCCAGTAACGACGACGCACTGGTGGTGTTGCAGCTGACCCGCCAGGGTGCCGGACTTGCCGACGATTACTACGCGGAGCGCACGGCCCAACTGCCCGACGGCGGTCTGCTTGCCGAAGTGCGCTTCGGCAGTCCGGAGTGGCTGCCCATGTTCATAGCCCAGCACGGCGGAACAGCCCGGATCCTGGATCCTGGACCTCTCAGGGAAGCCTCGCAGGCCTGGCTCGAGTCCGCCTTGGCGCAGTACGGCGCCACGACTTCCAGCCCGGCTGGCTAGACTACTCAGATGCCTTGGTGGTTTTGGATCCTGTTGTGGATCGCGCTCATAGCCCTGTCGCTGCTTTTGCATGTCACCTTGGGCTTCCGTTTGTTCCGGAAGTTCATGGCTACCGTGCGCGAATTGGGCGAGGCGGGTAAACGTTTCAGCAACATTGCGCCAACAACGGAAACCTCCGATGTGGACGGGACGTCTGAGAGGTCGGTGCCCGGTTCTGCCGTTTTTGCCTCGCCCGAGCAGATGCGTCATGATTACCTGACGGCCAAAGCCTTCCGCCAGGAAGTTCGTCGCCAACGGCGCGTCCAGCGCAAAGCCGAGCGGGGCCAACCCCAATCCCTGCACGACATAGAATTCAGATAGACGTAGGATGTATCCAAAAGGAAAGGACCTCCCACATGAGGCTTGAAGGCTGGCATCTCATCATCATCATCGTTCTGGCCCTGGTGCTGTTTGCCGCGCCGAAACTGCCGTCCATGGCGCGCAGCATTGGTCAGTCGATGCGTATTTTCAAGTCTGAGGTCCGGGAGATGAAGAAGGACGGATCTTCGGAGTCCAAGGATTCCAAGGACGCTTCGGACGCCGTCGAAGGCCGGGTTGTCGACCACCCGGACGTTAAGGCAAAGAACAACGGCGAGACAGACGTTCCGCCCTCAAACCGCGTCTAAAGAAGAGTGGTAGAAACGAAAGGACGCAAAGCCAATCCCGAAGCCCGGATGGCGTTGCTTGACCACCTCAAAGAGCTGAAGAACAGGCTCTTCAAGGCGGCGATTGGCGTCATTGTGGGCACGGTGGCGGGCTTCATCGTCTACCAGCCGCTCCTTGAGGCATTGATCAAACCGATCAAGGACCTCAACGAGAAGGAAGGCCGTGCCGCAACCCTGAATTTTGACGGGGTGGCCAGTTCCTTCGACCTCATGGTTCAAGTCTCGGTGTTCCTTGGCGTGCTCATTTCCAGCCCTGTCTGGATCTACCAGCTGTGGGCGTTCATTGTTCCCGGCCTTCACAAGAAGGAACGCAACCTGGCGTTGTCCTTCGTGGCCGCTGCCGTACCGCTGTTCATTGGCGGCGTGCTTCTGGCGTGGCTCGTCCTGCCGAACGCAGTCAGGGTCCTCACGGATTTCACGCCGAGTGGTGCGTCCAACTTCATCAGTGCCGAGATCTACCTTTCCTTCGTCCTGCGGCTCCTCCTGGCGTTCGGTATCGCCTTCCTGGTCCCCGTGGTGCTCGTGGGACTCAACCTCGCGGGGATTGTCAAGGGCAAGCAACTGATCAAGAGCTGGCGCATTACGATCTTCCTGGTGTGCCTGTTTGCGGCCATGGCGGCTCCCGGCGCGGACGCCATGAGCATGTTCTACCTGGCCGCGCCCATGCTCTTGCTGTTCTTTGCCGCTATCGGCATTTGCTTGTGGAACGACCGGCGGCGTGAACGGCGTGCCGTCAAGCGGGCTGCTGAGACGGAAGCCACGGCGGACATAGCCACCTCGGCATCGGATCTGGAGAATCTGTAGAGCTCAGGCCACTAGGCTTGATGCATGTCCTCCATCTCCGGGTCTCCGTCACCATCAGACCGCTACCAGGCGGCAGCCAACCGGACAGCCGAGGCCAAGACGTATCTTGGCGCTTTCGCACGCTCCCTCGATTTCGACCTGGACGACTTCCAACGTGAGGCGTGCCGGTCCCTCCAAGAGGGCCGGGGCGTCCTCGTAGCAGCACCAACCGGCGCCGGTAAGACGATCGTTGGCGAGTTTGCCATCTATCTGGCATTGCAACGGGGATTGAAGGCGTTCTACACCACTCCCATCAAAGCGCTGAGCAACCAGAAGTTTTCCGAACTTGCAGCCAAGTACGGGGCGGCCAACGTTGGCCTGCTGACCGGTGATACCACCATCAATGGAGAGGCGCCCGTGGTGGTCATGACCACCGAGGTGCTCCGGAACATGCTGTACGCCGATTCGGAAACCCTGGGCGACCTTGGCTTCGTGGTGATGGACGAGGTGCACTACCTCGCCGACCGGTTCCGTGGAGCCGTGTGGGAAGAAGTGATCATCCATCTGCCCAGCGAAGTCCAGGTGGCATCTCTGAGCGCCACAGTGTCCAATGCCGAGGAGTTTGGTGCCTGGTTGGACACCGTCCGTGGAGATACGGACGTCATTGTGTCCGAGCACCGGCCTGTTCCGCTCTGGCAGCATGTCATGGTGGGCCGGGAAATCGTCGACCTCTTTGCGGGCGACACGTCCTTTGACGAGATCGCCCCGCCCATTCCCGATTCCGAGGTTCCGGACCTGAGCGAGTCCGAAGACGCCGCTGAGGAACGGGCGGTAAGCTTCGCCAAACCGTCCAAGCAGGCAGGAAACAAAGTCCGGCAGGCCCTGTCGGGGCAGGAGTTCGAGGTAAACCCTGAACTCCTGGCCATGGCACGTTCGGAAAGCCGCATGAACTTCAGCGGCCGCTTTGGCCATGGCGGACGCAGCCGGCGCCGTCAGGACAGGCAACGGGAGGACCGCACCACAGAACAGCGCAGTCCTGTCCGGAAGGCCAGCAGGCCCCAGGTCATCGATAGCCTGAACCGGCAGGGCCTGCTGCCCGCCATCACCTTCATTTTCTCCAGGGCCGGCTGTGACGCAGCGGTCGCACAGTGCGCGGCCTCCGGATTGTGGTTGACCACCGAACGTGAACAGCAGATCATTGCCCAACGCGTGGATGAGGCCAGCCGGGAGATTCCGGCTGACGACCTTGACGTCCTGGGCTTCTGGGGCTGGCGCGACGGCCTGGTCAGGGGCTTCGCGGCCCACCATGCCGGGATGCTCCCCACGTTCAAGGAGGTGGTGGAGAAGCTCTTCGCGGTCGGTTTGGTCAAGGCTGTTTTCGCTACCGAAACCCTGGCGCTGGGCGTGAACATGCCGGCACGGTGCGTCGTCCTGGAAAAGCTTGAAAAGTTCAACGGGGAAGCCCACGTCAACATCACGGCAGGGGAGTACACCCAGCTGACGGGGCGGGCCGGGCGCCGCGGCATTGACGTCGAGGGACATGCCGTAGTCCTGTGGCAACCCGGTACCGATCCGGCAGCCGTGGCGGGCCTGGCTTCGCGCCGCACCTACCCCCTGAATTCGAGTTTCAGGCCGACCTATAACATGAGCATCAATTTGATTGCCCAGTTCGGGCGCACCAGGGCACGGGAAATCCTCGAATCCTCTTTTGCGCAGTTCCAGGCCGACCGCTCCGTAGTTGGCCTCGCCAGGCAAGTCCGCGGCAGGGAGGAATCGCTGGCCGGCTACGCCAAGTCCATGGAATGCCATCTCGGTGACTTCGGCGAATACTCCCGGTTGCGGCGGGAGTTGGGCGATGCTGAGCAGTTCGCGGCGCGGGACAACCAGCGGGCCCGCCGTTCCAGGGTGTCCGATTCCCTGACCCGTCTCATACCCGGGGACGTCATCAGTGTTTCGAGCGGCAGGCTGGCGGGGTTCGCCGTCGTGCTTGACGCCGACCCCAACGCGCGTGAACCGCGCCCCTCCATCCTGACCTCGGACAACCAGCTGCGGCGCATCGGCGTACATGACGTGGATGCGCCGGTGTCTCCGGTGACCCGGATCCGGATTCCCAAGTCTTTCAATGCGAAGCTGCCAAAGGCCCGCCGCGACCTCGCAGCGTCCATGCGCCATGCCGTCAGCGACGATGCCCCCAAGCGGCGCAACAGCAGGCATGAGGACTTCGGCCTGGGTTCCCGGACGCAGGAGCAGGAGAAACGGATCGCCGAGCTTCGCCGGACCCTCCGGGCGCATCCTTGCCACGGCTGCAGCGAGCGTGAGGATCACGCCCGCTGGTCCGAGCGCTGGTGGAAGCTGCGGAAGGAAACGGACGGGCTGGTCCGCCAGATCCAAGGCAGGACCAACACCATTGCCAAGACCTTCGACCGCGTGTGCGATGTCCTGTCCTCCTACGGCTACCTGGAAACGGACGACGCCGGAAAGGTCACCATCAGCGCGGATGGCCAGCGTCTCCGCAGGATCTATGGCGAGAAGGACCTGCTCATCTCACAAGCCATCAGGGAAGGCGCAATCAACGACCTCGACGCCGCGGAGATGGCGTGCTTCGCCACGACCTTGGTGTACCAGGCCAAGCGCGAAGACCGGGGCCTGCGGCCGAAAATGCCCTCCATCTCGCTGGAGACCGCCGTGGACATCGTGGTCCGTGAATGGTCACGCCTGGAGGACACCGAGGAACAAAACCGGCTCCCTCTGACGGCAGAACCCGAACTGGGCCTCATGTGGCCCATGTACAAGTGGGCCAAGGGCCGGCACCTTCAGGATGTACTCAGCGGGACGGACCTCGCGGCCGGCGATTTTGTCCGCTGGGCCAAGCAGGTGGTGGACCTGTTGGACCAGTTGGCGAAAATTCCGCAACTGGACCCACGGCTGGCCCGTATCTGCCGGGAGTCCATCGACCTGGTCCGCCGTGGCGTCGTGGCGTACTCCACGGTCGCCTGACGTCCTTTTTCGATTTCATTACCGTCTTTTCCCAAGGAGTTCAGCGAATGAACCAGCCAGGCGCGCCTGCCGGCAACCGTAAGGTCACCATGTACCGCAACGGATCCATCTACACGGCGGCGGATCCATTTGCCACGGCCATGGTAGTGGACGGTGACACTGTGGCATGGGTCGGTTCCGAGCAGGCTGCCGCATCCATCGCGGACGGCACCATGGAGATCATCGATCTCCGAGGTGCCCTTCTCACCCCGGGCTTCGTGGACTCGCATGCCCATCTGACCGAAACGGGCCTGGCTCTGGTCGGCCTGCAGTTGGGTAGCGCACGGTCAGCCCGCGACGTCCTCGACACCGTTGCCGCAGTGCCCGGCACGGCCGCCATCCTGGGCCACGGGTGGGATGAAACTACCTGGAACGATCCCACGCTGCCCACCTTGGAAGAGCTTGATCGGGCAGCCCCGGGCCGGACCGTCTACCTGTCGCGGATAGACGTCCATTCCTCGCTCGTTTCCTCCGCCCTGGTCGACGCCGCGGGCCTTGGCGGGCTTGATGGCTTCACGGGAACTGCCCATGTTGTCCGGGCGGCACACACCGCGGCCAGGAGCGCGGCCAGGAACTTCGACGATTCCACGCGCCGGGGCTTCCAGGAAGCGGCCCTCCGCGAAGCGGCCAGCAACGGGTACGTGGCACTGGCAGAAATGTCCGCTCCCCATATTTGCCGGCCGGACGATCTGCGGATGGCCAATTCCTGGAACGAGGAAGGCGGCAGCCCGCAGATCCTGCCCTACTGGGGTGAACTGGCCTCCTCGGAGGAGAAGGCCCGGCAGATCCTGGAAGGCCTGGGAACTCCGGTGCTGGGTCTGGCCGGCGACCTCAACATCGATGGTTCCCTTGGTTCCCGCACAGCGGCATTGGCCTCCGATTACGCCGACGCTCCCGGAAACCGTGGCAACCTCTACCTGTCCGTTGAGGAGGCCGCGAGCCACCTGGCGGCATGTTCCATGCTGGGCATCCAAGCCGGGTTCCACGTCATTGGCGACGCCGGACTGGTTTCCGGGCTGGACGCACTCGATGCGGCCGCAGCGGAAGTCGGAGAGCAGCGTATCCGTGCTGCCGGGCACCGCTTTGAGCACGTCGAACTGGCCCACCAGGAATCGGTGGACCGGCTCGCCAAGTACTCCATCACTGTCAGTGTGCAGCCTGGTTTCGATGCTGCCTGGGGGAGTCCGGGAGGGCTCTATGAGCAGCGGCTCGGTGACCGCAGCCGTGGCATGAATCCTTTCGCGTCGTTCTATGCCGGCGGCGTTCCCATTGCCTTTGGAAGTGACAGCCCTGTGACTCCGCTTCGACCATGGTCAAGCATCCGGGCCTGCCTGGAACACAGCAACCCTGAGCAGCGTATTTCGGCGCGCGCTGCCTTCCTGGGCCACACGCGTGCGGGATGGCGGGCCACCAAACACCGTAATCCGCTGATGGGCCAACTGGTTCCGGGCGCACCGGCGAGCTTCGCCGTCTGGGAGGTCGAGGAGCTGATGGTGCAGGTGGCAGACAGCCGGGTCCAGTCGTGGAGCACCGACCCACGGGCCCGCACGCCGCTGCTTCCGGCCCTGGATACCGGCAGTGACCCCGTATGTCTTCAAACGGTCCGCGAAGGCCAGGAGCTGTTCGCGCACGAGGCCTTGCGCAGCTGACTCCGGCAAGATTTTCCCGGGAGTGCCCGTCCGCGCTGAACTGGGGCAACGCTCGTCGGTGCAGGTCATCGGGCGGTTGACGGCGTTGCCTTGCCGGGTAGCATAAGCGGTACGCGTGTGGGCAGGTCCACGCGGTCTTGGAAAACGGTCCGTCCGGCAGGATATCTGCCGGGCATCGACTGGACTGTGGCCGCTGGACCTGTCCACAGCATCCGTCGCGTCGCCCGGGAATGTGGGCACTGACACATCCGCAAAATATCAGCGGCCGCCTCACCCTATAATGGAGAGTTGCGCCAGAACGCCAGCGTCCACGCTGGTCCGGCACACTGACCGCTCCATCAAGGAAAGGCCTCTTCTTGCGTGTCCTGACGATCATCCCCACCTACAACGAGCTGGAATCGCTCCCCAAGACACTGGGCCGGCTTCGGGCTGCCGTTCCCGAATCGGATGTCCTCGTGGTCGATGACAACAGCCCGGACGGTACGGGACAGCTCGCCGACGGGATCGCCGCGGAGGACAGCCAGGTTCACGTGCTGCACCGCAAAGGCAAGGAAGGCCTGGGGGCCGCGTACATCGCCGGTTTCAAATGGGGCCTGGCGGCCGGCTATGACGTCCTGGTTGAAATGGACGCAGACGGCTCGCACCAGCCGGAGCAGCTGCCCCTGCTCCTGGACGCCATCAAGGATGGCGCCGACCTCGCGATGGGTTCCCGGTGGGTTCCCGGCGGGAGCGTCGTCAACTGGCCGCTGTACCGCCAGGCGATCTCCCGCATTGGCAGCACGTATTCCCGGATCATGCTGGGCGTTAAAATCAAGGACGTAACCGGTGGATACCGGGCCTTCCGCCGGAGCACCCTGGAGGCCCTCAAACTGGATGAAGTAGCCTCGGTGGGCTACGGCTTCCAGGTGGACCTCGCCTGGCGCGTCGCCAAACTCGGACTGCGCATCGAAGAGCGTCCCATCACGTTCGTGGAGCGTGAACTCGGGGCATCCAAGATGAGCGGGAACATCGTGGTTGAAGCCATGATCAACGTCACCAAGTGGGGGCTCGCCGCGCGGTGGGCGAAGCTCACAGGAAAGCAGCCGGCCGCGGCCAAGTAATCCGAAGCCAGCAGGCCACAAGAAAAGGCCGGGCCCGGATCCCTTAAGGGATCCGGGCCCGGCCTTTGCTCTGAGGCTCCGTTACGCGGAGCGGCGCTCTCCACGGCGCTCACGGAGGATGTTCAAGCGATCCTCCAGGATTTGCTCCAGTTCCGGAAGCGTGCGGCGCTCAAGAAGCATGTCCCAGTGGGTACGTACAGCTTTTTCATTGGCGTCGACCGGACGCTCGCCGTCAACCAGCAGCGCCTCCTTGCCGGTCTTGGAAACCCAAACAGGGGGAATCTCGGCTTCGGCGGCAAAGGTCACGAAGACCTGCTCGCCATCCTCGCAACGGTACTCGACCCGCTGGCGCGGTGCCGGCTCAACACCGGATTCGGTTTCCATGCTCTGGGCGCCAAGACGCATGCCCCGCAGGCTGCGATCGCTCATGATTACTCCCTCTGTCTGTTCGCAGGGCTGGAAACCCTGCGCTAGCCGTAAGCCGTTGTCTCGCCGCTCACGGACTACTTCTGCACACCTTGCATCACTATTTGCAACGCCCGGCCAAGCTCTTATGTTCCATCCACGCTGAACCAGCCGGACAAATATCCTATTATACGCGGAAACGGGCCGGGTGCTCAAAAACCCTTAAACCCCAGGAGCGGCCAGCCTCCCGGATGACCGCTCCTGACGCGATTCGCTAGGTGCTACTCCGCAGGCCTCGCAGGCTCGGCTGCCGGCTCCGGGGACGATGCCTTGGCATCGTTCCTGCCGCCGAAAAGACCCTGGACGGGGGAGTCCCCGTTGGTCCCGCCAAGGGCACCGCCGATGCCTTTCAGGGCTTCGCCTACCTCGCTGGGAATGATCCACAGCTTGTTTGAGGTGCCCTCCGCAAGCTTGGGGAGAGTCTGCAGGTACTGGTAAGCCAGAAGCTTCTGGTCCGGATTTCCCTTGTGGATCGCGTCGAAGACCTTTTGGATGGCCTGGGCTTCGCCGTCTGCACGCAGGATGGCTGCCTTGGCATCACCTTCGGCCGCAAGGATCGCCGCCTGCCGCTGGCCCTCAGCCGTGAGGATCTGCGACTGCTTGGTGCCTTCGGCCGTGAGGATGGCTGCACGCCGGTCACGCTCGGCCCGCATCTGCTTCTCCATGGAGTCCTGGATGGAGTGGGGTGGGTCGATTGCCTTGAGCTCGACGCGGGACACCCGGATGCCCCAGCGGCCGGTGGCCTCGTCCAGCACGCCACGCAACTGGCCGTTGATCTGATCGCGCGAGGTCAGCGCCTCTTCGAGGTTGAGCCCGCCGACGACGTTACGGAGCGTGGTGGTGGTCAACTGCTCTACTGCCTGGATGTAGTTTGCGATCTCGTACGTGGCAGCCCGGGGGTCAGTGACCTGGAAGTAGACGACGGTATCGATGGACACCACCAGGTTGTCCTCGGTGATGACCGGCTGCGGCGGAAACGACACCACTTGTTCGCGAAGATCGAGCAGCGGCAGGAGCCGGTCCACGAACGGGATCAGGATGGTGAGTCCCGGGTTGAGCGTGCGCTGGTACTTGCCCAGGCGTTCAACGACGCCGGCACGTGCCTGCGGAATAATCCTGATCGAGCGGACCAGCACAATGATGACAAATATGACAAGAACAACCAGCACTATGGCTGCCGCTGTTCCTCCTAGGCCGTCCATACATCTCCTTCATTCCCCAATTGAGTGGTTGATGCGGCTCACAAGTGCGGGGCAACCCGCGCCCGTCAGCAGAAACTTTCGGTGTGCCCTAGAGCGGGCTGCTTTCGGCAGTCGAGGCGACAACCGCCGTCGCGCCGTCAATCCTGGTGACCTGGACCGTGGCGCCCGCGTCGATGACCCCGGACGTGCTGCGTGCCGTCCAGACGTCGCCCCCGATCTTAACCAGGCCACTTGTCCCGCTCACGGCTTCGATGACGAGGGCGGATTGTCCTATCAGGCGGTCGACGTTGGTGCGTTGTTCGGCCGGTCCCTTGCGGAGGTGCTTGAGGGCTACGGGCCGTACGAACGCAATCATCAGGAGGGAAACCACGCTGAAGATGACGATCTGGAGCCAGAAGTCGGCACCTGCGAAGTCGGCCACCAAGCCGGCGAGGGCGCCGCCACCCAGCATGATGAAGAAGAGGTCGAGGGTCAGCATCTCCACCACTGCGAACGCGAGGAAGACCGTGAGCCAGAGAGCCCACCAGTTTTCGCCGAGCCATTCAAACATCTGTTCCCCCTTGGTCCCGGACCCCGAGGACGGGATCACAGTCGCTGTCCTTCCATCCTAGCCCGGAGCGGAGGCCCACGTCAGGGCCGTGATTCCCGGCTCTTGAAGATCCCGATCTGGAACTTTGCCGTGGTGTGGAACGATTCCGTGCCACCAGCGGATTCCGGTGCCGTGCGTGAATCGAGATGGTGGCCCGCGGGGCCCATGTAGGCGAGGTCCGCAAGTTGTCCGGGGTCCAGTGTGAGCGGGATGTCGAGGCTTATGGTGCGTCCAGGCAGGAAGTGTTCCGAGAGGGTCTCTGCCAGCTTCTCCTCTTTGCCTTCCTGTATGGACAGCATGCCGGTGCGCTCGGCCGCTTCGGCCAGGTGTCCCGGGCGTGGGGTGACCACCAACAGGGTGCCGCCCGGACGCAGCACCCGGGCGAACTCCGGTGGATTCCGCGGAGCGAACACCACCAGGACCACGTCCATGGAATGGTCTGCGAGGGGCAGGGGACGCCAGATGTCCCAAACCAGGTTGGCGGCCTGGGGATTCAGTCGGGCAGCCCTGCGGAGGGCGAATTTGGAGATATCCAATCCCATAGCTGTTGCCGGCGTCTTGTGCAGGACGGCGTGCAGGTAATGGCCCGTCCCCGTCCCGGCATCAAGAACAGCAGGATCCGGGCCCTGCATGGCCCCTGCCGCCAGGGAGGCGATGGCGCAGGCCAGTTCGGCGTAATGGCCGCCGTCCAGAAAGCGCTGGCGGGCGGCCACCATGTCTGCGGTGTCCGCTTCGAAGACTGTGCCCTTCCCCGTCAAGAGGTTGAAGTAGCCCTGTTTGGCAGCATCAAAAACGTGGCCGGCGCTGCACAGGATTGCGCGGTGCGGGCCTTCGCCAAGGTGGCAGGTTCCCTGGCACACGGGACAGCGAAGGGCGGCGATGGCGTCGGACAGCATGGCTTCAATCCTACGGCCGACGGAGTGTCAGGCTCCGGCATCCGGGGTGTGCGGTTAGGCTCACCCACGTGAAACCCGAGCAACTGCCCCTGCTGAACACTGTCTCCGCTCCCGCCATCCACCCTGACGGGACCAGGGCCGTCGTCGCGGTTACCAGGCCGGACTTTGACACGGATTCCTATGTCGGCCAGCTCTGGACCGTGCCGTTGGACCCTGCCAAGCACTCCCGGCGTATTACGCGTGGGTTCAGGGACACCGCTCCCGCCTTCTCGCCAGACGGGTTGGTACTGGCTTTCCTGCGAAGCGACCAGGACGGCAAGCCGCAGCTTTTCGTGGTGGAGTCCGCGGGAGGGGAGCCGCAGCGGATTACCGGGCAGCATGCGGGTGTGGGAAGTTTTGAGTGGGCGCCGGACTCGCACCGGATCGTCTTTACGTCCCGCGTACCCGAACCCGGTCGCTATGGCACGGTGGACGACGTCACGTCCGGGCGCGAGGACCCGCGCCTCATCTCTTCCAAGCAGTATCGGATGAACGGTTTGGGCTATACCGCTGACCAGCGCCAGCAATTGTTCGTGGTGGAGGTGCCTGAGCTCGGCAGCGAGCCGGCCTTCCGTCCACGCGGACGGGCGGCCCACGAACAAAGCCAGGCCGCCTTCACGGACGTTCCGCAGGCCCGGCAGCTTACCTTTGGCGACGCCGACCATGAGTCTCCGGTCTTCGCTCCGGACGGCCGCCACCTTTACTTTGTGGCCGCCCTGCATGAAACGCACGACGACGACCTGGTCGCCTCTGTCTACCGGATGGACGTCCAAGGCGGCCAGCCGGAAGCAGTTCATCCCTCCAACCACAGTCCGCAAACGGTCAATGCCGTGAGGGTCTCGACCGACGGCAAGTGGCTCTTCTACACCGCCCAGGACCTGGGCGAATCGCGGATCGACTTCGTCGCCAAGAACACGGTCCTCTTTGTGATGCCCGCGGGTGGGGGAGAGGCGCGGCCATTGACCGATGCCGAGCACCTTGACGTTTCAGGCCCCCTGCAGCCGAGTGGAACAGACAGTGTCCTGGTCCTGAACACGGCCTTGGGCACTGTTGAACTCCTGCAGGTCGCAGCGGACGGCGGCATCACCCCGCTGGTACACGGCACCCGGGTGGTGCTGGGAGCAACCGTGGCGGCCAACGGCGAAATAGCAGTCAGCTTCTCTGACGCCTCCACTGTGGGTGATCTTGCCTACCTGGACAGGGGTGAACTGCGGCTGCTGACCGATTTCTCGGCAACCCTCCGCAACCATTCCCACCTCAGCGAGCCGCGGGACCTTGAAGCGGCAGCGGAGGACGGCCACCCCGTGCACGGCTGGGTGGTGATGCCGGACGGTCCGGGACCACACCCGGTGCTCCTCACCATCCACGGCGGCCCGTTCGCCCAGTACACGGGCGCGTTCTTCGACGAAGCCCAAGTCTATGCCGCGGCCGGATATGCGGTGGTGATGTGCAACCCCCGGGGTTCCGCCGGGTACAGCCAGACCCATGGGCGGGCCATCAAGGAACGCATGGGCACCGTGGACATGCAGGACGTCCTGGCTTTCCTCGATGCCGCGTTGGATGCTTTCACGGTGTTGGACCGGGACCGCGTGGGCATCATGGGAGGTTCCTACGGTGGGTACCTCACCGCCTGGACCATCGCCCATGATCATCGATTCAAGGGCGCCATTGTGGAGCGCGGCTTCCTGGACCCCGTCAGTTTCCACGGCTCGGCCGATATTGGCTGGTTCTTCGGAGGGGAGTACACAGGCGGAACCCCGGAACAACTGCAAGCCCAGAGCCCCATGGCCGTGGTTGGCAGCGTGAGGACTCCTACGCTGGTCATCCATAGCGAGAACGATCTCCGTTGCCCCATCGAGCAGGGCCAGCGGTACTACACCGAACTGAAGTCCCGCGGGGTGGAAACATCGCTGTTGGTGTTTCCAGGCGAAGACCACGAACTGTCGCGCTCGGGCACTCCACATCACCGCAAGGCGCGGTTCCAGCACATCCTGTCCTGGTGGGCGAAACACCTCCCGAGCGCAGTCAACCGCGGCGAGGATGGCGTGGCGTAGTTGCTGGCATGCCGGGCCGCCTACGGTCTGCGGGCGAGGCGGACTGGCGGCAAAGTACCCGCCGAAAAGGCTGCGAGAAGCACCAGGGCAGTAGTAACAGTCATCATGGCAACGTGAACAAACTACTGGCTCGTGAATCTCGTTGCCGGGACAGCCGCCAATCAATAAGCACCAAAGGTCTTTTGGTTTGATGGCGCGCCTTAGGACATTGGCAGGGATGTATGCATCTCGCGTTACGTGCCCGGACGCTCCATGCACTTAGAAATTGGGTCGAGGCTGGCAATGGGAAGCCACTATTGATTGGGGAAAGCCGTGAGCTATTCGATATCCAGTGCCGCAGAGCTGACAGGGCTAACGGAGCACACTCTGCGCTACTACGAAGGGGACGGCCTGCTGGTCTTTGATGTGCCGCGGGATTCGGCCGGGCGGCGGCGGTACATTGATCGGGATATTCGGTGGGTACGTATGCTGAAGCGGTTGCGTGAGACAGGGATGCCCATGCGGGATCTGCGCGCCTACATTGCGCTTATCCAAGACGGCGATGGCAATGAAGAACAGCGGGTCGGTCTCCTTGAAACGCACCGGAGCCGAGTCGAAGAGCAACTTCGTCGCACCGAACAACACCTCAAGGCGATAGACGCCAAAATTATGCTGTACCAGGGCCCAGGCCCGGCTACAGTCGACCGCAAGGCTGCCATTTGAGGTTCCGCTTGCGTTCGAGCGCGCTCTAAGTAGTTGACTCAAAGCATGACACGGGAAATCAATCGAAATTTGTCCACAAACGAGTCGCGGGTCGCTCTCATTGGTCTCGGAGCAATGGGCTCGGCCTTTGCCCGCAGGCTCGTTTCATCTGGCTGCGCTGTTACAGTGTGGAACCGGACCAAGGCGAAGGCCTCTGCTTTTACAAGGGGTGACAATTGCGGACACCGCCGCTGATGCCGTCCGGAATGCCGACGTCGTCTTGCTCATGCTCCGTGATGACAAGGCCGTGCTCGACGTCGTGGGGATCATTGCCAACGATGTGCTCCGCGGCGCTGTTCTTGTTGATCTGTCTACTGTCCACCCTGAGACCAGCTCAGAATTGCACAGCTTGGTGCCTCTTGGTGTGCACGTTATCGATGCCCCCGTCATGGGTAGCTCAGACGCCGCCCTCAAGGGCTCCCTGGGACTTTTGGTCGGCGCAGACGAGTCGGCCTTCGAGCTTGCCCGACCAGTGTTGTCGCTGTTGGGAACGCCGACGCTCGTCGGCGGGGCTGGAGCTGGATCAGCGGCCAAAGTCGCAGTGATGTCCGCCATCATTCCCGGCATTTTGGCAGTGGGTGAGGGAATCGCAGTGGGGCGTTCGTTTGGATTGGATGAGGACACCCTCAGGTCGGTCTTTTCGCATACACCTGTCGGAGGCCAGACCCAACGCGCCTTCGCTGCGGAGGCAAACTATGCCACGCGGTTGGCGGCTAAAGATCTTGAACTTGCTCGGCGTAGCAAGGCGACGGCGCTGGTATCCCAGTCGGTTGGCCTCCTGGAGTCCGCGGGCAACGGCGACGAAGACCTGGGCCGGACGGCTATCCGCGTGTCGGCCTAGTTAAGGCCTCGTAGGAGAGGAGTCCTGGATTCGGCATGCACTACCGCAGTGTGGCCGGCCGCCGCTAAGGACCGGCCACACTGCCGTCAACCAGGCGCCGTGGGATAGCAAAGCCTGGCCCACGAGGCACCCCAACAGACGGAGAAGATCGCCCTGCGGTGCAATGTGGCCTTCGTTGAGGGCCAGCCACACACTATTGGTGTCCAGGCGCTCTCGTCCGTGTCGATGATGCGCACGGATTGTGTTGTGATTGCACTCACGGCTCATGTCATTGGAAGGCGAGCGTGCCCCATGGGACGACAACGAGTTCGGTGCCGGACGAGGTTCCCGGATCAGGTTCTCGAGACGGTACGAATGGCGCGGGGCATGTCAGCCATGTCATCAATGACGATGCTGGCTCGATGCAACATCTTCGCTGGCGTCAGCCCGGCGAATCCAATGACCAGTATGCCCGCCGCCAAGGCGGCGGTGACCCCTGAGGGGCTGTCCTCGACCACGACACAATGACCTGGCCGATAACCCATGCTGCTTGCAGCGTGAAGGAACAGGTCCGGGGCGGGCTTGCCGTGGGCAACATCGTCCGCACTGAATATCCGGCCCTCGAACAAGGGTCGCAACGCTGTCTTACCCAAAGTCAGCCGCATTTTGGAGTGGCTGCCGGACGAGGCGACGCAAGTATCGTGGCCAATGGTCTGCAGCTCCACTACTGCTTGGCGCACGCCGGGAACGTCATCGAGACGTTCCTTGAAGTCCTGCTTATACGCTGAGCGGCGGCGTTTTGCAAAGTCGTCGGGGACAGGTCGCCCAATTCTGCGTTCAATGTTGGCCAGGACTGCATCCTCGGTTTGACCCATATGCTGCTCCAGAATCTCTTGTCGCGAAATGTTCCAGCCCAGGCTGCTGATCATCGCCATGTCGATGTCTTGGACCAACCGCTCGCTGTCAACGAGGACTCCATCGCAGTCGAATATCACGAGAGGCAAGGTGTTCATTTCAGGAGCCTAGCCTCGGTATTTCACGGGGTGGTGACGGTAGCACGGGGTTATAGGACAAAACGTGTGTATGAGTTGGGCCTGCTTCCCAGCGCTGGCGGGCGAATTCCGGGATAGCTAAGCTTTTGGAGCTTAGGGTGGC